>NZ_SMBP01000007.1 GCF_004341945.1 Longicatena caecimuris
AAAGGATTTGCGAAAATAGGAGTCTGGAATATCGAATTCTTCTGTAAGATAGGATTGATACCCGCGGCATGGCATTATTACAAGGATATGTATCCAAGCTATACAATAGATGTGTATGTGAACAAACAACAGGAAAAGAACAAAGTCAGAAAAGAAAAATATATCAATAAATTAAAAGAACAGGGAATCAAATACTACACACAGGAAAGAATAAAGAAAATCGTAAATTCAGGAGTGAATCTACGATATAGTGGATAACATAAATAAGCATATTGGTAAGCCGTATGCCTTAGTAGGGCACGTACGGTTTGATAAGGGGCGGTAGTTTAATGACTATCGCCTACTTTCTTTGAGGAAGCAAACGTATGCAAGAGCTGTTTTATCGCAAAGCTTTGATAAAAAGGATTAAGAAAAACCCCATCTGAGAAGGTATGCATCAACATTTATTGGGATAAGCAAATGCATCCTCATGTCCCGTTTGGGGTTTTTATTTTTATAAGTTTTCTTCAGCAGCCATACGATCACGATAGTATTGGCGGCGTTCATGCGGCTTTAAGCCTTTTTTACGTAGACGGATACAGTCTGGTGTGATTTCTACTAATTCATCATCATTGATCCATTCTAATGCTTCTTCTAATGTCATTTCTCTTGGCGGAGTCAAACGCATTGCTTCATCGTTGCCAGAGGAACGAATAGCGGTTAGTTTTTTATTTTTCAAAGGATTTACATCCATATCAACATTACGTGCGGATTCACCAATGATCATACCTTCATACACTTCCGTCTGTGGTGAAATAAAGAGGGTTCCGCGTTCTTGCAAATTCCATAAGGCATACGTCATGGCACCACCGGTATCGGTTGAAATCATAGCACCGTTTGCACGTTGGGTGATTTCACCTTTATATGGTGTGTAACCTTTGATACGGCGTACTAAAGTACCTTCTCCACGTGTATCGTTAATAAATTCACTGCGATAACCTAATAAGCCGCGTGTAGGTGCTTCATAAGTAATACGGACATAGCCATTTTCTTCAACCATATCCACCATTGTGCCTTTTCTTAGGTTCAATTTATTAATAATGGTTCCACTATATTCTTCCGGGGCAATAGCGACAACTTCTTCCACGGGTTCTACCGTTTTCCCATTTTCATCTTTATGCAGAATGACTTCTGGTTTTGATACAGCGACTTCATAGCCCTCACGGCGCATCTGTTCTAATAAGACAGAAATATGTAATTCTCCGCGCCCGCTGACTTTAAAGCAATCACCACTGTCTGTAGGCTCTACTTTTAAACCAACGTTTACTTCTAGTTCTTTTTCTAAACGTTCTTTTAAATTACGGGAAGTAACAAACTTACCGCTTTGTCCTGCGAATGGAGATTTATTGACAATAAAGTTCATACTTAAGGTTGGCTCTTCCACATGAATGCTTTCCAATGGCATCACATGATCTTTTTCACATAAGGTCTCACCGATGGAAATATCCGCAATACCGGCAATAACAACGATATCACCGCTATGCGCTTCTTCAACGGAAACACGGCTTAAGCCACGATATACGAAAATCTGACTTGTTGTATTGGTACGTTCATGTCCAAAGGAATCACATACCACATATTGTGTCTGTGGTTTTAATACACCTTGGTAAATACGTCCGATACCTAAACGTCCGATATATTCATCATAAGCTAAAGCAGATACTTGCATCTGTAATGGTTCATCATCCAGATCTGGATAAACATCACAATGTTTTAAAATCGTTTTGAATAATGGCTCAATAGAATCACTAGGGGTATCCAAATCATATTGAACAATACCTTGTTTCGCAATCCCATACAGGATTGGGAAGTCCAATTGTTCATCGCTGGCATTTAAGTCCAAGAACAGTTCGTATACTTCATCGACAACTTCTTGAGGACGAGCGTCTTTTTTATCAATCTTATTGATCAACAAAATCGGGCGCAAGCCCATCTCTAAGGATTTACTTAAGACAAATCGCGTTTGTGGCATAGGTCCTTCACTGGAATCAACCAGTAAGATAACAGTATCAACGGTCTTAATGATACGTTCTACTTCACTGGAAAAATCCGCATGGCCTGGCGTATCCACAATATTAATTTTTACACCGTCATGAATGACAGAGCAGTTTTTAGAATAAATCGTGATACCACGTTCTCTTTCCAAATCATTGCTATCCATGACGCAGTCGACAACTTCTTCATTACTGCGAAAGACATCACTTTGACGCAGGAAAGCATCAACTAATGTCGATTTACCGGCATCTACATGCGCGATAACCGCAATATTTATAATTTTTTCTTTTTCACTCATATATATATTCCACCTTTATGACCATGTATTATCATATACCGAAATGGGTGGAATTACAATTTTTTTCGCATTTTTATGCGGTTTTTTCCATATACTTTTATGAGCAGGTGAGAAAACATGAAACTTAGAAAAATTGTATGCCCTTTCCTATGCCTTTTGTTGTGGGGATGCTCGCAAAAAGAGATTGCGCAAAACAGCAATCCGCAACAGGAAGTGGGTAAGCGACAACAGCAGTTGGCAGTGGAAGATGCCTATGTGAAAAGTGTCCAATACCCTGAAACATCCTATCCAAAAATGAACAAAAGAATAAAAGAACTCATACATTCCTATGAATCATCCTTTATTAAACAAGCGGTAAAGATGAAAGAAACAAGGAAACCGGAATTCAATGTGAGCTATGAATCGTATGTAAAAGATAATCGTTATTTGTCAGTAAAATTATTATTTTATGAGGTATTGTATCAAAAAAACGAGACCGTTGAAACCATGGTTTATGATACAAAACAAAACACTTTTTTAACGATTGAAGATTTTTTAAGTGAAGATGCTTTGACACAGCTTTCAGCAGACGTCATACAGTATTTTCAAAAGCATGCATCAAAGGCTTGTGACCGTGATGCTTTTCGGACGCATAGTGCAGCCTTGATGGAGAATTATGCGCATTTTGTGCTAAAAAAGGATGCTATGGTTTTTTATTTTCCACCTCATACATTATTTGATACAACAGCAACATATGAGTGTCCTTATGAGAAAATAAAAGGAAAAACCGCATTAAGCAGTGAAACGATTCCTACGGTAGTACCATATGAAGATATATTAAATGAACCTGTGAAAAATATTGATCCCCAAAAACCGATGGTTGCTTTGACGTTTGATGATGGTCCTAGTAAACGCTATACTGCCGCCATATTAGATGCACTAAAACAATATCATGGCAGTGCGACTTTCTTTGTTTTAGGATCAAATGCTGCCAATGCTCCCAATTTGTTACAACGCATGGTGTTGGAAGGAAATGAGATCGGCAATCATACGTTTTCGCATAAACAGCTGACAACTTTATCCAAGGCGAATATCGAAGAGGAAATCGCAGCTACGCAAGAATCTATTTATGGAATAACGAGAACCTATCCAAATGTTATTCGTCCGCCATATGGTTCAAAAAATGATACCGTTATGCAGTGTGCGCAGGGCAAACGGATCGTCACATGGTCATTGGATACACGAGATTGGAAGGATCGCAATACGAAGATCATTGTAGAGCGAGTATTAAAGCAAGTGAAGGATGGAGATATTATATTGATGCATGACTTGTATGATACAAGTGCACAAGCGGCTATCATTTTAATTCCAAAACTGCAGGAGAAGGGATTTCAACTTGTTACGGTCAGCGAATTATATACGTATCATCCAGATAAGGTAAGAAGATCCTAACAACAGGCCAAATGCCTGTTTTCTCTTGTTTATTCTTAGGATAGGAAATGATATATAATTCCACGAATTGTTGTATTTTATGATATAATAATAAAAAGAATATGACGAAATGATATAAGTATCTATGCGTTTTTATCCATTTTAAGAAAACTGCTGCAAAATCATAATACGATGAGGAGGGATAATTTATGAAGGTAGCATACTATAAGGAATTTAGCCATGAATTGAATCGTGACATGGAGTTTAAGGTGTATGGACATGCGGGGAAGCCATGTATTGTCTTTCCGGCACAAAATGGCAGATTTTATGATTTTGAGAATTTCGGTATGATTGATGCAGCAAGCGCGTTTATTGAACAAGGGAGAATTCAATTCTTCTGTGTGGATAGTATTGATGAAGAAACTTGGTCAAATGAAGGTGGAAATCCAAGAGAGCGTATAGAGCTGCATGAACGCTGGTATCATTACATCGTGGATGAATTCGTTTTGCGTGTTCAAGAAATCAGTACCTTTGATAATGGTGGTAAAAGCTATGATAAGATGATGACATGTGGATGTAGCATGGGAGCTTTTCATGCTTTAAACACAATGTTAAGAAGACCGGATGTATTTGATAAGGTACTGGCAATGAGCGGTATTTATCATGCATCTTTCTTCTTCCATGAATATCATGATGAATTGACTTATCAAAATTCACCGAGTGATTATTTAGCTAATCTGAAGGAAGATTATCCATATATGGAATTATATCGCCAGTCTGAAGTCATCTTATGCTGTGGTCAGGGCGCCTGGGAGCAGGAGTGTGAAAATAGTCTACATCATATGGAACAGATTTATGCGGATAAGCAAATTGATGTATGGATTGATTTTTGGGGTTATGATGTTTCCCATGATTGGTATTGGTGGAAGAAGCAAATTGATTATTTCCTGCAATTTCTTGTATAGGAAAAGCATGTGAAATAGCATGTTTAAATTAAGAAAAAAAGCAGCTAGTGTATGCATTTCAAGAAAGAGAAAGCAAGCTGCTTTTTTGATGTTAAGCTTTAGGGATATTAACAAAAGAACCCAATGATATGCATGATGAAAAAAGACATAGAAAAAGCCGGTTAAGGGGGGACCGGCGATTTCTAAATCATTATGATTATTTAAGGGGATAGAAAATTGTATGAATTATCATTAGGGAGAATGATGAGTACATACAAGCAAGGTGTTTCCCTTGCTCGTCTATAAGTATAAAAAAATACTATAGGTAAAAAATGTTTGAATTACGTGAAAATATGTGAAGTTCTAAAAGATGGGTTTTTGTAAGAATATGCTTAGTTAGTAATCGTTTTAAAAAGTTTTGTCATTTCAATAAAAAAACATTGTCAAAAATAGGAAAATAATGCTAGGATAAGCACCATAAGGAGCTGATCATATGAAGGTAATGACGTATAAGGATGCTTACACTTTAGGCATAGCTATTTTACAACGAGAAGATTTATGTGAACTTTTGCGGCAGCTAGACAGCTGTAAAAAAGAAATTGGGCGAATTGCATTGGACATGAAAGTGGAAAACCGTTTAATGATTCGTGATGGTTTGCAGGAATTAACAGCCCTTGGTTTAGTTTCTACCATTATTCATAAGAATGTAAAACCGATGCAAATTGAATATGCTTTGACAAATCGCGGTGCTAAGTTTTTGAGGGCGGTAAAAACGATTTGGGAAACCGGGGAAGAAATTCGGAAAGAATACGGAGCAATTTAAAAAAGATATCTATTTTATGAAAATGACAGTTTTTCTGTTACATGAAGCGTACGAAAAGAAGTCTTATGGCAAGAAACAACGAATCCATAAGACTTCTTCTTAACATTTCTTCATTATCCAGACAGAAACTGTCTTTTTATTATGGATAAAGTTTTACGTAAGGAAAAGCTATAAGTTCTTATATAAGTTATTCTTCCTCATGCAAAAGTGTTATCAGCTGCGCCATGCTTTTGGCAAAAACCCGTTTTTTACCATTGGGCAGTTTACGAAAATGTTGCAGCAAAGATAATTCGATGTCATCGTGAATGAGCAGCTCTTCATTACCTTTGGCATGTATTTGCAGCAGTTCATTTAAATCGAGTTCCAAAATTTCACAAATCGCTGATAAGGTTTCCAGATTTGGGAAACTGATATTCTTGCAATAACTGGAGATTGTCCGCTGATCTACATTCAAAAGATTTGCTAATTCTTTTTGTTTCATATCCTTTTGAACCATCCTTGCTTGCAAGATACCACCTATCTTTAACATACCGACACCTCTTTCATATTTATATATAGTATAAAATAGAATTGAATAAGCTTATTAAGATACCATTATAAATGGTAAAAAAACAGAATCCATTATATATGTGGAAGAATAATGTATATTCTTTAAAAAATGATGCTATCTTCTTATGAAAAGGTTGAGATAAGAAAAATAACATATTTAAATTCTATAGTTTTAAAGGTGTCTCTATAGCGAAATAGGGTGCTATGGAATTTCTTGTTTAATATATCAAACTTTTTGTTTAAAATATATTGCAATCTTAACAAAAACATGTATAATACACTTGTTTGAAATATAATACAAAAAGTTTAGTGTTACTAAACTGACAAAAAGGAGGAATGGCATGGATATCGGAGCAAAAATTAAGGCTTTGCGCATCCAAAATGATCTGACCTTAGAAGAACTGGCTTCACGCAGTGAATTAACAAAAGGTTTTTTATCACAAGTAGAGCGTAATCTGACGTCCCCTTCGGTCTCAACGCTGGAAGATATCTTAGAAGCATTGGGAACAGATCTTGCCTCATTCTTTAAGGAAAGCAAGCAAACGAAGGTCGTTTTTAGCAAACAAGATCATTTCATTGATGAGCATGAAGAATATTGTATTCATTGGATCGTACCAAATGCGCAGAAAAATGAAATGGAACCTATTCTGCTGGAACTCCATGCGGATAAAACCAGTATGGTTTTTGATCCTCATGATGGCGAAGAATTTGGTTATGTACTGGAAGGACGTATTCTTCTGGTTAATGGGGAGAAGGAGTATCCGGTAAAAAAAGGAGAAACCTTCTATATTCATGGGAAGTATCGTCATTATCTTCGTAATGTAGGGAAACATGACGCTAAAGTGCTGTGGATTACAACACCGCCGTTATTTTAAAGGAGATATGCAATATGGAAATGGAAAAGAAAAAACTGATTCAGTTTAAGAATATCGTCAAAGATTTTGACGGACAGCTTGTTTTAAAGGGAATTAACTTAGATATTTATGAAAATGAGTTTGTGACGCTGCTTGGACCAAGTGGTTGTGGAAAAACGACGTTGCTACGTATTTTAGGCGGTTTTTTAGAGGCTAGTGAAGGCCATGTGATTTTCGATGGAGAGGATATTGCCCAATTGCCTCCTTATAAACGTGAGCTCAATACTGTGTTTCAAAAATATGCGTTATTTCCACACATGAATGTATATGACAATATCGCTTTTGGTTTAAAAATCAAGAAGATGAGCAAGGATGTCATTGAACAAAAAGTTTTAAAGATGTTGAAATTAATTAATCTGGAGGGCTTTGAGAAGAAAGATGTTACTTTATTATCAGGAGGACAACAACAGCGTATTGCCATTGCGCGGGCATTAGTAAATGAACCAAAAGTATTGTTATTGGATGAGCCATTAGGTGCTTTGGATCTGAAACTGCGTAAAGAGATGCAATATGAATTAAAGAAAATTCAGCAAGAAGTCGGCATTACTTTTATTTATGTCACTCATGATCAGGAAGAGGCTTTGACCATGTCAGACAAGATTGTTGTCATGAAGGATGGGGAGATTCAGCAGGTTGGTACACCTACGGATATTTACAATGAACCAGAAAATCGCTACGTGGCAAACTTTATTGGCGAAAGTAATATCATTCCTGGCGTGATGCTGGAAGATTACAAGGTGCAATTTGATGATATCGTATTTGATTGTGTCGATTTTGGTTTCAAAGAAAGAGAACAGGTGGATGTCGTCATCCGTCCGGAAGATTTGGATATCGTTAAAGAAGAAGATGGGAAAATGACAGGTATTGTAAAATCGGTATTATTTAAAGGTGTTCATTATGAAATTATGGTGGAAACCGTTCCGGGAACGCGTGTCAGTGTTAATATGCAGGTAACAAAGGAGCACGATATCACATCTAGTGATGCCAGTGAAAAAATATCTGCGAATGATTTCTATGTGGATATCGAAGATGTCAAAGATCTCAACGATGCGGAAATTATTGCGCGTGCAGATGCGCAGGCTTGGGAGACCCAAGAAGATGAATATATTTCTATTTCAAAGATTGAATATGATATCAAAGAAGAAATTGGCACTTACCCGGTAACGTTTGCTACTAGCAATGGAACCAGTGTCTCAATTGATGTTTTTGTTGTGCAGCAGCAATATGTGGAAAATCCTAAAGCGAATGAAGCCATTGCGGCATTTAATTTCTTTAAGACCGTGGATGAAATTAAGGAAAGTGCAGCTTTAGATACGGATTTAAAAACATGGGCAAATGCACAGAGTTGGAAGTTGTCTGATGAAAGTGATGTAGAGATTTCAAATGTGGAATATGATTTTGATCCTGATCATATCACAGCTGGTACGTATCAGGTTACCTTTAGTACACAGGGTCGTGAGTTTAAGATTCATACGACGGATATTGCCGAAGAAGGTGCAGAAGTGGGTCTGACATTCTTCCCGGAAGATATTCATGTCATGAGTAAGATGGGATTTTAACACATGAAGACATTTAAGCGTTTAACGATCCCATACATTGTATGGATGGTCGCTATGATCGTCATTCCGATGTTGTTGATTGTCTTATATGCGTTTACTAAGCAGGGGAATGATGTTGTATCTTTACAATTCACATTTGATAATTTTAAGAAGTTTTTTACAGACCCGGACTTCTTAAAGACATTGTGGCTATCCTTACGAATCTCGTTAATTACCACAGTGTTATGTGTATGTATTGGTTATCCAGTTGCGTATGCGATTGCTCAAGCATCGCCTAAAAAACGGAACTTATTGATTTTGTTAGTGACGCTTCCAATGTGGATCAATATGTTGGTGCGTACGTATGCATGGATCGGTATCTTGGCTGATAATGGATTAATCAATCATATCCTAGCATTCTTTGGGCTAGAACCAACAAAATTATTATATACTGATTTCGCCGTTGTCTTAGGTATGGTATATAACTTTATCCCTTTTATGATTTTGCAAATCGAAAGCTCTTTAGCTAAAATGGATAAATCATTATTAGAAGCAGCAAATGATTTGGGGGCAAATCGTTTCCAGCGCTTTAAAAATATTACGTTTCCTTTATCGCTCCCTGGTGTAGTTTCTGGTATCACGCTTGTTTTCTTGCCATCTGTTTCCAGCTTTGTCATTCCCAAGCTGATGGGTGGAGGCGGTTATATGATGATTGGTAATGTCATAGAAAATCAATTCATCTCGGTTGGCGAATGGAATTTCGGTAGCGCCATCAGTATGATCATGGCCGTTATCATCATGATCAGTATGTATATCACCCGTCGTCTTGATAAAGGGGATGATACCGTCAGAGCTAGAAAAGGAGGGAATGTACAGTGAACAATAAAAAGTTTTCCCGCCGCTTGATACTCGGACTCATTTTGGTATTTTTCTATTTTCCGATTTTATATATGCTGGTATTTTCCTTTAATGGCAGTCGTTCGCTTACCAGCTTTGATGGCTTTTCTTTGCAATGGTATGAGAAAATGTTCTCTGACCGCAATATGATGGAGGCTATTTACTATACATTGATCACTGCTGTGATTGCGACATTCATCTCTACGATCGTCGGTACGATTACGGCAATTGGTTTATCAAAATCCAAACGCATCGTTCGTGAGGTTGTACAGCAGATTAATGATCTTCCAATCATGAATCCAGAAATTGTTACGGCGGTAGGCTTAATGCTATTTTATGTTTCCATGCATATGGAAAAAGGCTTTTTGACGATGTTATTGGCACATATCGCTTTTTGTACACCTTATGTCATTTTATCCGTCATGCCAAAGCTGAGAAGTCTTGATCCTAATCTGGCAGAGGCTGCCATGGATCTTGGTGCAACACCAGCCAAAGCCATGTGGAAGGTCATTGTCCCTCAAATCATGCCGGGGATTGTTTCCGGTGCTTTAATAGCCTTTACCATGTCCTTTGATGACTTCATCATTTCCTACTTTGTCACAGGCAATGGGGTAAAGAATATATCAACCCTTGTATGGACGATGAGCAAGCGTATCAATCCTAGCATTAATTCTTTATCTACCCTAATTGTTATAATGATTACCATTACATTGCTGTTTGTAAATTTAGTACCAATGGTGAAAGAAAAACGTCAAAAACAGGGAAGACCAATTTCTAATAAAGTTTTTGGTATCATCGCTGTATGCTTTACATTAGTCATTGGTTCGGTGTTAGTTGCTTTAAAAGGCGGTGTTGGTTCTTCTTCACCAGAAGATGCCATTGCTAAGTATGGCAGCGATACCTTAAAGGTATATAATTGGGGGGAATATTTAGATCCTGAAGTCAATGCGGCATTTGAAAAGAAATTTGGTGTAAAAATCGTTTATGATACCTTTGATTCAAATGAATTAATGTATACGAAGCTGCAAAGCGGTGAATCTTATGATGTATTAGTACCAAGTGATTACATGATTGAACGTCTGATTCAGGAGAAACAGCTGCAGCCTTTAGATAAATCTATGATTCCTAATCTGAGTAATCTAGCAAAAGGTGTCAAAGGCTTGCAATATGATCCAGATAATACTTACAGTGCGCCATATTTCTGGGGAACGGTTGGTATTGTCTATAATAAGCAGAAAGTTCATAAGACTGATTTGGAAAAAGAAGGCTTCAATATTTTCCATAATACGAAATATAAAGGTCATATCTATATGTATGACTCAGAACGTGATTCCTTTATGATGGCATTAAAAGCCTTAGGCTATTCCATGAATACAAGTGATAAAAAAGAGTTGAAAGATGCTTATGATTGGTTGGTCAAAGCAGTCGATATCATGGATCCGGAAATTGTGACGGATGAAGTTATTGATGCAATGATCAATGGCAATAAAGATATGGCATTAGTGTATAGTGGAGATGCTGCATATATCTTAAGTGAAAATGAAGATATGGACTATTATATGCCAAAGGAAGGAACGAACTTGTGGAGTGATGCCATGGTCATTCCTAAGAATGCTAAAAATCCAAAACTGGCAAATGAATATATCAATTTCCTTTTAGATTATGAAGCAAGTATGAAAAACACACTGTTTGTCGGTTATGCATCTAGCAATGAAGAGGTTTTAGATGAGGCAAGCAGTGAAGGTGGAGAATTTGATGGCAATCATGCATATCTGCCTCGTGTGGGTTATGCGAAAGATGAAATCTTTGAATATAATGCCGATGTGAAGAAAATTATTTCTGATTATTGGACAAAGGTAAAGATTGCAAAATAAAAGAGTTATGAAATAGGCTTGCTTTATGCGCTATCCGATAGCCGTAATGCTTTAAAACATTATTGTTTATATAGGTGGCACAGGATAGACAGATTGTTTGAATAAGCTAAAAAGATTGACGAATTTCTTATTGCATGATAAAGTTTTCATAGTTATATGACTGACGGAAGTGGAATGGACCACAGGGAGTATAATGTTAGATAAGCCGACCGTCTGGGCGTTTGATGACGTCTAGAAGTGTCGGCTTTTTTCAATTCTTAACGGAAGGGAGTATTATAATGAAAGAAATGGAATTAAAGTATGGTTGTAATCCCAATCAGAAACCTGCTCGTATCTTCATGAAGGAAGGGGAACTTCCTATCACAATATTAAATGGAAATCCTGGATACATCAATTTGTTAGATGCTTTTAACAGCTGGCAATTGGTAAAGGAATTAAAAGAAGCTACAGGATTGCCAAGTGCGGCTAGTTTTAAACATGTATCACCAGCCGGAGCTGCTGTCTATGTGGCGTTAAACGATGTTGAAAAGCAGATGTATTTTGTGGATGATGTGGAGTTAACACCAATGGCAAGTGCATACATTCGTGCCAGAGGCAGTGACCGTATGTCAAGCTATGGGGATTTTGCGGCTTTAAGTGATGAATGTGACGCTGCTTGTGCAAAGTATTTATCAAAAGAAGTCAGTGATGGTGTTATAGCACCTTCCTTTTCCAAAGAAGCATTAGCAATCTTAAAGAAAAAGAAAAAAGGGAAGTATGTTGTGATTCAGATGGATCCATCTTATGTGCCAGAAGTTATTGAACAAAAGGATGTTTTTGGTATTACTTTTGAACAAGGGCGAAACAATATTAAAATTAGTGATGCTTTATTTACAGAAATTCCTACCCAAAACAAAACGTTGAGCGCTGAGCAAAAACGTGATTTATTAGTAGCTTTGATTACATTAAAATATACACAATCTAATTCCGTATGTTATGTAAAAAATGGTCAGGCTGTGGGAATAGGAGCCGGTCAGCAATCCCGTGTGCATTGTACCCGCTTAGCAGGTAATAAGGCAGATAATTGGTATCTTCGTCAGCATGAAAAAGTATTGACCTTGCCATTTAAAGATGGCATTCGCAGAGCTGATCGTGATAATGCGATTGATGTTTATATTTCTGATGATTATGAAGATTTATTGAATGATGGCATGTGGCAAGAGATGTTTATGGCGAAACCAGAACCCTTTACAAAAGAAGAGAAAAAAGCATGGTTAGCAACCTTACAAAATGTTGCGTTAGGTTCTGATGCGTTCTTCCCATTTGGTGATAACATTGAGCGTGCGCATAAGAGTGGTGTCTCTTGTATCGCACAGGCGGGTGGCTCTATTCGTGATGATCATGTGATTATGACTTGCGATAAATATAATATCGCCATGTGTATGACACATGTGCGTCTGTTCCATCATTAAGTCATTAACCTCAAATAGGCATATGAGCTTATTTGAGGTTTTTTCTTTATATAAATGACACTGATTATGCAATTTTTGTATAAATGCTTGAGGTTGTAATCAAATAGGCTTATATTAAAGGCATACTAATGGAATAGGAATGAATCCATTTCTTATTTTATTCATGGAGGGAAACAGATGAAAACAAGCAAAAAGACAATTAGAAAAGTATCATTTGCATTACTATCACTTTTTTTATCAATGAGCTTTATTTTTCAAGATAGCAATGTATTATCGAAACTACAGGCTGCTGCCATTTTTTATCCAAGGACATCGGCACCAAGTAAAAGTGATTACCATTATTATTCTGATAATCCTTTTTATCAATCTGGTTATGGTATGCCAAACTGTACAGCTTATGCTTGGGGTAGAGCATATGAAATTTTAGGATATAAACCAAATTTATCAAGAAGTCACGCTTATAATTGGTTTAACGATAATGTAAATAAGGGCGCGTTTAGCTATGGAAACACACCTAAAATTGGTTCAATCATTTGTTGGAATGGTGGTGATGGGCATGTAGCGGTAGTAGAAGCAGTAAATGGAAATACGATGACGATTTCTGAATCAGCCTATGGTGGATTTAACTTTAGAACAAAAACGGATAGTATTACTGGAATTCAGAAAAAAGATCCAGGTTTTCAAGGGTATATCTATTTAGGAAATTTTACTAATGAAAGTATTCCAAATGCTCCAACTCTTAATTTAAGCAATTCTGGCTATCATTACACGATGTCTTGGAATGATGTTGGAGCCAGTGAATATATCGTAAGAATTTATTGTGCAGATGAAGAAATGAAGGTTATAAATGTCGGAAGAAATTTCTCTTATACAATACCTTTATTAGGAAAGAATTATTGGGCAGGAGTTTCCGCTAAAAATAGTGCTGGTGAATCACCATTATCTAATTTGGTGGAGATGATACCTAACGCCTATAATTTGCTAGGTAAAGCGCAAAATCTTGGAGAGCATTTTTATGCGCAAATAGGCTTTTCTAATAACACATATTTGGTGAATGTAAATAACAATGCACAATTAGGAAACATTAATTCTTCTAATCAAGCTATTTATGAGTTTACCAGAACAGCGAATGAGGCATATACCATAAAAGATATGAAAACAGGATTATATTTAGATGTGTATCAGGCTGCTTCAAAAAGTGCTACGAATATGCAGTTCTATTCATACAATCCTGGACCTGCGCAGCGCTTCTTCATACGGAAATTTAATGATGGCTACTCATTACAACCAGAATGTGCTCCTTATATGGCAATGAATGCTTCAGGGGGAAACTTTGAATCTGGAACAAATATTCAGATATATCCAATAGATCTAACATCAGCACATAAGCTTTATATCAAAAAAGGTGAAATAAAAATTCCTGCTGTTGTAAAAGATTATAATGGTAGGTATGATGGTAAGCCACATAGTATAAGTATTGCAAATGTACCAAGTGGTTCTCAGGTGTATTATCGAACAAGTACAAGTAGCGCTTGGTCCTTAAAAAAACCAACGCGAACAAGTGCGGGAACGACCACAATATATTATAAAATAACAAATCCCCTTTATTTTCAAACGCTGAGCGGGGACGCAAAAATTACTATTCAAAAAAATATTCAGAAAGGTTATGCAAAAAGTTATAGTGGAACGTATGATGGGAAATCTCATACAATAAGTTTCAATAATGTTGCCAGTGGCTCTAAGATATATTATCGTACGAGTACGAAAGCGAAATGGTCAACAAAGAAAGTAACCCGTACAAGTGCAGGAACGACGACAATTTATTATAAGATTGTAAATAGCAATTGCACAAATACGAAAACGGGAACTGTGAAAATTGTAATTAAGAAGGCATCACAAAAAGGCTATGCAAAAAGTTATTCAGGAACATATAATGGAAAGTCTCACACGATACGTATGAGTAATGTAGCAGCAGGTTCTAAAGTATATTATCGTACCAATAACAGGGCAAAATGGTCTACGAAAAAACCTACTCGCACAAGTGTTGGAACAACGGCGGTGTATTACAAAATAGTGAATAGTAATTGCATAAGGACAAAAACAGGTAGTGCTAAGATTACAATTAAAAAAGCAATACAAAAGGGTAAAGCAAAGGGGTATAGCGGTTCTTATAATGGAAAAGCCCATACGATAAGTTTTCATGATGTAACAGCGGGTACAAAGATATATTATCGTACAAGCACAAGAGCTAGCTGGTCAATGAAGAAACCAACGCGCACATCTATTGGAAAAACGACGGTATATTATAAACTAAGTAATGCAAATTGTACGAAAACGGTTTATGGTACATCTTCTATCACGGTAAAAACAGGTATGCAAAAACCTAGCGTAAAAAGTTATACAGGATATTATGATGGAAAAAATCATTCCATTTCGCTTAGCAATATAGCGAAAAACTCAGTGGTTTATTATCGTACTAGTACGAAAGGGAATTGGACAAAAACGAAACCATATCGTAAATCAATCGGTATTACAACCGTATATTATAAAATCACAAACAAGAATTACGCGACAGTATCTGGCAGCGCGAAAATCGCGATTGAACAAAAAGTGACAGGAATTAAATTAAATACCTCGTTAGTAACCCTTTATACCCCAAACACATATCAATTAAAAGCTTCCATAACACCAGCCAATGCAACAAATAAAAAAGTAACATGGACAACTAGCAACACTAATATTGCAAGCATCAGCTCTTCTGGAATAGTAACGGCCAAAGCAGCTGGTAGTGCAACAATCACCGCAAGAGCAAGTAATGGAAAAACAACCAAATGTACGATTCATGTTAATCAAAATAATGTCTATATAGCAGATGGCACATATGCTTTCACATCACCAGATGCGCGATATGCGTTAACAGCACCAGGTTCGCAAGCTTTTACTAAATTAAATATCCAACCCAATGGGGATTATAATGCGCAATATTGGAATTTACAAAATATCGGCGGTAATGCTTTTATCTTACGAAGTCAACTTGATAATAACAAGGTAGTTGATATCTATCATATCCACTCAGATTATATTACAGCAGCAAGTCAATATGAGACACCTCCAACATATTATGGGCATGTCGAAGGACATGCATATCTGAATCCCTATACAGATCCTATGGCGGATGAGTGGCAAGCGATGAAACTGTATGATGGAACGTATGTCATCAAATTAAAGCAATATCCAGACTTTAAGTTAACGCGTGGAGGAGATTATGATGCAAGTGGTAATTCCGTTTATTTGTATCATTGGAACGCATGGCAACAGACCTATTGGAAATTAATAAAAGTATTCTAAAACAAAAATAAAGGAAGGGGCAATCCTTCCTTTATTTATGGGGGATGGTATTTGCCAATTTAATCAGCGTATGCATTGCATCATTGACATGTTTATGTTTCAGATATACGATGTGATTTCTATTCATCAGCTGAAGCTCAGCTAACTGTACTTCTTCAAGCGTATGGTTCTTTAATTTCTTTGTAACCATTTTTTCCGGAAGAAACGTGATACCAAAACCTTTCGTTGCGGCTTTCAATAAAGCGGTAGAATTGGTTGATGTCCATGCGGGATGTAAAGGAATATCATATAGCAAGAAACAGCTTTCTACAACATCACGTATGGCACTGCCTTCTTCTCGCAGTAATAATGGAAATTTAGCGATATCCGATAGAGAAGTAATCGATTGCTTCTGCAATACTTCGGGATGAGCGACCGCTTTTATGTGATAGGTTGAAAAGGGCAGACAGATAAATGCATCTTGATCAATCATCCCCTCAACAAAAGCTATATCCAATTGCTGTTGGACTAGTTTATCTAAAATAGCCGAACTTGACGCGATTTCCACCTGCATCGACAAAGAGGGATAAGCTTTTTTTAAATCCTTCAAGATAGTGGTAAGAAAGTCATTTGCTATGGTGATGCTAGAACCAATGCGCAGGGTGTATTGGGAATGAATCTTTGCAACATGTTGCAGGACATCGTCATAGTGGGTCAATAAGGCATTTACTTTTTTTAAGAAAAGTTGCCCTTCCGGGGTCAAGATGGCTTTTTTGGGAAAGCGTTCAAAAAGGGGTGTCTGCAGCTCTTCTTCCAATTCACGAATGGCTTTTGAAACAGCTGGTTGTGTCATATACAAGGATTGAGCAGCTTTTGTGAAACTTTGCTGTTCTGCGGCTTTTTGAAAGATGCGAAAACGTCGGATATCCATAGTTACCTCCATAACCTATAGGTTATCTATCTTATAAAATAATATAATTTTATTTATGCTGTGTCAAATGGTAAACTATTATCGAAGAGGTGTTTTTATGAATAAGATGAAAAAGCTGACTTGGCTGTTTGGTATCAATATGTTTATCAGTGCCTTTACTTTTGGCGGCGGCTATGTCGTTATACCAATGATCCGGAAATATTATGTAGAGAATAAAGCGTTTTTCGATGAAGACGAATTAATGAAGATTGCAGCTATAGCACAGTCTTCTCCTGGTGCGATAGCTATTAATATGAGTGCTTTAAGTGGTTATCGAGTTGCTGGTAAAAGTGGCTTATTTGTTAGCTGTATTGCAGCAATTTTACCACCTTTATGCATTTTATCTATTGTTTCAGCAATTTATAGTGTGATTCGGGATAATACAATGGTCAATGCTGTATTAAAAGGGATGGAAGCAGGTGTTGCGGCATTGATTGTTGATTTGATTGTTGATATGTATGCAATGATCGTGAAAGAAAAGCAATTGTTTTTCATCTTAATGACTCCGGCGGTCTTTGTGTTAAATTATTTCTTTCAAATGAATGTGGCTGTTTTGATTATTTTGTGTGCCTTGATTTGTGTACTGAAAGTCCATATGGAGAGAAGGAGCGTGAGCATATGAGTTTATTACGATTATTTTTTGCTTTCTTTCAGATTGGCTTATTCAGTATAGGCGGTGGATATGCCATTATTCCTATGATCAGTGAACAGGTAGTTCAAAGTCAACATTGGTTGAGCGCACAAGAGTTTACGGATATTATTACAATTTCCCAAATGACACCGGGACCTTTAGCGGTGAATACTTCCACATTTGTTGGTATGCGTGTAGCAGGTATACCTGGTGCATTATGTGCAACGATTGGCTGTATCTGCATGGGGGTATGCATTGCCTATGGTATTTATCATATCTTTCAACGCTTTTCTTCCTCACGTGTTTTTATGGAAGTATTAAAAGGATTAAAAGCCGGTTCTTTGGGTCTGATTATGGCAGCAGCGGCAATCATTGTGTCGTTAGCTTTTTTCAAAGAGGGAAGGATTGCTATGGAGGCCATCCAAATACCAGCCGTCTTTATCTTTTTGATTATTTTATTCATTAGCCGCAAATGGAAGATGAATCCCATTGCTTTAATGATGCTTTCTGGTGTTGTCGGAATACTTTTTTATCAATAGATAGATGTGAAAGGATCCTTTGTAAGTGTTAGTAACTGTATATAAAAAGTATGAGAAAACGCATTTGCATAGCGTTTTTTTTAATTATAAATAAGTGCTGTGTATCAAAATAAGGTATACCTATTAAAAAAGAAGCATGAATGATAGATAAAATGTTCTTGCTTCTGTTTCCTATATTGATGTTTACGAAAATATTGAATAGATTTAATATTTATGACTTTCTTTGAAAGGCAACGGCTTTTTGGAAAATAGCTTTTTCATCGAGTGTTAGTATCTTATGATCTTTCATCAGCCATTTTCCATTGACCATACTATGCAGCACATCATGCCCTTCCACACATTCTACTAAAGTGTTTGTAAGGTTGCCGCTGGGATAAAGATGAGGCTGATGGATATTAAGAAATATCAGATCGGCTAAATAGCCGGGTTTGATACAACCCAAATTTTTTTCTTGCATAAGGGCTGTCCCATTTGTAATGGCCATATGCAAGAGTTCTTTGGCGCTTAAAATATGACGATCATGGTTTGCGATGCCATGTGTCACATGAATCATACAACGAAGCTGACGCATTTCATTCCACAGGCTTAAGCCTCCATGAGCACTTCCATCACTGCCTAAGGCAAGTAAAAGACCCTGCTTTTTTAAGGTGGGATAGGGTGCCAAAGCTTTGGCACTATTACTGAAAGGGCATAGTACAACATGTGTATGATGCTTCTGCATCAGGGATATTTCTTCTACATCTACGATGAGAGAATGGGCGCCTACAAAGCGCTCATCTAGAATCTTTAATTGATCAAGATAGGTATATGGACGCATACCGTATTTTGCAATAACAGCGTGTACCTCTTGTTCATATTCATTCATATGAACTTGCAATAAAGCATTACGGGCTTTGGCATGAGCATGTATTTCTTTAATCAAACGCTCACTAACAGATAATAACGTGCGTAGGGAATAGCTGACTTTCAAATTGCCTTTTTGATGCCACGTATCATAAAAAGCATCATTTTTAGCCAAAGCGCTCTCTACATCATCCTGTATTTGGATGGGAAGACTTGCATCGTCCATCGTACTACAGGTTAACTGTGCCCGCAAACCACTTTGTGCATAGATCTTAGCTGCGGCATCCATATGGTAGCTGCCGGCATCTAAAAACGAGGTCGTGCCATTACGTATCATTTCAAGAGCAGCCAATTCAGCATTTAACTGCATGATTTCATCTGTCAGCGTACTTTCAAAAGGTAACATGATATCTTTCCATATCATTCCGGATGCATCTAAGACACATCCCTTTAACAATTGTTGCCCGGTATGCATATGAGCATCACATAAACCAGGCATCACAAGCAAGCCTTTTCCGGATAAACATTCTTCTTTTGGATAAGGAGATAAGCAGCCATGATTTGCTATTTCATGAATACATGTGTCTTGAATACGGATATCTTGATGTTCTTTTACCTCCATCGTTTCATCTAAATAGGCAATATCTTGTAACAGCATTTAGATAGCTCCTGTGATGGACAGCATTATCTGGGCAACTACGGCTGAACCTAAAAAAGTTCCTGTCATGACCAAGAGGCCGATGATGATCATTTTCCATCCCTGGGCAGCGAATTCTTTTAACTGATCGCTAATAGAGATACCGGCAAATGCCCCTACCATTGTTAAAGGTGCCGTAAAGTTGATCTGATTAACGGATGTAATGACAAATTCCCGACAGAAAGAAAGGGGGGATGCTGCTAATAACCCTAATAGGGAACAGTAGGCTACGATGGGTAAGCGTATAGGTAATACTTTACTAATGACAACACCACATAAAGATAAAACGAATAGGATGCCGATGCCTGGTAATGACTCTATGAGTCCAACTTGAAATCCGACAAAATTAGCTAAGGCAATGCCACAGCTAGCTACGATAAATAAAAAAATCCATTCTTGTATGCGCATGTTATTCGCCTCTCTTTCTGCTAATGCGTGGTGCTAAGATGTCATATAATTTTTTTGTTAAGGGAATACCAATAAAGATGGCAACATAAATTCCTGTGATTCCGCTGATGGTTTCACTGGCACTGGCTAATGCAGAAAGCTGATCTGCCATCGTCGGATAAATCGTGGATAAAGATGCGGTAGCACTTGCCATCATGATACCGGCCCCTACACCGGAAGCCATCCCTAAGGCATAGGGATGAAATAACGAAGTGGCAGCGCTCATAGAAGCCAGAAAACCAAAATAAATCGTTCCAATCATGCCACCAACGATATAGATGGATAAGCTTCCTCTGGTTTCTGGTGAATCCGGACCAAACATATCGGTAATCAATGCCAGATTACTTTCTCGATTAATTGAGTGTGTGGCTCCAATAGCTTCTCTTTTTAGACCTAACAATAGGGCAATTGGCAATGCTAAGAAGATGGTTCCTAAATTACCGATTTCTTGTAATAATAAGGCAGGTCCGGCGGAAATGACGGTTTCTAGACTGGCTCCGGCATTAACGCCTAACTTGACGATAAAAGGACATATCGCAACAATAACCAATTTACTGGCAGCTTTGACCTCTTTTCGCTTAATGAACTTTGTAACACATGGTCCTGCACATACCCCCATAAGAATTGCATAAAAGATGGGGAATAGGATAAAAGTTCCTTTCCAAATCGGTAATTTGATTACGCCAATACCATCTGCAATCACGATAAATACAAAAGCCAGCAGATATAATTTATATTCCTGCCGCAAGCGTTCTTGTAAAGAACGATATGAATACTTTTCTTTTTTCATATAAACCTTCTTCCTCTTTCTCTTTTGTTCCTTGTAATGGTAACAGATCATAATTAGGTAAAAAAAGGACAAATGGGCTATTTTCAAGGAAAATTTTTACTATTTCATGATACAATCAATGATGAAGGTGATACTGTGACATTGGAAGAAGTATATCATATCGTGCCCCAATTAAAAGACTATCTTACGTATATGCCTGAAGAATATAAAAAGCGTCTTATCATCAAGGTACATCCAAGTGGATATATCATTCATCAAAAAGATAGTCCGCTTGACTATTTTGGAATTGTCGCCAGTGGTGAACATCGGGTCATTAATGAATTTGAGAATGGCAATATATTTATGATTGAAAAAAATGAACCGATAGATTTTATTGGAGAAGTAACGATTTTAGCAGGCATGCCGAAAACCAGCGTGACGATTGAGACAATTACAGAAAGTATCATTTTATACTTAAGCAGGCAAGATTTTGAAGATTGGATTGCTAAGGATATACACTTTTTGCGTCTGGTTGCGGCAAAAGTTGCCTTAAAACTATATCGTTCGAGTTATAATCGTGGGGCAAAGCTGTTTTATCCTCCCCAATTCTTATTACTGGATTATCTGATCAATAATGTGGAATCTGCCTTTTTAAAGGATCCGCAGGCAATGCATATCGTTGTTAAAAAAACACGCAATGCATTGTATGAAGAAATTGGCATCAGTGTAAAAACATTAAATCGTACGATTGCCAGATTGAAAGAGGAAGGTCTGTTTGCTATACAGAAGGGGAAAATCACAATGTCGCCGAAACAGTTGAAGTGCGCTAAGGAGCGAATTGGGTATTATCGGCAGATGAATGTGAAACAATAAGGCGTATCTCATGGTAATTCAAAGAGAATGTGGTACAATAACACTATGTTTATGGAGGATGTATAAAATGGAAACTATTTTGAATCATGCATTTGCTCATCAAAAGTATTTTGAAGAGATGACGCGTATCCCTCATGGTTCTTTTCATGAGGAGGCATATAGTGCTTATTTAGAAGAATTCGCAAAAGCACATCAGTTTACGTATGAACGTGATGAAATGAATAATGTCATTATATGTAAGCCGGCAAGCAAGGGCTATGAAGAGCATGAACCGATCATTTTACAAGCTCATATGGATATGGTTTGTGAGAAACATCGCGATGTGGATTTTGACTTTGCAAAGGATGCTTTAAAGTTAAAACTGGAAGACGGTTATTTAATGGCGGAAGGAACGACGCTAGGCGCGGATGATGGTGTCGGTGTGGCATATATGCTGGCTTTATTGGATGATCAAGAGGCCAAACATCCAATGCTGGAATGCATTTTTACCGTACAGGAGGAAGTAGGATTATTTGGTGCATTGGCATTAAAGAAAGAACAATTGCATGCAAATCGCATGATCAATTTAGATGATGGTGGGGAAACCGCAACCTGTATTTCATCGGCAGGAGGTATGAATGTAATCTTCACACGTCCAAATCTGCAAGTGCCTATGCAAGAAAAGGCATATCGTTTAGATGTAAAGGGGTTAAAAGGTGGCCATAGTGGCGGTGAAATTGATAAAGAACGTGGAAATGCCAATCGTTTATTAGCACGCATATTATATGCAGTAAATGCAAAATTTGATATGCAGTTGCATATGATGGATGGCGGTGACAAGGATAATGCAATTCCACGTGAAGCATCAGCTGTTTTCTTTAGTGATGCACCTTTTATAAAATTGGAAAAAACAGTCCGGGAAATGACTGCGGTAATAAAAAAGGAATTGGAATTCAGTGATGCGAATATGGAAGTCGCATTTTATGAAACATCAGCAAAAACAGCCATGTCCATTGAAGATAGTGAAAATTTATTAAAACTAATGCTTAGTGTGCCAGATGGTTTACATCATCACAGTATGAGCATTGAAGGATTAAGTACTGCCAGTAGTAATCTTGCAGTCATTCATTGCGATGAAGAAGTCATGTTAAATGTTTCCTTACGAGGGGCTTTGGAATCTTATGTGGATGATTTAGCAATCACTATGGATATTTTAGCAGAGGCTTTTGGTTTTGAAACAAAGCATGAGGCACGCTATCCAGCTTGGAGCTATGATGAAAAAAGCGAATTGCGGGAAGTTATGAAACGTGTATGCAAGGATATTTATGGAAAAGAATTAACGCTGTTAGCCGTACATGGAGGTTTAGAATGCGGTGTGTTTAAAGCCTTAAATCCAAACATGGAAATCGTAACGATGGGACCGCTGATGGAAGATATTCATACACCACAAGAACGCTTAGATATGGATAGCTTTGATAGAACTTACATCTTTTTAAAGACTTTCCTGGAAAACTTATAAGCGCATCCGAAAATATGATCAGATCACATATGGTCTGATTTTTTTTATGGTATGAATGAGTGAATGCTATGCAAGGTAATGCTTCTTATATGAGAAGATGCCGATATGTTTTTTTCATATGTTCGATGGTTAACCTTATTATTAAGCTTTGTGAATGCAAATGTAGCTATGTGTTTAGCTTTCTACAGATGTTTTTGCTTTTTAGGTAGAACTTTCCTATGGTTAGGGATTCTTTCGGCATGAAAGCGCTGTAAAAAAATGGATGTGGGAATTCTTACGATAATATAAGGAAATTATGAAAATTCTTTGGTTCAAGTTGGAGGGGTTATGCTATAATAAAATGCGGAACATATCACACGAAAACAAGATATGTGTAGATATTAAGATGTTAATGAAAGGACGTAAGGTTCATGATTATACGATCAATTGATGCAATTATCCGTATGTTGGATGCGGACTATATAGAAAATGGGGCTATTGAAGATAAGATTCAGGGTGTCTGTATTGATTCTCGCAAGGTCGTGGAAGGAAACTTATACATCCCAATCCATGGTGTGAAGAATAACGGACATGCATATGTTGCACAAGCGATTGCGAATGGGGCAAAAGCTGTTTTATGGGAACGAAAAGAGCCGAATCCTCCCAAAGAGGTCGTTGTTATTTTAGTTGAAGATACAACAAAAGCTTTGCAAGACTTAGCAAAGGCATATCGGCATCAACTAAATATGAAAGTGGTAGGAATTACCGGCAGTAATGGAAAGACGAGTACCAAAGATATCTTAGCATCATTGCTTCAAGAACACTACATCACGCAAAAAACATTGGGCAATTATAATAATGAGATAGGTGTTCCCTTAACCTTATTAAGTTTGAGTGAAAATGTTGAGGCAGCTGTTATTGAAATGGGAATGGAAAATTTAGGGGAATTATCTTTTCTGACGCATATGGTAGAACCGGATATTGCGATTATTTCAAATGTAGGTACTGCGCATTTAGAAAATCTGAAAACGATGGAAAATATCGCTAAAGCGAAATTAGAAATTGTTGAAGGATTAAAAGAGCATGGCTTGTTTATCTACAATGGTGATCAGGAAATCTTGCAAAATGCGGTCACCCATGCACAGATTCCCGGACATATTCGTATCCGCACCTTTGGAGTGAAGCCACAGAATGACTATGTGATTTCGCATATCACGCAAAAACGTGAAGGTGTCAGTTTCTGTTTAAATGATGATGTGTGTCCATATCATGTAGATATGATTGGTAAGCATCAAGCGATGAATGCAACAGCTGCCTGGATTGCAGCGAAAGCGTTAGGTTTAAGTGTAGAAGAAATCCGAGAAGGTTATCAAAATATTGAAAAAACAGGATTGCGCAATGAGCTTGTTGATTTTGGTAAGTGTTTGATCTTAAATGATTCTTATAAATCAAATCCACAAAGTGCATTGGCAGCTTTAGATACCATGGAAGAATTTGATGTTCCTTATAAGATTGCGGTATTAGGTGATATGCTGGAACTAGGTGACACCAGTGATATGATTCATTATACATTAGGTAAAGATTTAGCGAAGTACCATTTAAATGAAGTCTTAACGATTGGTGATATGGCGCGTTATATCACACAAGGAGCATTTAATAACTTAACAGGTGTACATATTGAACACTTTACGGATAAAGAAGCATTAATCTGTTATCTTCGTCCATATGAGCATAAAGACTGCATGCTGTTAGTAAAAGGAAGTCGTGGCATGAAGCTGGATGAAGTAGTGGATGCATTAGTAAAAAAGGAAGAAGAGGTAGTAAAATGAGTACATTGAAATTAGCTGTAATTTTTGGCGGAAAATCAAGCGAATACCCGGTATCTCTGCACTCTGCAGCAAGCTTGATTCGTTCCTTACATAAAGATAAATATGAACTGATCTTCATCGGAATCAGCAAGGATGGCGAATGGTTTGCATATGATGGTGATGTAGATGCCATTGAGCATGATACGTGGATGGATGGTAATATCACGCCATGTGTCTTATCCTGCTCCACTGCCCAAAAGGGGTTTCTTAAACTAAAGGAAGATGGCAGCTATGAAACACTTCCAGTGGATTGTATTTTCCCTGTTCTACATGGCAAGAATGGAGAGGATGGAACCATTCAAGGATTGTTTGAATTAAGTGGCATTCCTTATGTCGGCTGTGATCATATGAGCAGTGCTATTTGCATGGATAAAGAAATGGCGCATATCGTCATGGAAAATGCCGGTATTCCTTGTGCCCCTTATCTGTGTGTATACGAGGATGAACATTTGGATTATCGACATATTTATGAAGAAGCAAAAGCTAAGTTAGGTTTACCGATCTTTATTAAACCGGCCAATGCCGGCAGTAGTTTCGGTATTCATAAAATTGCTTCCTTTGATGACTTTGAAGAAAGCATGAAGGATGCGTTTTATCATGATGGCCGTGGCAAGGTGATTTTGGAAACGACGATTGAAGGTTTTGAAATCGGCTGTGCGGTGATGGGAAATAAAGAGTTGTTTGCGGGCAGTGTGGATGAAATTGAAACAGCCGCTCCATTCTTTGATTATGAAGGGAAATATCAAATGGTAGACTCTCATATCTACTGTCCTGCCAGAATCAGTAAAGAGCTGTTTGAAGAGGCAAGAAGCTTGGCTTTGAAAGCTTATCGTGCTATGAATTGTAAAGGTATGACACGGGTTGATATGTTTGTTACTCCTCAACAAAGCATTGTGATGAATGAAGTAAATACGATTCCCGGCTTTACGGATACATCACGTTATCCGACGATGATGAAAGAAGCCGGTATTGAATTCGGCGATTTATTAGACAAATTGATTGCATTTGCATTAACAAGATAAATAAAAGAGGTGAGAACCATGCTGATGAGCGATACCAGAGCATGGCTGGAAATTGATCTGTCCAAGATCAGCCATAATGTAAAAGAAATACAAAAATTATTGCCCTCTACCAGCAAGATCATGGCAATCGTAAAAGCGAATGCGTATGGTCATGGAGATGTGGCATGTGCCAAAGAATTGAGCCGCTGTGGCATTGATTTTTTCGGTGTCAGCAGTGTGGATGAAGGCATTTCCTTACGCGAAGGCGGTATCCGTGAGCCAATTTTAATCTTAGGTTATACACCACCTGTTCATTTTCATCAAGTCATTCAACATGATTTGATCCAAACCTTTTTATCCTTAGACTATGCCAAAAAAGCAAATGCATGGTGTAAAGAGCATGGGGTTATCATGCATGGACATGTCAAGGTGGATACAGGAATGTCACGTTTGGGCATCATAACACAACAACAGGACTACCGTATCGAGGAAGTGAAAGAAGTTTATCATCTGCCACATATAGCAGTCGATGGCATTTTCTCCCACTTTAGTGTAAGTGATGGTCTGGATGAGGATAATAAGGCTTATACAAGAAAGCAAATCATGTTATTTGATCAGGTGTTGAAGGATTTGGAAGATGCCGGAATTGATGTTGGCATACGCCATTTACAAAATAGTTATGGTATCTTGAACTATCCGGATTTAAAGTATGATTATGTACGCCCGGGCTTATTGTTCTTAGGTGCGACAAGTGATGATGCCATTGATACGATCACGCATCCTGATTTTCAGCCTATCATGCAATTAAAAGCAAACATTTCAATGGTAAAAACGATTCAGCCAGGTGTCTGTGTAAGTTATGGCCGCCATTTTACCAGTGAGCGCATCAGCCGTATCGCCACAGTTTCTATAGGCTATGCGGATGGCTATCCACGCAGTGTTTCCAATAAAGGGGCATGTGCATTGTTGCATGGGAAACGGGTACCGATCATTGGCAATATTTGTATGGATCAAATGATGTTAGATGTTACAGATATAAAACATGTCAAAGAAGGCGATGTTGTTACTTTATTTGGTTGTGACGGTGATGAAAAGTTACCGATTGATGAATTAACTAGATTAGCTCAAACAATCAATAATGAAACATTTTGTTGGATGAGTGCGCGATTGCCAAGAATTTATAAATAGCCAGAAGTGGCTATTTTTCATGAAATTATCTGCTGAATTAAGTAATAGGGATCATAAAGGAGGGGAAATGATGCAGAAGAAAACATATTGTGCATTAGATATTGCAAAGTTTATGAGTGCTTTTTTAGTTATTTGTATACATACAGGGCCATTATTGGATATAAATGAGACAGCAAATTTTGTATTGGTTCAGATTATCGCCAGAATTGCCGTACCTTTGTTTTTCATAATTTCCGGTTATTTATTTTTTGCGAAACTGGATAATGAAAGAGAATGGAATGATTATGCAAATGTTACGGCCTTAAAACATTATGTATTTCGTTTAGGTAAACTTTATCTGATTTGGTCAATCTTCTATTTGCCATTTAATTATTTGTTAGTTAGGGGCGATGGATTACATGCGATGACTTTCTTGCGCTATCTGCGTGACTTCTTCTTTACCGGAAGTTATTACCATCTCTGGTTTTTACCAGCTTTGATGGTAGCGGTATGTGCTGTTTATGTTCTGCGTCGTTATGTTTCCTTGACGACAACGATAATCATCAGTGCCCTTTTGTATCTCATAGGGATGCTTGGTAATGTTTATCCACAGATGATTGAAGAGTTACCTTATATAGGTCGTGCATACCATTATTACATCCAGCTTTTTGTGACAACGCGAAATGGGATTTTCTTTGGTATGTTGTTTATTTCTTTAGGTGCTTATTTTGCGCAAGGGCGCATGGTCGTAAGCCGCAGTACCTTAGGACCCTTTATCGGCTTTGTATTGTCCCTGTGTGCTTTATTCGGAGAATGCTTTTTCTTAAGAGAACAAGGATATATGCATGATTTGGCAAGTATGTATTTGATGTTGGTACCAACGGTTGCATTCTTATTTATTACTTTATTATCCATAGATCTTAAGGTCAAAGAGCTTTATAAGACCTTGCGTGTGTTATCGCTATTGATCTATGTATCTCATCTTATGTTTGTTGTTGTGGTCACAGCTTTATTTCCAACGATGAATGCTTTATTACAATATGGAATTGTTGCGTTGTCTTCCTTATTGTTTGCGCTCATTATTTATACACTAGCAAAACATTTCCCTATTTTCAAACACTTATATGCTTAGAAAGGAAAGCTGATTGGCTTTCTTTTCCCTTTTAAAGGAGAAAAATACTTATGATACGTATTCAACAAATTCATTTAACGTTAGAAGAAGATATGACGTTACTTCCGGAAAAAATTATTAAAAAATTGCGCATAGCACCAGAGGAATTACTATCTTGGCGCATTCATAAAGAAACCTTTGATGCAAGATGGCGCCATATGCAGTTTACGTATACGCTGGATTGTACCCTCAAACATGAAGAAAATGTCTTAAAACATCCTCATAAGGATATCACCAAGACCCCGGATGAACGCTATCGCATGCCGAAAAAAGGTGTTGTCGGACTTGTCCATCGCCCGATTGTTGTTGGCTTTGGACCAGCCGGTATGTTCGCAGCTTTGTTATTAGCCCAGATGGGGTATCAACCTTTAATCTTAGAACGTGGAGAATGTGTGGAAAAACGTGTAAAAAGCGTTGAACACTTCTGGAAGGAAGGAATTTTAAATACCGAAAGTAATGTGCAGTTTGGAGAAGGTGGTGCCGGAACGTTTAGCGATGGCAAATTAACTACCAGAGTAAAGGATGTACGCATTCGCAAGATTTTGGAAGAGTTTGTACGCTTTGGAGCTCCTGAAGATATTTTATATACAGCGCATCCCCATATCGGTACGGATTTATTACGTGATATCGTGAAACGCATGCGTGAAGAAATCCTTCGTTTAGGGGCAGAAATCCGCTTTTCTACGCGTTTAGATGATATCTTGATTGAAAAAGGAGAAGTCTGTGGTGTTGTGGCAAATGGTGAAGTGATACCGTGTGAACAACTAATCTTAGCAATCGGTCACAGCGCTCGTGATACAATGCGTATGTTGATGAAACGAGGTGTCGCAGTAGAGCCAAAGGCATTTGCTGTAGGAGCCAGAATCGAACATCCACAACGCTTGATCAATGAAGCGCAATACAAAGCATATGCGAATCATCCTCGTTTAAAAGCGGCAGAATATCGTTTGACCTATCCGGCATCCAATGGGCGCGGGGTATATACTTTCTGCATGTGTCCGGGTGGATATGTCGTGCCAAGTGCCTCTATGGAAGGTGGCGTTGTGGTAAATGGCATGAGTGAGCATGCCCGTGATGGAGAAAATGCCAATAGTGCCTTGCTGGTACAAATACGTCCTGAGGATTATGGGAATGACCCGGAAAAAGCGATTCAATTTCAGGAAACATTAGAGAAAAAAGCATTTCAGGCAGGCGGATGTTCTTATAAGGCTCCAGCACAATTGGTTAAGGATTTTTTGGCACATCAAACTTCAAAAGGGTTTGGCAGTGTAGTACCAACCTATGCGTTAGGGGTTACATCGGCAAATCTGCATACTATCTTGCCAAGCTATGTGTGTGAGGCGATGGAAGAAGCAATACAAGGATTAGATAAAAAATTGAAAGGCTTTGCCTATCAAGATGCTGTGCTGATTGGTGTGGAAACACGCAGCAGTTCTCCAATTCGCATGATAAGAAATAAAGAAGATTGTACCTCTATACAAATCAAAGGTATCTATCCTTGTGGTGAGGGAGCCGGTTATGCAGGAGGCATTGTATCGGCGGCGATTGATGGTTTGCGTTGCAGTGAGCAATTAATTGGAATGTATCATTATCACCAAGAATAATAAATAATGCGATTAACTTGTACCATTCTTAATAAATGTTATGGGCATGGATACATACGATCATAAACTACTTAACAATCATAAAAAATGATGCTTATGCATACGCTTTACCATGAGGTGATGCATATGAGCAGACGTTGCCGCTATACGATTTATGGAATTTTGGCATGCTTAGGTATTTGTGTAATAGGTGTACTCGTTAAAATACTCTTTTTCAGTGGCTTATTCGTACCATTGTTAAAAGTGGATGGAGACAAAGAAATGAAGGTACAGGTACATGAATCATTTCGCGATCCCGGAGTGATAGCGAGCTATCGATTTCATGATTATAGTGATGAAGTGAAACGCACCTCGAATCTGAATACAGATAAATTAGGAACGTATACAATCGTCTATCATCTTGATAGTTATGATAAAAAAGTAAGTCGAACGGTACATGTTGTTGATACGAAAGCACCTACTATTACACTAAAACAAGGAAAGATGATTCGAGTGTTTGAGAATGGTACGTATCAAGAACCAGGCTTTCATGCACAGGATAATTATGATGGTGATCTAACCAAAAAAGTAACGGTTAAACATCATGTTAATATGAAAAAAACAGGTACCTATGACATTGTTTATCAAGTCAAAGACGCTAGTAACAATATTGCCAGTGTCACACGTAAAGTGCAGGTTTGTAAAGATCCTACAACGACCAAGCTGTATTATAATCATGATGATTACGACAATACTGCAGAAGAATGGTGGTTTAATAAAAGTAAGGAACATAAACGGACTACTGGCGCAAAACCGCAAAGCTTATTAGATAAATATGATGCTTATTATCAGGGGAAAGATGAAAAGGTTATTTATCTGACGTTTGATGAAGGGGGAAATGATATTACCTATATCAAACAAATTGCTGATGTCTTAAATAAAAACAACGTGAAAGCGACCTTTTTCTTGACGCGTAACTATATCAAGAACGAAGCCGATTTTATGCGCGATCTTGTGAAGCATGGTCATGTAATCGGCAATCATACTTGGCACCATTATGATATGACGACACTTGCCAACGCTAAAGATGTAGATGCTTTTGTTAAGGAAATTACAGAGACAGAAAAAACGTATATGGAAGTATGCGGAGTACCAATGAAGAAAGTCTTTCGTTTTCCGAAAGGCGGAGGCAGCGAACGTGCAATGAAAATGGTAAAGGATTTAGGTTATCGTACGTATTTTTGGAGTCACGCTTATTATGATTATGCCAGTGATGTAAGTGGAGAAGAAGCATTAAAGACAATGATGGATCATTATCATAATGGTGCTATCTATCTTTTGCATCCTAGCAATAAAGGAAACTATGAAGCCATGGATACCTTTATAAAGAATATGAAGAAGGAAGGCTATCGTTTTGCGACGGTGGATGAAATAAAATAATATATCATATTTTTTCTTATTAAGTTAGTAATCAATTTGTTTGATTCCTAGCTTTTTTTATTTGATCAGGTTATTTAGGAAAACATAGGAAAAGCAATCTATTATCAATCACATTGTATGAAAGAGTAAATATACTTAATGAATCATACATAAAATAACCATTTTTATTGACGATGAGAAATAAGCGTGCTAAACTTTTAAGTAGAAATAGGTATGATGTATTTGTGATTATTTAAAAATTACCTGAAATCATTCATACAGATGAGAAAAATACTTTAACATCATATAGACATTTGAAAGGGTTGAGTAAAGTCATGCCACAGGGGAAAAGGATGCATAAAAAAATCATTATGCTTTGTTTATGTGCAGCTCTTTTTATTATGCAAAGTGGATTACTATCAGCAGATGATTTTAATGCTGTTGATGAACAGCCAATAGAGACATTACCAGAAGAAAAGATAGAGACTTCAGCAAGTAAGGTAGCTTCAGAGGATACCCCAACATCAGATAGGAATGAAGAACAATCACTTTTAAAGCAGGATAAACCAGATGAAAACAATAAAGAAACGACTGTAGAAGAGAATGTGCAAAAAGATGTTAAACTATCACAAGATGAAACAGCACTTTCTACATACTATCAGGATAATAAAATTTGTATTTATAATTACAAACAGCTTCAATTAATTGGTAGTGGTAAGCCCGTATATGAAGGGGATGTAAAGGGTGCGATTGGTAATGGCGAGATGATTTTTATAGATGATCAGCCAATCACGTATTCATTGAACCAGGATTATTATCTTATGCAGGATATTGAATTTGAAAAGTCATCCTTGTGGTATTATCCACAGGATTTTACGGGAACGATAATTTCATATAAAGAACGTAAAGAACATGTATTGTATGATGAAACAACAGATACCATTTATATATACAATCGCTATCAGTTATCTTTGATGCAATCAGCAAATGCTGAGCAGGAATATGTAACAACCGGGGACTGGAATGCGGAAACACTTGGTATTGGACAAGTTTATACATTAAAGGATGGTACACATTTAACCTATGGCAAAGCACATACGTATGTGCTTGCTTCCTCTTTTTCTATCGAAGAGGTAACCTTAAAAGCAGCTGCCCTTGCTTTCACCAATACGGATCAATATCCATCGGTATATGATGGAAGAGAGTATTTTGGACAGGTTGTTAAGACTATTGATAATAAAGATTATATCCTAATTGGGAATCAAAAACAGCTAAGAGCAATCGGTACGGATACAAAAGTCACAGAACCAATTTGGGAAGTATATGAAGAACGTACATCAATTCTCACTTCATGGCAGGTCAAAGAAGACAATGCGGATCATCCAATTCGTCTGTATTATCCAGGAGATGCAGATTTGATTAAGTTTGATGAGACGTTTGACTGGTCTAATAGAGAATTATATGCCGTAAAGAATGGAGAACATAAATTAGGCGATCGTCAAAAATTAGATGGAATCACGATTACGGATGCAACAAAATGTTACAACTACTATGGTAGTAAACTAGATGTCAAGCAAAAATTAACCTATGATGCAACCAGTACAGAACCTATCAATATCGGAAAAGCTGGAGCAACCTATAGCAATACGGCGAATTATATTATTTTCCGTGATATTTATTTAACAGAGGATGGGACAGCTTCAGGAGCGACGGTTGCCTGGGAGCCAATTGAAAATTTCACTGGTACGATGATTGGACAAAAGGGCATGGTTGAAGGCAGTAATGCAATCATTCATAATGTAGAGATCAATCAGACAGATGCTATTAATCAAAAAAGTGAAGGGATATTTACAAAAACTTATCATGAAGAATATGGAATAGGCTTCTTTAGAAGCTTAGCATCAGGTCGAGATAGTAACTTACAGTTTTCTGATGAACCTATTCTTGTATCACATATTACTTTAGATACTGTTCAAGTGAAGACGACAACAAAGAGCATTGATAAGAATGTTTCATTAATTGCTGGTGTTTTAAAGGTATTAGGTCTAGGGGAGAGCTTAAAAGATGATCCAAAATCCTTTGCGACTGGGGCATTAGCAGGTGTTGTAAAAGGAAATGTTCAAATAGACAATTGTCAGGTAACCAATCTTAAGGGAATTACAAATGCAAATAATTATACTGGAGGATTGATAGGATATGTATCAGGCATCACCAAATATGAAGCTATTACAGGGTTGATTGGAGGTACTTTAAAAACATTAAGCGAATTATTAAATGCTTTACCTGTTTTAGGCTTAGGTGATTTAGTTACATTCTTATTAGATGGTGGCTTATTAGATGTGGGTAGCTTAATTCCTATTGGCTATGTGAATGCGGTTATAACAAATTGTTCCGTAAGTTTTGCAAGTGAGGCATCAATTATCGGTAACGATTATACCGGTGGTTTTATCGGGGATATCAGAGGTTCTATCATCCACAATGCGAAAGTTATCACGAATGGTGATAGTGAAATCCAAGGAACAAATTATGTTGGTGGTTTCGCAGGAAGAGCAGCAAATCAAGTCATTGCTGGGGCCCTTTCTTCGTTAGGTATTGATTTGCTAGGTAACTTTCCTGTCAATACCGTCTTCTTAAATTCTCAAATACAAGGTAGCGGTAAACTTAATGTAACGGCAACTTCGACTGAGAATAATGCAGGTTATGCCGGTGGTTTTGTAGGAAGTATGAGCAATAGCTATGCAATTGATTGCAGTGTGAAAAATCTTAGTAAGGTTTCAGGTAAGGACTATGTTGGCGGTTTTAGCGGTAAAGCGGATATGGGAGATGTCGCAGATATCAATGAAAGTGATGATGATAAGCAAGGATTGTTAAAACTGGTTCAAGGATTGTTATCAAGTATCCTAAGTGGGGATAAAAATATTCAAATACTGAATCTAGTAGGTATGCGTCCTTCTGTCATGACGGGAATAGAAGTTAGCGGACAACAGATTGCGATTATCGCCAGTGGCAAGCATGCCGGAGGACTCACAGGCTATGCTGGGGCAGTACAAATCTCAAATACGGAAGAATTAAAGGATGATACAAAGACAACAACCAAGGAAGTACAGCGGGTTTTAACAAAAAATAATATTTCTTATACGTATGACAAGAAGGGAAATGAAGTTAGCGCATCAACTTCTCTTACTGTATCAGCAATAGAGCATGCCGGGGGTGGCATTGGGAAAGCAACCATGACAAGCTTAAGTGATGTCTTAGGCAGTACGGTAAAAGCTGCGGATTATATGCGGTTTGAAGTAAAAGATATAACGATACAAGGTGGTACAACTGGTTTAAAGGTGGAAGCTACTGGTGCCAATAGTAATGCCGGAGGCGTGATTGGTTATGGATTAGGCGGAGAAGTGCGAAATGTGAACTTAACGAATCTAGCATCCATCAGTGCCGGTAAAAACGCCGGAGGTTTTGCCGGATATTTCGGAAGTGGGACCTTAGCGAGTGTTGGAGGTGTTGATGTCTTAGGATTAGGCTTGATTCAAGCAGATGGCATTCTTAGCTTGGCTGACATGGTGGAAACTATGGTATACGATAGTTCCATTTCCGGTACAACAACAGGGTTTCGTGTAGTGACGAGTGAAACGGACAGTCATAGCGGCGGTTTTATCGGTAACTGTATCAGTGGAAAGGTAAAACGTGCCAGTGTCACTGCTTTACAATCGGTATCTGCACCAATGGATGCCGGAAATGCCGGAGGTTTTATCGGCTATGCGAAAGCCGGAGATGCTTTAGCTACCGTAGGAAATTCAACTAATCTAGCGGGAATTAACCTCACCAATTTATTAGGGGTCATGAGTGCCTTAACACCGGAATTTCAAGATATCACACTTACTTATGTAGTGAATGGTGCTGATCCTCAGGTTTCTGCGCAAATCGCTGGTGGTGTCATTGGCGATGGACAGGCAGTTGATATGAATTACCGTGTGAACCATCCGGATGCCGGTGATACATCAGCAGAGGCAAAAACAACGATAAGTGGTTTAGCATATGTAAAAGGAACAGCTTATGCCGGAGGTTTTGCTGGTCGCTTATTGCCAGGTGATGTTGCACAAACCGGTTCTATCAAGGTATTAAATCTGTTAGATGCTACCCAGTTGCTAAGTGTCATGGATATCGCATACCCTAAACTTTCTGATATTTCTATTACAGGAGAACAGCTAATTGTTCGTGCAACAGGAAAACAAGGTGATGTTGCATTAGGTGATGCGGGTGGTTTTCTTGGCCATGGCAAGGCGGTGACAATAGCGCATGCCAATATAACAGATGTAAAAGAAGTTATCGGTGCTTATCATGCCGGTGGTTATGTGGGCATCTTACGTTCCGGAAGTGTAGCAGAGGCAAGTGATGCTACAGGAGAATTGTTAAACTCTATTTTAGGTAAATTATTGAATGTAAAAGAATTAACCAGTGTTTTACAAGCTGCCAGCAGTACCATTACGGATGCAAAAGTATCCGGACATGCAAATGATGAGGGCAATGCTGGATTGTATGTACATACTGAAGTGTTTGAAGGAAATGATATATCACAGGCACAAGGTTATGCCGGTGGTTATGTCGGAGAGATGCAGAGTGGATATATTGATAATCAAGCGAATGCCGTTGATGGACAAAAAGGAACAGCGGTAGAGCATCTTTGGAAAGTAGAAGGATTACGCTATGCCGGTGGCTTTGGTGGCCTTGTGCAGGCAGGCAGTGTTGCGGAAGTTGGACAAGACAGCAGCCTTTTAAATCAGCTGACACAATTCAATGATACACTTAGTGTTATTCAAGCTTTTGTGCCGGTTATCCAACATGCATCCATACGCTCAATTGCGAGTGGAATGCGTGTGCATGTAAGCGGCAGTGATACACAAGATAATACAAACGATGTAAATACCGGAAGTGCCGGTGGTTATATCGGTTATGCCAGTGGTGTTCAAATTAGTAACTGTGATGTACAAAAGCTACAAAATACAAAGGTTGTAGAACCAAAGGATTTGCAGACAAGAGAAGCCAATTCTTATTTTGATGGTACAAGTGACTATGCAATAAAAGGCTATCGCTATGCCGGTGGCTATTTTGGTAAGGTTGTAATCGGCAGCACGGCAGCCATTGGCGGAGTTAAGGTTTTAGATAAGGTTTTACAGTTGGCAAATGCAGCTTCTGCCTTAAATGTTGTTGTATCCATCGTAGAGCATAGTGATGTTTACGGCGATGCTTCCGGATTTAATGTTATCGCAAGTGATACGAGTGGAAAGATCGGAAAAGCAGGCGGTTTTGCGGGAGATATGCAGGGAACACAGGTTCAAGATGCCAATGTTTATCGTTTTGCTCATATCATAGCCAGAGAAAGTGCCGGTGGCTATGCAGGTACCATACAACCAGGTGATGTGGCAGATGTTGTCACAGGAACAAGTGTATTAGGTGGGCTGATTCAAGCGGATAATCTAGTAAGCGTCCTGCGAACGTTTGTCCCAACAATTAAAAACAGTGAAACAACTTGTATCCCATGTGGCGGTGTCGTAAGAGCAGATGCGCAAAGCAGTGATGGTGTGCTAAGAGGTCTGGCAGGCGGCTATGTCGGTCATAATTTCGGTGGTCAGATTTGGGGCAATGATGGTAGTGATTGGAAGAGCAGTGCCTATACTGGACCACAGCGTAAAGCAAGTATAAAGCGCATTCGTTCGGTATATGGTGTGGAATATGCCGGTGGTTACACAGGTTTGATGCAATGTGCCAATGTGGCAGATACCGGCAGTCTGCATCTCTTATTTGATTTGATTACACTTGATAATCCATTGACTGTGATGCAGGCAGTATATCCTAGCGAAAAGCAAACAACGGTTTCAGGACCTTTGCGAAATTTGGATATGGCAGAATGGAATGCCTGGGTAAAGGCAGTCGGTGTATATGGGGCATATGGACAACAGTTAAAAGAATTAGGAGAAGTTAATACTGCTGAAGAGTTCACTAACATCATACAAAAATATGCCTATGGTTATGCAGTAAGTGCCGGCCGTAACCAGGATGCTGCAACCTCAATACAAGGAAGTGCAGCTGGTGGCTATGTAGGACGCATGGAAGGTGGCACAATTACGGATGCGATAGCGCAGGACTTAAAAATAAGTAATGCATATCGCAGTGCCGGTGGTTTTGCAGGTGAAATGATAACGGGAACAGTTGCCCAAACCGGTGATATTGATTTAGCTAATGTAAAATTAGCAGGTACGATACCAGCGATAGAGTCTTTTGTGCCAGTTATTCGCACATCAAGTGTTGAAGGATATCGTGGCGGTGCCAGTATTGCTGCTACCGGTGTCAATCAAACACAAACAACCGGGTATGCCGGTGGTTATGTCGGCTACATGGTTGGCGGACAAATTTGGGGGAATGCGACAACAGCTTGTAATATCGAAAAACTGCGTCGTGTAGATGGGACAAGTTATGTAGGAGGCTATGCGGGTAAAGTAGATCCAGGCAGTGTCACACGTGTGGATACCGCAACCAAGCAAGGACTATTAAATCAGGTACTAAATTTATTGATAGCATCCCCAGCAGATCTTGTTCAAGTATTGAATGCAACGATATCAACCATCCGCTATGCCAAAGTATCCAGCTGGGATGATTGGGGCATTGTCGTAAATGGTGCTTATCAAGAGGGTGTAAATACAGCGTATGCAAAAGCAGCCGGAGGTTTTGCCGGAAGTTTATCAGGCGCGGTATTAGGAGAAGAAAAGACGGCAGATTCCGGTGTCCATTTAGATCGTTTACGTTCTGTTATTGGAGGAGATCATGTTGGAGGTTGTTTTGGAATAGGTGATGTCGATGCAGCAGCACAAGTATCTGGAGATGAAACAACCAATATCTTACATCTTATTAAAACCGGTGGTATTGATGTATTGGATACTTTCCGCACCTATGTATACCATAGTGAGGTTAAAGGAAGTCCACAGGCTGGCTTACATGTTAGCGCACATACGGAATCATCCCAAGGAAGCAATGCATCTTTAGTTTATTATGGCAATGCCGGCGGCTTTGGCGGCAGCTTATTGGATGGCTCTATCAAGAATAGTACCGTGACCAATCTAGCAAAAGTTGAAGGCTTAAATAACACCGGCGGTTTTGTTGGCTATTGTGGCAAGAGCGGTGTCGTTGATGCTGATAAGCTAGATGTTTTAGAAGGTAGCTTTGGAGAACTACTTGGCGGCTCTTTAGGTGTACTGGATGTTTTTGGCTCTAATATCCACGATAGTAAGGTATCCGGTATTGCGGGTGGTTACCTTGTAAACAGTGGGCAAGGAACACAGCCAATTGCCGGTGGCTTTATCGGTTATGGTAATCTTGCCCGCATCGTGAATTGTATTGCCGGTGGTGAAACACAGGAACAAGGAGTCAATCAGGTAGCCAGTCAAGGTATTGCCGGCGGCTTTATTGGCAAAACCGATTTTGCTTATCTGGCCGATGTACAATTTAAGTCAGAACTTGTCAACGCCTTGTTAACGGTTGTTTTAAATCCATTAGTAAAAGCGTTATATATAGACGATTTAGAAAATCTGGGTTTACTTGATATCCATCTTGGCATTCTTAAGGTAAAAGCTTTAAAAGATGGCGATGTAGTCAATCTGAACCTGTTAGGTTTAAAAATTTCGGTTAGTTTGTCAAAAAAATCATCAGAAAATCCAGCTGAAACCGATTTTGCGATTATTACCTTAGGAGATTCTACAATAAAGTTACCATGTAATGAGAATGGATTAATAGACTCTGAGCAGAATGAACAAAACGTCCGCGTCACTTTAATCAAAGCAAATCGAACAAAAGTAGAAAATAGTAAAGTTAACGGTACAAAGTTTGGCTATGATGTATTTGGCGGCGGAGCGAATAATGACAAGGATGCGCAGAAAGAAGAAGGTAGCAGCGGTGGTTTTGTTGGTTTTAACAAAGAAGGACTCTTCTTCGATAACACGATGGAATTATGTGATACCATCAAGGGTACAGCAAATTCAATTGGACCTTTTACAGGAAAGAGTAGTCTTGCTTCAAGCTATGACTTCAATACGATTGAAAAGGTAGAAGGTGAAAATAATCTCTATCACATTTATCGAAAAGTGAACAGGATATATAACGAAATAGCAAAAGATACGTCCATCTTAACTAATATAGCGACAATTGTTGATGATTGGAATGCATATAGCATTAAACATATCGTCAATGTAAAAGAATTTGAAACGCTGAAAGATGCGCAGCTTGTATCATCTACTTCACAGCAAGCAATTCCATTAAATGCTTATGTATCACCAGCAAAAGCAGTGCTGATGGATGATGCATCATCTGGGACTAATGCTTCTGATACAACCAAACCAGAACCATCACAGGAACAAGATCCATGCGATGAGTTCTTGAAACTCACAATCAATAAAGTTTGGAAAGATAGTGATAATCGCGATCAGCTGCGACCAGACAAGATCAACATTACTCTGCAACGAACATGGAAAGAAAATAAGGAAGAGAAAAGTGAAATTGTAACGGGATATGAGAGTTATGTCATCAATGGGGATGCAACAAAAGCAACTTGGCAGCATGTACTTACAGATCTGCCAGCTTACAAGACAGCAGAGGATGGAAGTCTTTGTTATTACACCTATACAGTAAGTGAAACAGCAATACCAGGCTATATTATCAAAATTGATAGTTCACAGGATCATACAACCTTTACGATTACCAATAGTCATTTTGCAATACTGCCAGATACCGGTGGCATGGGAATCTTTATGTTTATTCTGGTGGGAGGCTGTATATTGATCGTTATGCTTTATAGTGATGTGATAAGGCATCAGAAAAGAAGAAAGGAGCGGCAAGCTATGAAGAAACAGCAGCGACAAAGTAATTCACCACCTGCTTGATACAAAGCAGAAAAAATATTCATAACAGAAAAGGAAAGAGGGAAAACAAATGAAAAGAATATTTGCAAGTTTTATGGCAGTGGCAGTTGCCTTTGTCATGGTGTTAGGGTTTGGTAAGCCAATCACGGCTGCGGATGGACAAGGAAGTTTAACAATCAACGGTACGAAAGATGGTAAAACGGTGGAATTGTATCAATTGTTTAGTGCTACAAAAAGTGGTGATAATGTCGCATATACATTGAATCCGGATTTTGCGGATTATTTCCTTACGTTACCTGAATGTACTGGTAAGGCAGATGATGCTTTGTCAACTGCTGCATATGATTATGTAAGTGGATTAAATGAGGATACAGCTAAAGTAGCTTTTGCCAAAAATGTTCTAAATTGGTTAGTCACCACAGAAAAAGGAAAAACAATAAATACGACAAAATCTGAGACAGCTAATGCAGATAGTTTAACGATAGCAGATATATCATACGGATATTATTTGGTTTATCCAAAGGGTGCAGCAGACACAGTAAATGGGACTAATGAATTAGTAAAGAGTCCAGCTATGTTAGTTAGTATTCATAAAACTGAAACAACAATTAATATGAAAAGTACATATCCGACAGTGGATAAGGTAATCGTAGATGGAAACACTAATATAGCAAAAGATGCAAATGTCGGTGACACAGTAACTTTTAAATTGACATCCGTTGTTCCTGATATGACCGGTTATAGTAGTTATACCTTTAACTTTAAGGATACATTATCAGAGGGTTTAACATTTGGCGAGATTAGCAGTGTGAAAATAGGGGAAAAGATTTTAACGGAAGATAATACAGATACACCGAAAGAGAATACATATACTTTAACTAAAAATGGGCAAAGCATTACAATAACCTTTAATAACTTTATTTCTAACAAGGATTCAGTAGGAGCATCAATAGAGGTTACGTATACAGCTATTTTAAATGAAAAAGCAGTTTCCGGAATGAATCCGAATTCCAATAGCGCAACTGTAGAGTATAGCAATGACCCATCGAATCCAGCAACAGGAACTGAAGACTCTGAGCCTAGTGTAGTTGATGTACATACTTTTGATTTTACGATTTATAAGTATTATTTAACAGATACAAATGATGCTGAATCAAAAACACCTTTAGCTGGGGCACAATTTGAATTGTATAAAGCAGATGGTACTTCTAAAATTAATTTAATTGCCTTTACTGGAGGAAATTACCGACAGGCTACTTCAGAGGAGGCAAATAAAGAAGGTTTTACTTCAGTTGTTATAACCTCTGATGATGATGGTAAAGTAAAAATAAGTGGACTTGATGCTGGAACTTATAAGTTAAAAGAAATCAAAGCTCCTGATGGTTACAATAAACTTGTAGGAGATGTAACGATCAAGATTGCGCCAACTTATAATACTAGTACACAAAAATTAGAGAAAGTGGATGTTACATATACAATAGGAGATCAATCAAAAACAATAACAATAACAAATAAAGATGCTTCTCCAGAAATCCCAATTGAGAATAAATCAGGCAGTGTATTACCGGATACAGGTGGGAATGGTACGATTATGTTCACTATCGTTGGTGTTGGTATTTTAGCAGTGATGATTAGCTGTTCTGTCATTAGTAGAAAACGCAGAAGAGCATAAGTAAAAAGGAAGAACAGGGCTTTCTTTAAGAAAATCACCTGTTTTTTCCGCAATGGGCATGAGAAAGCTTGTGCCTATTGCGGAAGAAAGATAAGATTGAGGATGAGGCTATGAAAAGACGAATCTTTATGTGTTTGCGAATATGTGGCTATCTGATAGGGTTAGGTATCTTATTTTATCCGGCTATTAGCAATTATTTGAATCAGCGACATGCGACAACGATTGCTACAGATTATGAACAAGAAGTATCACATATTACGCAACAGCAAGAAGATGAAATGATGCAAAAGGCATTGGCATATAATCGAACATTAATTGGAAACAGTGAGATACTTGATCCCTTCAGTGAAGAAGCGAAACAGTTGAAGCATACTACTTATGATAAACTGCTAGATATAGATGGAAATGGCATGCTTGGTTATATTGAGATACCGAAGATTCATATTTTATCGCCAATTTATCACGGAATAAGCGAACGTGTATTACAATCTGGTATCGGACATTTACCAGAAACTTCTTTGCCGGTGGGCGGGGAAACAAGTCATACGGTATTATCTGGACATCGGGGATTGCCTAGCGCAAAACTTTTTACCGATCTAGATAAAATGGAAAAAGGGGACGTATTTTACATCAAAGTTTTGCATCATACCCTTGCTTATCAGGTGGATCAGATACTAACTGTGAAACCAACACAAACCCAGGCGTTATCCATAGTAGAAGGAAAAGATTATGTAACTTTATTGACGTGTACGCCTTATGCGATAAATACACATCGCCTATTAGTGAGAGGAACAAGGATTCCTTATGAGGAAGCTGTTAAAATAGCTGATGAAATGGAATTAAAGGCTGAATTGCCATTCTATATTAAAGCATTAGGTGTTGCATGTATTGTATTAATTGGGGTATATATAAGTGTAAAGTGGTATGTACGAAAGAAAGGAAACGCATATGAAGAAAGGAAATAAACGATATAAAATCAGTATTGGTATTTTCTTCTGCAGTCTGCTTTTTATAATGCCTTTTGGTATTGCATACGCAAAGGAATATGGAAATGTCATTATCAAAGCAATCATACAAAAGGATGGTGATGATAGGCACGCATTACAAAATGTATCGTTTGCGATATACAAAGTTGCCGATTGGAAAGATTCAGAATGGACTCAAAGTGGTGATTTTCTGCATGTATCACTGAATTTAGATGATATGGATTCTTTGCATCAAAAACAAAATGCTCAAATGTTAGCCGATTATGTACATGAGCATGGTTTAAAAGGTATACAGAGTACAACTAATAGTCAAGGTGAAGCGGTTTTTACTAAGCAAGAAGCGGGGATGTATTTATTAGTACAAGAAAAGCAGGCAACTCTACAAGACAGTATTTATAGCAGTGCCCCATCGTTGTTTAGTGTTCCATTGCAGATGGATGGGAAAGAACAATGGGAAGTTGTGATAGAACCAAAATTTGAAAACAAAACTTTACCAATACAAGACGATGATTCTTCTGCCTCTCATCAAAAAGACCCCTCTTCCGCAACGGGGAATGATGCATCATCTTCTGCAAATAAAGATGTGCAGACGAAAGATATTACCAGGAGAATAGAGATCTTGAGCCTTTTCTTAGGCAGTGGAGGGCTATTGCTGCTCTATGGAAAGTATAGAAAAGCAAGTCAAAATTTATGAAGAAATTGTAAATAATTGACGGTTGACAAAAAAGATGAATTGCGATAAAGTAGGAAAGACAAAAAAATCATATAGAGGCAGCGATGCGTCAGAGTAGGAGTAGGAGCCGGCAGGCAGTGAAAACTTTGAAAGGTAATCATCGCCGAAGGTGATTTTCCGGCGGGGAAGTTATCTGGGGTTATCTGGAAATACCGATAACACTCCTTCATGTAAGATGAAGAGGAGCTATTGACACTCGAACTATGGAGTCGTGCAATAGCGCGACTTTTTTGTGTATTAAGAAAAGAGGTAAAAAAATGAAACTTAAGAAATTATCAACAGCCGCATTGGCAATGACATTTGTGCTTTCCGGATGTGGAGGAAGCGAAGATGATGGAAAAAATGTATCTAGCGTAACTGGTAAAGAAAAGTTTGTAGTTGGTATGGAATGTAACTATGCGCCATTTAATTGGCAGAGCAATGAGCAGACAGATACCAGTGTAGCAATCGGTGGAGCCGGTTATTGTGATGGCTATGATGTACGTGTGGCACGTTATGTGGCAGAACAGTTGGATCGTGAAATCGAAGTTAAAAAAGTTAGCTGGGAAGGATTACAGCCAGCATTGAATTCAGGTGAGATTGATGCGGTGATTGCTGGGATGACAGCCGATGATAAACGCCGCGCAGGTATGGATTTTACTACGCCATATTATGAAAGTGAAATGGTTATGATCGTTCGTAAGAGTGATAAAAAGGTTGCAAAATACAATGATATTCAACAATTTAAGGGCAAAACCGTTATTGGTCAGAAGAGTACGAATTATGATACGGTCATTGATCAAATCAAAGGGGTAAAGCATGCAACACCAAAAGCGACTTATCCTGAAATGATCGTGGCTTTACAGAAAAAAGAAGTGGATGGTATTACAGCGGAACTTCCTGTAGCTGAAGGGGCAGTTGCGGCTAATAAGGATCTTACCATTGTACATTTCAAAAAAGGGAAGGGCTTTGACATTGATACAAGTGTTTCTATTGCTATGAAGAAAGGGACTAGTGATTCCCAGCTCTTTAAAGACGTTCAAAAAGCAGTTGATAATCTTTCTAAGAAAACGCGAGATGAATGGATGAAAGAAGCACGAAAAGCTCAGCCTAAGGCAGAATAAGGAGGAGTTTCTTACATGGTAATTGCTGCTGTTCCTGAAGGAATGCTGCCAAAAGCCTGGTGGATATTCCAAAACAATATACCATTATTATGGTATGGTATTAAGATTACGTTAATGTTGGCAGTATTGGGCACTTTCTTCGGTTTATTGATTGGTCTAGTGCTTGGTGGTGTCAGAGCCGTAAAAATAGAGCCGCGTGATCGTATGCCAATACGTATAGTAAAACGTATCTTGCATAGCATTGTGGCAGTATATGTATGGTTTTTTAGGGGTACGCCAATGATGGTACAGGCAATGTTTCTGTATTATGCATTGCGCCCTTATCTGGGATGGAGTGCTAATGTTGCTGGAGTCGTCATCATATCTGTAAACACGGGTGCTTACATGTCCGAAATCATACGAGCAGGGATTCAATCTATCGATAAGGGGCAAATTGAGGCTGCTCGAAGTCTTGGTATGACAAATACACAGACCATGACAGCCATCGTTTTACCACAAGCCATTCGCAACTCCTTCCCTTCTTTAGGCAATGAATTAATTGTTAATATCAAAGATAGTTCTATGCTGAATGTCATTGGCGTAATGGAATTGTTTTTCCAATCTAGTTCTGTAGCGGGAAGTATGATGCTGTTTACGGAAACCTTTCTATCTACCTGTGTTATTTATTTGCTATTGACGAGTGCTGCTACGCTATTGTTGACATGGATTGAAAAACGTCTGCATATGCCTAAGACTTCCTTTCCGACTAGTCAAAGCGTACCTAAGGCAGGTGATTTGGCATGAGTGATACTTTGTTAGAAATTCGTCATTTAAAAAAACATTTTGGTTCTTTGGAAGTGTTAAAGGATATTGATTTTCACTGTGATAGCAATGAGGTTATTACTATTATTGGTTCTAGCGGAAGTGGAAAATCAACGTTATTACGCTGTATCAATTTATTAGAAACACCGGATGCCGGTGAAATACTTTATCATGGTAAGGATATCTTAAAGGGTGAGTTGAATTTGAATGTTCATCGATCACATGTTGGTATGGTGTTTCAGTCATTTAATTTATTCAATAATAAAACGGTATTAGAAAACTGTATGCTAGGCCAGCTCAAGGTCTTGAAACGCAGTAAAGAAGAGGCGAAGGCAAAAGCGTTGGATAATCTGCGTAAGGTTGGTATGGAGATGTTTGCCAATGCCAGCAGTATGCAGCTATCTGGCGGTCAGAAGCAGCGTGTGGCAATTGCTCGCGCTTTGTGTATGGATCCTGAAATCCTATTGTTTGATGAGCCAACCAGTGCATTAGATCCGGAAATGGTAGGTGATGTTCTGGATGTCATGAAACAATTGGCTAAAGATGGTTTAACCATGATCGTCGTAACACACGAAATGGCATTTGCTCATGATATCAGTTCACGTGTCGTATTTATGGATCAAGGTGTTATTTGTGAGCAGGGAACACCGAGTGAGCTTTTTGAGCATCCACAAAATGAACGTACGAAAGCATTTTTAAAACGCTATCGATTACAAAAGCAATAAATAAAAAAAGATAATCCAAAGGGAGCACTTAGTTCCTTTTGTCATCATGAATCTGTAGGGAAAAAGCACAACCGTGTAATCTCCCTACTTTTTCTATGACAACTTCAGTTTCGAGATGTTTGTAAATAATACGCGATGTTCCATTGCATTTTCACCTTGTATTCGTTACTATTAAATAGATGATACATGGAGAAAATACGAGGTTAGGAACATGCACAACAAGGAACTTTATTTAGAGATGATGTGCAGTTTTTTTAGGAAGGCTGTGAATAGGAGTGAATATACAAGCTTGACGATGCAATACTAGGGTTGTTTTCATGAAGACACATATCATCATGCGTGGATACTCGCTTTTTTATGCAGTGTATTTGTACCAACAGCGCTTCTTTCTTCAGTTGTTTGTAATTGGAAGAAGCGGATAAATTCAAGATGTGGGCATTGATGTTTTAAGTGCGATGTTCGGTTTGCAAATGCGCAAAAGGTATTTAGCTAAGAAACAGCATAAATAGCAGATAGGGAGATGAGTAAGGATGGATGTGCATACGATAGCACCAATTTTATTTCAAACAGTAAAAGCAGCCGGTGTTGTGGCAAGAAATTTACAGGCCAATATTCAAAACGAAGGGAAAACCATTGAACGTGAAGAACGAGAAAGTGATGCACATTTTGCAATGAGAGAAGCGAAAACTAAGGTGGATGAGTTAGTACAGGAGATGCTGTTACAAAGTGTGTATCCTTATCTTGGTCATATGGTAACTTTAGATGTGGAAGAGGATACACCCTCGTTGCGCTTATATCCAAAGCAGGATCATGCATATACCCTCATTATTGATCCAATTGATGGTACGTTGCCCTACATTCAGCAGGCGGATACCTATTCGATATGTGTGACTTTGCTGCAAGAACATGAGCCACTTATTGTAATTGTTTATTTTCCAGCACGTGATGTTTGCTATTCTTATGTTGAGGATGCTGGAACAATGTATTATGAACAGGCATCCTTAAAAACTTATGAACAGGGTGAAAAATTGACCTTTCCTTCGCAACCGCCAATGCCCAAATTACTGTTTAAGAATGCGCGGGTTCCTCAAGCGTTGGTAGAAAAAATGCAAGATGCGGGATATGAAGTGATCGATGATCAAGTGCATGGATGGAACTGTCCTGCTGCAATACTGGCTTGTATGCGTTATGAAGCTATGGCGTATTGTTGCGCAAAGCGCAATTTGCGAGATGTCATGCTAGCGATGATCATGGCTAAGATGCAGCATGGATATGCTTATGATTTTAAAGGAAATCCCATCCTTTGGAATACACATGGTCGACAAGCGGAAATCGTTGTCAGCGGCTACGATTTAACGGAATTCTTCAAGAAATTAGAGAGAAATTAAATTTAAAATATACAAAATGGAGAAAATTTACGCTTTTCTCTTTTTTTTATCGTATGACAGTATGGTAGGAGGTATGGCATGGAAAAGATACATATACAAAAACAAATTACACAGCAAATTAAGAAAGAAATGCTGTTTTTGCAACGATATGCAGAAGAATTGCGGCTGCATAGTGTCTTATATGAGGAAGATGGCAGGCATCTGCAAATTGAGGATGAGCTTGTGGATTATTTGCATTATACAAGAAGTGTCTTAGATTTACGAAATGACTGTAAACAGAGGAAAGAGCCAGTCTTAAAAGCAATGGAGCAACGGAATTTGCGACATCTGCAGAAACAAAGTCGTGATCATCATGCATATCAATTGCTTCAAACGATTTTACAATTACCCAAGCAAGAGAAAGATCTATTGTTAGATATGTATGTCCGCGGCTTAGATCGCAGAATCATCATGCTGCATCAAGGAGATATCGTAGAAAGCACATTATATCGTCGCTTGCAACGAGCGTATCAGCATGTATATGAACTTTTGCGCTATATGTAAGATAGTTATTTTTTCAAAGGTGACACTATGCAACTCTTAGGATTTCTTAAGGCTTTCTTACAAAGTTGTTAGCAGTCAATCTATTCCATATATGGAAAATATGATATAATACTTCTGTCAAAGCAGAAAAAGGTTAACTTTTTTTGTTTCTTGCGATAACAGGAGGGAATCAGATTGGATAAACGAATTGTCATTAATATGCTTTCCAATGCCGATAAAGTGGAAGGCCAGGGAGTAGGAAGTGCTTATCTGGAACAGGTGAAACTAGTCAGCGAAGGCGCAAGTGATCTGTTCGATGTTCGCATCAACAGTGTGAAAAAAGCAGATATCGTTCATTCTCATACGATAGAACCGCAGAATTATCTGCGTATGAAAAATAATAAAAATGCTAATGTATGTTATGTACATTTTTTACCTGATACCTTAGATGGCAGTATTCAATTGCCTAAGGCATTATTTCATGTATTCAAAAAATATGTTATAAGCTTCTATAAGACAGCCGATTATCTGATTGTTGTAAATCCGACGTTTATGAAAGAATTGGAAACTTATGATATACCTAAAGAAAAGATGGTATATATTCCCAATTATGTGTCCAAGGAAGACTTTTATGAAAAAAGTGAAGAAGAACGTTTCGCTATACGTAAGAAATATGGCATTGCAGAAGATGCTTTTGTCGTTATTGGCGTTGGTCAGGTACAGACTCGTAAAGGGGTGCTGGACTTTATTGAGGTTGCTAAAAAATTACCGCATATTCAATTCGTTTGGTGTGGTGGGTTCTCTTTTGGAAAGATTACCGATGGCTATGAAGAACTGAAAAAAGTCGTTGAAAATCCACCTGCAAATGTGAAATTTTTAGGCATCATTCCACGCAGTGAAATGAATGATATTTATAACATGAGCAATCTGTTATTCATGCCATCTTATAATGAATTGTTTCCTATGTCCATCTTGGAAGCAGTGAATTTAAAACGCCCATTAGTCTTACGTAATTTGGAATTATATGAGGATATTTTATTTCATAAATATCAATGTGGGGAATCCAATGAAGACTTTGTGATGTTGATTGACCGATTACAAAAGGATACGGCGTTTTATCAACAAAGCAGTGAGGATTCCGCTTATATCAGTCAGTATTATTCAAAAGAAAATGTCTTGCAGATCTGGAAGGACTTTTATACAAGGGTTTATCAAGAGCAAGAAAGTGGGGAACTGCTGAGAAGACGCAAAGAAGAAAAGAAAGCGAAAAAATAAGCAGTAATAACTGTCTGTTTTGCGCTTAAGGCATATCTTATATCTTTGTTGTTCATTATTTAAAAGATAGCGATATGCTGTTGATCGCATTTGTTGAGCGGTCTTAAAAGCGAGGGATTAAGATGAAAAATTCTGTAAAGAGTTATGTCCTGAATTTCCTGCTGATCATTGGGTTGACCGTTGTTGCCTTATGGTTTGCATTAAAGGATCATTATCAGGAGGTCATGACGCTGATCGGCGGTATGCACTGGTACTGGCTTGTGATCATTTTGCTGTGGGGAATTGCCTATGCCTGTGTGGTAGGCTGGATCTTAGCAGTATTTGCTAAAAGAAGTAAAAAAGATTATACCGTTTTACAAGGTATCGCAAATGGTTTTGTAGGTATCTTTTTCAGTGGTATCACACCTAGTGCAACCGGCGGACAATTTGCGCAAGCGTATATATTTAAGAAACAGGGGATTAAATTCAGTGATGGTGCCAGTATCTTATGGGCTGATTTTATTGTCTATCAAACAACGATGATGCTGTATGTTACCATTTTGTTTCTGGCACGTTTTTCTCATTTTATGGCAATCATCGGTCCATTGTTTTTTGGTATCTTATTGGGTTATCTTGTGAATGTATGTGTGATTGGTGTCTTGTGGACAATGGCGTTGTTTCCTCGATTATATGTGCGATTGTCACAAGGCTGTGTAAAGATTTTGGCAAAATTGCATATTGTAAAAAATAAAGAGAAGACATTAAGCAGCTGGACGGCACAGATGGAATCTTTCACTACAGAAATCAAAAAGATGCAGCATGAGAAAAAGATGATCTTACAGGCGGTTGTATTGAATATAGTACGAATGACGATACAATTTACATTGCCTTACTTTATCATGAAAGCAATGGGGGTTTCTGTAGGGGCAGATCGTTTTATTGATTGTCTAGCACTTTCCAGTTTTGTCTTAATGGCCAATGCCTTTATCCCCATACCCGGGGCGAGTGGAGGAACAGAATTGGTCTTTACGGCTTTATTTCAATCCGTAGTAAAACATGCAGCATTAGCAAGCGGCGTTATGATCCTATGGCGTTTTTCAACCTACCATGTTGTCATGCTGGTGGGGGCTGTCGTCTTCTTGTTCTTAAAACGGAAATATGATAGTGAAAAATGGATGAAAGAGGAAAAGGAGGTGGATGTATGCGAATAGGTTTATTCACCGATACATATACACCAGATATTAATGGAGTTGTATCCAGCATCGTTACTTTACAAAAAGAACTAGAAAAAAACGGTCATGATGTTTTTGTTATTACCAATCATAAAGCAGCTCGCATGAAAAAAGAAGGCAATGTACTGCGCCTGCCTGGATTAGAATTAAAATGGCTGTATGGGTATAAGTTGTCTACTCCATATCATTTTGCAGCACGTGATGAAGTGCGTAAAATGAATTTAGATGTAATACATGTGCATACGGAATTCGGTGTAGGTATGTTTGCTCGCATCGTGGCAAAATATTTGAATATTCCAGTCGTAACGACATATCACACCATGTATGAGGATTATACGCATTATATCAATCGTTTTGATATCGATGAAGTAGATAAGGTATCAAAAAAAGTGATATCAACCTTTTCAAGAGCGATATCAGATAGTGCACAGGCAGTTATATCACCAAGTGAGAAAACAAAAGAGACATTGCAGAAATATGGTGTTAAGACACCGATTTATGTGATTCCTACCGGCTTGAATTTTGAGAACTTTAATCGTGAATCCATTAACATGGAGAAGGTGAAGGAAATTCGGCATCAATATGGAATTGCCGATGATGATCATGTGATTACATTTGTTGGGCGCATTGCACCAGAAAAAAGTGTGGATATACCGATTGAAGGATTCCGTTATATAGATGATCCTAAAATTAAGCTGCTGATTGTTGGCGGTGGTCCACAGCTGGATGAATTGCAAGCGATGGTAAAAAAATACCATTTAGAAAACCATGTGATTTTCACTGATAAAAAGCCAAGAGAAGAAGTACCATATTATTATGCGTGTGCAGATTGCTTTGTGTCTGCATCCTTAACGGAAACACAAGGCATGACATATATCGAAGCGCTGGCTTGTGAATTACCGGTTTTTGCTCGATGGGATGATGTTTTAAAAGATCTTGTTGTCGAAAACGACAGTGGCTTTTTATTTGATACACCGCAGGAATTTGCTCGCAAGCTAATAGCATTCTTTGCTTTACCACAAGATGAACGTGATGCTTTCCGCAAGCGTGCAAAAGCAAAAATTGTAAAATACGATTCTAAGGTTTTTTATTCTAAGGTCATGTCAGTTTATTATCAGGCGATTGATGATTTTGAGGATGCATATGAAGTCGTAAAAATTAAGACATTAGATGATTATGTTCGCATTTATGTGGAAAACGATAAAGAAGATCAGCCAATTAAAATATTGATACGACTGGATGATTATTTCACCTATAAGATTCGTCTGCATACAATGTTGGATCGTTATACCGTAGCGGATTTCCAACATAAGGAAATTCGTTTAGAAGCTTATCGTGCTGCTATTCGCAAATTACGTATAAAGGATTATACACGCAAAGAAATGATGTTGTATTTTAATCGTCTGCCAGGCTTAGGGAAAGAAGATGTTGAAATACTGCTGAATGAATTAGAAGAAAAAGGCTATATCAATGATCAGCGTTATGTATTGGATCGCTTGGATAGCATGCAGTTTTCATTGACCGGGAAAGGGAAGATTCGACGTACCTTGTTAAATAAGGGAATTGATCCTGAGATCATTGATCAGGCGTTAAACAATTTTGATGATGTACAAGAAGCAGATAAGGCTCGTAAAATGGCTGAAAAATTAATGAATAGTGTGAAAGATAAGTCGGCTGCTATGAAAAAGCAAACGATCATTCAAAAGTTGATTCGTCAGGGCTTTGATGGTGATTTGGCAAGATCGAGCGCAGAAGAACTTGATTTTTCCGGTGTCGATGACAGCGAAGCATTAACGAAGACCATTCAAAAAGCGTTGCGTAATTATGCAAGGCGCTATCAGGGTGTTCAGTTGCGCAATAAGGTCATTGCATATTGTCTACAAAAGGGCTTTCGGCATGAAGATGTAATAGCAAAAATAGAAGAAATGGAGTGGCAAGATGAATAAAACATTAGCAGAGCTTGAAGATGGTTTTCGTGGGGAAATCACGGTATTGCTACTTCAGGTAAATAAAGGCGTCACAGCGAAGGGAGCACCCTATCTGTCCTTTCAATTACAAGATAAGACAGGCAGCATGGATGCGAAATATTGGAATGTTCCAGAGAACTTGTTATATGCTTATAAACCGGGAATGTTGGTTAAAGTGAGTGGTGATGTCTTATGTCATCAAAAACAGCTTCAGTTTCGTGTAAATCACATGGAAGAAGTAAATGATGAAGAATATGATATTTGGAACTTTGTGAAGAGTGGACCAATTGCGAAAGATGAATTACAAAAAGAAATTACGGCTTATATAGCATCTATTCGAAATGAAGCCATTCATGCAATCACACAAGCGTTTATCACGGATTATGAAAAAGATTTTTATACATATCCGGCAGCTATGAAAAATCATCATGATTTTGTGAGTGGCTTGGCAACCCATGTGTTAGGCATGCTGCATATGGCGGATGCTTTATGCAAGCAATACACATTGTTGAATCGTGATCTGTTGATTGCCGGAGTGATCTTACATGATATCGGAAAACTGATTGAATTAAGCGGAGCGGTTGTGACGGATTATACCAAAGAAGGCAAATTGTTGGGACATATCAGTATTATGCAAAGCAAAGTGGAAGAAAAAGCAAAACAGCTTGGTTATACAGGGGAAGAGGTGCTGTTGCTGCGACATATGATCCTTGCTCATCATGGACAATACGCTTATGGATCTCCGGTGTTACCAATGATTCCAGAAGCGGAAATGCTGTACTTGCTGGATAATATGGATGCACGTATGCAGTCAATGGAAAAGGCATTGGCACCAATAGAGCCAGGAGGCTTTACTCCGCGCATCTTTGCGATGGAAAATCGCTTTCTTTATAAAAGTACATTAGGGAATAACTCAAAAAAATGAGTATTCCCTTTTTTTACTTAAATAAATGCATATATAAGTATTTCAGTAAAATATGAAAAAACAGTTTTCCCTATCTATTTCTTTGTTAATTTGGTATAATTATGCATGAAAGAGGTTGTATACCGCAGCAGAAAGGAAAGCATATGAAAATCTTGACATTGAGTATCATGATTGCCAATGAACTCAAAAACATGATAGAACAAGAGAATCTGAAAGAGGGAGATAAACTGCCTAGTGAACGAGATCTTTGTGAGAAATTAAATGTTCAGCGATTAACCCTTCGCAGTGGATTGCGGATTCTTTTACAAGAAGGAATCATAGTTTCAAAACAACGCAGCGGTTATTATGTCAATAAACCACGAGTAGAAAAGAATGTCTTCCATTTAGAATCGACCAGTGAAGCAATTTTTCAACAAGGTCTGAAAATGAAAATGAAATTATTACACTTGTCAAAAATGGAATTGAATAAATATTTATCTGCGCATATGCGTTTGCCTTTAGGAACTAAAGTATATGAACTTCAGCGTTTACGTTATGTAGATGATGAGCCGATTTCTTTGGAGACAACGTACATTCCTATTGAGATCGTACCTGATCTTGAACATTACGATTTACAAGAACAAGCATTGTATGTAATATTGGAAACTGCTTATGATATTCATATTGATCATAGTGAACAGGAAATTCTTGTCAGTACCGCTGATGATTTTGCGGCAATGTCGTTGCAGGTAGCAAAAGGTGAACAACTAGTGTTGCAACAGGGCTTGGCGTACGATACTAAAAATCGTCAGATTGAGTATACAGAAAGTCTGATGAAGATGGAACGCTTTGTTTATGTTAATTAGGAGGATGTGATGTATGGACTATCGGATGCCGCTTTATATGCAGTTGAAGGAAATCATCATGAAACGCATTGAGGATGGGGAATATCTTCCCGGGGAAAAGATTCCCAGTGAAAGAGAGATGGCAGATACTTATGGTGTAAACCGAATGACGGTAAAAAACGCTATTAATTCTTTGGTGGAAGCTAATATATTATATCGAATTCATGGTAAGGGAACATTTGTCGCGCAAAAGAAAACACAAAAGGTAACTTTTTATGATAATTTATCTGAATCCAGTCGAGGATTAGGTGCTGTTATTAAAGACAGTGGAATACCTTTGATGAATCAAATTTTGGAAAAGGGTGTCATATCTTCACGTGGCTATTTAGCCAATAAACTGCATATTTTAAAGAATGAAGATGTTTATGTATTGCATCGTTTACGTAATATCGGAACAGAATCCTTTGCTTTAGAGTACTGTTATGTTCCTTATCATTTGTTTAAAGATATTGATACTTATAATTTTGAGCATGTGTCTTTATACGATTACATGGAGAGCAAAGGTCATCGACCGGTAGTATTTTCTCAGCGGCTGACGATTTTAAAAGCAGTGCAACCGGAAGCCCGATTGATGAAGATAGCGGAAGGTCATCCATTGTATTATTTTGAATACATTGGCAAAGATGCAAAAGGGAATGTAGTAGAATACACTGAAAGCTATGTCCGTTGTGATAAGGCAAAATTTACTTTTCGCGCAAAACGATAAGTCGGCAAAAAGCTGACTTTTTTCATTTCTGAAGATTATTCAACATACAAAAGCGAGAAGCTAAATTCAATGAGTATTGCCATGAAAATGAGGTCCTTTATAATCAACATGGACGCTGTATAATAGAAACCTAGAATGTCTTTTTTCTTATGCCCAATTTAACAGGGTTCATTTGACATAGCTAGGACTTTTTTTATGTTGAAATACTATGGTTTAGAATATGTGGTATATCGAAATATAGATGGACTCGCACGATATTTATTATAGTGGTATAAAAACCGTATAAACTGGTATATACATGAAACCTCATGAGCATAGGAACGATAGAATTTCATAAATTTTATCAAAAAATATGTATTTTTTTGATTTTTTTTAATAATTATCAAAAATACGATAAATAAAGGCTTTTATTAAACAAGTTTTCATAAAATTATCGATATTGATAGACAACAATTTACACTTGTGGTGAAAAAGTAAAAAGAAAACGCTTGCAAAAAGATTACAATACTGGTATATTAAAAACGTAAAGTGGATTAGCTGATAAACCACAGGGTGCACACTGCGACTACTTCAGCTTGGATCTCACTTTGAAAAACATTCCTTTCCAGTATAGCACAAATGATGAAAAAAAGAATTGGATGGGAAAGAAAAGCTGATAGGAAATCGAAGGAGAAAAAAACATGGAAAAAGAAAAAGTGATGTTATCGAAATTTAATGTAGAAACTTATCTGAAAGATGGCGATGCTGTCGTTGCGAAATTAAAAGAAGTAGAAGCGGTTGCGGATAAAGTACATGATAAGGGATATGAAAATATTTTCTTGTTAGGAATGGGTGGAACTTATGATGAATTAGAGCCAATTCAGTACATCATGAATAAATACTCAGAAGTAGAAGTGCATTTAGCCAATGCAGCAGAATTAAACGTCCTTGGCAACAAGCGTTTAAAGAAGGGTTCTGTTGTTATTACTGCCAGTGCTTCCGGTGATACCAAAGAAATCGTGGAAGCTGTGGAATGGATCGTGAAAGAAGGCATTGAAGTTGTTGCTTTCACCAAACCAGAAACACCACTTGGAAAACTTGCGACTACGATCATCACCGCTCCTGTAACAACCGGACAGTGTGAATATAGTTATCTGATGTTTGATGTCTTAGCTCTGCGTTTATTGAATCGCCGCAATGAATTCCCAAAATATGATGCCTTCATTGCCCAAACAAAAAATATCTTCCATGACTTAGTAGATATTCGTGAAAAATTTGATGCAAAAGCCGATGAAATTGCAAAAGCTTATGCTTTAGAACCATATAGCATCTTCGTTGGCAGTGGCGCATTGTGGGGAGAGACCGTATTATTCTCCATGTGTATCTTAGAAGAAATGCAATGGGTACGCACAAGAGCAGTATCCAGTCCGGATTTCTTCCATGGAACATTGGAATTGGTAGATAAAGATGTACCGGTCTTCTTGTTCAAGGGTGAAGATGAGTGCCGTAAGCTGGATAATCGTGTAGAAGCATTTGCCAAGAAATTCACTGATAAGCTGGTTGTCATTGATACAGCAGAATATGCGATTGATGGTTTAGATCCGGAATTCCGTATGATCGTTTCACCAATGATCTTAACCGCGTTAGTAACAGAACGTCTGGCAAGCTATTATGAAACTTATACAAAACACAATCTTGCTTATCGCCGCTACTACCGTCAGTTTGAATATTAGAAGCAATGGAAAAAATTGATGCTGTGATCTTTGATATGGATGGTGTTCTGATTGATTCAGAACCCATCTATATGCATCATGTTCTTTCCTTCTATGAACGCTTTGGCATTCATGTGCCATATGAAGAAGTCGTAAAATTGGCCGGCAGCAGCAATGAAGCCAGCTGGCAGATGATGGCATCGTGGTGGAAGGAGGCGATTGATCCTAAAGAGCTGGAACAGCTATACGAAACCATAATGCAGGGTGAAGAGGAAGTCGTGTTTGCGGATATTGTGAATCCATATGTGCGTTATATCTTACCAAGATTACGCGAAAGGGGCATAAAAACAGCGATTGCATCTTCATCACCAATGTCAGCAATTCATGCCATGATGCAGCAATGTCAATTATTGAATAGTTTCGATTTGGTAGTAACCGGCAGGGATTTTCCTTTCAGCAAACCAGATCCTGCCATCTATTTACATACGGTGAAACAGCTGAAAGTAGCGAAGGAACATTGTATCATTATCGAAGATTCCACGTATGGTATTGAAGCAGCTATACGTGCAGATATCAAAGTAGCAGCATTAAAAGATGAACGATTCCATTATGATCAAACAAAAGCAACGTATCTGGTACATGATCTATTGGAAGCCTATCATCTTATCTTGGAAGGAGAAGACTAGGATGAGCAAATTAGAACTTGCGGCTATGAATTGTCATCATCGTTTCTATCCACTGGAAGAATTCTTTGCCAGTGCTGCTTCAAATGGTTATAAAAAGGTTGAACTCTGGACAGGGCCACAACATTTCTATATGGATCATGAGCGTTATGATTCCATCGATAAACTAAAACAGTTGGAACAACGCTATCATCTGAAAATTATTGGAATCTGTCCGGAACAGACAAATCCCAAACCTAATAATATGGCCGCAAGAGAACAGGATATGCAGGATAGAGTATATCACTATTTCTGTAATGCGGTTGATGTGGCATGTGAACTGCAGGCACAACAAGTTGTCGTTACAAGCGGCTGGGCATTTCTAGATGAGCCAAAACAAGAAGCCTGGAAACGCAGTGTGACGATGCTGAAACGCATTGCCCAATATGCACAAGCAAACGGCATGAAATTGGCAATTGAAGCTTTGCAGGAAAATGAATCTGTATTAGCAAACAGTGCCCAAGATCTTGCTCGACTGCTTGATGAAGTAGATGAATCAGCATTAAACATATGTCTGGATATGGGTGCAATGGCAAGAGCAAACGATACAATTCAAACATATTTTGAAACATTTCATGATAAAGTTATCCATTGCCACTTTGTGGATGTGAATGAAGAAATCACACATCTGGCATGGGGAGATGGAAAACGTGACATGCGATGTGATTTACAGGATTTCATGAAGTATGGATATCATGGCATCCTGTCCGTAGAATGTGTCAATCAGCGTTACTTCAAAGAGCCATTCACAGCCGATGCAGCATCTATGCGAATATTTGAAGAACACATAAAGGAGATTGACAAATGAAACATTATGTACTTGCATCACACGGAGGTTTTTCGAAAGGAATTTATGAAAGTATTCAGATCATCATTGGCGAACAGCCCAATATACATATCGTACAGGCATTTGTGGAAGGCAATAACGATATCACATCTTTAGTAGAGGAAACCTTAGCAGCGATTCCGCCTGAAGATGAAGTAATCGTATGCAGCGATGTGTTTGGTGGCAGTGTCAACAACGAATTCATGAAACAGCTGAGAAATCGCAACCATATGCATTTGATTACCGGCATGAATCTGCCATTATTGATGCAGTTGTTTCTCAGTGTCGAGGAGGATCCGGAAAAGATGATCCATGATATCGTGAACAGTGAAGATACACGCGTAAAGTACTGTAACGATATGCTGCGTAGCGCAGCAAAAGAAGAAGAGGACTTCTAGAAAGGTGATGTAACATGATTAATTAGTACGCGTTGATCATCGCTTACTGCATGGTCAGGTGGCTTTTTCCTGGACCAATGGCGTTGGCGCAAATTGTATTTTGGTAGCAAGTGATACCGTAGTACATGATGATGTATGGAAGACCACATTAAAGTTGGGAAAACCTAGCGGAGTGAAATTGGTAATTAAAAATATGGCCGATTCCATAGCGGCTATTAACAGTGGAGTAACGGATAAATACAAACTGATTATTGTTGTTCAGACCATTAAAGAAGCAAAACAGCTTGTGGATGGTTGTCCATCGATTACCAGTATCAATTTAGGAAACACCAAGGAAAGCAAGACAACAACACAAGTCAGCAAACAGGTTTTCCTTGAAGAAGAAGAGAAAGCGATTTTGAAAGAATTGATGGAACGAGGCGTAGAGTGTGAAATCAGAGCACTAGTAGATGATAATAAACTTAATGTCGCCCACGTTTTAAAGTAAAATGAGGAGGAAATAATCATGGTAGTACAAGCTATCTTAATTGGTCTGATTGCTGCATGGGGTTCTTTGGATTATGCATTCGGTACATTATATACCTTTAGACCAATCGTTTTAGGACCATTAGTAGGTTTAGTTTTAGGGGATGTAAAAACAGGAGTTGAAATTGGGGCAAGCTTAGAGCTGTTGTTTATGGGGGCAATTTCTGTAGGTGCCTATATTCCACCAGATGTTAATATCGGCGGTGTCTTAGCGACGGCATTTGCCATTTCAATGGGAAAAGGTGTTGACGCTGCTGTTGCTTTAGCTATGCCAATTGCCGTAATTTCCTTGGGCATCGGAAATTTAGTTTCCGCCATTACACCTGTTTGTTTGAAAATAGCCGATGATGGTGCAGCGGCTGGTAATGATAAGAAAATCATGTTTACACAGTGGCTCATGGGAGCATTTGCTACCATCTATAAATTCCTGTTGGTCTTTGGTGCTTTCTATGTTGGTGCTGATAAAGTACAGGCTTTGTTAGATTTTATTCCACAATTTGTACTAGATGGCATGGGCGTGGCAGCCGGTATTCTTCCCGCAATGGGATTTGCAATGCTGATGCGTATGATCATTAACAAGAAGCTGATTCCTTTCTTCTTCTTAGGTTTTGTTTTGGCATCTTATGCCAACATTCCGGTACTTGGTGTCGCTATCATTGCGGTCATCATTGCCGTAGAGAAATTTGGCTTTTTGGAAGATCGGCCAGTGATGGCTGGTAATGCTGAGGAGGTAAGTGATGATGACGACTTCTAATACGGATGAAAAACTGATTACCAAAAAGGACCTGTTGCATTCAGCATGCAATATCGGTGCCTTAGGAATGGAATATTCCTGGAACTATCCTCGCCAAATGCATTTGGCATTCTGTTTAATGATCAACCCAATGTTAAAAAAGATTTATGCAGATGATCCTGAAGGTTATGCAGAGGCTTTAACAAGACATGTGGCATTCTTTAATATCACGCCACAGCTTGCGCCTTTTGTTGGCGGTATTGCCGTATCTATGGAAGAGCGTGTTGCGAAAGGGGAATTGGAAGGAGCTGCTGTTGATTCTGTCAAAGCTGCTTTAATGGGACCATTAAGTGGTATCGGTGATTCTATCTTCTTAGGTTGTATCCGTGTCATTGCCGTTGCCGTTGGTATTTCATTAGCATCTACCGGCAACATCATGGGACCAATTGCTTATTTCTTGATTTATAATATTCCAGCCTTCTTAGTACGTTTCATCGGAGCAGTGAAAGGTTATGAATTAGGCTTCTCTTTCTTGGCGAATGCTGAGAAAAGCGGTTTGATGGAAAAAGTGATGTTTGCTTCCGGTATCGTTGGTATCATGGTAATCGGTGCCATGAGCAAAGACATGTTCTATGCGACGATTCCGTTGAAGATTGGGGCAAATGTTTCCGGAGAAGATGTACAGACCGTACAAACGATTTTGGATGGCATCATGCCTGGTATGTTAGGCTTATCTGCTACTTGGATCTATTATTGGCTGTTGAAAAAGAAAGTCAATCCAATGTGGCTCATTCTCGGCACGATGATTCTTGGTGTTGTTGGTGTTTATTTTGGTTTCTTAGGATAATATATGCATGCAAGATGCATAGAAAGGCGGTTACATATGAATATACATACGTATATTGATTACATTGATGATCCAAATGATACTTACGAACAGTATTTAGAGAAAGCAAAAAAGTATCATTTCCGCTGTATCTTTGCGCAGATTGACACTTATGATGAAGCCGTTGCTTATTTAAAGGATAGCGGTATCATCATCGCAGGAGCAATTGATTTTCCTGAAGGTGTCTTATCATTAGATGAAAAAATGAAACGTTTCCAGGCGTATGCGGAGAAAGGCTTTAAGGAAATTGATTATGTCTTAAATCAGCATGCTATCGAAACAAGAGATTATGCTTATATTGAAAAAGAAATGAAGACCATTACGGCTTTCTGTCGAGAACATGGCATTTGCGATAAAGCAATTGTTGAAATGTGTAAGTTGGATGAGGATGCGAAAAAGAAGGTATGCGAGATTGCATTGCGCGTAAAACCAGCCTTTTTAAAAACATCTACTGGTAAGAGCTTTGGCGGAGCTAAGTTAGAAGATGTTTTATTGATGAAGAAAATCTTAAAAGATGAGGTACGTATCAAAGCAGCCGGCGGTATTCACACATATGAAGAGGCAAAAGCATTAATTGATGCCGGCGCATCGGCATTGGGGGCAAGTGCGGGAATTGCCATTTGCGAAGGGGAGAAACAAGCATAAAGCAGAATAGAGGTAAACGTCCTTTGATGATTGCCTCTTTTCTTATAAGCTTTTCATCAAATATACACGCATGTTTAAGCGTTTATACTTGATATAGGATAAATGAGAGTATTCAAGGAGGTGGACATGCAGCAGAGAAGTTTTTTACGTTATTTTATGGGACTGGCATTGCCGGTCATCTTACAACAACTTTTAGCACACTTATTAGCGATGAGTGATACGATCATGTTAGGAGCTTTCAGTGAAGATGCAATCAGTGCTGTCAGTGTAGCTAATAAATATTTCTTTATTTATAACCTGGTAATCTTTGGGTTAAGCAATGGTGTAGGATTGTTTATCTCGCAATATCATGGGGCATTGCAGAAAGAAAATGAAAATCGCACATTGCGTTTTGGCTTGCGTCTGTGCGTATATACGGCCATTATTTTTATGGTTATTTTACTTGTATTTCCTTCCTTCATCATGTCGATGTTTGTGAAAAATGAGGTGTTGATCAGATTGGGCAATGTGTACAATGGCATTGTGGTATTCTCTTATCTTCCTTATGCATTAGCACAGATGATGGGCGTTGGCTATCGTGTGATTGCCCAGCCGCGTATTCCTATGTATGCCGGTTGTCTATCCTTCCTTTTGAATATCGCCTTGAATTATGCCTTGATTTTTGGACATTTTGGTTTTCCATCCCTTGGTGTAGTAGGAGCCGGTATTGCGACCTTATGTTCACGCATCGTAGAAGCACTTTTCTTATGTGCTGTTGCTTTACGTAAAGAAAGTGAATTTTATTTGTTAACTGCCTATACTCGTTTTTCCTTAAGGGAGAAATACAAGATTGCCCAGCGGGCAATTCCACTTGTTTGCAATGAATTTATTTGGTCATTAGGATTATCCTTTATCTTCATGAATTATTGTGCTGTAGATGAACGCTATATACCTGCCTTAACAGTAGTTGATACGATTGCTAGCATGATTTATGTAGCCTTTAGCGGCTGCAGTGCGGTGACGGGTGTCGTCATTGGCAATGATTTAGGGGCAGGCAAGCTAAAGCAGGCCAAATTGGATGCCAAAAAGATGATACGGATCGGTTTATCCATTTATATCGTTGGGTGTGCTTTGGTCTTATGCACCAGTCCGATAGCACCTTTTCTGTTTTCGTTACAAGGAGAGAGTCGGCATATGGCGATGCAGCTTTTAATGATCAAGGCTTGTATTACTTGGACACAAGGCTATTCAGAAACCATTTATTATATTTTACGAGCCGGTGGAGATACACGTTCCGTCTTGTGTATTGATGGCTTATTTACTTGCTTTGGGCCCTTGCTCTTATCAACGCTGTGCGCACGTGTGCTGCATATCCCTATGCTATGGATGTTTGCAATCGTAGAAGGCAGCAGTATTTTTAAAATTTTTATTGCTACTTGGTTTTATCGAAAAGAAACGTGGTTAAAGAATTTAACGGAAAGGAAGCATGACTTACATGAAACAAGAAATATTACAGAAAAGAAATCCACAAGTATGTATCAAAAATGTGAATGATGCAGCATTTTCACGCTATGGAAAGCTCATCCACTTGGATGTGGATGCTTTGTTACAAGAAGCAGAAAAACTGTATCCGATACCAACTAGCGGGAATGCGTATATTGCCGATATTGCGGCATTACATCCTTTTGCTTGTGTAGCTGAAATCGCCCATCGTATTTTTGCTGAAATGGCAATTGAAGTAGGCATCTGTCATGGACATAATACGACCTTACTGGGGCTGGAATACCATATAGGATCTGAGGTGAATATGGCCATTACCGATTGTGTCTTAGCGTTAGGACGAAAGGAAGACTTTCAGGCACCTGGTATTGATAAGGAGGCATTGGAAGTATTTTATGTACCCAAAGGCAGTGTCATAGAGTTGTTTGAAGGTACTTTGCATTATTGCCCATTTTCGGCAGATCAAAAAGGGTTTTCCACAATTGTGATCCTCTTAGATAAAACAAATACACCGATTTCTTATCGAAAAGGAGAGCTTTTAACAAAGCGCAATAAATGGTTTATCGCACATGTGCAGAATCAAAAGAAGATTCAAGAGGGAAATGTTGGCGGATTGCTGGGAGAACCTTTACAGATATCGTTACTTCCTGTAGAATAAAGGAGAAGATATAGGAAAGAGAGATGAAATCATGCGTGTCCAGATGGACAAAAGACGAAAACATACGACGAAACAAAATATGAAACCCGGACCTTTTGTAAAATAATTCAAAAAAGGATAAGGGCAGAGAATACATGTGTGTTTTTGTAATGCGTGAATACAATCATAAGCCGTCTAAGGATGATATTTGCTAATGTATATTCATAAAAATTCAAGAAGAAGTCTGAAAGCTATTACGATACACGCAATTAGTTTTTAGATTTTTTCTTGTTTCAATATAAGAAAAAACGATTCTTGTACCTTATCCGTGTTTTTCATTTACGAAAAAGGCGGGTTGATGATAATGAATAAAAAAATGAAAACAGAGAAACAAATGATGAAACTGCCTGTTTATGCAGGTATCTTATTTTCGGTATTAGAAATCATGATGGCATTGTATGCCAATTCACAGGCAGTGTTGATGGATAGTATTTATGATTTTGCAGAGGCGATTGTCCTTGGCTTAATTATCTTTTTAATTCCTTTATTTTATAAACCGGTCAGTGAACGGAAACCATTTGGCTATGCTCAAGTCGAAAGCTTACTGATTCTTGGGAAAGGTTTACTGTTGATTGCTGTTACAATTGGATTGATCTTAGCGAATGTGCAAATGCTATTACATGGTGGAAACACGATTGATCAGCAATTGATTGGATATTTCGAATTTGGATTGGCAATGATCAGTGCCATTGTGTTATGGCTTTTAACACGTATGCATAAACAAGTGCAGGCACCTTTAGTAGAAGCCGAAATCCTTGGCTGGAAATTGGATGTTTTTAGCAGTATTGGTGTCGGATTGGCTTTTTTCCTTGGCTCCTTATTGGACAACTCACCACTTTACTGGCTTTCCCCTTATATAGATCAGATCATTGCCATTATTATTGCGCTGATCATGTTACCGCAGCCTTTCCATCTGATTCAAGAATCATTAAAGAATCTTGTTTTATTTGCTCCGGAAGAAGAGGTTATGGAAGAAATTAAACAGTGTGCTCAAGAGTTGTTTGATGATTATGCATATGAAATTACATTTTATGATGTTATTCAGACAGGACGTAAATTGTGGATTGAAATTTATATTCGCTCGCATTCCAATATGTTGAATGTGGCGCAATTGGAACAGCTAAAGCTACGCATCGAAAAGGGGTTGCATGATCGCTATGAAGGGGTAGATGTACAAATATCTCCGGATTTGATCATAAAATAAAACGCATTAACGATAGTCATATGGAATACAAGTGATCGATTTACGCGGTTAGATACAGTTAAGAGGATATGATGTAAATAAAGAAAATACGATTTTCTTAGGATAGTGCTATAACGCCTATCGAAAATCGTATTTATTTTTATTTGGTAATGTTATCTATGGGTTCATGTACTCTTATATGTGATCTACACGCATATGTCGTTACCTTATAAATAAAGAGGTGTTTCTTATTCTTCACCTCTTTGTTCCATAAGGTTGTATATGCAAATGTTCTTATCACATTATTCTTTTGTGATCAATGCTAAGTTCTCTAAATACTCACTTTCAAAAGCGAGCTTCTTTTCAGCTTCATTCGTATATTTCTTTACCAATGCGCTGGATTTCATTACAGGCTGTAAAGTTCCCGCACCAGCAACACAACCGCCGGGACATGCCATTCCTTCTAACAGGTAGCCATTGCGTTTACCGGCTTTTGCCATCATGAGCATCGTTTTACAATTCTTTAAACCTTCAGCCGAATCAATCAATACTTCTTTATCCGGATGTTCTTTTTGAATACATTGTTTCACCGCATTGGCAACACCGCCGCTAACGGCAAAGCCACGTCCATTCGCAGTTCCTTCGGCAAATGGCTCATCTACCATGGCTTGTTCTAAAACAATGCCTTTGGCTTCAAACATACCCATGACTTCTTCAAAGGTTAAGACAAAATCGATATCACTGCGTACACTTTTGCGACTGGCTTCTAGTTTCTTGGCAGCACAAGGGCCGATGAAAACGACTTTTGCATCCGGTTTTTGCTTTTTAATCAAACGACCGGTTAAGACCATCGGCGTTAAGGCCATAGAAATATAAGGCTTAAAATCAGGGAAAAGCTTTTTCGCCATGACTGACCAGGCAGGGCAACAGGATGTTGCCATAAATGGCTGTTGTTCAGGCACTTTGTTTAAGAAGTCTTCAGCCTCTTCAACCGTACATAAATCGGCGCCGATGGCTACTTCTACAACATCCGCAAAACCCAACGCTTTTAAGGCCCCTTTTACTTTTTCAGGTGTCACGCTTGCCCCAAATTGTCCAACAAAGGCCGGGGCAATTGCCGCAATAACCTCTTTTCCGCTTTTCATCGCATGAATCGTCTGAAAGATCTGTCCTTTATCAACAATCGCGCCAAATGGGCAATTGACTAAACACATACCGCAAGAAACACATTTCTCATGATCAATTTCAGCTCTTCCGAATTCATCACTTTTTATGGCATCCATGCCACAACTTCTGGCACAAGGACGTTCCAACTTGTTAATAGCACCATAAGGACATACATCCATACAGCGGCCGCATTTGATACATTTATCCTGATCAATGACAGATTTACCATTAATAATACTGATGGCATCTTTCGGACAAACTTCTTTACAAGGATGTGCTAAACACCCTTGACAGGTATCCGTGACAACAATCTGCTTTTCCGGGCAGGCATTGCAGGCAAATTTAATGATGTTGATCAAAGGATCATCATAATATTTCTCAGCGATCGCACTTTCTTCAATACCATCGCTTAAGGGTGCATGCTCATCCATTTTACGTAATGGCAACCCAATTCCTAAGCGCAGACGTTCCCCAACAATGGCACGTTCTAAAAAGATACTTTCTCGATACTTTGCTTGTTCTCCTGGTAAGATCTTAAAAGGAAGCTTTTCAATTTCAGTGGCATAATCTCCACCTTCATATGCCAATCGGGCAATTTCAGTGAAGACCTTTCTTCGTATATCCGTTACCGAATTATAAATACCTCTCATTATGTATCACCTCGTCTCCATTATACTGTATTTACCAGTATTTGTAAGTAGAATTTCAGAATTTCAACCCTTTTACTTGTCGTTATGCAGGAATTGCATTATCATGATAAGGATGAAATAAAAGAAAGATAGAAATCATTAAACGAAAAATGTAAATCAACATCGTAACGTAATACAAGGCTTATGGAAAAAGCTTGAGAAAGGAAACCCTATGGAAATCAAAGAACTAGTACAGCGGCAAAGAGCATATTATCAAAAAGGAAATACGCGCTCTTTGATAAAACGTAAACAGGCATTACAGCGGCTGCAGGCATGTATCAAAAGAAATGAAACGGCTATTCATGAAGCTTTGTATGAAGATTTGCATAAGGCAACAATGGAATCTTATATGAGTGAAACCGGAATGGTGCTGGCAGAATTACGCATGCAACTGCGACATTTTGAACAATGGGCAAAACCTAAAAAAGTGCGTACACCTCTTGCCCAATTTCCCGCTAAAAGCTTTCAATCTGCAGAACCTTATGGAGTAGTGTTGATCATGGCACCTTGGAATTATCCTTTTCAATTATGTATGGAACCATTGATTGGGGCATTGGCTGCTGGTAATACGGTGATCTTAAAGCCCAGTGCATATGCCAAAGCGTGTAGTGCAGTCTTGGCGAAGATCCTAAGGGAATGCTTTGAAGAGGAGTATGTTGCCGTTGTAGAAGGTGGCCGCAAGGAAAATAATGAACTATTGGAACAACGGTTTGATTACATCTTTTTTACCGGCGGAGTAACGGTTGGTAAAATGGTGATGGAGAAAGCTAGTCGATATCTTACACCAATCACATTAGAATTAGGAGGGAAAAGTCCTTGTATCGTTGATGAAAGTGCAGATTTACGCATCGCTGCACGTCGTATTGCCTTTGGCAAATTTCTTAATGCCGGGCAAACCTGTGTAGCCGTTGATCATGTGTTTGTACATTCTTCGATACGTCAAGCTTTTCTTGCCTATTTGCAACAGGAATTGCAATCTTTCTTCGGTGAGGATGTATTAGCCAATCCCCATTATCCAGCAATTATCAATAAAAAACATTTTACGCGTCTACGCCAGCTTATGCAGAGTGGTGATATATGTATTGGTGGGCAGTTGCGGGAAGAAACCTTACAGATTGCACCGACTGTGTTAGAAAATGTTTCCTTGACTTCTGCTATCATGCAGGAAGAAATTTTTGGACCGCTTTTGCCAATTTTACCTTATGATGATCTTGATGAGGTCATAACGTTCATACAAGCACAAGAACGTCCGCTGGCTTTGTATTTATTCACGAGCAGAAAAGCAGTAGAACAGCGCATTTTGCATACGTTGAGCTTTGGCGGCGGTTGTATCAATGATACCATTATTCATCTGGCAACCAGTCAGATGGGCTTTGGCGGTGTAGGACAAAGTGGGATGGGGAGTTATCATGGATATGAATCCTTTAAAACATTTTCTCATTTCCGCAGTATCGTAAAAAAGGCGACATGGTTAGATCTTCCTATGCGCTATCACCCATATACGAAAACGAAAGAAACGATCGTGAGGATGTTTTTACGATGAAAATGAGAAGAAAAACCATGCTAGTCGTGATGACCCTTTTGCTTGCTTATGGTTTGCAGGTTGTGTATGTAAAAAGCTTGCCAAGTGAACAAATCACTATTTTAGGCTATCATCACATTGTCGAGGATAAGGATAAAGAAGCGTATTTTAAAGGAAATATGTGGGTGAATTCATTGTCTTCCTTTGAAGCACAGATGAAGTTGTTAAAGGAAAAGGGATATCATAGTGTTAGTTTACAGGATGTTTATGAATGGCGTATGGGACGAAAAGAGTTAGATGAAAAAAGCGTTGTCATCACTTTTGATGATGGATTTTATTCCTCGATTAAATATGCACAGCCAATTTTAGAAAAATATGGATTTCAAGGAAGTGTTTTTGTGATTGGCTCACAAATTGAGGCGAATCGCAGCGAATATAAACCCAATAAACGTCAGCATGCAACCTTAGCAGATATGCAACATACAAAAAAGTTGTCTTTTTATGCGCATTCCTTTGATCTTCATCATAAGGATGGAGGCTTTCGTGTTCATCAATTGACGAAAGAAGCATTGCAAATAGATACGCAAAAAGAAGCATCGCTTGTATCAACAGAATTTTATGCTTATCCATATGGAAAATATAATCCTTTGATACAGGAGGTATTAAAACAACATGGTACGAAGTTGGCATTTGGATTTAACGAAAATAGAAAAGCCAGCAGACAGGATGATCCTTATGCATTACCAAGATTTAATGTGAATGCATATACGAAGCTGGATGTGTTTTATCAGATGGTTTCACAATAAGCAAAGAGAATACGTTATCGTGGGAAAGTTGATGTCTTTATTAAGAAAACATCAACTTTTTCCTATTCAGTTGAATGATATGCCTAGAAGCCCATGAGGGTGAATGCATATAGTGGATTGAGATGAAGGAAATCTCAGTGAAAAAGGAGGAACTAACTATATGTATCATGCAAACTGCAACAACTCCTGCAGCTGTAACAATTCATCGAACTGTAACCGCAATGGAGAAAGAATCATGGTAAATCAGTCAAATTGCAGCAATCATAATGTTCAAGAACGTTCTCGCTGCTCATGTGCAAACACGTATCGCCCAGGCTCTGGCTGTGGTAATTCGGGCAATCACAGCTGCGGCTGTCATAACAATTGTAACTGTGGCTGTCAGCGACCTTGTCCGCCACGTCCATGCCCACCAAGACCATGCCCACCACGCCCATGTCCACCTAGACCTTGTCCACCACGTCCATGCCCTCCACGTCCAAGTTGTGAAGACCGCTGCCGTGCACAATATCGCCAGTGTATGAGAAACTGTCGTATGCGTGAAGATGAGCAAGATTTTGAACGTGGCTATGAAGAAGGCCAGTATGATACAGACATGATGAATGAAGATCGTTGGGAGTACGAAGACTAATCCATCCTATTGGCAATCCATCCAATTATCTTTTTGATGAGGACCTTTCTTAAAGAAAGGTTCTTTTCTCCTGTGGATTCAGCGTAATAACTTTTGCAAAAATACATAAGATAGTATATAATGATGAAAATTATACAGGAGGTGGATACAAATGCTGCATATGAAACATATTATTTGGGATTGGAATGGTACCTTATTGGATGATCTAGATGTCAGCATGGATGCATTAAACAGCATCTTAACGAAAGAACAATTGCCGCTTGTCCTGGATAAAGATGAATATCGTAAATACTTTCAGTTTCCTGTCATTGAATATTATAAAAAAGTTGGTTTCGACTTTGCCAAAACACCATTTCCCATCTTGGCACAACAATATATGGCATATTATCAGCCTCATTCTTTACAATGTTCCTTGCATACTGGGGTAGAAGAAACCTTGGAAAAAGCAGAACAAAAGGGTTATCGCCAATACTTGTTGAGCGCCAGTGATCTGCAGTTTCTAAAACAACAGCTTGCTGTTTATGACATTTCTAATTATTTTCAGGATATTCAAGGCTTAGATAACATTCATGCTCATTCCAAAGCAGAATTGGCGAAAGCCTTTGTAAAAGAACGCCAGTTAAATCCAAATGAAGTTGTATTTGTCGGTGACAGTGTACATGACAGTGAAGTGGCAAAATATGCAGGATGTCATTGTATCTTGATAGCGAATGGACATGAACACAGAGATAAGCTTACAAAGACAGGCCGACGTGTGGTTGGCAATATAAAGGATTTTGCTCAGTTATTATAGGATCAAAAAGGAAAGCGCTCGCTTTCCTTTTTATGACGATGTTAGTATCTTTTGATTATTGATAAGGTGATATCTTTAACAGAACCAAAAAATTCCCTAAAGTAAAAATTGGGTGCCAGATCAAGATCACTGCGAGCAGGGTAATTATGATAAGACAAACCTAAAGAAGTTGCGATGAAACCGGCACGAAACATATGGAAATCATTGGTGATGATGGAAGCACTTTTTATATGGTATTTCTCCATAAGCACTTTTGAGAAAGCTAAATTTTCCTGTGTATTCATAGAAGCATCTTCCATTAAGATACGTGATTCTGCTACACCATGCTGAATCAGATACTGTTTCATGGCACTGGCTTCACTGCAAGTTTCCGCTTGCCCTTTGCCACCGCTTACTATCAGATAGGTATTTGGATATTCCTCAGCAAACTGGATACCTCGTTCCAAACGATAACGAAGTAAGCGAGAAATCGAAGAACCATGCAACTGCGCCCCTAAGATGATAGCAGCATCACCTTGTTGTTTATCCGTGTGCATACCTTGATAGAGGATGCAGGATTGTAATCCCAAAAATAGGATAATTATGATAGTAGTGCACAAGTATACTATGCGGCGTAAGGGGATAGGCAGATATGAAAAGATATGTTTTTTCCTTTTATAGGTCATCATTCCTATGATAAGTAACAACATCCCACCAAGTAAAAAGACCCAGGAAAAAACGATTTCATTGATACCATAAACAATGCATAAATAACTATAATACCCTATACATAAGCCACCTAATGCCATACATACGAGCGAAAGAACAAAATGATTATTTGGTTTCATGAGATAATCTCCTTATTCCTGCCAAAAAGAGGATAAAACAGTATATACGCGTTGAGGCTCATTAATAATTTCATAATGCGCATACAGTATCGGTAATAAATTGCGATAAAACCGTGTGGTAAAACGTTCGTCAATGAAAGCGACCATCCCTTTATCAGAAAGGGAACGTATGACACGGCCGGCTGCTTGTAGAACTTTGTTCATACCGGGAAATTGATAGGCATAGGCATAGCCCATTTGATTAATTTCATCAAAATGCGCTTTGATCAGATCTAGCTGAGGATGAAGTTTGGGAAGACCGACACCGATGATGATAGCACCAATCAGACGATCACCTTTTAAATCAATGCCTTCCGCAAACATGCCACCTAATACACAAAAAGCGACATGCAAACCATCCATTTCTTCAAATTGCTTTAGATACGCTTGTTTTTGTTCATCATTCATATTGCCATCCTGTATGGAAATGGCAATATCCGGATATTGATTCGCAAATTCTTCGGCAATCTGTTGTAAATATGCATAACTTGGGCAAAAGACAATGTAATTACCGGCTTTTGCAAGCACACATGCGTGAATCATTTCCACTATGGCGATAAGACTATGACTGCGATTACGGTATTTTGTCGAAATGGCATTATTGATGATGACTTTGATCTGTTGTTTTGCAAAAGGTGAAGGCAAGGAAAGACGAGGAGTCTTTTCATCACCGCCTAAAAGCTCCAGATAATAATCAATAGGTGACAGCGTTGCTGAAAATAAGATTGTACTGCGTCCTTTTTTCATGATGTTTTGTAAAGGATGGCGGGGATTCATGCAAAATTGTTTGACGATGACATTATTTGCATCCTTTTGTATTAGGGTCACAAAATGCTCATCATAATAATCAGCGATACGGATATAAGCATTTACCGCGAAATAAACATCCTTGAGTTCATCATCATGGCTTTCTTCATGCTCACTTTGCAGATAAGCATCACAATGCTCAGAAAAACTTTCTAACTTTTCCAGAAAAGGCAAACAGGGTTCTTCATCCGCAAAGAAATCACTATATTCACAACACTTTTTCAGCTTTGCAAATTCACTTAAGACAGCTTGCAGTGCCTTATGAAGCAACACCGCATCCTTAGGAATCTTTTTGCGTATGGAAAGAAACTGCTCTTTTTCCAAGACAGCACTATACATTTCGCGACCACGGTCAATCAGATTATGAGCTTCATCTACTAAAAAGATATAATTGCCTTTTTCCATAAAAAAACGTTTTAAATAGACATGAGGATCAAAAACATAATTATAATCACAGATAATCACATCTGCATACAGGCTGGCATCAAGACTCAATTCAAAAGGACAGATATCATGCTGCTTAGCCATATGTACAATCACTTCTTTATTCATGAAGTCTTCACCACTTAAAAGCTCATACAAAGCATTTTTATTTCGGTCATAATAGCCTTTGGCATAAGGACAAACTTTAGGGTCACAATTACGTTCTTCCAACAAACAGATTTTATCTTTAGCCGTAATGCAGACCGTTTTAAACGATACATCTTGCTTTTGTAATAACGCAATTGTATCATAGGCAACACTTGCCGTGATGTTTTTCGCACAGAGATAAAAAAGCTTTTCGGCCTTTCCTTCTCCAATGGCTTTTAAAGAGGGGAATATTGTAGAAATGGTTTTCCCTATACCGGTAGGAGCTTGAGCAAACAGATTTTGTTTATCTAAAATCGTTTTATATACAGCTACGGCAAACTGACGTTGTCCTTTGCGATAGGAAGAAAAAGGAAATGTTAGTTTTTTTAAGGTAGTGGAAGAAGCAATACGAATATTTTGGGAAAGACGTGCCCAACGTAAATGTTGTTTTAGACAATCGAGGTAAAAAGCGGTCAACTGTTCCTGTGTTTTTACTTGTTGAAATGTGAAGATTTGTTTTGTTTCAATCTGATAATAGGTTAATTGAATGGTAAGCTGTTCACACGCATGTTGCATGGCATACAAGTAGCCATAACAATATGCCTGAGCCCAATGCACAAAACAAGAGTCATTTATTTCATCATGGGGAAGAGCAGTCGTCTTGATTTCTTCAATAGTGATACCATGTTCGTCCTTTAAAATGCCATCGGCTCTGCCATCAATCACAAAGGTCACATCTTCGATGATCGTCTCCTGTTTCAGATAAACTTCACTTTGATAATCACCTGTGGCCTGTGATTGCAACATGCGATGAATTCGACTGCCTAAATTCGCTCTTTCGACACTTTGACCACTATAGACTAAATCACCGCTTTGAAATAAAAACTCAACCAGTTCTCTGACTGAAAGACGACATTGCATACCTTCACATCCTTTTGTATAGTTCATTTTACTAGAAAAACGAAAATTTACAATGGAAAGTTGGAAATCGTCATGTATAATTAAGGAGTCTGTAAGTAATAAGATTTTTTCTTCGTACTTACTAGCAATGAGCCATCAGCATAGGGATAAAAGGAGGAAGCAGCATGCGTGAATTTATTATCCAAGAGGATGATGCCAACCAGCGTGTGGATAAATTTCTGCAAAAGACGTTGCCAGCATTGCCTAAAAGTTTGATGTATAAATATATAAGAAATAAGAAAATAAAAGTAAATCGAAAACGTTGCGAAATTGCGCAGCGTCTGCTGCCAGGAGATCACGTATTATGTTTTATTGCGGAAGAATTTTTTGAAACAGGAGAAGATTGCTCCTTTATAAAGGTTAGCAGCGAATTGGATGTCCTTTATGAGGATGCAAATGTCATTTTAATGAAAAAACCGAGCGGCTTATTGACACATAAAGATAGCAATGAAATACAAGATAATCTGGCAGATCGCTTCTTACATTACTTATATAAGAAAGGACAGTATGATCCACAAACAAGACAAAGTTTTACACCGGCTCTATGTCATCGCTTAGATCGCAATACGGAAGGAATTGTCATAGGAGCGAAGACAGCGGAAGCATTGCGGCGTATGAATGCCTATATTCGCGAACATAAAGTTGAAAAACATTATGTATGTATTGTTGAAGGTGTTATGGAGCAAAAGACAGGGCATGTGGTACTTTGGCATAAAAAGGATGCAAAAAGCAACAAGGTTCATTTGTATGCCCATGAACAAAAGAACAGTCAACGCATAGAAACCAGCTATCGCACATTGCATCAAGGAAAGCGATATGCGTATGTGGAAGTGCAATTGCATACGGGAAAAAGTCATCAGATACGCGCGGTAATGGCATATCTTCATCATCCTTTATTTGGGGATGTGAAATATGGCGCCCAAAAGAATCAACGTAAGGATTTTCAAGCATTATGCGCTTATAAAGTCCACTTTAATTTTGATGATGATCTTTTATCTGCCATTTCTCAACAAACCTTTACGCTTACACATCACCATATCAAAGCACGCTATGAACTATTAGAACAATAAGGAAAAAACAATCACGAAAAGGATTGTTTTTTTGATGGATGCGCCTTTACAAATATGTAGACGCTTTCGATACGAACATACTTTTTTATACAAATACGCATAAGAGAAAAGATGTAAAAATATAACTTGCTTTTTCATTGTTGTAGTGTATAATATTCGGGTGGTAAAAAGAGGAGAATCGTTATGGAATCTTATGGATATTTATTAGATATTGCCTTAATTTTAATTTTTACCAAAGTATTGGGACTTGTGACAAAACGTATAGAGATGCCACAGGTTGTCGGTGCTTTGATGGCCGGTATCGTGTTGGGCCCAGGCTTTTTGAAAATTGTTCATGAATCGCAATTCATTGATCATATTGCTGAAATCGGTGTGATCGTCTTAATGTTTTCAGCCGGGTTGGAAACGGATATCAATGAACTTAAGAAAAGTGGCGGAAAGAGTTTTGTGATTGCCTTGATTGGTGTATTAATACCATTGATCGGCGGTTATTTACTGGCTTCTTTTTATAACAGTGGCGATAAAGCATTTTTGGAAAACATGTTTATCGGTGTTATCTTGACAGCAACTTCGGTATCCATCAGTGTGGAAACCTTAAAAGAAATGGGGAAATTATCAACACCTAGTGGAAATGCCATCCTAGGAGCTGCTTTGATTGATGACGTATTAGGAATTATCGCGTTGACCTTAATTACTGGTATGGCAGATACATCTGTTGATTTAACGACAGTCATGATTAAAATTGTTGCCTTCTTTGCGGTCAGCATTGTGATTGGTTTAGCAGCTCATAAACTGATTGAAAAATGGTTTGATCGTTATGAAAAAGTACACCGTCGTTTTTCTATCCTATCTTTTGCTTTCTGCTTATTGTTTGCTTACTGCGCAGAAGAATTCTTCGGTGTCGCTGATATCACGGGAGCCTTTATTGCCGGATTGATCATTTCCGGAACGAGTCGTTCTTCTTATGTGAAGATGCGTATAGAAACTTTAAGCTATCTGCTTATTTCACCGGTTTTCTTTGCTAGTATCGGTTTAAAATTTGTTCTGCCAGAGATGACGACAAGTATTTTAATTTTCTCTGTGCTATTATTAGTTATTTCTGTCCTCAGCAAGATTTTGGGATGTGGCCTTGGTGCAAAACTTTGTGGTTATCAGACAATTCAATCGGCTCGTATTGGTGTCGGTATGATTTCGCGTGGAGAAGTCGCCTTAATTGTTGCCAGCAAGGGGATGGCTGTTGGATTGATGAATGATCAATTCTTTGGTCCGATCATCATCATGGTTGTCTTTACGACAATTGTCACGCCAATCCTATTGAAATTTGTCTTTAAAGATCGTATCAATGATCCAGATGTTTATACGGATAGTGCATTGATTGAAGATTATAGTGAAGTTGAAAATAACGAACGAAAGAATATGGAAATTTTAGAACAAAAGAAAAAGCGCAGTGCTGCCTAATATAGCTTGTATCAGTTATCTGCTAAGGTGTCAAAAATCCTTTATATAAAGGGTTTTTGACCCTTTTTTTCATGCATGAACCAATTTTTAATTTCATTGTTGAAAAATACGAAAAAAAGGAATATACTTTGAAAATGATTTAGGAAAGATTCCTGTATCCTAAATCGCTGAAAGTGTTATAATAATAAAAAAGGAGGTGTCGTGTTTTGGAAGAGATTATCAGAGAAATCGTTGACGCTGACAAACAGGCAAGAAGACGAGTAAAAGAAAAGCAACAGGAACGTCTGAATATCCAAAATTTGATACAACAGCAAGATGATGAAATCAAATCGCGGTATCAACAGGAAACAAAAGCATTGTTGGAAGCGAAACAGGCAGAACTGAATGCAGCTTTACAAAAAGAACAAGAGCAGGAAGAAAAAGCCTATCAAGATGCACTGCATAATCTGGAAGCGAAGTATGATGCCAGCAAAGAGGAGTGGGTGAACGAAATCATTCAACGGTGTCTGGCATCATAAATGTGATGCCGATAAGGAGGTGATGGTGAATGGAAATGGCAGCTGGTGTTATCGCCGCAAAAGCAAGAAGTATGCTTGGCGAACAGCTGAGCGCACAGGACTATGAAGAATTGCTGCACAAGCGCAGCGTTGCCGAAATAGCGGCCTACCTAAAAAATGGCACTTCCTATGCACATGCCCTAAAAGATGTACGCGAAAACAACATTCACCGTGGACAGCTGGAAGATCTTTTACGAAGAGAAAGCTTTCGCAAATCTATGAAACTGTATCGTTACAGTGAATCTAAGCAGCAGCAGTATTATAAGTTGCATATGCAACAGATAGAAATTGACTTATTGCTATCACGCATTCGTGTTTTGATTTCCCAGGCGTATGAAGATGCTATCGCAGAATTTCCCCTTTTCCTAAAAGCATATACTAGTTATGATTTGACGAAAATGGGGAATGTTCGCAGCTTTGATGAATTGCTGGAGGTTGTGAAAAAAACGATGTATTATGATGCCCTTGTCCCTTATCGGGTGAAAAAAGGACAGGAAAACGATATTGCCTATACGGACATCGAGACGACTTTGCATCAGAAGTATTATGCGCATGCAATGGATACGATTCACGATGTGTTAAAAGGAAAAAGCCGTAAACAATGCCATGATATGTTTGCCACTAAGGCAGAACTAGATAATCTGACAAAAATCTATCGTTTTAAAAAGTATTTTCAGGCAAGAGAGGATACCATACGGGATTCTTTAGTGCCATTGTATCATCGCATTTCCAAAGAGCGATTGGAAGAGCTTCTGGCAAGTCCCTTGCCATTATTTTTGAAGAAACTTAAGGAAGGCCCTTACCATCTGCATCTGGAAGATAAAGAAGATTTATATGTAGAATATTATACCCAGGCTTATCTTTATAAAATGGCAAAACGCAATGTGTATTTTGCTCAGGATGCGCCAACGGTATACAGCAGTTATCTCGTCGTTATGCAGCGAGAACTTGACAACATCATCAATATCATCGAAGGTGTTCGCTATCAGGTGAACAGCGAAGATATTGCATCGATGTTGGTGTATTAGAAAGGAGGATATCATGGCGATCGCAAAAATGAAACTCATCAACATTACGGCTGATAATGAGTATCTCAATGATGTCTTATTAAAATTTGTGGATTTGGACTATTTTCATCCGGAACCAGCCAGTAAATTTGTGGACAGTGTACATGGCTTAACAACATTGAGCGAGGAAAATCCTATCGCAGAAGTATTATCTCATGTACAAGAAATCGTCAACGAGATGCAATTGAATTTGCCGCAGCTGAGTATGAAAAGCCGTGACTATGATCTGGATAAGATGACTTCTTATGTAGATGGCATTTATCAGCGTTATCAGGATGGCGCACAGATTCGAGATGATCTGTTACACGTTATTCAGGAAAATAAGGACGCCTTAGTTCAGGTCAGAAATATTGAAAGTATTGATTTAAATTTGGATGATTTATTCGAGTGTGAGTATATAAAAATTCGCTTTGGCCGTTTGCCAATCGATAGTGTGGAAAAATTACAGTACTATCGTAACCGTCCATTTGTCTTTAAATCCTTCAATACAGATGACACCTATAGCTGGTGTTTATATATTACGACATCAAAATATGAAGGAGATGTCGATAACATTTTCTCTTCCTTATACTTCGAGCGTATCCGTATTCCGGAATTTGTTCATGGAACACCGGAACGAGCGAAGGAATCTTTGCAAGAGGAAATAGACAATGATTATAAACAGTTACAGCACGTAAAAGAAGTGCTGGCAAACTTAAAAAAGGAATGCAGTGAAAATATTGCTAAAATCGTAAGCGAATTAGCTTTTTTGAATCATACCTTTGAAGCACGTAAATATGTCGTTGGATTAGGAGAACGTTTCTCCATAACAGGTTTTATTGCAGAAGATGATGTACCAAAACTGAAAGCATCATTCTCAGAATTGAAGGAGGTGGAAATCGAAGTCAGACCTGCCCATAGCGACAAGCGACTCTCGCCTCCGACCAAATTAAAGAATGGGTGGTTTGCCAGGCCGTTCTCGATGTTTATAGAAATGTATGGCACGCCGGAGTATGAAGGCTTTGACCCAACACCAATCGTCGCTATTACCTATTCATTATTATTTGGTATGATGTTTGGAGATGTCGGTCAGGGACTTTGTGTTATCCTTGTTGGATGGTGGATGTATAAATATAAAAAGATGCAGTTAGGAGATGTCATGATTCGTATCGGTATCTTTTCTACCATCTTTGGCTTCGTCTTTGGTTCCGTCTTCGGTAATGAAACCATGTTGAATCCTCTCTATCATGCAATCTTAGGACTTACTGAGAAGCCTATAGAAGTTATGTCAAGTGAATTCATTTTGCCTTTATTGATCGTAGCGGTTGGCATTGGAGCTTTCTTGAATATGTTCTCAATCGTTTTAAATATCATTACGCATGCCAAAGATGATAATAAAGGGGAATGCCTGTTTTCTCAAAACGGAGTGGCAGGGCTTGTCTTCTATGGTGCTTTAGTAATTGGTGCCGGCTTTACAGCTGTTGGTATCAGCGTATTTTCACCACTGTATATCCTGCTGCTGATCGTTGTGCCACTTCTATTAATCTTTTTAAAAGAACCACTCATGCGCAAACTGGATGGTAAAAGCATGTTCCCGGAAGGCTTTGGGGCTTTCTTTATGGAAGGATTCTTTGAATTGTTTGAAATTTGTTTATCTTATATTACCAATACCATTTCCTATTTACGTGTTGGTGGATTCGTCTTATCCCATGCCGGCATGATGATGGCAGTTACCATGATCATGGAAATGGCTGGCGGTATCGGCGGATTAGCTGTTGGTATTTTTGGGAATATTCTAGTTATGTGTTTGGAAGGACTGATTGTCGGTATCCAGGTACTGCGATTAGAATTTTATGAAATGTTCTCCCGTTACTTTACGGGAAATGGAATCGTGTTTAAAACACTGAACGATTAGGAGGAAATTTATTATGTTAAACGCATTTGAATTATTGTTGCCACTGATTTTGATCGTATTGATCTCTTTACCTTTGGTGAATGTATTTCGTGGAAAAAAGAGCGCATCAGTGGCCAAACGCCGCATGATTACGCATGTATGTTTCTTCTTTGCCATTCTGCTTGGAACAGTATTCTTTGCTGCTACTAAGGCATATGCTGCGACGCAGGATGATATTGCATTGAAGATGGCTGGCTCCATCGGTCAGGGTCTGGGCTTTATGGCAGCTGCTTTATCTACCGGACTTTCAGCATTAGGGGCTGGTATCGCCGTAGCTGCTGCAGCACCAGCTGCCATTGGTGCTTTCTCAGAAAATGAAAAGAACTTTGGTAAATCAATGATCTTTGTTGCCATGGGTGAAGGTGTTGCTATCTATGGTTTGTTGATTTCTATTATTATGATCTTCATGAAATTATAAATCTTGATGAATTATAAATCTTGATGAATTATAAATCTTGATGAAATTCTAAATCATGATGAAATTCTAAATCATGATGAAGTTCTAAATCATAATGAAGTTCTAAATCATGGTGTAATTCTAAATCATGGTGAAATTCTATACATGAAGAAATTCTAAATCATGATGATATTCTAAACTTATTTATACTGCCTTCACAATGCCTTTTCATATATAAAAGGAAGATGATTTCATCTTGTACCATATAGGATGAGACTACTTGTATTGTTGATGTAGGTCGTATAGAAAGTAATAAACAGCTGTAAGGAAAGGAGCTTTCCTATGAAATTTTACTTGCTCAGTGATAATATTGATACACAGATGGGATTGCGTCTGGCTGGTATTGAGGGTGTTGTTGTACATGAGCGCCATGAGGTGCTACAGGCTTTGGAAACAGCCATGCATATGGAAGATGTGGCCATTGTTTTAATGACAACCAAACTGATTCAGACATGTCCCGAAGTAATCTCTGAGTTGAAACTAAAACAAAAGAAACCGCTGATTGTTGAGATACCGGATCGTCATGGCTCCGCCAAAATTGGCGAAACAATTGATGGCTATGTATCCGAGGCAATCGGTGTGAAACTATGAGGTGTTGAGTGATGCTTGATGAAAAAATGAAACTGGAAGAATATTTTAAAGAAGAGATACAACGAGTCAGCGACATCCAGATCAGCGGTATTGAACGTGAAATCGAACAAATTCGCAAAAAGACAATCGCCTCTTTGGAACAAAGTGCCCAAACTGAGGCCGGTATGCTGAGAGAAACAGAATTGCGTGAAATGCAAAGTGAGCATGCCATTGCTTTAAGCCGTTTGCATGAAGATACTAACCGTAAGCTGATGGCAAAGCGTAAAGAGCTGAATGAGGCTGTTTTTGATGAGGTAAAACAACGTATGCTTGCTTATTGTGAAAGTGAAGCATATAAAACAATGCTGTTGGATAAGCTTGATAAACTGGCAGAACATGCACAGGAGCATGCGGTTTTGCATATGGCGAAAAAAGATGAACGTTATCTGAAAATGTTATGTGAACGATATGGTCATGGGTGTGTCGGTGAAGTGGATGCCAGTATCAGCATTGGTGGATTCTTGCTTGCTTGTGAAGATAGCGGCATTGTCATTGATGAAACATTTGATACGGCAATTGAGGAACAACGCAGCTGGTTCTATACAAATTCAGGATTATTTATAAAATAACATGTGAATGTAAATTTCGCATGATCGAGGTGATAATGTGAGTGAAAATGTAATCTATTCCATCAACGGGCCAGTTGTAAAGGTGAAAGATTCAACCGATTTCTCTATGATGGAGAAGGTGTTCGTCGGTCATCAGCGTCTGATGGGAGAAGTAATATCCATCAGCCGTGAGGCTACGGTCATTCAGGTATATGAATCAACGACTGGATTGAAACCAGGAGAGCCGGTAGAACCTACCGGAAGTCCGATTTCAGTAACACTGGGGCCGGGAATTTTAAGAAATATCTTTGATGGAATTGAACGTCCATTAAAGGAAATTGCCAAACAATCGGGTGCCTTTATCGCAACCGGAAGTGATGTGGCTAGCTTAGATGAAGAAGTTTTGTGGGATGTTACCATGAAGGTAAAGGTCGGTGATCATGTCATAGGCGGACAGATTTTTGCGACGGTGCCAGAAACGCCATTGATCGAACATCGCTGTATGATTCCGCCAACACTGGAAGGTGAGGTTATTGAAACAGTTTCGAATGGTCAATATAACATTTTGACATGTATTGCCAAAGTGGCAGATGCACAAGGAGAGGTACATGAGCTGACCTTATGTCAGAAATGGCCTATCAAAACGGCACGTCCAGTGAAACGACGTTTGCCAATCAGCGTACCGTTGATTACCGGTCAACGTATTTTTGATACCCTATTTCCAATCGCCAAAGGAGGAACAGCCGCAATTCCAGGCGGTTTCGGTACCGGAAAAACGATGACACAGCATCAATTGGCAAAATGGTGTGATGCGGATATCATTGTGTATGTCGGCTGTGGAGAACGTGGTAATGAGATGACGCAGGTTTTAGAGGAATTCTCGGAACTGATTGATCCAAAATCTAATCGTCCGCTGACCGATCGTACCGTCTTGATTGCCAATACGTCTAATATGCCAGTCGCTGCACGTGAAGCTAGCATTTATACGGGTTTGACTTTGGCAGAATATTATCGTGATATGGGATATCATGTTGCTATTATGGCCGACTCTACTTCACGATGGGCAGAGGCATTGCGTGAAATCAGTGGACGTTTGGAAGAAATGCCGGCTGAAGAAGGTTTCCCAGCTTATCTGCCATCTCGTATTTCGCAGTTCTATGAACGTGCGGGCTATATGGAAACTTTGAATGATGCGACCGGTAGTGTGTCTATCATTGGGGCAGTATCTCCTCAGGGTAATGACTTTAGTGAACCGGTAACCCAGAATACCAAGCGATTTGTTCGTTGTTTCTGGGCTTTGGATAAATCTTTAGCATATGCGCGTCACTATTTTGCTATTAACTGGAATGAAAGCTATTCTGAATATGTAACAGATTTGTCACGCTGGTACAATAAAAATGTTGATCCGCGTTTCTTACGTGACCGTCAGGAAATCATGTCGTTATTAGCAGAGGAAACAAAATTAATGGAAATCGTTAAGCTGATTGGTAGCGATGTTTTACCAGAAGATCAAAAACTGGTAATTGAAATCTGTAAGGTTATTCGAGTTGGCTATCTACAACAGAATGCCTTTCATCAAGATGATACGTATGTGCCTTTAGAAAAACAGTTAAAGATGATGGATACAATCTTGTATTTATATCGTCGTTGTAAAGAGGTAATTACGACCGGTAAACCACTGCGTCTGGTAATGCAGCTTGGTTTATTTGATAAAGTTACAAAGATGAAATATGATGTGCCGAATGACAATATAGCATTGTTGGATGAGTATCCGACGATGATTGATTCTGCCATCAGCACCATAGCGTGAAGGAGGTAAATGTACAATGAGTCTACAATATGTAGGATTGCATGAAGTCAATGGACCTCTGATTTTTCTGGATCATGTGTTAGATGCCAGCTATGAGGAAATGGTAGAAATCAAGTGCAGTGATGGAACAACGCGTTTAGGTAAGGTCGTTCAGCTTGAGGGCGACAAGGCAGCAATTCAGGTATTTGAAGGTACAAATGGTTTATCACTAAAAAATACACGAACGAAATTCACAGGGCGGCCAATGGAACTAGCCTTATCAAAAGAAATACTTGGCCGAACGTTCAATGGTAGTGGACAGCCAATTGATGGCTTGGGTGAAATTTATGCGGAAAAGAGTATGGATATCAATGGACAGCCATTGAATCCAGTATCTCGAGTATATCCGCGAAATTATATAAATACCGGTATCAGCAGTATTGATGCCTTGATGACCTTGATTCGTGGGCAAAAACTGCCAATCTTCTCCGGCTCCGGTATGCCACATAACGAATTGGCAGTACAACTTGTAAAACAAGCAAAGATATCAGATGGAGATGGTAAAAATTTCTGTATCGTGTTTGCGGCCATGGGGGTAAAAAATGATGTGGCAGATTACTTTAAGCGTTCGTTTGAAGAGGCTGGTGTCATGGAAAAGGTTGTCATGTTTGTCAATCTAGCAAACGACCCAATCATAGAACGTACGTTAACACCACGTTGCGCGTTAACTGCCGCAGAGTATTTGGCGTATGAGCATGACATGCAGGTATTGGTTATCTTAACGGATATCACATCGTATTGTGAGGCACTGCGTGAGTTCTCTAGCAGTAAGGGTGAAATCCCAGGACGGAAAGGTTATCCGGGTTATCTGTATTCTGACTTGGCTTCCTTATATGAAAGAGCAGGAATCATTAAGGATGCAAAAGGTTCTGTGACACAGATTCCTATTCTGACGATGCCCAATGATGATATTACGCATCCAATTCCCGATTTGACTGGTTATATTACAGAAGGGCAAATCGTGTTAGATCGTAATCTGAATCAAATGGGAGTATATCCACCAGTAGGTGTCTTACCGTCTTTAAGCCGTTTGATGAAGGATGGCATAGGTGAGGGTTATACGCGTAAAGATCATTCTGATGTATCAAATCAGTTGTTTGCAGCATATGCCAAGGTACAGGATGCGCGTAGTCTGGCATCCGTTATCGGTGAGGATGAGTTAAGTGATGCAGATAAACAGTATATGGTATTTGGAAATCTATTTGAACAGTATTTCTTGAATCAAGGTTTTGAGGATAATCGAAGTATTGAAACAACCTTGGATTTAGGTTGGGATCTGATTTCTGTCTTACCTAAAGCGGAACTAGATCGTGTAGATAACGAGGTGTTGGAGAAGTTTTATGATCACAAACGTGCTGTGAAACGTTTCAACATCAAAGAGGAACCAATTATCCGTGAACTGGCGAATGAGGGTGAGTAGTCATGGCAAATAAACAGGTATTTCCTACGAAGGGAAATCTGATTGCGACGAAAAAGTCGAATGCGCTGGCTCATATGGGATATGAGCTTATGGATCGTAAACGGAATATTTTAACGCGTGAAATGATGGGTTTACTGGATGATGTCAAAATGTTACGTGATGAAATAACTGAGACTTATCAACGTGCATATGCGGCTTTACAGCAAGCGAATATGACGTTGGGTGTTATCAGTGATCTGGTTGAAGCAGTTCCTATCGATAATGGTATACATGTGAGTTATCGCAGTGTCATGGGTGTTGAAATTCCTAAGATTTCTTATGATAAGCCGGATTATACTTTGAGTTATGGTTTAGAACATGCGAATTCTAAATTGGATTATGCGTATCGCTGCTTTTATCGTGTGAAGGAGCTGACCGTTGTTTTGGCGGAGGTTGAGAATAGTGTTTATCGCTTGGCAAATGCTATTTGCAAGGCGCAAAAGCGAGCAAATGCGTTGAAGAATATCGTGATACCGGATTTTGAAGGAAATATTAAATTCATTAGTGATGCGTTAGAGGAAAAAGAGCGCGAAGAGTTTTCTCGACAGAAGGTTATTAAAGCAACGAAAGATAAAAAAAGTAGTCAGGAACGGCCTTTGTAGCTGTTCCTGATGATGTTAAAATGCTTTAAATAAAGGGTTTTAAAAGAGCCGTAAAAAGATTCAAAAAAGTTTTTAAAAAATTGAAAAAAACACTTGCATAAGTAGGAATTATTTGTTATTATATTAGGGCACTGATGAAGTGCAAAAGAAAAAATGGTTTCATAAATGCGCCCATAGCTCAACTGGATAGAGCGTTTGACTACGGATCAAAAGGTTGCGGGTTCGATTCCTACTGGGCGCGCCATTTATATCGGGATGTAGCACAGCTTGGTAGTGCACTTGATTTGGGATCAAGGGGTCGCAGGTTCAAATCCTGTCATCCCGACCATTATTTGGCTGGGTAGCTTAGTTGGCTAGAGCATCCGGTTCATACCCGGAAGGTCGCGAGTTCGAGTCTCGCCCCCGCCACCAATTTGGCTAAATGGACCCTTAGCTCAGTTGGTTAGAGCAGCCGGCTCATAACCGGTCGGTCGTAGGTTCGAGTCCTACAGGGTCCACCAAAATAAAACTATATTTTGGAGGAATACCCAAGTGGTTGAAGGGTCCGGTCTTGAAAACCGGTAGGTCGGGAAACTGGCGCCTGGGTTCGAATCCCAGTTCCTCCGCCATTACGTTATTCAAATATGTGAAAACCGAATCGCTCATTAAACATCGCGGGGTAGAGCAGCCTGGTAGCTCGTCGGGCTCATAACCCGGAGGTCGTTGGTTCAAATCCTTCCCCCGCAACCAAATGGTCCCGTAGCTCAGTCGGTAGAGCAACGGACTGAAAATCCGTGTGTCGTTGGTTCAATTCCGACCGGGACCACCATTTGAATAACTGGCCGTCTCTAGATGAGGCGGTTTTTTTTGTGTGGAATTGAACATTCGGATATGTCCGTTGCTTACATTCCTCATTAACGTCTATTCGAAAAAGTGGCGGGGGAAGGATGCAACATGCACGTGAGGGCTGCTCTGCCTGTACAATGGCGGAGAAATAAACCTACCGGTTTTCCAATCATGAACATGTTACTTGGGTATGACGTGGCGGGGGCTATTTTCATAACGTTCCCGCGACCTTGCTTACCCGTATGGATGACAGGATGAACGCAATTTTATGCTCAATTGATCTCGTCAAGTGCACTTCGTTCCTAACAGGGTAGTCAAACGCACATCCATAATCGTACACACCTTATTGTATTTCAAAATAGGCGTTACTACGACACGCATAAAAAAAACGATTAAAAGAAAACTTTTTTTCTGATTTATCAGTTAACTATATGAGGAGGCTGCTATGAAAGAACATACAATCATAGAACACATACGACATGGCGATGTGAATGCACTCGATACGTTGATCCGTCAATATTATCCACAGATATATTCCTATGTCTATGCACGTGTCAAACATCGTGATATTGCAGCAGATATTACACAAGAAGTCTTTATCCGTTTCACACAACATATTGACTCCTACACCTTTCAAGGAAAAACCAAACAATATTTACTAAGAATTGCCATCAATCAGTGCAATAGTTGGTATGCGAAATACAAAGAAATAGCATTGCCGGATGATTTGGAAATTGCTGATGAAAAAACAGAAGATACATACGATCGACAACGATTGATTTTTTATCTTAACAAATTGCCGGATGAACAAAAAGATGTATTATTGTTAAAATACTTTGAACAATTAAAAAGTAAAGAGATTGCAACATTACTAAACATTAGTGAATCTACGGTAAAAACGCGTGTTCGTTTGGGCTTAAAAAAACTTAAAACGTATATGAAAAAGGAGGAATGGCTATGAGAATACATTGGAAAGAATTGCGGCAATATGATGAAAAGGCAATGGAAAAAACGATAGCACAATGCCAAACACTAATGAAACACAAAGAAAATTGGTTCGTCAGTAAAAAAACAGCCTATCGTCAATTTGCGAAATTAGAAATTAAACGTATAAGTGTAGTATATGGCTTCTTTTTACTCTGTTTACTATATTTTTTACTTTTTTCAGAACAAATGAAAATCGGAATCGTGTTGCTGTATTATCTGTTACTAGGGTCCTATTTTCTCTATCAATTATATGAATTTAAAAATAATGATATGGAAGAATTAATGCAGGCACTTCCAATTCATGAAGGTAAACGCTTTATCTTGCATATGTGTACGTTTCTTATTATACACCTCATTAGTTTTCTAAGCTTTTCAATAGTTGGCTATCTACGTATGGACATCTCCATGTTAGAAATCATGCAATTAGCCTTAATACCTTTATTCCTGGCACATGGTTGTATGTTGTTTTTCTTAAACAGAATCAAACGACTTTATACAGCTTTCATCAGCTATATAATATTATTTTTGTTCTTTAGCAATTTCTTTCATCCAATCTTGATTAACAGTAGTGCACTGCAGTTAGGTTGGATCCAAACACTTATTGTGTCATTGTTCTCTACCGTATTATTTCTGATTGCCGCATATCGATATGGCTTAAAATTACAAAGGAGGATTCATTATGGAGCTTAAGACACATCATCTCAGCAAATTTTATACAAAAGAAAAGGCAGCGGTTGCCGATGTGAATCTTGTTTTGCAAGAAGGTATTCATGCTTTATTAGGAGCAAATGGAAGCGGGAAGACAACACTTATGCGGATGTTGTGTGGTATTTTAAAACCAAGTGAAGGTATAGTTACCTTTAATGCTAAAAATATTATGGAAAATTATGAAGAATACATTCTTCATTTGGGCTATTTACCGCAAAATGCAGGATTTTATATGAATTTCACAGTAATTGAATTTCTCCAATATATTGCCGTATTAAAGTGTCTGGAAGCTGATTATGCAAAACGGAAAATTGATGAGCTATTGGAGTTATTACATCTAAAAGAACAGTCCAAAAAGAAATTGCGTCAATTATCTGGTGGTATGCTACAACGTGTCGGTATTGCACAGAGCCTGTTAAACCATCCTAAGCTATTGATATTGGATGAGCCAAGCAGTGGTTTAGATCCTAAAGAGCGTATTGCCTTGCGCCAGCTATTATCGCGTTTAGCAAAAGATACTATTGTGATTCTTTCAACTCATATCGTCAGTGACATAGAAAATATAGCAGATGATATTTTGCTAATGAAAGAAGGGCATATTCTCTTCCAAAAGACAGTAACAGATACATTGCAAGAATTAAAAGGACACGTTTATGAATTATTAACAGCAGAAAATGAGCGAGAAATTATTGAAAAAAATTACACAGTAGTGAATTGTAAAAGAGTAAGTGAAGGTATCCTGTTTCGTTTGTTAAGTGACGATATGAAAGATAAGCGCTCAATTGTTGTAGAACCAACATTAGATGATGTATATTTATCTTATTTTCATGAGGAGGCTGAATATGTGGAAACTAATTTGTTATGAATGGAAAAAGTTAGCGAAAAGCCGTTCCAATTTATTGCTGTTCGTGGTGTTGTTAGCGGCCTGTGCTTACCAGATTAAAACGAATGTAACAACGGATATAAAAGACTATTATTTCGTATCCGATGAACATCTCGATGTGGTGAAAGAACAACAAAACTTTGCGAACAAAAGCTTTGAAGAGTTACAGAAACAGATGGGCGCCATCCATTACAATGAGATTGATCAAGAGCATTATAATTCTAGTCGTTCTTTGGATGAAAATTATATGAAGGTAACGTATGGTACACACTGGAAAGAACTTGTAAAGGCATATGAAGAGCACACTTTGACGCAAGAAATGTTGAATGATTGGAACGTTATGAGTCAAGATGATACCCAGCAACAGTCGATTGTAAGACTGGAAGATTTTACGATACATTATCTTTATACTGATGAAAGAGAGGTATCCGATCTTAAGGCAATGTTTCCAGATACGGTGATATTAACGAACCGTCAAGATTATCTTTATACCAAAGAAAAAGCTGAGCAAGGTTCCACACAGTGTTTTTTGAAAGAGTGTAATGGTTTTAATGCGATGTACTACGATACGTTAAATACCCGCTTTCTGAATGCGTCAAAGACCTATCATCCCACCATCCTAGCTAATAAATATTTTGATGAAATCATGCGAGTGAATTTTCTTGTTCTATTGCTCATCAGTATTTTGTTAGGCAATATTTACAGCAAAGAATCAAGTGAACAAACAATGATATATCTTTGTACAAGCAAGGCTGGATGGAAAAAAGTATCTATCGCTAAACTCATTGTCGCTTTGACTATTGGCGTATTGATTCCTATGCTGATACCAATTATCTCCAGTTTGGTTAATTATCTGCGGTATGGTGGTTTTGACTTACAGATGTTTTATTATGGCATCGGTGATGTATCTGCCAATAGCATCGTACCTTATATTTTTACGAATGGGGAACTTTTAATAATCGCGTGTTTTGCATTGTTGGTTGGCTATACAGCATTGACATTAACATGTTTAACAATATCACGTTATGTAAAAAATACGTATATTGCAGGGGTCAGTGTTTTAATGCTGACGATATTACCCATCTATAATATCTTTACGTTGCAAAGTACCAATCTTAATGTCTGGTTTCCATCCTATCTGTTAATGCGGATATTTGATAATTTGGGGTATACATCACAATTGTTTTTCCAATTTGGCAGTATAACGATTTTACGATTATGGCTATATGTATTGGTTTGGTTTCTTGGCTGTGGTATATGTTTATTACTTATTCATCAGAAAAATAAGAAACATCTTATATAATTTCTCATTGATTGGTAACCTAATAACCTTATGATGTTAATGTCATGAGGTTTTTTTACAAGATAACCTACAGAGATATGAAACAATAGTTATGAAATTAAGATAATCTTTGGGAATTGCGACGCTATATAAAAAGGAGAAACAATTCATACGTTACCCATAACGTTAGTGATCTTTATTTTCCATAACACATATCAAGTGAAATAATGGTTGACACAACTGGCAGATCAATGTATTATTGTATTAGATGATTAATACAATAATACATCTAGTAAGAAACAAGGAGGGAATAAAAGTGTTTTGGAAATTATGTAAACATGAATTGAAATGTTCATATCGAGGTTTTCTTATTTTATATGCAATCACATTATTATTGGCGGTGATGATCAATCCAAGTATAGATTCAATGTTTGTGGTAACATTAACATTGATTTATGGATTGCTGCTATGTGTTATCCTAATCATGTCGATGTATGTCATCATTAAAAATTATCATACATCCATGTTTGCCAAACCGGCATATTTAACCCATACACTACCGGTATCTACGACAAAGCTGTTAATTGTAAAAATTTTGGTAGGGCTTATTTGGTTTGCACTATCCTATGGTGTTATCCTTGCCTCCATTATTGTCATTGGTTTATCTGTCGACAATTTCGATCTACAGCTCCTTTTTAAGGCATTTTCGCATATCCATATTTCATGGGGAGCAATCTTATATGCGGTATACACTGTGCTAGGTGTTGTGGAAAGTATTACCTTATTATATCTTGTAATTGATATTACTCATACGACACATATCCAACGTTTCCGTGTCCCTATTGCTATTGTGCTGTTTTTAATTATTTCTTGGGTATCATCGGAGATTATGAACATGTTCATCAATCCCGGACAAGGTTCTTTATTACAAATGGTCACAAGCAATGCAATGATAGGACAAAATATAAATACGACATTGTTAACAGATATGACGAAATTACTCATTTTATGTGGCTGGGAATTATTGTTAGTTTGTTTGTATTTCTTCTCAGGTAAGTATTTGATAGATCATAAAATAGAGGTAGAATGATGAAGGATCTTAAGGAAAAAGTACTTATTATTGCGTTGATTCTGCTATTTTCCTTTTGGTATTTGTATACCGGATATCTGGTCTTTGATTATTTTACGATCGGATGGCCATTTTATCTGATTGGTATCCTCATTTTGCTGATTATTATAGCAGCATGTCTGCATACAGTAAAACGTATGAAAAATGGTGAGTACTAAGAAGGAGTGATCTTGATGGACTTTGATACAAATCTACCAATTTATTTACAAATTATGACCGAAATAAAACGATTGATCATAACAGGAACTTATAAACCATCACAAAAAATTCCTTCTGTACGTGAATTGGCAATTGATTATGGTGTAAATCCAAATACGGTACAAAGAGCGTTAAGTGAACTTGAACGCGAAGGACTCGTGGCAAGCGAACGAACGAGTGGGCGTTTTATATGTGATGATATTGAACGTATACAAAAATTAAGAGTAACAATGATGAAAGAGAAAACAGATCAATTTCTAAGAGAAATACATGAATATGGATTTGATGAAGAGGAATTGATGGAAACGATAAGGGAGCGATTACAAAATGGAAAATCTTGTTGAGATTTGCGGATTAAATAAAGCATATGGTAATAAGCCGACATTACATGATATAGATATATTTTTACAGCCCGGACAGATTGTTGGTTTGTTAGGACCAAATGGCAGTGGTAAAACAACTCTGATCAAAATATTGACGGGATTGTTAAAGGATTATAGTGGTGTTGTAAAAATCAATGGAAAAGCGATTGGCACGGAAACGAAAGCAATCGTATCTTATTTACCTGATGAACCTTATTTCTCAGATTGGATGAAGGTTAAGGATGCATTATCAATTTTTATGGATATGTATGCTGATTTTGATTATGCGAAATGTCTGGAAATTATGAAAAAGTTCCAGATTGAGGAAAATGTGCGGATTAAAACGATGTCGAAAGGAACAAAAGAGAAGTTTCAACTGGCTTTGGTCATGAGTCGTAAAGCTAAGCTGATTATCTTAGATGAACCAATTGGTGGTGTTGATCCTGCGGCACGTGAAGTGATCTTAGATACGATATTGGAAAATTATTCACCTGAGCAGACCATTTTAATTGCCACACATTTGATTGCTGATATTGAACGAATTTTCAGTAATGTTATTTTCATTAAGAAAGGTAAAATTGTTTTGAATAAAGAAGTAGAAGAAATTCGTCAGGAAAGCAACAAGTCGATAGATGAATTATTCCGTGAGGAATTTCGTTATGAATAAGGCGAAAAAATAACTGTTTTAGCATAATAATGACGTATAGAATCATTCATTAGGAATGAGGATATACGTTTTTTTGTTATGTGATGGATGTAGTGGACTAGACGAAAATAGCTTAGGCTATTTAGATGGTACATTTTCATGTAGTAAATACGACAGGAACAGACTCATGCCAATCGTAAAAGATATTTCTAATAAAGTAGAAACGCCTCCATTTAATAAAAAAAGCAAACTGTCAAATACAACAAGGGTAAAATATTTAGGAAAAGCTTTCCTAAAAAAGCGATAATCTTTTTTAAATGTATCGAAAAGAAAATGAAAGAATAACAGGACATAGCCAATGGTTGACCACATAGCAAGCCGTGTATGCCATTTGGATAATTGAGGATATTGCATAGGATCATAGGGAAGACAGACAGATATGATCATGATGATACAGACAACACCTAAGCAAAACTTACCCAAAGATGATGAATAGCGTAACGCTTGCATGAGTTTCAATGTATACCAGAAAAAATAGGCGGCAGCGCTGCTTGCCCATATTATTAAATATACAGGATGATGTAATGTATTTCCAAGGTAAGATAAGTTTTCTGTTAGGGGAGCACAGTACCATAAGGTTCCCAGATTTATTATACAAATCAAAACAATGGCAATGTACTGTATGAATTGATTCCTATCCTTCATGGCAACTCTCCTTTTCTAATGTCATTATTATACACAAAAATCAAGTAGATAAAAAGAGATCATTCATTATGACATGGATGATGATTTGACCGTATTTATTATCAGTTTTTATGAACCTAAAATAAAAAAATGAAATAAATCATTAAAAATTACGTTTTTTTGATTTTAAAACGTATATACAAGGTGAAGGGGGATAGAGCAATGAATGATAAGCTGAAAAAGATGGAAAAACGTGAAGATGGTTTTTTAGAAGTTCAGTTGAAACGTCTGGTTGATTTTGATGACTATCTGTTTCAGAAAATGCATGAGGATGCAAGCTGTTTACTTTGTATACGTGATTACCGAAGTAAAAGCCGTTTGTATTATGATCTAAAGGGACATCTCACATTACGTTCTTATTTACAGCAACATGCTTTTGAAAAGGGAGAATTTCTTGCTTTTTTGCTTTTCATTTTAGAAGATATGGTTCGTGTCAATGCCAGCAAACCCATCTGTTTAGATGTAGAATATATTTTTTTATCAGCTGATGGAAAGCATTTAAAATTTCTTGTTTTGCCATTACAAGAAGATGGTTGGTTATTTCAAAAAGAGGAAGTAAAAGCCTTTGTTAAACAGTTGTTGAGTGCGGTACATACGAATGAAGATTATGAAACAGCTGGATTATTGGTTCAAATATTAAAACAAAAAGAATTCACATTGCCTGTCTTGTTACAACAATTGCATGCATTACAGGAACAAACGATGGCAAAGTTAACTTGGTGGCAGCGCATATGGCATAAAGAGAAGGAGGCTTATTATGTAAGAGATCTACCTAATGTACAAGTTTATCCCAGTATTCTGCCGGAAATTTCCATTCAGGAAGAAAGGCTGTACTATGGGACACAACAAAAGATGAAAGAAGAAGATACATCTGACAAAGCTTCGAATAAGGTTAAAATAAAAAAGAGGAAACGCAGACAGGGAAAGAAAGATCAAAATTCAAATAGTGATGCTATACGAGCAGCTATGGTGGATAAAGAAAAGGTAATAGAAAAGGCAGAAGATCAAAGTAACAGAAGATTGGATAAAGTGGATATTCCAAGCTTTCCAAATGAGTTTGCGCATAATCATCAAGTGAAAGAAGAAGCATATTCGACAATAGACAAGAGAGAGGACAGCTATGCGCAAACTGTGGTTTTATTTGAAGAAACAATACCTTATTTGGAAAATGTGGATAGTCATGAGCGAATTATCTTAATCAAAGAACCTTTTACGATAGGAAGAAGCCCGGATAATGATCTTTGTTTACAGGCGTTGGAAGTATCAGCGTATCATGCGGCGATGGAAAGTTCGCAAAACCTTTTAAAAGATTTGCATTCCTCTAATGGAACCTTTGTGAATGGGGAAAAGATTCATGAACAAAGGCTACAGGATGGTGATAAAATCGCTTTTGCGAATCAGTGCTTTTATTATCATAGCAAGGTTTCTTCATGAATAGGCAAGCAGCAGAGTTATTGTGTTTACATAGCTCATTTTGTTTATATACCAAAGAAAATGTTACCCAAATTGAATTACTTATAAAAGAGCGTGCCAAGTATTGGCTGTATTTAGAATCAAAAGATGAACGCATACCTGTGATGGAGGTAAGCTGGGATAGTAAGCTAGGCTGGCATTGGTATGGTAATCAACAGTTTTATGATGCGAAGCAGCTTTGTGAAGGCTTTTTGAAAAGAGCACATATTCATCAATTTTATGGACAGCCAAGTTTACGTTTATTATTACAGCAATATGATACTATGCCCCAATTTCGTTATTACGCTTTATCATATAAGCAAATTCTCATTGGTCGTGGAAAAGATTGTGAAATTCAGTATGAACAACCTTATGTATCATTTCATCATGCTTTATTGCGTTGTGAGCAAACACAATGGGTGCTTAGTGATCTGCAAAGTCGTAATGGTGTGTATGTGAATCAGCAACGTGTGAAAGAAATAAAGCTACAATGTGGCGATGTTATTCATATCATGGGGTTGCAGCTGGTATTTGGTCATGATTTTTTTATGGTGCAGATGTTAGAAGGTGTCCGCGTGCGAAATCTCTCATATTATCAATTGCCTACTGAACAAGCGTTATCTCCACAGCAATTCTGTTTAAAGGAAAGTAGTGTCCATTTTCCAAAATTTTCGATAGAGCCAATTACCATAGAACCACCGAATGACAAAGTGCCACAAAATCAGCTTCCCTTATGGCTTTCCCTAGGGCCTTCCTTAACGATGGGCATTTCATCAATTGTGATGGGGATATCAGCATGGATGCAAGCAATCATACTGAAACAATCTATATGGCAAAGTATGCCTTCTTTGGTCATGGCTGCCAGTATGGCGCTTTCAACCATATTGTGGCCAATCATAAGTCGTTCCTTTGAAAAACGACAACAACTTCAAAAACAACGACAATATGAAACCGTGTATTTGTCCTATTTAGAAAAAAAACAAAAGAGTATAGAGGATCAGGTCAGTGCTAAAATTGCTTATATGATAAAGCAAAAACAGCTTTGGTTATTAGGAAATGAAAAGCTGCAAGAGCAGGCGCATCCAATATGGTTTCTAACAAAGCAAGCGAACGGCTTTTTAGATGTCTTGTTAGGGGAAACTAGGATGAGCTTGCAAGTGCCTTTGAACTATCAACAACAAGAGTTGTCGCTGTATGAGACATCTGTAACAAAAGCGTTTTCCCGTTTTATTGAGCAAGCTACGTTACAGCTTCAACAGACGATTACGCATTCTTTTGGTGAGCACCGTAGTCTAGCCATTTGGGGTGAAGAGAGTTTATGGATGAGCTTGCAATTGGTATTGCAACTATGTCTGACGCACTCACCAAAACAATTAAAACTTTTTTTAATTGGCGATGAATATCTGACACGAGCGTGGCATTTACGTTTTTTACCTCATGTTTTCTTAGATCAACAACGTTTACTTATAACTGATCGCCAGTCGGTATCCTATTTATTAAATAGCCTGCAAAAGTTACAACAACAGAATATTACATGCCTTTTGGTTTATTTTACATCTTCTAAGATGTCCTATCTTCCCATTGATGAATGCATAAAGCAATATGCATTTCTACATGTTTTACAACAAGCAAAGGAAAAAACTTTTTTAGCATCGGCAATGGAAACACTTTGTTATGTGCCTCGGCGTGATTTGGCATATCTTCAGCAAGCTGGTGAAAGCATATCATTTCAGCCTTTTCCATGTGCAGATGATGTCATAAAAAATAATTTTCAAGTTATCGGCAGCTATACCAAAATGTCTTGTGTAACAAGTACGAAACTGTCGTTTCTGTCTATGTATCATTGTGGGAATGTATCGCAACTAGATGTATTACATCGTTGGAAACAAAGAAAGCAAAAACGTTCTTTAGCTGTCATTGTGGGAAAAGATCAACATGGTGAAATGGTGTATTTAGACGCCCATGAAAGCCGCCATGGACCACATGGTTTGATTGCCGGCATGACGGGATCAGGAAAAAGTGAATTTTTAATGACATATATATTGTCATTATGTGTTTGTTATAGCTGCGAAGAAGTGAGTTTTGTATTGATAGATTACAAAGGTGGCATGATGGCAAACGCATTTGCCAATGTCCCACATATCGCATATTGTATGACGAATCTAGAAGAAGGGAATATGTATCGCTTTATGCAGGCGCTAGATGCGGAATTGAAATATCGTCAGCAGTTGTTTCAAGATACTAAAAGACAGCTTGATGTGGCTACGGTAGATATGGATGCTTATCAACACTATTATCGTGAAGCTCTTGTAAAAAAACCTTTGGCACATCTGTTTCTGATTGCTGATGAATTTGCTGAATTGAAAACTCAACAGCCACAATTCATGGAACAATTAAAACAAGCAGCGCGCATTGGTCGAAGTTTAGGCATTCATTTGGTATTGGCTACACAGAAGCCATATGGCATCATCGATGATCAAATATGGAGCAATGCGCGTTTTCATATATGTTTAAAGGTGCAGGATAAAAGCGATAGTATGGATATGTTAAAAAAAGAGGATGCATGTAATCTTCAACAGGCCGGTGAATTTTATATGCAGGTGGGAAATGATGAGCTATATTTGCAAGGAATAAGCAGTTGGACGCAAGCTCCGTATCATCCGGAAACAACATATCAAAAACCTTTAGCACAGGATATTTGCTTATATAACGATCAATTTGAAATCATCCATAAGCAACAGTTAAAAAAGCAGGAAGCATCCTTGCATACCCAGCTGGATGTTATTTGTCATTATCTACAACAACAAAGTGAAGTAGCAGATGATCAGCGCCCTTTCTTTTTGCATGCTCCATTACCGTTTAAGGTACAAGAATGTTTATGTACAGAAAGTGAGCCTTGTTTGGGAATGGCGGATGATATCAGCAAGCGTCAGCAATTTCCATTTCTATTTCCTATTGTGAACATGACACATGCATTGGTTGTGGGAAAGCAAGGGAGTGGGAAAACGATATTTATTGAGAAATTCTTATGGGAATGCGCGAGAATTGCATACAGGGAGCTATCGGCAATTTATGTTTTGGATGGTTTTGCCACCAAGTTAAAGGTTTTGCAACAATTAGATATAGTTGCGAATGTGATGTGTATGAAAGATAACGAATATGTGGAAAGTTTATTTTATCAGCTGCAGCATGAAACCTTATGGCAGGATGATACAAAGCATATATTGCTTATCATTCATGGCTATGAGCAATGGAAGGAAAGCTATCCGCAACTGGATGATGTATTAACTTCCATATTTTTAAAAACGCCTTTTGTGCATATCTTCATGAGTGTTACTGCAATCGCTTTATTACCTTATCGTCTTCTTACTTATTTCGCGCAACGTTATGTTTTGCAACTGCCGGATTCAAGTGAGTATGCCTGTTTATTAGAAGATACTTCGTTGCGGCCTATGGCACAAAAAGGCAGTGGTCTTTTTATCAGGCAACAGCGCGTGATGCTATTTCAAATTTATCCATATGCAAACAGTATACAAGAGCAATTGCTGCTTGCCCAAACACAGGGACAAAGTGTATATGCTGTTCCTATCCTTCCCAAACATATATCAGCGCAATACCGTAGTGATGCTTTGTTTTTAGGAAAAGATATAGTAAGTAAAGAAGATTGTTGGTTAATGCTCGATTCATGTTCCTATCTTTTCATATGTCAGGCTTTTCAATATGCAAATGCGTTTATCGCTTATCTTAATGAATGGAAACAACGTTTCCCAAGTTATGCCCAACACTTATCGCTGTATCAAGGTACATCTTCCTTACCGCAACAAGAAAACCAGCGCATACCAGTATTACTACAAAATCTTACAACACTTAGCGAGCTGCAATTGTTGCCGTGGTATGTGCAGGCTTTGTATGAAGGGGATATTTTGTGGATTGGAAAAGGATTGCAGGAAGCAGCATCAATATTGAAACTCCCAATGGCATGTATGGATAAAGAATTACAGGAGCACGAAGCTTTATGGTATCGAAAGGGGGAAATACGATGGATACGTGTATGGGAGGACGATCAACATGGATGAAAGAATTTTGGTGGAGACGTGCCTACCAGTCGTGCAAATGCGTTTTGATGCAGGTCTGGCATCTTCTTTGACGATTCAACAGGCGATGCAGCTTTTATATGAAGCAGCGATGCAACAGGTAGAGAAAGGAGTATGGATACCAAAGCCAATCTTGTTGTATAACGCTAGCAATAACTGTGTGCTTAGAAAGGATAGCACAATAAAAGAGGCAAGGGTCCAAAGCGGTGATTGTATATATTTATTTTAGGAGGTAGTTTATCATGAGTGTAAAAATCAATGTAGATCCAGCACGACTAGAGGCAAGCGCTTCTCACATAGAACAGATGTATATGAATTATGAACGTGAATATCGTCGTTTGTTTCAAGATGTTCAAACGATGGGAAATAATTGGCAAGGGAAGGATAATCAGGCATTTGTTCAGCAAATTAATGGCTTTGTGAAAGACTTTGCCTCAATGCGAAATTTGATGAAGGAGTATGCAGAATTTTTAAAAGCATCGGCTAGGGCATATCGCAATACACAGAATGAACGTGCACAACAAGCACGGCATCTAATAAATTAGGAGGGCGTATACATGGATACTTTAACGATCACGTTGGCACAAGTTCAAGGCTGTGCCGCTGCCATCCGTACTCAAAATCAGAAATTGAATCATTGTTTGCAAGATATTAGTATGACAATGAATCAGTTGGCTGCTTATTGGCAGAGTCCGGCGTCAGAAACTTTGCGAACAAGATTTCACAGTTTACTCCCCGTTTTTGATAACTATCGAAGTGTTGTAGAATCTTATGCCCGTTTTCTCGATCAGACGGTAGATACCTATCATACACTGGAACAGCAGCTACAGGCCGGAGCAGATCAATTTCGTTAAATGAATGCATACAGCTATGCTTATGAATTACATTTGACGCAATGTGAACAACTGCTGAATCAGGTGACTGTCATTTTGCAGACAGTTGAAGATAATAATGAAAATTCGCTTTTATTGCAAGTGATTCGTTCTATGTTAAAAGAACTGCAACAGCAAAGAAGGTGGCTGCAGATATAAAAAATAGTAAAATATTTGCCATTTAACATGCATTGACATGTATTAATACTGGAAGGCTGAAAGATGCTGAGCTATTGCTGCAGACACTTCCTTTGTCACAACTGTATCAGGATTTACAAAAACTGCAAAAGGTAATTAGTGATGTTATTCAACCTCATGTGTTGTCACAGTTATCACGATCACTTTCACTTTTACAAACAAAACAGCAACAACTTTGTACACACTTAAAAACGAGTGCAACAGCTTATGAAAATATGGAATCGTCATTGAGCAGCAAAGCAAAGGCGATAAGTGATCATTTGCAATATCAAACATACACGATGGATCATTCTATGCGCTGGCATACGTCTTTTCGCAAAGATAAATCCTTGTTTAGTTATTTGCAAAATGGTGTCTGTGCAGGGATTTATGCTGGACTGGATGTTGTGAAATTTTCTGTGGGATTTCATGAAACGTATGCGCAAGGAAATTTATCAACGAGTGTTGGAAGTGCCAGTGTCAGTGGGGATGCAAAGTTTTCGTTGTATGATAATCAAGGTTTCTCTCCTTCACTAACCGTCAGCTTGGTGGCAAAAGCAGCCCTGGCACAGGCAGTTGCCGATATTCATTTAGGTAATTCTTATGTGTACGCGGATGGTGAAGCAAGTGTGGGAGTTGGTGTTGTTAAGGCGGAAGGGACAGCTGTCTTAAATAAAGAAGAGCTTACTTTAAAGGGTGAAGTTGGTGCAGCAGCAGTACAAGGTGAAGTGAAAGGCAGCATAACGATTTTGGGCGTGAGCATAACAGCAACTGGCACTGGTGAATTAGGTGCTATCGGAGCAGGAGCTGAGTTTTCCAGTAAAAAAGGAGAATTTTCATTTGGAGCAAAAGGCAGTTTGTTAGCTGGTCTGGGTTTCCGTGTAAAAGTAAATTACTGATCGATAAGGCAATAAAGGAGTACATATGAATAAAACGAATCTACAGGAATTACTGCCTTTGGGCAGTATCGTCACTTTAAAAAAGGGGACGAAAAAAATCATGATATGCGGTCGTATCCAAGAGGAAGCCACCACGAAAAAAATTTATGATTATGCGGCATGTTACTATCCGGAAGGTATTTTAAATCCACATGAGCTATTTTTATTTCAACACGAAGATGTAGAATTCGTGTATTTTGTGGGGATGCAGGATAGTGAAGAATTCAGCTTTCGCGATTTCCTGATAGGCAAATTGAAAGAAAAAGGGATGCTGGAAACATAAAAAAAGGGTTCTATATGCCATCATATAGAACCTATTATAGTACACATATCAAAATATTTCACAGCAGTATGCATGAACAGTATTATTTCCATATCTGAGTTGCGAAGGAGCAAATAGTTAAAAAAGAAACAGCTGCTCTAGAATAACGAACTTTGCGGCTACCTTGTAAAATGATTTCAGATAGTGCACAATACTTATCAACAGCTTGCAGAAGCCATCCTTCTTTTGTTTTAGGCATATGAAGGGTCATTGGCCACATATGATGAACAATGGCATCTTCTATCACAGGATTGATTGTGCAGGCTTTCTTAGCATTTTCTAAAGCAATTAAAGGATGAATTGCACAATGTCTGCCTTCCATGGGACGATTGTTCTTAGTTCGCCAGTCATAAAAATATAAATCATGTAGTAAGCCGGCACGTGCGATACTGTAGGTGTCTAAACGAAATTTTCGTGCGAATAAGAAAGAATAATAAGAAACATTCAGAGAATGTTGAAATCGTGAAGTATCCATATGCTGAGAAAAGGCTTTTAATTCCTGTACATCGTCAACCTCAATTAAATCTTGTATACAACTGACAAATTCTTTTGCCAGTAAGTCGTTATCGCTTGTTAGATCTACTCTGGAAAATATTGCTTTCTGCATGCCATTACCACCTTTTTTCTGATATATAATCAATGTATCATATTCTGTGTAAAAAATCATGTGAGAAATTTGTGAATTCATCCTATAGGCAAAATAATGAAAATAAGGTATGATGAATAGCAGAGAAAATGGAAAAGAGGAAGCATGATGTTAGAATTTGAAAAGAAAATTGTCCATGTTTTGGATTGTGAACACAATACGTGTATCCTATCAGAAGGATGTATGAAAAAAGAAGACGATGTGATAGCAAAGATGTTGAGTAGCAAGGCAGAAAAAGTATTCCATAGTGCCTCTCGTAAAAGGGGCGTTTTTCGCGAAACGAGTTATGTGAAAGAGCTGCTTGTGAAATTAAAAGATCATAGTATCACATTTGAAACCTTTTCGCAGAAATTGGCACAGTATGTATTTGATAAAAAGATGGAGCATGCCCAATACTATGTTAGCGATTTTATTGTGGCTTTATTATTAAAGGATGAACGTCGTTATGTATTGGTGCTCGATAATGCCTGTACGCAAGGTATTACTCATACGGTTCAAAATGAGGAAGATTCCATAATTACAGAAATAATACCTTACAAAGCATTGATCAGTTCTACGTTAACAGCAAAAGATCGCGCATTTCTTATAGAACTATCCGATGAAAGTCTGTGTTGTGTGGAAAATAAGGTAGAGATTGAAGGTGAAAAGGTAAATTTTTATGCGGAGGTCATTTTACAAAGTACGACAATGCCTTCGTATAAAGAAAGTGTGAAAAGCATCACCAAGTTAACAGAAGAAATGAGTGATAAGTATGAAATGGATGAAGTTGATATTGTTCCGAAAATGAAGAGCATGTTGGTAGATAACATCGAAAATAGTAAGCCGATTCAAATTGATGAAATAGCAGAAGAATTATTTGCAGAAAAACCACTTGCTAAAGCAGAGTTTAAAGAAGAGTTGAAGAAACAGGGGGTGCCGACTGCCATTGAGGTGGAATATGTAAAGCCGACTCGCTCAGATAAAGTACAGAAGATTAAAACAGATAAAGGAATTGAAATTATCATACCTGTGGACTATATGAATACGAAGGAATTTGTCGAATTTAAAAATCAGCCCGATGGAACCATATCCATCCAGTTAAAGAATATCACTCATATAACCAGCAAGTGATTTCTTATATTTCCAATAATTTACATTGATTTTCAGAAACTGATGGTAAATCAGTTTCTTTTTTTGGTGAAATGTGTCATAATAAAAAAACAAAGAGCGTCAAAACTGACTTTCTTTGTATGAATGCATATACTATTGTAGAGAAGGAGGTACTTGTATGTTTCATCAGCTTATAGAATATAGTATGGAAAGGGTTGGATTGCGATGTACAGATGACCTGCTTCAGAAACGATGTTGTTGCGAAAGAGATGCATAAGAAAAATATATCGTAAAACAATAGGAGGAAAATAACGTTTATGAAAGAAACGCTGAAATTAATTGGCAATACGCCATTATATCGTATAGAAAATACCAATATTTATGTAAAATTAGAGAAATTTAACGCTGCTGGAAGTATTAAAGATCGTGCTGTCTTAGGAATGTTGAAAAAGGCTATGGAAAAAGGCACGATAAAAAAAGACAGTGTTTTGATTGAAGCTACCAGTGGCAATACCGGGATTGCTTTAGCCATGTTAGGAGCAATTTATCATTTGCCAGTCATTATCATTATGCCAGAAACTATGAGTATGGAACGACGTAAACTCATTCAGGCATATGGAGCGGAATTGATTTTAACCGAAGGTGCAAAAGGAATGCAGGGATCATTAGATGCATTGGCAAGCTTACAGAAAGAACATCCTAACTACATCACTTTATCACAGTTTGATAATCCGGATAATCCCCAGTTTCATTATGAAACTACGGGCAAGGAAATCCTGGAGCAATTACCGGATGTGGATATTTTTGTGGCCGGCATTGGAACCGGCGGCACGTTTACAGGAGTTGCTCGTCGTTTAAAGGAAGCTAATCCAAATATTCGCTGTGTAGCCGGAGAACCCAAAGACAGTGCTATCATCAGTGGGCATCAGCCAGGACCTCATAAAATTCAAGGAATTGGCGCAAATTTTATCCCTGCTAATTTCGATAAAGAATTAGCAGATGATGTGATGTTGATCAGCAATGAAGAAGCAATTGAAGAAACCAAAAACTTTGCGCGTACCACTGGTATACTCGTTGGTATCAGCAGTGGTGGCAATATTGCTTTAGCAAAACGATTAGCTGCCTATTATCCAAATAAAAAGATTGTTACGATCGCACCGGATGGCGGAGAGAAATATCTTTCCGTATTGGATTTTGACTAATGTTTCGCGTATTAAAGGATATCAATCATAACTTAAATCGCTCATTGGAGAATGATCCGGCTGCTCATTCTAAATTAGAGGTGCTGTTGTTATACCCGCATATCAAAGCCTTGGCATTTCATCGGGTATCGCATTTTCTATATCGGCATCATCTGTTTTTCCTTGCTCGCTTTAATTCCAACATTGCCCGTTTTTGGACCGGTATTGAGATTCATCCGGGGGCAACAATTGGTCGTGGTTTACTGATCGATCATGGAATTGGTGTAGTCATTGGAGAAACTGCCATAATTGGTGATGATTGCCATATTTATCATGGTGTCACCTTAGGTGGTACGGGGAAAGAGCATGCTAAGCGACATCCTACATTGGGGAATCATGTTATGATTGGAGCAGGTGCAAAATGTTTAGGAAACATTACGATTGGTGATCATGCGAAAGTCGGTGCAAACGCCGTGGTCATTACGGATGTTCCAGCGGAAACAACTTTTATCGGGTTAGCCGCAAAAGATAAACGACAAAAGCACAGGTGTACGCCGGAAGGCTTTATCGAATAAATATAAGTGTTATCGTAAAAGCATCTTAGAAAAGGAATCCCTCATTTGCCTTAAGCAAATAAAGAGATTTCTTTTTTTATTATGAACTGATAAACCCTTGTTTCTGGCAATTGTATTTTGTTTCTGCATTTTGCTTTAATATTTTGCTTCAGTATCGTGTTTTCATTGCATGATGATTTAAAAGATGGTTTTCTATTGCGGTAAGACTGCTTGACATAGTATCTATGTTCTGTTAAACTATATCTGTAATGGATATATCCATTTGCGATATAATAGGAGTTGATATGTGTGTCAAAACAGGCAACGCAGGAAAATGAACAGCTGACAGATGCAATGTTTTATATATTATTGGCTTTGTTAGAGGAGCGTTATGGTTATGTCATCATGAAATATATTGAAGAATTAAGTGATGGCATGATGCAGATGGGTCCGGGAACATTATATACGCTGTTGAAAAAACTGACGAAATTGCAATGGATCCAGCAGCTTACAAGTGATAGCCGCACCAAGACTTACCTCATAACACAAGAAGGAAAACGTATTTTATGCCAAGAAGTGAAACGGCGTGAGCGTATGGTGGAAGATGCTAATAAGGCTTTAAAGAAGGGGATTGTATGAAGGAAAAAAGAAAAACGAAACAAATATTATGCGGAGGTTTAGCCTTTTGTGGAGAAGAAGAGATGGAAATGCTGCATGCATATGCCCTGGATGGCTGGATTTTTAGAAAGTTCAGTGGTTTATCTTATGTTTTATATAAAGAAGAACCACAAGATCTTATTTTCAGCTATGATCTAAATAAGGTAAAGAAAGAAGACGCGCAAGAATATCTAGATCTTTTTGCGGCAGCAGGATGGGAACAAATTACCTGTAACTCCTCTAGTACATGGTTTTTTATGGCAAAGCAAGGAACGCCTCCCTTACACAGTGATCATGCGACATTGAGTGAAGAATATACCGGTATCGGTAAAACTGCAAAATATCTATTGTTGGTATTAGCGTTTGTTAGCTTGTTTAGCTTTTTCTTGATTAAACAGGCTGCCATATTTATGTATCTATGTGCTTTTGGCTGTGGATGCATAGGAGGTTTATTCATGCTTTTGATTGGTACGCAGTTTCGCAAACATAAGCGAAAGTTATGCATTACGATGTGGAACTTTCAACGCAGTATGTGTTATTGTTTAGGCAGTCTGTTCATTATGCTTAGTATGCCGTTCCTATCAGATATCGTTCCCTCTTTGCATATCCTATGGCGCTTTCTTCGCCTTGGAGCATGGATGCTTTTCATCGCCACCTTGTTTTCTATGTATTGGCGATATCCGTTGTATCGCGATCACAAGGAACAATATTTGTTTAAGAAATAAGAAAAAGGAAAATGAAAAAAGGAGAAAATTATGATCGAAGTAAAACATTTAACAAAAACGTATGGGAAGTTTAAGGCTGTCGATGATATTAGTTTATTGGCAAAAGATGGTGAGATAACGGTACTGTTAGGTCCTAATGGAGCTGGAAAATCTACCACGATCAAAAGTATTGCAAATTTATTACGTTATCAAGGTGAAATTAAGATTGGCGGATATGCCAATGATACCCTGGAAGCAAAACGCATTTTCGGTTATATTCCAGAAACGCCAGTACTTTATGATCTATTAACGATAGATGAACATGTAGAGTTTATTGGAAAGGCTTATCGTTGTGAGCATTATCAAGAAAGAGCAGAACACTACATCACGATGTTTGATTTATCATCAAAACGTAAAAAGTTGGTAAAGGAGTTAAGTAAGGGCATGCGTCAAAAGGTAAGTATGCTGCTGGCTTTATTGATTGCGCCCAAGGCGTTATTAGTGGATGAGCCAATGGTTGGTTTAGATCCTGCCAGTATAGAGGAAACTTTGCAGTTATTCCAACAGCTTAAAGAAGAAGGAGTTGCTATCTTAATATCTACGCATATCATAGATGTCATCGATGCCATATGGGATGAAGCCTATATCATGAATAAGGGGCATATTGTTGCCCATGTACGTAAGGAAGGGTTACAGGAGCAAACCTTAAAAGAATTGTTTTTTACTTCTACGCAGCATGAAGTGGGGGAGGCGTCATGAAAGTATTAGGAAAGTTGTATTTATTAAAATTAAAAGGTACGATACGAAATATTTTTTCAAAACCTTCCAGCGCAATCTTTACGATTATAATGATTTTGCTTTATGGTGCCTTGATTGTGATGGCGTTGTCACATCCAGAAATTGCGATGTCAGTAGGAAATCTCCAGGATGTTTCTATGGTAATTTTGGTAAATATCGGATTTAGTGCCTTGATGGTAACAACGATGATGATGCAGAAAAAGATGGCTCTATTCACGGAAGATGATGCTTTTTACTTATTTACTGCACCATTTAAACGCAGTGCCGTCATGCAGTATTTGATGGTTAGTGTAGTAGTTTCAGCATTATTATTTGGCGCGATTAATCTTTTTATGATCGTGATGTTGGGAAGTCACATTGCATTTGATGGCGGCTTTCTGCTTTTGGTCTTTTTGACGCAATCACTTTTATATTTCTTTTTTCTGACCACCCAATATTACTTGTATTTAAGAGGATTAGAAAATGCAAAAATGAAAAAGCTGATACGTATCATTCCGCTAGCATGTCTATTCTTAGTTGCCATAATATTCCTTGTTGTTTTAGTAGCAAATGATTTTGATGTTACAAAAAGTGGTATGGAATTTGTCGCGGGTACACCATTTCATTTGGTACCTGTATTTGGCTGGGTAAAACTGATTTTAGTTTCCTATGTTGCCCATGATTTTTACAAGATGCTGATTGGCAGCGTATTGTTGATAGGTGCATGTATCGTGATTTTCTTATGCATGTCTTGTTATCGCAAGGATTTTGTCGAAGATGTTATGGCGGATGCTCAGGCTTTCAGCAAGCGTTATAAAGCCATAAAAGAAGGCAAGACGGATTCTTTTGCGGATCGTAAGGTTAAAGACGTCCAATTTGCTTTTCAAGAAGGGGCGAAAGCTATTTTTTCAAAAAATATGTTGTTAATGCGGAAAACGAATGATTTTATTCGTATGCAGGATGTCATGTTTGTGGGTATTTATTTAGTTATAACGCTCATCATGGGCCTAGGCTTTAGCTTTTATTGCTATATGTTGATCTTTTGGATGTTTTCCATGATTCAAAATAGTGATTTTATGCGGGATATGAAAAATTATCAGATATATCTGATTCCGGATGCCCCATTAAAGAAACTATGGTATGTCATGCTTCCTACTATCTTTAAGACCTTCCTTGTCTTGTTAATCGCTATCGTAAGTGCTTATATCCTTTTGCAGCCGGATTTCAAAGAGGCATTGCAATATTTTGTTATGCTGAGTGGCTATGCTTTCTTATTTCTTGCCACGACCGTTTTATCTTTACGTATTTTAAAAAGTCGTAACAATGTAATGATGGAAAATATGTTGCGCATGCTTTTAATGATCTTAGCAGCGATTCCATCTACCGGGGTACTGATTTATATGATATCACAAAATACATTGACAATAGCAATGATGAATAGCATAACGATCTACAATCTGCTCATTAATTTTGTGCTTTCCGGTATTATCCTATATGGTTGTCGTAATATGATGAATGGAAATGAACTCAGTAGTGATTAAGCATACATGTATTGATTCCAGATGTAGATGAAGATGTAAAAAGATTGAAAAATTCCGCTGGTCCAGGGAGTTTTTCTTTTGCTTTTGGCGGTTTTATGATATAGTATGGTACAGTGAAGTAAAAGAGGTAGGCTATTATGTGGAAATATGAATGTAAACGACATTTACTGTATATGACAACAGGCGTTATCATCGGCGCGCTCGTATTTGGGGCATTAGGTTGGCAAAGAGAAGGTTTACTTGCCACTTTAGAAATGGTGACAAGCGATAAAGCAATCTTACAGGATCCAATGACTCCTTACCTTATGGGAGCATTGGCAATTGGTGGATTGGTGAATGGTTTAATGTTAATGTTTCAGCTGATGCAGCGCTTTAATATTAATTATTTTATCTTTATGATGATTTTCTTTTTGGCAAGTGAGCTAATTATTTTAGCAGGCATGGTATTACTGTTACCGGCATTTGTCGTATGTATCTATGGCTGGCTGACTGTGCCGAATCGTGGTAAAAAGCGCATGCTAGATAAAAATACCGTAACCAGTGTACAAGAGGTAGAGCGTGTATATCGCCTGCATCATCATTATGATGAAACCTGCGAGATTTATGGTAAAAATGCATGGAATATTATGCTTCGTGTGAATATCTTATATTTCAGTGGAATCTTAGCTTTATTTCTTGTATTGATGTATGTAGAAGATTTATTTATTGTTATGGCGGCTGGTCTGTTGTACATGATGCTGTTTTTTCAGCTTACGAAGTATAAAAATAAGGCTTTACAGCCGATTATCGCACTATTGTATGATAAATGTGATCCTCAGGCATGTGCCAGTGCCATCTTTGCGTTAGCGAAAAAAGCACATAAGAAAAAGAATTTCCCATTGACACAGCAATTGGCACAGTGCATGATCTATCTCAATGACCCTCATCTGGCCATTGATGTTTTGGTTACCAGCAATCCATCTCGTAATGGGTTTGTATATCCTTATCATACGTTGATGGCATATGCTTATTATCAACTTGGTGATGAAAGTATGGTAAAACATCACTTGCAGGAATGTGAGAAAAGTAAAAAAGGCAATATGGCAGGTCCTATGAACATGTTTGCCCAGCAGGCATTGGCAAGCATTCAAAATAAATTGGATCTGATGAAACAGGATTTCCGTAAGGCGAGAACTTATTATATGCAAGGATTGCAAGCGCAAGCGATGCCATTTCAATTGGTAGATTCTCACTATTATTTAGGCTTGATCTCTTTTGTTGAACAGGATATGCGGGAAGCCCAAATTCATTTCCAATATGTGCAGCAACATGGCAACCGCATGTATTTTAAGGAAAAAGCGGATTCTTTTATGGAAACGATTCTCGCTTTAGAAAAAGCGAATGAAGAAGCTTATGGTGAACAGGAAACTTTGTAAAAAGTTCCTGTTTTTTTTCATCTACATACGATCTTATCTTTACATAGTTTACGAGAAAACGATAAAAAATGTTTCGATGATGTAAGCATTCGTTTTCTAATAATGATGTGAAAACTATGTGAAGTCATGCAAAATGGTTGACTGTCTGAAAGATATCACTATAATAGTTAAGGTAGTTAACTATTAAGCTACTTAACTATTTTAGGAGGGATACGATGGATGAAATGGATATTGTCCGGAAAATAACACATCTTGTGTATACACATCGCCGTGATGCTGCCTTTATGGGGCAAAAACAGCCAAATGTGAAACATCGAGATATCATGATGCTGGATGCCATTATTAAAATGGGCGATTTGGTTAAAATGAGTGATATCAGTGCATATTTTCAGATAACTCCGGCGGCTGTTTCACAATGCATCAAAAACTTTGAAAAGAAGGGCTGGGTGGAACGTACCGTTCTTGAATCAGATCGTCGAAGTGTGTATGTTCGTGTCAGTGATGAAGCAAAGCAGATGGTGCAGGAAATGGAAGAGCATATGAAACAGCAACTCATTGCATTCATCGCTGAACTTGGTGAAGATGATGCAGAAGCATTTGTACGTATTTTGGAAAAAGGTTTTACGTTTTTCAAATGTGAACGCAAGAAAGAAGAAGGAAAGGAGACAGGGAAATGCTGAAATTAAGACGCTATACGAAACCGTTTCTGATGTCGATCCTCATAATCGTCGCATTGTTATTTGGACAGGCGATGTGTGAACTGGCAATGCCGGATTATATGTCTGATATCGTAAATATCGGAATTAATGCCGGTGGTATAGAAGACGGTGTTCCAGAAGCGATACGCGAAAGTGAATATCAAAAGTTAAAGGTGTTTATGGAAGAAAAAGAGCAAAAGCTCTTTGAAAAATACTATACCCTCATGACACCGGCATCCGCAAAGCAGGAAGCAAAGGATGATTACCCTGCATTAAAAAAGGAAAACGTTTATCTGTTGCAAGACATTGATGCTGATACCAGAACAGCAATCAAGCATGCATTATCTGGCTCAGAAACAATCGTGATGGGCATTGAACAAGCGGTAGATAAGATAAAAGATAAAGATGCAATGGATAGCAAAGAAGTTAGTAAAGAACAAAAGGAAATGATGGAGATGATCCAGAAACTTCCAAAAGGTGTGGATGTCTTCATGGCCATGCAGATGATGCCGCATGAAAAACTGCAGGAAATGAAGAAAGATATGAATAAAGTAATGAAGGCAATGGGGGAAAGCACAGCAGATACTGCTAATGCGCAATATGTTCGAAATGAATATAAAGCCATGGGTATGGATGTGGATGCGATACAATATCAATATTTGTTTGTGAAAGGCGGATTGATGTTGTTTGTAGCATTAGGCTCTGCGGTAGCAGCGGTTGCGGTTGGCTTTTTAGCAGCGCGTGTGGCAGCAGGCTTCTCCCGTGATTTGCGTAAGGATGTTTTCCATAAGGTAGAGCATTTCTCCAGTGCGGAATTTAATAAATTTTCAACCAATACCTTAATTACGCGTACGACAAATGATATCCAGCAAATTCAGATGGTACTGGTTATGATCTTGCGTATTGTTATTTATGCGCCGATCATTGGTATTGGTGCGATTATTAAAGTAATTCAGTCCAATGCCAATATGACGTGGATCATTGCTTTGGTTATTGTGGTTATTTTAAGTATCATGATGGTGGCTTTTACGACTGTTATGCCTAAATTCAAGATTTTGCAGAAATTAATGGATGGCTTAAATTCAGTCGTTCGTGAAATGCTAGATGGTATGCCAGTCATTCGTGCTTTTAATAATCAGAAAAAGGAAGAAGAAAAATTTGAAGAAGCTAACAGTAAGATTATGAAGACAAACATGTTTACAGCACGTGCAATGTCTACCTTGATGCCATTGATCATGCTGGTTATGAACAGTGCAACCATTCTGATTGTTTGGGTTGGCGGTCATCAGATTGATTCTGGCAGCTTGCAAGTTGGTGATATGATGGCGTTCATGCAATATTCCATGCAGATTATTATGGCCTTCATGATGATTACAATGATTTCTATCATGATTCCACGTGCCAGTGTAGCGGCTGGACGTGTTTCGGAAATTTTGCATACGAAACCAAGTATCGAAGATCCACAAGCACCAAAACACTTGGCAGATGATCAGCGTGGTCGCATTGAATTCCGTAATGTATCCTTCCGTTATCCAGGTGCAGAAGAGGATGTCTTAAAAAATATCACCTTTACTGCGGAACCAGGACAGACGACGGCCTTTATTGGAAGTACAGGTTCAGGGAAATCAACGATTATTAATTTAGTGCCTCGTTTCTATGATGTGACGCAGGGTGCGATCTATGTAGATGGGGTGAATGTCAAAGATGTGACGCAGCATGAATTGCGTGATCATATTGGCTATGTGCCGCAAAAGGGTACGTTATTTACGGGTACGATCGAAAGTAATTTACGTTATGCTAAAGAAGATGCTACTGAGGAAGAATTAGCGAAGGCCGCTGAAATTGCGCAGGCTTTAGAATTTATCGAAGAAAAACCGGAACGTTATGAAACAGCGATTACACAAGGTGGAACTAACGTATCTGGAGGACAGCGTCAACGTTTATCGATTGCCAGAGCTTTAGTGAAAAAACCGGAAATTTATATTTTCGATGATACCTTCTCAGCTCTAGATTTTAAAACAGATGCTAAACTGCGCAAGGCATTAAATATTTTATGTCAAGAAACAAAAAGCACGGTATTATTGGTAGCACAGCGTATTTCCAGTATCATGCATGCCGAACGTATCGTCGTGTTGGATAAGGGTGAAGTTGTGGGTATCGGTAATCATGAAGAATTGATGAAATCCTGTGAGGTATATCAGGAAATCGCCTATAGTCAATTGTCAAAGGAGGAATTGGGAAATGAGTAAAACAAACCGTCCTTCTGCACCAATGCGTAAAGGGCCGATGGGAGGACATCGCGGTCCTGGACGCCCGGTTGAAAAGGCTAAAAACTTTAAAGGTACGATGAAGCAGTTAATTAGCTACATGAAACCTTATTATGTAAAAATTATTATTTCGTTCATATTCGCCATCTTTTCAACGATTTTTATGGTTGTAGGTCCTAAAATCAGCGGTAAGGCTATAACCGAATTAAGCACTGGCTTTATTGCGAAAGTACGAGGAAGTGGCGCAATTAATTTTGATCGCATTTCGGAAATATTACTATTTTTAATTGGTTTATATCTGATTTCAACCTTCTGTAATTTCGTGCAAGGCTGGATGATGGCAGGCGTGTCACAGAAAGTATCTTATAATCTGCGAACATCTATGTCAGAAAAAATCAATAAACTGCCATTCGCATATTTTGATAAACAATCACATGGTGAAGTATTGTCAAGATTCTCTAATGATGTTGATACGATTCAGCAGACACTAAGTCAATCTTTATCACAACTATTATCTTCAATTGTACAGCTATTTGGTTTTTTAATCATGATGCTGACCATCAGTTGGCAAATGACATTGATGGCTCTTATTGTTATTCCATTATCTTTGATTTTGGTAACAACGGTTGTAAAGCATTCACAAAAATACTTTGCCCGTCAACAAGCATCTTTAGGTAATGTCAATGGTCATATTGAAGAGATGTATAGCGGACATATGGTGATGAAAGCCTTTAATGGGGAAGAAAAAAGTATTGCCCAGTTTGAGACTTTTAATGATGAACTTTATAATTCTGCATGGAAATCACAATTTCTAAGCGGATTGATGCAGCCAATCAGTATGTTTGTAGGTAATCTGGGCTATGTTGGTGTATGTATTTTAGGTGGTTATTTGGCCATGAATGGTATTATTGAAATTGGTGATATTACTGCCTTTATTCAATATGTTCGTAGCTTTAATCAGCCAATTGCTCAACTGGCGCAGACAATGAATGTCATGCAGTCAACGGCTGCCGCAGCAGAGCGTGTATTTGAGTTTTTGGCCGAAGAGGAAGAAGTAGCGGAGACCAAGACACCGCAACCGATTGCGGCACCTGATGGAAAATCGTTAATTGACGGTATGGTGACGTTTGAAAATGTTCATTTTGGATATACACCAGATAAAATTATCATCAATGATTTCTCGATGTATATCAATGCCGGAAAACGTGTTGCCATCGTTGGACCTACTGGTGCCGGTAAAACAACGATCGTAAAACTGTTGATGCGTTTCTATGAATTAAACAGTGGTACGATTTATGTGGATGGCTGTGATATACGCCAGTTTAGCCGCAGTGATTTACGTTCTTTATTTGGCATGGTGTTACAAGATGCATGGTTGTTTAATGGAACGATTATGGAAAATCTGCGTTATGGCAGATTAGATGCAACAGATGAAGAAGTCATGGCTGCAGCCGATGCTGCATATGTTGATCACTTTATTCGTACTTTAGATCATGGATATGATACGATGATTGATGAAGAAAGCAGCAACATCTCGCAAGGACAGAAGCAGTTGTTAACCATCGCACGTGCGTTCTTAGCGGATCCAAAGATCTTAATTTTGGATGAAGCTACTTCCAGTGTAGATACCAGAACGGAAGTTCTGATTCAAAAGGGCATGGAAAAATTAATGGAAAATCGTACATGCTTTGTCATTGCGCATCGATTAAGCACGATTCGTGATGCCGATTTGATTCTGGTTATGAAGGATGGCGATATTGTGGAAGTCGGAGATCATCAAGAATTAATGGCCAAGAATGGCTTCTATACACAGCTGTATAATTCACAATTTGAAGAATCTTAACTATCAAGATAGAATGAAAACCAGCAGAATAAGATCGTTTGCTGGTTTTCTTATTTGGGAAATCCTGATGATATAAAAACTTGAGAGATGAAGGACTATGCGTTATAATAAATCATAGCAAGGGGATGATGAGATGAGGATACAAAGTCTTAAACATTGGATAAAGGGAAGTTTAATAGTAATTCTCTTTTTTATTGTATGTATGCAAAGAATTGATGCACAAGAATATAAAATGGCAAAACAGCTGCCGTTTTCTGTCAGCAGCACATCAAATGTGACATCCATTACTTTAACTTGGCAATGGGTGCCAGAAGCAGATGTTTATAAAATTTATCGCAGTGAAGGTGATGCAGAACATTTTACCTATATAGGCAGTGTTGGGAACTTAGAATATACTGATAGGGTGGTGAATAAGGGGAATACAACGTATTATTATCGTATCGAGGCATATACAGGAACACAGCTCATCGCTACAAGCACATTAACTAATCATCGTCTGCAATCGATGACAGCTCCCATGCTGAGTGCCTATGTCATCGATTATTCTGGCATAGATCCATATGTACAATTAAACTGGGATCCGGTAGAAGGCAGTACTTCTTATGAAGTATATCGATATACGGCTAAGACGAAAGCTTATGTAAAAATAGCAACCATAGCTCATTCAGATAAAGTGTTCAGCTTTAACTATATGGATTCAGATCTTGCCTTAAATCAGTCCTATACGTACAAGATCAAAGCCCTACGAACAAACGAAGCACTTTATAGCAATACAATAACGGAAAAGCTGGAGCCGTTAGCAACTCCAAATGTGAAAATGGAAGCAAATACTTCCTATCTTCATTTGTCATGGGATAGTGTACAAAAAGCCAAATATTATGAAATTTATCGCTCAACTTCACCGACGATGGGATTTACAAGAATCGCGGTAATTGAAAATTATTATACTTTTTATACAAATCGCGTCAATAACGCTTGTAAACCAAATCAAACATATTATTATAAAGTCAGAGCTAGACGAACCATTAACAATAAGGCAAATTATGGAGCATTCAGTAAGGTTGTCAGTGGCAATATGCACTTGGCAAAGCCATCCATGAAAGCAAGTGGTGGTGCACAAATTACGTTAACATGGAAGGAAGTGCCGGATGCCAGTATATATACTATTTATCGTTCTACGCAAAGTACAACAGGTTTTAAAGCCATTGCTTGTGTTTCTGACAATCGCTATGTACAAAAAGGTGATAAAATCAAACCAAATCAACGATATTATTATCGTATCATCGCCAAGAATGAAGCAAGTGGTGTGAAAAGTTCAATTTCAAATACGGTTTCCGCTTTTATCAGTATAGGAAATCCCGCTTCAACGTCTGCTAAGGCAAGCGCCGTTAATGCAAATCAAATAAAGATAACATGGAAAAAAGCGACACGAGCTACAAATTATGAAATTTATCGATCCACCAGTAAGACAAAAGGCTTTGTGAAAATTGCCACAACGGCAAATACAACTACGTATACGGATGCCTCTTCATCACTTATCCCTAAAAAAACCTATTACTATAAGATAAAACCGATCCGCAAATATTATCAATGGAAGTTTGTTGGAAGTAATAGTAATGTAACCATGGCTATGACACAAATACCAACAACAAAAATCACTTCCATTTCATCACCGGGAAAAGGGAAGGTGATCATCAACTGGAAAAAGATCAATAATGCCCGATATAAGCTTTATCGCAGCACTAGCTATCATGGCAAATATAGTCTAATAAAAACAATTACAAACAGTGCGACTACATCTTATAAGAATACCGGTTTACAGGCGGGTAAGAAATATTATTTTAAGATAAAAACCTATGTTACTGCTGGAAATAAAAAGCATTATGATGGCAAGTACACAGGTACGCTAAGTATTACAACCTGCAAATCCCATACGAAATATGATGTTGTGGATACGGCCATAGCACAGAAAAAGAAGCCATATAAATGGGGTGGTAGCGGCCCTAAAAACTTTGATTGTTCTGGGTTGATTTATTATGCTTATCGTCAAAATGGCTATAAGGTACCTAGAGCGTTGGCTTATGCCGGACATAGTATTGGCAAAAAGACAGCAACTATTAAAATGGGGGATATTGTTCATTATAAAAACCATTTTGCTTTGGTAATCAGTAAAAAGAAAATTTCCAATGGTTATGAAGTGCGTGTGATTGAAGCGATGAATACGAAAGATGGAATCCGTGAAAATGTTTATTATATGGGAGAAAATGGACCTTTATTTCATAAAAATTTCATAGGCTTTCGAAGAATCTGATGGTTACACATAAAAAAGCAGGTGCTATGCGTGATAAAAGCCCTTTGTCAGGGGGAACGCATAAGACCTGCTTTTGCTATTTTATTTAACGTTTTTGCAATGCCGCTTTTGCCTGTGTAAGGGTTGTTAAGGCAGCTTTGGCTACATCTGGTTCGCTTTGGTTTTGCAAGACCTCGTATGCTTGGATAAAGGCGGATTCATAGGCTTTCCAACTATCCGGTGTGTATATATCCATTTGCAATTCACTGCTTGCCATTAATAATTTCTGAATTTCTTCTAATGTTTGAAAATATGCGTGCTCTTTTTCGATTTCTTCTAAAAGATCAATTAACCGCCATGTTTTATTATGTTTTGTACGCATGGCTTTGCGCGGCATACTAACTCCTTGCGCTTTCATGCGGGCATTCAGTTCTTGAATTTCTTCATCACTAAACCCATCAAGAAACATCAAATCAATGTGCATATGCATAGTTTGCGATACTTCTTGTTGGGCTTTATCCTGTATGCCTAGCAGATAACCAATTGGTTGCTGCAAGTCTATATCTGTTAAGATACGATACGCAATCTGCATATCCGAAAGAATAGTTTCAAGAATCGGCTTTTTCTCTTGATAATCACCGAAATATAGCAGAATTTTTTTCATAAACACTCCTTATATCTTTTTAAATAATTTGCAAGCGATGGTATCCATCTTGCTATAGATTACTACAGATATTAGTAGGATGGCAATACATATGCCTATGGAGATTGGCATGATAAGATCATTTGGAAGCAGGAATAAGGCTGCAATCAATAAGCCAGCTATTAGCATTCCCCCAAACATGGCAATCATACCGGACATATTCTGTTTAACTGCAGCAGCCTCTTGTTCCCATACTAGCTTAGGATGTGCCATATCAAGCAGAATGCAAAGCTCGTTACCCAAGAAAATAGCTATAATTGCACTGATAAAAGCGATGATATAATAAAGGATAGGAAGCATTGGAAAGAGGATATAAGCAATAATGAATAAAAGAAGAATAGTGAGAACGCTGACAATGATTCCGGCATTCATCTTAGCTATTATTTGTTTTCCTAAAGGCATAGGAATGTACTTCATGAACATGACATTACTGCCTTCTCGTGATATGGCTGTTGCACTGATCATATTAATACAACCAATCAACATGCCCATAGCTAATCCAGGTAAGATGGCATAATAAGCATATCCACTAAAATCTATTTGATTAAGGGCTGCTAAATTCAAACTTTCACCTTGTGACATGATGGAAATGACAATGACAATCGGGAAAATAAAGCAAGTACCAATACAATTCAAAAAATAAACTGGTGTACGTAAAAGCAATCGCAGTTCTTTTTGCGTATACGTAAATACTTTTGATTTCTGTGTTAATGCTTTTTTCATTTCAACATCATTTAATACTTTACGAGTGCTCTTTGTTTCATCGAATCCAATTGCCCCTTTGAAATAGAAATATTTTCCCATGATAAGGAAAACAGCAAGTGCTGCGATTAAAATCAGCAAGTAAAGGCCTAGCTGCAAGATGTCCTGGCTGATTAAGGCATGGGATGCAAAAGGTACTGCAGGGAACAAATAGGCAAACATGGAAATTAAAGAATTATTACCTTCAATTAATAAATTCACTAGGGCGGAAGGATCTTCTTGCTGCATTCCACTAGAATTCATAAAATAAGAGAAACTCAATGCGAAAGCAACACTTAAGATACCACCAATCATATTGAAGCGATCGCGATTTTTAAAAAAGGGCACAAAGCGCATTACCAGCATGGAAATAATGCTGGATAGAACGAGAGGATAAATCGGTAAGGTTAAAGCAATGATGACCACGAATACATAAAATAGTATACTAACTGATTCATTCTGCAAATATCCCGCTATTAAAGGAAGAAAAACGATGAGCGTAAACACATATTCATATAATAAACAAACACTAAATTTACTTGCTAAAATCGTTTGGGGCTTTAAGGGGAGGGATAATAAGATTTCGCTGTCTTTACTGAAGTAAAAAACGCCGGGAATCAAGAAAATAGAGAATAGAAACGTTACTAAATTTGTCATATGAAAACCGGCTGCTAAAATACTGCCGCTTTGTTGCAGGGGAGCCATCGTTTTAAAAGCTTCTTGAAACATATAATACAGCATGAATAGCAAAGGGATGAAACATATAGCTAAAAAACCATATAACAGGTAAACCCGCATTTTCTTTGTTTTCCCATCCGCAACCATACCTGCTGCATTTTTAAATAATGTGCGGGTAAGTGAGAAATACTTACGCATGAGATATAACCTCCAAGAATAAGGATTCTAGAGAATCACAATTTGGATGGTTATGTTGTAATTCCTCTAACGTACCAAAGAAAATGATACTTCCTGCATTAATGATGGCAACTTTATCACATAACTTTTCAGCAACTTCTAAGACATGTGTTGAAAAGAAAACCGTATTGCCTTTTGCCGCATGTTCTTTCATCATCTGCTTTAGTGAGTAGCTAGATTGCGGATCTAAGCCCGTCATAGGTTCATCTAAAATCCATACATTAGGATCGCTAATCAAAACACCCATAATGACAATTTTTTGTCGCATACCATGAGAATACGATAAAATTTTATCATTTAATGCATTTTCCATTTCAAAGGTTTTAGCTAATTGCGCAATCCGTTGTTTTCTGGTTGCTGAATCAACTTCATAAATATCAGCCATAAAGTTTAGATATTCAATTCCTTTTAGCCGCAAGAAGATATCCGCATTATCTGGAACAATACCAAATTCCTTTTTAGCTTCTAAAGGCTGTGTGACAATATTTTTTCCATTAATGAGAATTTCTCCTTCATCGGGATTTAAAACGCCTGTTATCATTTTAATGGTTGTTGTCTTACCAGCGCCATTTGGCCCGATAAAGCCTATGATTTCTCCCGTCGGTATGGTAAGGGAGATGTTATCAACAGCTTTGTGTGTACCTCCGTAAACTTTTGTAACATGTTTAATTTCAATCATGATCTTTTTCCTTTCTATTGCCGTTGGCAATGCGTTTAGATTAGGGACATCATTAAACTGATCATCAAAGTTAAGCAAATAAACAATGATGATATTGGCTGCTATCAGCATACTATCTTCGAAAGAAGCGATTCACCTTATTTACGATATACATTAGAATAGAATACAATGCATATACACTAAGGGGTAAGCAATTACCGATACGGATTTCATTTCGTACGTTTTAAAGCTTTTAGCCAATCAATGAGGTCATTCACAGTTTTGCTATTTAATTCATAATAGATAAATTTACCATCACGTTCATCTAGGATGAGATCAGCTTCTTTTAAAACTGCAAGATGATGAGAAATCGTGGCATTGGTGCTGGAAAACTGTGAGACAATTTCACCTGCACTTTTTTTATGATCCTTAACTAGAAGGATAATTGCTCTTCTGGTTGGGTCACTTAAAGCTTTAAATGCTTCCTGAACTTGCACCTAACATACCCTCTTTCATTTTGAAATCTATCTAAATGTAGTATAAGCTAGCTCCATACCAATGTCAAATGATTTAAGTAATGATGCAAAAGGATTGATGCGGCTTTTTTTGGTAAATATGGTATCTTTTTAATGGCCGCATCAGTAAGATGCAGCAGATCAAAGAATCGATGCAAAACAAACAAGGCAAAACGTTTTCCTAAAAGGGCTGTGAAATCATCGTATTTAAGTAATCAGCAATTGGCACTACGATAGTTCCTATGGTAGAATTTCTAGTAAAGCATTATGAAATATGATAAAATGAAAAAGCAATAAGGAGTGATACTGCATGCGTAAGAAAAAGCCAAAGAAACCATTAAAAAAATGGCAGAAGATCCTATACGATATTTTATTTTTAATTGCCTTGGGCGTCTTTATCTATTCCGGGTATCAGCTCTTTCATATATACTCTCAAAATCATGCGGAAGAAAAAGAGAAAATAGAGCTACAACAATTGAGTAATATACCAGATGATCTAGAAAAAGATTTTACGGTGAATTGGAAGGCTTTAAAAAAGAAAAATGATGAAATATTAGCCTGGATACTCATACCGGATACCAATATCAATTACCCTATCGTAAAAGGAAGCGATAATTCCTTTTATCTGACACATTCGTTTGAAAAGAAAGAGAACTATGCTGGTGCCATTTTCATGGATTATCAGGCAGATGGGAAATTTAAAGATCGCAATACCATTATCTATGGACATAATATGTGGCATAAGACGATGTTTACAGATATTGAAAAATTCAAAGAAAAAGCATTTTTTGATAAACATCCGTATTTATATATTTTTACACCTCAGCAAAATTATCGATGTGAAATTTTCAGTATCCATTCAGCCAAAGATCTTTCGGCATCGTATGATCTAAACTATCCGACAAAGGAAAGCTGGCAACAATATTTAAATATGGTTGAAGGATTATCCGATTTTAAACGGAATGTAAAGCTAAATACTCAAGATCATATCGTGACTTTATCAACATGTTCCTATGAAGAGGGAAATTCCACAGATCTGCGTTATCTTCTTCATGCTAAACTGGTTAAATGGGATGGCAGCTATAAGGTGAAAAAAGGGAAGTAGATGCTGACTGCTTCATCAAATAGCAAATAGAGATCAAATAAGTAATGAAGCTGTTTTTACATAGATGATAATTAGAAAATGATAAGCAAAAAGTAGCATTGCTACTTTTTCTTTTCCTTTGTGCATACAATGAAGGGAAGGTGGTGGCGCTATGTTTTCTAAAAAATGCAGACTATTGACTTTGGAAATCATGGTCTTACTTATCATAGGCATTGTTATGGTTGGCAGCAGTTCGAGAGTTTGGGCAGCCGCGAAGTTCCAGGACGCAACATATTTCATGAGCCGTCAGGCGGTATTTGCCTTGCTTGGTCTATTTGTGATGTATGTTGCCAGCCGCATATCATTAGTGCATGTGCGCCGCTATGCCAAACGCTTATTTCTTTTATGTGTTGTCGCATTAATATTGGTATTGATTCCAGGTGTGGGAGTCTTGCGTAATGGTAGTCGTAGTTGGTTCGGTGTTGGTTCTTTTCTTATCCAGCCTTCAGAGTTTTTTAAGATTGCCATTATCATTTATGTAGCAGATTATCTGGCAAAGCGCTATCGTATCAAAAGCTTTCGTAAAGACTTGTTTTTTCCCGCTTTTCTGGTAATGATTGGTTTTGGCTTGATCTTATTGCAACCTGATTTTGGCAGTGGCTTGGTTATGGTCTGCTCAATTGTTATCATGGTGTTAGCGGCCGATTCTCCTTTATCTTATTTCGTACGCGTAGGTATTTTAGGCGCCGGAGGTTTGGGTGGCTTGATTTTAAGCGCACCTTATCGATTGGCACGAATTACATCGTTTATTGATCCTTGGAAAGATCCTTTAGGAGCTGGTTTTCAGATTATACAATCCCTTTTCGCTATTGCACCTGGGGGGATTTTAGGTGTTGGTTTTGATAATAGCATGCAGAAGCATTTTTATTTGCCCGAACCGCAAACAGATTTCATCTTTGCTATCTATGCGGAAGAATTTGGCTTTATCGGCAGCGTCTTACTAATTGGCTTATTTATAGCTGTTATTTATCAGGGAGTTAAAATTGCTAAAAATTGTACAGATCCATATTTATGCTATATTGCTATTGGTCTTACCTCCCTGTTTGCTATTCAGGTCATGATCAATCTTGGTGTAGTTGTCGGGTTGTTTCCAGTAACTGGGATTACGCTTCCTTTTATCTCCTATGGAGGCAGTTCTTTAATGGTTATGATGGGGAGTATGGGACTGCTTATGAGTATTGCAAAGGAAAGTTGAAAAAAGCGAATTTTATTTAAAAATACGGTATGAACATGGTATAATAAATCACAGGGAGTGATGACATGAGATTACTGATAGCAACCGGTGGAACGGGAGGTCACATATATCCGGCCATTGCGCTGGCAGATGCGGCAAAAAAACGCTATGACGATATTGACATTTTGTTTGTTGGAAATGATGATCGTATGGAGGCGAAAGAAGTACCTGCACACGGCTATCAATTTAAAGGTCTGCATGCAAGCGGTTTAACAGGTGGTATTGTCAATAAGATGAAGGCATTATTGCTGATGGCAAAGGCCTATCGCAAGGCACTCCGTATCATAGAAGATTTTAAACCTGACATTGCCATTGGTTTTGGTGGTTATGTAAGTGCACCGGTAATGCTGGCTGCACATAAAAAGCATGTAAAAACGATGATACATGAGCAAAATTCCATTGTTGGTGTATCGAATAAAATGGTGGCAAATTATATGGATGCCATCGTAATCTGTTATGAAAAATGCTTTGAAGAATTTGGCAGAGAAAAAACAAGATTGTTAGGAAATCCACGGGCAACCAATGCTGTCCAGGTTAAATTTGATGAGGCATATTATCGTTCTTTAGGTCTGTCAATGGATAAGCCGCTGATTTTGGTGGTTATGGGATCTTTAGGTTCTTCTTCCATCAATGCCATTATGAAAGATGTCTTACCTAAGATCGACAACAAATATCAAATCTTGTTTGTCAGCGGAAAAAACAATTATGAAGAAATGAAGAGCGTTTTTCCACAGGATAACATTAAGATTGTAGACTATGTAAAACAATTGGATATCATTGCTAAAGTGGATCTGATCATATGTCGTGCTGGAGCAACGACGGCTGCTGAAATCACAGCATTGGGAACACCAAGCATATTAATTCCAAGCCCTTACGTAGCACACAATCACCAATTTTATAATGCCAGTGTGCTGGTTGAAAAAAAAGCAGCATATATGATAGAAGAAAAAGATTTGAATGCAACAGTATTGGATGAAAAAATCAAATTGATTATGGATCATCCGGCAATAAAGGAAGAGATGCATCAGCATGCGTTGGCGCTCGGTAAGCCCAATGCCAGCAGTGATATTTTAGACTGGTGCGATGAAATGAAAAGGTGAAATATAACATGACATTGAAAGAAAAATTACAGCCCTATGCGGATGTGGAAGTCAATGTGTCTTTAAAAACACGTACAACCTTTCGCATTGGTGGGAACTGCAGTTATTTTATATACCCAAAAAATGAGCTTTGCCTGTTAAGAGTTATGGACATCTTAAAGGATGAAGAAATGCCGATAAAGATTTTTGGCAAAGGTAGCAATATTTTATGCAGCGATGATGACTATGATGGTGTGATTCTCTGTCTGGATCGCTATTTTACGGATTTTTATTTTGAAGAGGATGGCAGTTGTTTGGTGCAAGCAGGTACAAGCATCATCTTGTTGGCACATGAGGCTATGAAGCGTTCTTTAAGCGGTTTGGAATTTGCCAGTGGCATCCCCGGAACGATTGGCGGCGCTTTGTTTATGAATGCCGGTGCTTATAAGAGTGATATGGCAGGCATTGTCCAAGAGGTTTATGTACTGAAAGAACATACGATCTGCATTATGCGTAAGGATGAATTAGACTATGCCTATCGTCATTCTATTTTTCAACAGCATCGAGACTGGTTGATCTTAGGATGCCGTTTGCAATTACAGGAAGGCGATCAAAAGGAGATTCGTGATGTTATGGATTCACGGCGAAAACGTCGTATGGATTCACAACCTTTAAATAAGCCATGTGCTGGCAGTGTGTTCCGTAATCCTGAAAGCCATCAGGCTTGGCAGTTGATTGAGAGTATCGGCATGCGAGGAAAACGCATCGGTGGAGCTATGGTTTCTGAAAAACACGCAAACTTTATCGTGAATGAAGATAATGCCAAAGCTAACGATGTGGCGGCATTGGTAGAAGAAATTCAAAAAGAAGTCAAGGAACGTTTCGACATTGATTTAATTACGGAAGTAGAGAAATTCAATTGGAACAATTAGATGAGCTGCTTTACGATGATGTCGAAGCGAAATACCTGGCTCTGCAAAATAAAAAGAAAAAACGTAAAAAGCGGCGCAGAAAACGGCGACTTGTGATTGCTGGTGCTATACTTTTAGTGGCATCCTTGTATTTTATGAGTGATATTTCTAAGGTGAAATCATTAGAAGTAAAAGGTAATCGCTTTTATACGAAAGAAGATGTCTTGAAAAAAGCGCATCTTTCCTATGAAACACGATATATGATCACACCGAAATGCTACCTTTCTTGGAAATTGAAAAAAGACGATTTCATTGAAGATGTGGAAATTGAGAAAAGCATGGATGGCGTGATTGCTATTGAAATCAAAGAAAAACTGGTCATTGGTTACTTTGTCGAAGGTGAAAAGAATTATGTTTTATTGAAAGATGGCTCACAGAAGGAAATAACCAGTGAAAACCTTGACACCATAGTCAACTACCCATTGATTGATGGTTTTTCCAACAAAGAAAGGAAAAACTTAGCTGCTGCATTTGCTAAAAATAAAAAAGAGGTTAGTCAGGATATCGTATCTATGATTTCTGAGATTACACCGCATGCTGAAAGTTACGATAAGCATATGGTGAAAATCGTGATGCAGGATGGCAATACGATCTATACCTCCTATGATTCCGTATTTATCCTTAATTCTTATAAACAGACTTTAAAAAATTTGAAAAAAGATCATGTCTGCTTTGTCATGGATGCGAATACGGAAACCTACATAACGGAAGACTGTAAAGCCTTTAAGTAAGAATTTTAAGGTATTTGAGAATCTTTCTTGGATTTCCAAGGGGATTTTGATATAATAATGAGGATATAAGGAGGAATTTTATGTCAATCTCTAAAAGTACACAGTACGGAAATATCAATGTTTCCATCGACGCAATCGCCTCACTTGCCGGTGGTGTTGTAACCGAATGCTATGGCGTAGTCGGTATGGCATCCCAAAAATTTGTGAAGGATGGAATCGCAGAATTACTAAAGAAGGATAATTATGCCAAAGGTGTTGTTGTTCGTCAGCTGGATAACAATGACTTGGAATTGGATTTATATATCATCGTATCTTACGGCGTGAAGATTAGTGAAATCGTTCATGAGGTGCAGATGCGTGTGAAATACATGTTGGAAAAAAATCTGGAATTAGACTTTAAGAAAGTTAATGTCTATGTGCAAGATGTCAAGGTTATAAAGTAGGTAGAGAACTATGGAAATGATCAATGGAAAATTGTTGAAAGACATGTTGGCAAGCGGTGCCAATAATTTGTCAAATAAGTTTACGGAAATCGATGCATTAAATGTGTTCCCTGTGCCTGATGGTGATACAGGAACGAACATGTCGCTGACGTTTAATGCGGGCGTAAAGGATGCTTTAGCATGCACTAGCGATGATGTGTGCGATATTGCAAAAGTATTATCAAAAGGGTTATTAATGGGAGCAAGAGGAAATTCCGGAGTTATTACTTCGCAGATTTTCCGCGGTTTATATCAGGGTGTAGATGGCATGAAGGAAATCAACGGTTTCCAATTAGCAAATGCGCTGGTTATGGGTTCTCGTGTTGCCTATAAAGCGGTCATGCGACCTGTAGAAGGAACTATTTTAACTGTAGTACGTGAAGCTGCTGATTACACATATGCATATGCAACCTCAACGCAAGATGTGACTTGCTTACAAGTTATGGAAAAAATGCTGGAGGAGGCGAAGGAGTCTTTAGAGAGAACGCCTGATCTTTTGCCGGTATTAAAAGAAGTTGGTGTCGTTGATAGTGGCGGTGCTGGACTTGTTACGATTTTTGAAGGGTTTGTTTCTGCACTGAAAGGTGAAGTTATTGAACGCCAAGAAGCACAGGAAAGTAAAGAAGTTGCCGGTGCTGGTATGGAGAGCGAAGAATTCGGCTACTGTACAGAATTCATCATTCGTTTATCAGAGCATGGCGCTAGAAATTTCCAAGAAGAAGCATTACGTGATTCACTTGCACGAATTGGTAATTCTATTGTATGCGTGCGTGATGATGATATCGTTAAAGTACATGTACATACCTTGACTCCTGGAGATGCCTTAAATATGGGACAGCGTTATGGTGAATTTGCAAAACTTAAGGTAGAAAACATGCAGGAGCAGCATGAAAATATCATGATGAATGCAACGGTAGAAGAGAAACCAAAAGAAGAAAAACCAAAACAGAAGTATGCAATTATTACGGTTGCAGCAGGGGATGGTTTGAAAGATATGTTTAAAGAACTGCGTGCTGATTATGTTATCAGTGGTGGGCAGACGATGAATCCTTCTACCGAAGATTTTGTACAAGCCATTCATCAAGTGAACGCAGAAAATATCTTCTTATTGCCAAATAACAGCAATATTATTTTAGCAGCACAACAGGCCGCAAGTGTCTGTGAGAATCTGAATGTGGAAGTCATTCCATCAAAATCCATTCCTCAAGGATTAAGTGCATGTATCATGTTTAATCCTGATGTGGATTTCGATATGAACCTGGCTGAAATGAATGATGCCATCAGTATGGTAAAAACCGGTCAAGTTACGTATGCCATCAAGGATACGACATTTGAAGGATTAGATATCAAAGCTGGCGATTACATGGGCTTAAAAGAAAAAGACATTGTTGTATCATTACCAGATAAAATGGAAGTAACACGACAGTTACTGGATATGATGATTGATGGAGAAAGTGAAATCGTGACGCTTGTTTATGGCGAGGATGTCAACGAAGAAGAAGCAAATGAGATTGCTAGTTATATTGAAGATAAATACGATGTTGAGGTAGAACTCAACAATGGCATGCAGCCGGTATATTCGTTTATAATTGGTGTCGAGTAGAATACTACTCGAAGTAACAACGTATTAAACATAGGGAAAAGAGGCTGTAACGAAATAGACTGAATTGACAAGTCTATGAGGTTACACCTCTTTTTTCTATGCCTCGTTCTGGAAACATCAACAAAGGAAACCAAGAGGTAGTATTCCTCTGCCAGGTGATATCATCTTTTTCGATTGGGAAAATGCTGGTGTTAGTGATCATGTTGGAATCGTGGAACGTGTTGATAATAATACTATTTATACGATTAAAGGCAATTTCATCTATGAGTAATTATAAAATTAATAGCAGAATTATTTATGGATACGAAGCTATCAAAAATGAATGAAGACTTTTTCGCTCATTCTACATAGTTTAAGAAAACTCATATAATTTCTGATCTGTAATATTCTGCTTAAATTTATTCTATAAACACCATACTGTTATCTATTTTGGGTAGTAGCTTTTTTAGTTCAGCTAATTCAAATATGGAAATAATTAACACTGACTCTATAATGAAGATGTGAGATAATTAAAAATTGAATTACCAGAATAGGAGGAATTATTTAATGAAAAAATATGGTTATGTAAGAGTCTCTACAAGAGATCAAAATATCGATAGACAGATGTCTGCTATGCTAGAAATAGGAATTGATAAAAAGAAAATATTTATTGATAAATTATCAGGTAAAGATTTTAATCGCCCCAAATATAAGCAATTAGTAAATCGGCTTACAATGGGTGATGAACTTTATATCAAATCTATTGATCGATTAGGTAGGGACTACGATGAAATCATTGAACAATGGCGTTTTCTGACAAAAATAAAGGATGTGGATATTATTGTATTGGATTTCCCTCTTTTAGATACAAGAAATCAGGTCAACGGCGTTACAGGGAAATTTATTGCAGATTTAGTATTACAAATTCTTTCTTATGTGGCACAGATTGAACGTGAAAACATTCGTCAACGTCAGATGGAAGGTATCAAGGAAGCCAAAATAAAAGGTATTCAATTTGGGAGACCTGCAAATGATTTACCGGAAAGATTTACAGAAGTATATAATTTATGGAAAGCCAAGCAGATAAGTCAACGTGAAGCGGGAAGATTGCTTAATACCAATCATGTTACATTCGGTCGCTGGGTGAAACGAGTAGAAAAACTTAATAAATAGTGAGAGTGTAAAATAAGATCGTATGACTTAATGATACGCAGTTTTTTACAATCCATAGAGGATGCAGATGAAGCACTCAAGGAACTTTTTGATCCTATATTTGAATCATTGTTCCAAGGTGAAATGAATCATCATTTAGGATACGAAAATGATGATAAAGATTATAAACAAAGGCAGAATCGCAGAGATGGATATAGTCAAAAAACTGATCATACTACAAAGGGAGATATCACGATCGTTACACCAAGAGATCGTGATGGCTCTTTTGAAGCACAGATGATATCAAAACGATAAAGAGATGTTTCAGGAATAAAAGATAAAGTATTGGCGTTGTACATGAGGAATGAGTCAACGTGATATATCAAAAACAATAGAAGATATCTATGGATTTTCAATTTCTCATGAAATGGTATCCGATATTACAGATGTCATACTACCAGAACTAGAAGAAAGGCGAAATAGACCCTTGAAGAAGTGCTATGCCTTCTTGTTTATAGATGGTATGTATGTAACATTGCGTAATGGCTATGAGGCGAAAGAATGCGTTGTATACACGATATTAGGCTACGATTTGAATGGATATAAAGATATCCTTGGATTATGGCTTAGTGAAAGTAAGAGTAAGAATTATTGGATGCAGATATTTGATGAATGAAAGCACGAGGATTAGAAGATGTTTTCTTTATGTAGATGGATGGGGTTAGTGTACTTAAGGATGGCGCAAAAGCCAACTTCGGATGTGATCGTACAGCGAGCATCGTCCACTTGATACGAAACTCAATAAAGTATGTACCAAGTAAAGATTTTAAAACATATACTTCCCATCTTAAGAAAGTATATGGAGTGCCAAGCCTTAAAACTTGTCAAGCAGAGTTTGAAAAATTCCAACATGCATGATCACAATATCCAGGAGCAGTGGACGTATGGCGGCGTAATTTTAGTTATGAAACAACTGTTCGATTATGGGAGTGCCGTAAGAAAAGTAATGTATACGACGAATGCGATCGAGGCAATCAATTCCAGTTTCCGCAAAGTGACGATAAAAGGCGCCTTTCCAAACGAGAACGCCTTATACAAATTACTATATTTACGTTGTACAGAACTTGAAAATAAATGGGAGAATGGTACCATCCGCAGTTGGTCACAAGTATTAAATCAACTCATGATCAATGACAAGTTTAGCTCTCGCATTGAGAAATATCTAAAGTGATTATATTTTACTTACACACTTTTCTTGACAAACCTGCTACCTTCCTTAATTTAAAAATTTTACACATTGTTATCGACAAGCCTAATAGATGTTTAATTATTTTTTTATGGTGCACACTTTTCGTGACAAACCCTAAATAGTTAAATTTTAGATTTTTTGGAATAAAAATTACACATTTAGTTCCATCTTTTTTTATAACTAATAATTCCTAAAATTCCCATCCTTATGTCATATTTCCATTTTATCATCCTTGAAACGAAAAGTGTGCTTTCTTTACCATCTACAAATTCGATACTTATAATTTTACTTAAAAAAGTTTTCAGTAAAATTCCTAATATGTCTAAATAGTAATTTATCGCTAGAAATATATTAGTGAAAAAAAGGGAAAGGAGGTTGTTATATAGAAAAATGGAAATACAGACAGATTGTTACCATGGGAGACAATTTGGAATTTTAATAGTCCTTTCTTCTTATCGAAATAAAAAGGGATATTGGAAATGTATTTGTCAATGCAAGTGTGGAAAGCAAAAAGAAATTTTCACTAGTAATCTTCTAAAGTGGTGGGACAAAAAGCTGTGGTTATACAAGAGAAAATCCGAATCTGATTGAGGGTACGAATTTATGTCTAATCCGAGTTGAAAACTCTCGAAAAGTAATACAAGTGGTGTAAGAGGAATGTCCCCTACTCGAAATGGTAAATGGATTGCTAAATCACATTTCAGGGAAAGTGATATTTTCTTGGAACATATGCAACAATTGATGAAGCAGAAAAAGCAAGAAAAAAGGCGAAGAGAAATATTTTAAGCCATTTCTTGAAGGTATGGAAAAGAATAATTGAAAGGAAATTGAAAAAAGAAATTATGCCTATAGCTCTGTCAGGTGGGATAACACTATCTGAATTTGGAAACGATGTGCTGTATGAAGTATTCATTGACATTAAAGAAGTGAATGCTATTAATGAATAGGAAGTAACTAAATTTAGTGTTTGTGTTGCTAAGCCATTTTGGCATACAATCAGGAAAACAAAAACAGATAATTTGAAATGGTTCATTATATGTAAATAAGGAGAGAATAAGTGTGAAAGAAAATCAAAAATATAGCAATTTAATAGACTTGAAACAATTTTCATACAATACTTTTGCTTACATGTAGTGAGGGAATGGAGGAAATATGAATAATTAATGATGAAATTGTAATAGAAACATGGCGAGAGACTGAGTCAGAATTAGAAATTATTGTGTTAGGGTTAGAAGAAAAAGAGCTGAAAACAAAAGGATCATTGAATGGCGATATTAAAGTTTCGTTACCAATTAATACACAGTTCTGGGAAGCAGATGTACGTTATGAAGTATTAGAAGAAGGAAAAGTTAGTATCTCTGATATAGATAAATTTGTTTCACAATCTAGTAATCCCAAAATATTGTAAATAGATAGTGTGACATATGGTAGCATAACCTATTTAATTACACAAGTAGAACATTTGGCTGTAACTGGATATGAAACAGTAATAATGACTAATGTGAATACATTTTCAAATCGACCTTCAGGTAACTGAGATTAGGCTAGAGTGAAAAGAATCTTTCCAAACGTAACGAAATCAAATCAAGAGATGATTTTATGTTTTTTAAGAATCGTTTTCATACCTTAGATTTAGAAAACATTACTTCTTTACCTGTTCAAATGTTTTATGTGTTTAGTAAATTGTAAGAAGTTTCATTACCCAAAGTAACAGTGGTTGAAAAAGCCGATTAGGAACTAATACCTTTATGGAAACCCCAATTGAAATAGTTAATATGCCTTCCCTTTTAAAAGTAGGAAATAAAATGTTTTAGACGGTAATTTTTTAAAAACTATTACAATACCATATGTACAAGAGGTAGAGGAATTAGAGTTTTATAGAGCCAATGTGCTAGAGGTTGTCGACTTACTGTTGGTGAAGAAAGTTGGGAAAAACGCATTTCGTGTTTTAAGTAATCTAAAAGAAATCAAGATGCGGGAAGTTGAAGAGTTAGAGAATTTTGAAAAAAGTAGAAGAGAAAAAGGGCTTTTCCAATTCGAAGATTGGGTACTTTATGAATAAAGAATTAAGAAAGAATCTAATATCTTTTTGATGCCGTTCATTATTTATTCTGAATCACGAATATATTAGAAAAAACACATAAAATAAAGAACAATGTTTTATATAAGGAGAGAAAGAGAGATGCAATTATGAAGAAAATATTTAGAGTCATGCCAATATTATTACTTTTAGTTAGTTTAATAACGTTTGCAATACCCCAAAATAAAGTGTTTGCAAATAATGACAACATTGCTTTTGGTGAGAATGAAGCTTCAAATTATGTGGTTCATACAACGATGGAATCAGATAAACAAGCAGTTGCAATTGATATTAAAATAGAAGCAAAAGAGAATATCAATATACAGAAGGTAACTTTACCGGATAAAAGTGAAGTTTCTTTAGTAAATTCAAGCATCACTTATCGTGCGTTAGAAAATGGTACATATGTATTTACTGTGTATTATACAAAAACAGAGGGCACTAGTTCTGAGGTCATTAATGATAAAAATCAAACAAATGAAATTTTGACAGTGGATATTACAGTAGATGTGGATGATATTGAAAAATTAATAGAGAAAGAATCATCTGAAAATATTGAAAAGAGTAAAGTTGATCAAGAAAAAGTTGCTCAAGAAAAAGTTGCTCAAGAAAAGTTAAATAAGGAAAATGTGTTAAAAGAAACAAAAATTGAAGATTCAGTACAGGTTTCTACATGGGCAGAGTTAGAGACAGCACTACTAAATAAAGATAATATTTTTATAGAAATAACAAAGGATATTGAAATAGAAGATGAAATCCTTATACAGAATGGAAGAACGGTGCATTTTACTGGTGTCGGCAGGCTGGTCCGTTCTGAAAAGCTTGATAAATCATTGCATATGATAAATATAGAAGAAGGAGGAAATGTGTATATAGAGGGTATTACTATTGATGGTAATAATGTTGGTGATCGATTTATGAACATGAAAAGAGTTGCCACTGCAATAGAAATATCAGGAAAACTTACATTAGTATCTGGAACAATTACTCGACACACCTGCTATGTGATTCATATGCAGGGAAAAAATGCTGAATTTCATATGCAAGGAGGCATTATTACTGAGAACGAAGCTTCTTCTGGTTTATTAATAGAAGATCATGCTACCTTTATAATGGATGGGGGAGAAATCACAAAAAACTCCTTTGATAATTGGTCAGATATGGAAGAAAATGGAATTTATTTATTAAATGGAAGTAAGTTTATATTAAATAATGGATACATCACAAATAATATATGCGATGGATTAATGAGTGGAATTGTTAATGTTAGTGGTGGTCGAAGTAATCGAGATGAAGATGCTGCAAGTTTCGTTATGAATGGGGGAGAAATTTCCAATAATTATAGTAATAGAACAGCTGGAGGAGTAACTGTTGGTACTTGGTTAGATCCTGATTATATAACAGTTGCTAACTTTCAAATGAATGGTGGTAAAATATCCAATAATACTTCTAGATTCAGTGGTGGAGGAGTTTTTATTTTATGTAATGGTGAATTTGAGATGAATAATGGGGAAATCATAAATAATCAAGCTCCTATGGGAGGCGGAGTCTCAGCATTTGATGCTTTTGTTGCGATGGGGGCAGGTGATGCTGGTTTTGATATAAATGATTGGGGCACTAAGTATAATTGTCCTGCTGCATTCACTATGAATGGTGGTGTGATATCCGGGAATAGCACAAATGACGCCATTCAAGCAGATGCTACACAAGGTACAGGTGGTGGTGTTTATGTCGCTTCGAATAAAGTGACATTGAATGCTGGCAAAATAACTAATAATAAGGCAGAAGATCAAGGTGGTGGTGTATATGTTGGAAGTATTCCTTATGAACTTCATATGTATAATACCTTGATTACAGATAATGATGCAACTTTATTAGGAGGAGGGATATGGTCTTGTCCTACTGGTAGTGTACAAATTCATGTGAATAATGGAGGGGCATTGTTTGATAATAATGCCTTGACAAATGCAGCAGGAGATGATTATGTGTCTGTTCCAAGAAGTGATAAGTATATTACAACACTTGCTGAGAGAATGCTAGGGGGAGGCAGTGTTACATATTATGAAGATGGAAAGGTTTTAGAATTAGGAGTATTAGGAAAACCAGATCCATCCGTCTCTCGATTTGATCCTGCAAATCCTGGGGAACCAATAAAAAATATTAGTAATAGTAAAGAAACATATGCTTTGAAAGTTGATACGACACAGAATGCAAAAGAAATAGCAAAGGATGCAGCCAAGCTAATTATTTCAGGAAATACTTCTGTAAGAGGTGGTGGAATAGGAACAAATGGAAGTGTCGTTATTGGAGAAGAAGAGAATAATCAAACCATTCATGTAGAGAAACAATGGGCAACTATAGATGGAAAAACACCGACAGTAAAAGTAGACCTAATTCGTATTGATCAAAATGGGAATAGAACAATTCTTGATACAGTAGAATTAAATGAAACGAATAATTGGAAGGTAACATTTAACCATTTACCGTTGCAATATACTTATGATGTTGAAGAACATGCAATGGAAGGATATAGAGCAACATATGAGAAAGTTGTGAGCGAAAATGAAATATCTATAATTATTAAGAATACACAGAGTACCATCGAAAAAAAAGTAACAAAAGTCTGGAATGATAGTAATAACCAAGATGGAATACGACCAAATGAAGTAAAGGTACAACTTTTAGCTAACGGAAAGGCCTTTGGTGAAGTGCTCACAATGAATGAAAAAAGTAATTGGAGTGCTACTTGGAAAGATCTTCCAAAATATGAATCAGGAAAAGAAATTGAATATACTATAAAAGAACTAGATACAATTTCTGGATATGAAAGTAAGATAGAAAGTGATAAGGATGGAAACTT
>NZ_SMBP01000008.1 GCF_004341945.1 Longicatena caecimuris
CAAAGATCAATTTTTGTGCTCTTACCAGCACTTGTTTTTGTCATGCTTTTTTAATCTTTTTCAAAAAGGCTTGACTTCTTAATAGCTAGCTCCTTTTTCTTTATTATACGACATAGCTGTGTTCGGAAACAAGTTTTTATCTGATAACGAGAATACGAAACCTAAGAAAAACCGACTTTCCTCTATTTATTTTTTATGATTTGCGTTACAATGAAAGAGGTATCAGGAGGTTGGGACATGCAAAACGAAAAGAGTAAATCTTTGCATTTTACAGAAGAAATGGATCGTTTAAGCACTTTGTTGAATCGGCATGCCGGGGAAGTGTGTTTAGAAAAAGAATTGAAAAAAGCAATCCTGCGCAACCAGCTTTTATGTGTTGCCCTGATCGATATTAATGATATAACCGATATAAATACGAAATATGGTCATGATGCAGGTGATGCTGTTATCCAACAGGTTGCACAATGTTTAAAACAAGATCTGCAGCAAGAAGAATATGCTGCACGATTTAGTGGAGACGAATTTCTTTGTATATATCCTGCAAAACAGCGCCAAGAGATTCATGATCGTTTACAAAAGATAATGGAATACCTTGCCCGTAAAACCGATAAGGATGCATTTCACATCAGCTTTTGTTATGGCCTTACCCTTGTAGAACCGACACAAAAGATCACGGCTAAACAAGTAATCATGGAATGTGATGATGCGATGTATCAATGGAAACGCCGTTATCACTTAGATAAGGCACGTTATTCTATCTTACATCATTTTCTTGAAGATGAAGATGCCAGACAATTTTCTTATGATACAAAATGTCTGTTGCATGCTTTAGTAGCCAGTACCGATGATTATATTTATGTATGTAATATGGCAGAAGATCCCTCTACTTTTTTATATTCGCAAGCAATGGTAAAAGAGTTTGGGCTTCCTCAGCAGGTGATTCATGATGCGGCTTTGGAATGGGGCAAGCACATTCATGAAGCGGATCAACAAGCCTTTTTGGAAGCTAATCTGGCCATTGCAGACAATCGCAGTGATTGTCATAATGTGGAATACCGTGCTAAGAATTGCCGTGGGGAGTGGGTATGGCTCAGATGTCGGGGACATGTGGAGCGGGATATGGATGGAAATCCTATCTTATTTGCCGGTATGATAACCGACCTCAGTAAAAAGAATAAGATCGATCATTTAACAGGTCTGTTTAATAAATATGAATTTGAAGATACGATTGAGCAAATGCTGACAAAAAAGAATACTCGTCCATTCAGTGTGATGCTGTTGGATCTGGATAATTTTTCTAATATCAACAAGTTTCACAATCATCGTTTCGGCGATGAAGTATTAGCAAAAACAGCTCAGCAGATTCAATCCATCTTGCCGCAAGGGGCAAAGATGTATCGTCATGATGGTGATGAATTCCATGTGATTTTCGCTCAAGCTGCTTCCAAAAAACAGATGGAAGAAGTATTTGCGGATATTCAGCATATTTACCGTACCCAGCAGGAATTAAATGATCGTAAATATCATATTACGATTTCGGCTGCTGCATTAAATTGTCCAGATGATGCCGCAGATGTCATGAATATCTCAAAGAATTTACGTTACGCATTGGATCACAGTAAACGCAATGGACGGAATCGTTTAACATTTTATGAAAAAGGCATGCGGTTGCATGAAATGCGCGAGCTTGATCTGATAGAACAATTGCGTTACAGTATTGAACACGATTTTATCGGTTTTGCATTGCACTTTCAACCACAGGTCGATGCAAATACCAAGCAAATCGTTGGAGCTGAGGCTTTAGCCAGATGGAAGAGCGATATTTATGGCAATGTGCCACCATTAATTTTTATTCCCTTGTTAGAAAAAAGCGGCTTGATCAATGAAGCAGGCAAATGGATCTTTCAAAAAGCAGTGCAGTACTGTAAAGAAATGACGACGATACTCCCTACTTTCTGTGTAAGTATCAATTTATCTTATATACAATTAAGTGATTTGCAATTTCTTGCTTTCATGCAACAGGTACTAAAAGAAGAAATGATCGATCCTTCGCATATCATTGTGGAGATGACCGAAAGCTATATGGTAAAAAATGATGATATGCAACAAACATTATTTCATAAGATCCGCGCTTTAGGCATTCGCATTGCCATGGACGATTTTGGAACAGGCTTTTCTTCTCTTGGGGTATTAAAAAAAGCACCGGCCGATATTGTTAAGATTGATAAAGTGTTTATGAAAGATGTACTCACCAGCAATTTTGATGCGACGTTTATTCGCTTTATTGTTACCCTATGTCATGATGTGAATATAAAAGTACTGTTGGAAGGGGTAGAAACAAAAGAAGAATATGAAAAGGTAAAAACGATGGGACTTGATTACATTCAAGGGTATTATTTTGGTAAGCCCCAACCTTTTCAACAATTTAAGAAAAATTGTGAAAACAATACATCAGATGTTTAAAACGGTATGCTCATACCGTTTTTCCTCTTTTAGTATTCCTTATTCTATGAGGAATGGTAGGAAAAAGTGTGTGTAGGATAAGATTGCTTTGGTAAGCTTTTTTAAAACAGAAGAGAAAAAGCGCAAAAACTATTGAAAACATGGAAAAGCCCTGCTTTTCAACGAAAATTCTAGTATAATAGAACATGATAGAAGATGGAGGCGGCTTTATGAGCGCATATATTGAATTTCAAAATGTAAAAAAAATATATCAGATGGGTGAAGTTCAGATTGAAGCATTAAGCGGTGTAGATTTTTCCATAGAGAAAGGTGAATTTGTCGTCATAGCCGGGGCGAGCGGTGCCGGAAAAAGTACGATTTTAAACATCCTTGGTGGTATGGATAGTGTAAGCAGCGGAACGATTTATGTGGATGGCAAAGAAATCAGCGCCTATAATGCAAAACAGCTGACCACCTATCGCCGTTATGATATTGGTTTTGTATTTCAGTTTTACAATTTGGTACAAAATCTGACGGTAAAAGAAAACGTGGAATTGGCAACACAAATTTGCAAAGAACCCTTAGATATTGATGAAACGATTGAGGCGGTAGGCTTAAAAGAACGCAGTCAAAACTTCCCGGCGCAATTGTCCGGAGGAGAACAGCAGCGAGTAGCCATTGCCCGTGCTATTGCTAAAAATCCTAAACTTTTGTTATGCGATGAGCCTACGGGAGCTTTGGATTATAATACTGGAAAACAGATATTAAAACTTTTGCAGGACACCTGCCGCCAACGTGGGGTCAGTGTCATTGTTATCACCCATAACTTGGCATTAACTGCCATGGGGGATAAAGTTATCAAGGTGCGCAACGGAAAAATTGAAAGTGTGACGATCAATGAACATCCGCTGCCGGTAGAAAGGATCGAGTATTAATGACGAAAAAAGCGCTTTTAAAAGATACCTTTCGTGAAATGCGAAAATCGCTGGGACGCTTTATTTCCATTTTTATGATTGTGGGAATCGGAGTGGCGTTTTTTGCTGGAGTAAAAGCAAGTGTACCTGATATGAAGGGGAGCGCAGATAAGTATTTTGATGACTATAATCTGATGGATATAAAAGTTATGTCAACAATTGGCATGAGCAAAGAAGATGTGCAGGCATTGACCAAAGTAAACGGAGTAAATGGTGTTTATGGCAGCTATAGTATGGATGTGGTAAATATGCGCCATAATCAGATGCGTGTATTTAAGCTTATGTCGATGCCCCTTGACAGTGCTGCGAACAATAAAAACTATATCAATCAAGCCAGAGTCATCGAAGGACGCTTACCTAAGAAAAATGATGAATGCGTAATTGAAAAGGATGCTATTCGTCAATCCGGTATGAATATCGGTGATAAAATTACCTTTGCAAGCGGAACAGAGGATGCCTTACGTGATCGTTTAAAACGAACAACCTATACAATTGTCGGCAAGGTAAATACACCATATTATTTATCTTATGAAAAGGGCAGTTCGTCAATTGGCAGTGGAGAAATTAATAATTATGCGTTCATTCCGGAAGAAAATTTCAAAGGCGAATATTTCACGGAAATCTATTTAACACTAGATAATGTAAAACAGCTGAATTCCTATGATGATGCATATTTTGATATTGTGAAACCGGTAAAAAAAGAGGTTACGTCACTTGTGGAAACAAAGGTAGCTGATCGTTTTCAAGATATACGCGACAAAGCATTGCGTAAGATTGCGGATGGACGTAAGGAATATCGAAAGCAAAAACAAAAATATGATAATGAAATAGCCAAAGCGCAACAAAAATTGGCGGATGCGCAAACATCATTACAGGATGGACAGCAGGAATTAAATCATAAGAAACAGACAACGGCCATCACCTTTCAGGAAAAAGAAGCAGAGCTTAACACAAATGCAAATAAGCTGAAGCAAGCGCGTCAGGAGTATGAAAAGGGCAAAGCCGAATTCGCAAAACAAAAAAAGACGGTACAGCAACAGCTTGCCTTATTGGATAAAAATATCGCACAGTTGCAAGCACAGCTGCAACAATTAAAACAACAAAAGGCCGCCTTGGATGCTCAGCTTGCTGCTCCTGATCTTAGTGAAGATGAAAAACAGATCTTGTCTGTAAAACAGCAGGAAATCATTGCCGGAATGCAAAAACTACAGATGACGTTGCAGCCATTACAAACGCAAAAGCAAAGCGCTCAGACACAGCTTGCGCAAGGTGAAAAAAAACTGACGCAGAGCAAACAGCAGATAGCTTTGGGGGAACAGCAATTAAAACAAGGTAAGATACAGTTAGCAGAAGCTAAAAAAACAGCTGAACGTGAATTTGCTTCTGCGCAACAGACAATCAATCATGGAAAAAAAGAGTTGGCAAATGGGCAGCGGGAGTTAAATGTACAGAAAAAAGATGGTGCTGATAAATTAAAGAAAGCAAAAGAAAAACTAGACCAAAGTGAACAGGATATCAACGATTTAAAGGAACCTAAAACCTATGTATTAGATCGCCATTCACATTACTCTTATATGGACTATGGCAGTGCTGCAGATCGTATGGGCGCCATATCAAAGGTATTCCCACTTTTCTTCTTTTTGGTAGCAGCACTTGTTTGCTTAACGACGATGACGCGCATGGTAGATGAACAGCGTCAGGAAATCGGTACTTTAAAAGCACTTGGTTATACCAAAGCGCATATTGCGATGAAGTATATTATTTATGCGTCGATTGCCAGTGTATGCGGCGGTATTTTTGGTGCGGTGATTGGAATGATCATTTTCCCTACCGTGATCTACAATGCTTGGGGTATTATGTATAATATGCCATCAGTGCAATTGCAGGCACAGATTCCATTAGCAGCCACAGCGATCCTGTTAGCATCCTTGATTACGGTAGCAGCTGCCATTATGGCTTGTTACAAAGAGCTGATCGAAGTTCCTTCCCAATTGATGCGTCCAAAGGCTCCGAAAAACGGTAAGAAGATTCTTATGGAACGTATTCCATTCATATGGAAACATTTTAACTTTATTCATAAAGTAACAGCTCGTAATATCTTCCGTTATAAAAAACGTTTCTTTATGACCGTAATCGGAATCAGTGGCTGTACGGCTTTACTGTTGGCTGGTTTTGGCATTCAGGACTCGATCGGGGAAATAGCCGTAAAGCAATATCAGGAAATCTATGCTTTTGATATGAGTATGGAATTTGATAGTGATATAACAGCTTCTCAGAAAGAAAAGTTATTAAAAAAGGTCCAAAGTCAAGATGCTGTTAAAGAGGCATCGTCGATGGCTGTCTACCATGGCTTTTATGCGGATAGTGGTGAGGATAAGGGCATTGATCTTTATGTACCATCGGATGTCCAACAGTTCCGTGATTATATCATGCTGCGGACACGAAAAAGCCATGAACTGCTTACCTTACATGATGATGGGGCGATTATTACGGAAAAGCTTGCCAAGATGAAGCATTTATCAATAGGCGATACGTTTGCTGTTGATAATGGAGATGGTGTAAAACGTAAAGTTAAAATCAGTGGGATCTGCGAAAACTATGTAGGTCATGCTTTGTATATGACACCATCCTATTATAAAAAGATTTATCATCGTTCAGCGAGTGATACGACAGTGTTTGCGAAATTAAAGACAACAACTAGTGAAGTGGAAAATGCTTTAGGTAATACTTTAATGAAAGAAGATAACGTCAGTTCACTCACTTTCTATTCCGGTATTGCCGCAAGCTTTGAAGATACCATTTCTTCCTTATCTTTTGTTGTTGTGGTATTGATTATCTCCGCCGGACTGCTTGCCTTTGTTGTCCTATATAACCTGACGAATGTTAATATCTCTGAACGTCTGCGAGAGATTGCAACCATTAAGGTCTTAGGTTTTTATGATAATGAAGTATCCGCTTATGTTTATCGTGAAAATATCGTATTGACCTTTATCGGTTCCATCGCGGGAATCTTTGTCGGTATAGGTCTGCATGCACTGATCATGAGCCTGGCAGAACTTGAGAATGTCATGTTTGGCCGCAATATCTATTTGGTATCCTTTGGCTATGCCGTGGCAATCACGATGTTGTTTGCTATCATGGTAAATTTAGTAATGTATCGAAAGCTGAAAAAAATACCAATGGTCGAATCTTTGAAATCAATTGAGTAAGCAATCACAATTTAAAAAAGGAAGTATGAATGTCATTGCGCGATCTTATCTAAAACATGTTAGTGAAGAGGATGCATGATTTTTGTACTTCCTTATTGTATGTTTTCACAGAAGGCGATGATCTTAAGTTATACTCTGGAAATACACATGCTCGAAAGGATGTTCTTTCCATAAGTGTTGTGTGTATGCAAACATGGTTTATGAAAGCATAATTTCAATCGTTTTATGTGGAGTTTACTTTTTAATATACGTATTATGGAGGAAAAGCTTTAAATTGCTTATGGCACAGCATGCATTGTTGTGCTATAATAGGAAAGCTGATATGTGCCCGTAGCTCAATTGGATAGAGTATCAGATTCCGATTCTGACGGTTGCAGGTTCGAGACCTGTCGGGTGCGCCAATAAAATGAAAAAAGTCCTGATGGACTTTTTTTGATATATCGGCAAAGCTTGAATAAACCTTATCGTTGCTATATAGGATGATATGCAAATATCAATGCTTTGTGTCATAAAAACAGATGGTGTTATCGCTATGTTTCTTAGCTTCATACATGGCTTTATCCGCATGTTGCCATACCTTATCAAAGTTTGTACCATGTATCGGATAATAGGCAACACCAACGCTTAACGTAATTGTCTGTGCAATATCAAGTGCTTTTTGTGCTTGTTTCCAATAGGCAAAAAAACTATTGATCTTATCTTCTACACAAGTGATATCACCTTCACAATTTGTTCCATAGACAACAAACTCATCTCCGCCAATTCGTCCGCATAGCCCTTGGAAGAACACGGTTTTCATGCAATAAGCCAGCGTTTTCAACACCTTATCACCGAAAGGATGTCCATAGCTGTCATTAAACCATTTAAAATGATCAACATCAATCATCAGCATGATGCCATAAGCATGTTTCGCCATAGTCTGTTCAATCTGTTTTTCACAATATTGGCGATTCCAGATATCCGTCAAATAATCATATTGTGAGTAATAAAGAACCTGCTGATTTCGCTCTTCTAATTCTTTCGTCTTTTGCGCAATGCGCTCTTTCAACATCCGATTGCTTTGATCGACAATGTGTTTAGGAAAAAATTCATTATCCATCTGATTATGATCACCAACAGATTGATGGACATGCAAAACTTTCCATTGCTCATTCTTATAATGAAGCAACATGGTAAAGCGTGTTGTGACCTCATAAATAATGCGATTTTTTCCATTTTCTTTTGTATGCAGTTCCCCTATGATATTGAAGGTATGTGCATCACACGCATATCCTTGATACCATTCGCGAGTGATGAGAAAGGAACCATCCCATTGTTCTTCTTCCTGATACAGCTTCTGAAAACACTCCGCACTGGTATGACAGATTTCATGCGCCCCTGTACCAATCAGCGTCATTTCCTGATCAACAAAGGTGGCTAATGTTTTATAGTCTCGCTGTTCTAAATAAAGATGCCATATTGTACGGCAGATGTTTTTTGCCTCTTCTATTGTTTTCATGATGTCGACTCCATTTACTTCAAAGATTCTCAAGCGTGTTTTTACGCTTTTTTATACATGCGATAGACCATAAACTTTCATAAACTTATTTTTCAAATAGTCTATATAATATTCTGGATTGAAAGGTTCTCCACTTGCTTTGAGCAGAATTTCATCAGCTGTTAAGCTTGCTCCATAACGATGCACGTGTTCTTTTAGCCAATCACTGATAATCTTGAAATCACCTTTGCGTAAGGCGTCTTCAACATCGATATCCTGTTGCATGGCGTGATAGAATTGGGCGGCATATGCACTACCCAATGCATAGGTCGCAAAATATCCCAAATCCGCAGCACCCCAATGCATATCCTGCAAAATGCCATCTTTATCATGCGTTGGACGAATACCGAGATACTCTTCATATTTATCATTCCACATGGTATCTAAATGTTCATAATCAACCTTGCCATCAAAGATTTCTTTTTCAAGCTCATAGCGAATAAGGATATGAATCGGATAGGTAAGTTCATCTGCTTCCGTACGGATCAAGGAAGGTTTTGAAGCATTGATCATGGTCATGAATTGATCCAGTGATACCTGTTGCAATTGCTTAGGGAAATGGGCTTGCAGCTTTGGATAGTTGTATTCCCAAAAGGCTTTGTTACGTCCGATATGGTTTTCCATTAAGCGTGATTGTGATTCATGCATGGCAAATCCGATATCATTTTTAAAGGCTGTATCGGTAAATGTTTCATCAACCTGCAGACTGTATAAGGCATGACCATATTCATGAATGGTTGAAAAAATAGCCGATAGGACATTGTCTTTATAATAATGAGTTGTAATACGTGCTTCGTTTGCGGAAAAGAAATCTGTAAAAGGATGCTCGGTCGTTCCCATGTAGCATTTCGTCGGATCTACTTGCATATACGCATTTAATTCTTGCATGAAAGCTTCCTGTTCACAAAGATCAAAATCTTGATATAAAAGACTGTCATCAATCTTGCGTCCTTCTTTTTGAATGCGCTGAATGAGTGGTAATAGTTCTGTTTTGATGCGGGCAAAAAAGGCATCATATTTTTCACGATTCATACCTGACTGATAACGATCTAATAAATAATCATAATCGCTGCAATCTTTTTCAACATAGCTTATGACTTCTTTCTGTGCTTTGATGACTTGGATCAGATGCTGCTTAAAGTGTTTATAGTCATCACGTTCTTTTGCTATCTGCCATGCTTCTTCACTGTCCGCAACGGTCTTTTTGAAGCGGATATACACATCTTTTGGCAAGTTGCGATTGATATCCAACTCTTTGAAATACAAGGCCAATTCTTTCTTTAATTTTTCGTCCTTGGTAATCTTCATTAAGGTTTCTAATTTCTTTAGATGCTCAGGATTCATCTGATAGGCAAAAGCTTCCCCTGCCAGAATTGACATCATCTCATTGCGATAGGGGATACCAGCACTTGGCGCGATGGTGGCCATATCAAAATACATGGTAGAAAAAGCCAATGTATAGGAAGCGTTGATACGCTTATATTCTGAAAAAAATGTTCTTAGTTCTTTTTCCATTTCTTGATACCTCATATACTGGAATAGCATCGCTTATTCACAATATACCTTTCCTTTCTCAGTTATTCCTATTGTATCATATTCATAACACTTTATTCTTCAAAGAATGTGGTTTTCTGATAGGATTTTATCCTATTTTTTTAAAAGTGTCTCATTTTATAAGATGAGCATGCAGCCAAGTTGTTGTAGCTGTACTTTGCGCATGAAAAAGGGCATATGCACTTTGAGCTGCTGTTGTATAATCTTGCTTTTCTATTGCTTGCATAAAGGAGCATGCATATTGTGTAATCGTCTTATCGTGCTGCTGCATTTGTAATACATGGGAAAGCTGTTTTCCCCATAATTGTATCTGATATAGGGTGCGTATACATTCTTTTGCTACAACGAGTTCACTTACCTTTAAAAGCTGCTGCAAAATAGCATACCCCATCAGATATTCCTCTTGCTTCTCTACAAGCTGCTTCAGATGGGTAAAATCAAAAGTTGCATGCATTGGCAATTGCGTGATCACAGCAGGAACGATCAGTTCCAGAAAACTAAGACTTTGCTGATATTGTTTTAACATCTTTTGAACTGAGGAGCGCTCATAGGTAATATCACAGTCATTACAGGCTGTATATACATACCGGCCTTTTCCTTTCTTGGTCTTGATAATACCCATACCATCCAAAAGATCTAAGGCACGTCGAATGGTGCTGTTTGAAACTTGTAAAGATTGCACAAGCTCATGATGGGATGGCAGATAAGTACCTTCGACATACTCTGCATCATCCAGTTTTACCAAAAGGGCAGTCGCAATGGAATAGCATTGCTGCGAATGGCGATGTTGCAATGACCATTGAAATGGTATCGTTGCGCTTTTTTGTTGTTGTATAGGATGCGCATCAAGGTATGCTTGGAAATAATGGATATAGCGTGCAGGCATATTGATATAGGTATCTTTCCAAGGACTGTTTGGATAATGGGTTAATTTATCCTTTAAAATTAGGATACTGGTCTTTTCTGCAAATAGAAAATCTAAATCGTTAATCATATCGTGATGCAGCAGATAAGGAAAACGCAAAAAATGAATGAGCTGCAAAAAGAAACTGATAATCAGCTCATTGTGTAGTTTGGCAAGATAAATAAGACAAATATGGGTAATGTTTTCTAAGTGATATTGCTGATCATCATCCAATATGGCTAAAATCTTTTGTCGATCCTTCTTCGTTAAAGCTGTGGCAGCTTCCTGCATGATATTGGAAAAAAGCAAGGAAGTACTTTGCAATAGATCTTCATAAAGATAACGACAATTGTGAAAATATGCTAATGTGTAAGAAGTGTCCTCCTTTTTATGATAACAGGATATTGTCTGTTTGCGCTCATCCATACGAATAAACCCTTCGCATGCTAAGCGTTTATATATTTTCCGCACCGTTTCTTTTGCTACATGGAAACGCATGGCAATCTCATGAATGGAAGGAAATGGCGTACCATATGGATATCGATTGAATGACAAACAGGTATGCAAATATTCATAAATTAATTCAGATATTCCATTATCTTTATACATACTTCACCCAATTTCATGCTATTGTCTTTGCTAAAGACGAGTTACATGAATCCTTTCCTTCATTATTTTAGCAGTTTTATGAAAGGATGTACATGAACAGGGATAAAATCGATGATTGTAAGGCTGAAATCCTATAGACATTTATAATAAGGAGAATAACATACGAGTGATGGCATATGAAAAAAGCGTTTCTTTTTATGACAAGCTCTTAAAACATAGTGAATAAAACAGGAAAGGATGGTATGGTCACCTTTCATACCAAACTTTTTTAAATAAACGGTATCCTGAGCATTAGGAAGTATCCGTAAATAGCGTTCGATAAGATGTTTATGTGTTAATCAACACCAAAAGCTAACATCTCTAGGTAAAATGCGATGATATCGTTTACATATGGATTTGTAAAGGTGTATAATATAACTGACCTAGATATGAGCATAGTTAGAGGAGGGATGGTTATGAAGACAGCTGAAGTAACGATGTGCGTATTGCATAGTAACATGCTTCATGCCGATGTGACAGTTAAGACAATTGGCAGCAATGGCGTACCTTGTCTTGTTTTCATGCCTCTGCATGAAGGAGTCAACGAATTCCTTCATTATGCTCTGTCGAGTGAACTGTTGGAGCAGCTTGAACGTGGCAGGATCCGGTTTTATATCTGCGCTACTTGTGATGATGTTTGGGATGATAATGAAGTAAGCAATCATGAGAAAATGCAGTTATATGAAAGCTGGATGCAGTTTCTTCAACAGGAGCTCGTTCCTTATATCAGATCTGTTACCTTCATGGAACAGATCATGGTATGCGGCATAGATATCGGTGCGATGCATGCCATGAATCTTTATCTTCGAATTCCTGAATATATCCGTAAAGTGCTTTGCCTAAGCGGTATTTATAAGATATCGCATTATATTCCATATTACTATGATGAACTTATTTTGAAAAACACACCGGAAGTCATCCTACGCAATTTGCATGGGGAAAAAGTAAAAGCATATCAAAATACCAATATGGTATTATGTAGTGGGCGTTATCCGATGGCGCCGGAAGCAGAAGGCAATTTGCGGGAGCTTGAAGAGGTTTTACGCTTAAAGGATATACCAGTGATTGTGGAGTATTGGGATTATGATGCAGGAACAGGATGGAAATGGTGGACACGTCAATTAGATTACTTCATCCCTCTTTTAATTGGCAGTACATGAATCTTCCATACAATCGTCTGCGGTACGTGCACAGATGATTGGAGAAAAGACACTTTGGCGGTGTCTTTTCTTTTGCTAGTAAAAGCAAAGCAATGGCTTTTTATCAAAAAGCTATTTATCATGGACAATGTTATGTGGAAAAATAAAAAAGGCATTTGTACCGGATGGACAAAGCCTCTTTTTGCCTGTTTTAGTTAACAGTTATTGATTTACTGGCGCCCTCTACAAGAATCGAACTTGTAATTCCACTTTAGGAGAGTGGCGTGATATCCATTCCACCAAGAGGGCTTTTTTAAAAACAAAACATACTTTCGTGCTAAATCGCAGTTAATATTATAGCATATTCTTTTGCATTTTAAACCTTATCTGATGGATTTTTAAGCAATTATGTGAGAAAGATTTGTTTCATCACCTTTCCCATATAATTAAAAAGATAGCTGTTACAAGTGTAGATATTTTTGACGAGAGTGATATAAATGCTCTTTGTTTTTTTCATAATTTGATTTATAAATACAAGAATAGATGACATTTAAAACATATTCGATTGCAAGCTGTGAGGAAAAGGAATAGGTCGCTATTTGAATATCTTCCTCATTTGGCAGCATGATCAATGTATCACACAATTGGGCTAAAGGGCTTGCTGCATTCGAGGTAATGGCAATGGTTTTCACACCACCTTGTTTTAAGATACGTGCTTCATTGATAACTTCAGCCGTTCTGCCACTATAAGAAATCAACAAAGCCACATCTTCACTGGTAGCATGGGTGCATAAATAAGCTTGATCGGGCTGAAGATATGAAATTTTAACAAACATGTTGATCTTCAGCATTTTATTTTGGAAATCGATGATGCGGACAAAACTGTCACTGACTCCAATAGCTAAAATATTACGTGCTTTCAAAAGTTGCTGTACCACTTGATGCAAAATATCCATATCTAAAGTAGCTTGTGTTGAGGCGATGGTATCTTTTGTCAGCAAAGCGATTTTTTGAGCAATGCTGGCAGCAGAATCGCCTTCTGAAAAGGGAGAATTGACATCTACATGAGTATCTCTGTTCATATATGATAACAGATCTTTCGAATAACGAATCTTAAACTCCCGAAAGCCTTTAAAGCCTAGTTTTTTGCATAAGCGGATGATGGTAGTGGTAGAAGTAAAGGTATTTGCTGCAAGCTGCTGTATCGGCATATCCAAAATGGATTCCCCATTCTCTACAATATAGTCTGCTACATCTTTTTCAACACTGGAGAAACTATCTTTTTTTCTTAATTCCTCATATAAATTCATAGGGACCTCCGCTTTTCTTCATAATATGTATATGTATCGTGATCGTTTTCATATTATACCATGAATGTTGGTATAATAGCAGAATGTATTGTAGGTTGCGTAACAAAATTACGCAATTAAAACGAATCCTATAAGAAAAAAAGTAACAAATTTACAGAAACTGTCAACCCTATTTACAATTTGTTATATCCATTGTATAAATTAGGCAGTTGGAAGCGCTTAACAACTCATATGGAGGTAAATTATATGATTTTGAAATGGGTAGAAGGATGGCTGACCCCTAAAGTAGCTGTCATTACAAATACACGATATTTCCAAGCTTTTCGAAGTGCTTTCTTTGCACTGATGCCGTTAACAATCATTGGTACGGTATTCATGTTGATTACTGACTTTCCAATTCCAGGTTATGCGGAATTCATGAATGGTATCTTTGGAGAAAACTGGGCAGATTTTATTTCTCCAGCATATCGTGCAACCTTTAATTTAATGGGGTTATTATTAGCTGGTACCTTATCTTACAAATTATCTGAAAGTTATGAACTTGATAAACTAACGGTCACCGTGTTAGGGCTGGTATCTTATGTTGTCGTATCACCGAAAACATTAACCTTAGAATCCGGTGAAGTTGCGACAAGAATCTTGCAATTTGACTGGTTAGGTACAAAAGGTATTCTGACTGCTATTATCACATCGTTTATCACGGTGGAAATCTTCCGTTTCTGTATTAAAAAGAATGCGACCATCAAAATGCCGGATAGTGTACCAACCATGGTAATCAATGCGTTTACTGCATTAATTCCAGGCGTATTGATTGTTTCTGTCATGCTGATCATCAATGGTGTTTGTATGGTTATTTCCGGATCCTTACCGGAAGCTATCTTCAGCTTGATTCAGCTGCCATTGCAGGTCATCATCTCACAGCCATGGGCCATGGTTATCGTAGCCTTGTTAAATGGTTTATTATGGTGGGCAGGTATTCATCCTACTGTTATCAACTCTTTGATTTATCCATTATTGTATGCCAATGCTGCAAGCAATCAAGTATTAGCAGATGCCGGAAATCTGACAAGTGCAACCGGAAGTTATGGTACGGTACAAATGTTGGATCAATTCTTAACAATTGGCGGTGCCGGTATGATGATCGGTTTAACAATTTCTATGTTAATTGCCGCACGCAGTAAACGTATGAAGGCGGTAAGTAAAGTGGCCTTTGTACCATCCTTATTCAATATTTCAGAACCGGTTACTTTTGCTACGCCAACCGTATTTAGTCCCCTTATGCTGATTCCGATGATTCTTACACCAGTCTTATCTTGTCTGATTGTCTATCTAGCTATGAATATCGGATTTATGCCATTATTTACTAATGTGCAGGCACCATGGGCAACACCATTCTTATTCAGTGGTTTCTTAGTTTGCGGATGGCAAGGTGCAGTTGTACAGATCGTTATCGTTGCATTGACTGTATTGATTTACATGCCATTTACCAAAGCGTTAGATCATCAGTTTATCAAAGAAGAAGCAGAAAAAGAAGAAGCAGAGAAAAAGGAGTTGGCATAAATGAAAAAAATCGTCTTATTATGTTCTCAGGGAGCATCTACAAGCATCTTAGTAAAAGCTATGGAAAAGGCGGCTGCGCAGATGGAGTATGCATGTGATATTCATGCTTATTCAATCAATGAATTAAATCAAGTAAAAGATAGTGCAGATATCATCCTGTTAGGACCGCAGATTCGTTTCCAGGAAGCAAAGGTTAAACAAGAGGCGAGCTGTAAGGTCATGACCATCGATATGGCAATGTATGGCATGATGGATGGCAAAGGTGTGCTGGAAGTTGTGAAAAAGGAGATTGGCTAATATGGAAGGAATTGAAGCCGTCTGTTTTCAAATCATTAGTTTTGCCGGAAGTGCGAAAAGTTGTTATATGGAAGCCATAGGAGCTGCAGAGCAAGATGATTACGATAAAGCCAAAGCTTTGATGGCAGAAGGGGATTCTTGTTTTCATGAGGGACATCGTATTCATGCGCAGCTCATTACCAAAGAAGCCAATCAGGAAAAAATCGATATTCGCTTGCTTTTGATTCATGCGGAAGATCAGATGATGGCAGCAGAAACCGTGCAGATCTTAGCTGAAAAATTTATTCATCTGCATGAACGCATGTATCGTATCGAAGGGGCGTAAGAGTATGGAATATATAGAAAATATATGTAATGAAGTAGAAAAGCGTCAGCGTCAATATCATGCAATGGCTCCGGAAATTGTGATGACTTCTTCTTTCTTCTTTGAAGACTTTGAAGATTTTGCCTATGGCTGCAGCAATGAATTTGATTCTTATGTATATACCAGAGGCACAAATCCAACGGTAGAATTGTTGGAAGAAAAACTGGCAGTCTTGGAACATGGGGAACGCTGTAAAGTATTCGCATCAGGAATGGGTGCCATTTCAGCAGCCATTATCACATTGCTCAAAGCCCAAGATCATGTGTTGCTTGTTAATACGGTGTATGGGGCAACCGTGTCATTGGTACGCTATTTTGAAAAGTATGGCGTAAGTTGTGAGGTTGTGAATACAACGGATGTAGATGAGATTATAAAGCGTGTACAAGAACATACCCGCATGATTTACTTTGAAAGTCCATCCAGTCAAAAATTTGAAATGATTGATTTACAGAAATTAGCTGCTTTTGCAAAAACTAAAGAAATCGTCACCGTAATTGATAATACATGGGCATCACCGCTTTATCAGCATCCCTTAGATCATGGCATTGATGTGGTGATTCATTCATGTTCAAAATATGTTGGCGGACATTCTGATATTGTCTGTGGGGCGATTATCAGCCGGAAAGAAATCATTTCGCAAATTGAAGAAAAAGGATATTTATATTTGGGGGCAACATGCAGTCCAATGAATGCTTTCTTAGCCCTGCGTGGTTTGCGTACATTGCCTGTACGTATGCGCAATGTGCATGAAACGATACAAAAGGTAATTGATGCTTTACGCGAGGATAAGCGCATTGAGAAAATTCATCATCCATATTGCGGAGATGCGAAACAAAAAGCGTTGGCGGATAAATATTTAACCGGATATGGAAGTTTATTTGCAATCGATTTAGCAGATGATGATTTAGAAAAATTAAAGACATTCGTAAATGCGTTGCAGGTATTTACATTAGGTGTAAGTTGGGGTGGTTTTGAAAGTTTGGCATTGCCGGTATATAAAGGGAAAAATCAAGAGGATATAGTAAAACGTGGCTTAAAATTAACACACGTTCGCATGTATGCCGGATTAGAACATCCCGATACGTTGATACAAGATATTAAACAAGCTTTAGATGTTGCATATGGTACAGTGTAATAGAAAAAAGGAGTCAATAAGATGTGTCATCTTGTTCGGCTCCTTTTTAGCAATATAGGAAAGCGTGTTTTATTTTTTAAAGGTAACTTCAATGGTATAATCATCTTTGATTTCCGGAATCATTTGTAAGAACTTACGAATTGTGGATTGGGCCTTGGTTGCAGCCTCGCTCAATAAGCCATTTTCAATAGCTTCATCTTCAACACGCTCTTTTTGTTTGGTAGCAAAGGTTTTATAATCGTTGATACTGATAGGATTGAAAATATTTTTAGTTTCATCATAGACTTCGATACTTTTTTCATCTAAAACATTATTGAGAATGCGAACTTCGGGAAGTGTTACAAGAATTTTCTTGCCTTTCACATTTACTTCCATCGCGCTCATATCAACACCGGCCTGTATTCTACCTGCGTACGTTAATAAAAAGCTTTTCTTAGTAAGTGGAATGCTCCAGCCGTTCAGTTTTAACGAATTCTCGAATTTTCCTACTTTCGTATAATTATAATCTAAAACAGCTAGTTCATTGACCTCTTGCAGTTGCTGGGCAAGCGCGGTTGATGATATTTCAGGTTCACTGTTACGGTCGGCAAATTTCATTCCCGCAAAGAAGATCAATGCGATGATGAGCATTAAAAAAAGAATACTCGTGATGGTTTTTTTCGTATTGCGAATACTTTCCCCTAATTTCATAGTTGTCCTCCTCATCAAATTTGTAAGCAAATTATACCATAATCCTTGTAATTACTTATGAAGTATTTCTTACAATTCACAAGTTGTCAAAATCTTTTTCTTTCATACAATTGATTTCATATTATATCCAAAAAGAAAACATTTTTAGCTAAATGAGGTGATTTCGCACAAGATTAAAAAAAATTAATGGGTAAGATTAAAAACGTGAAAAGAGATATTAAAAAAGTTATCGATATTTTTTCAAAATATGACGAATATATGATAAAATATTACGAGATGGAAAAAGGATTCAGATGCTAGGAGTATGAAAGAAGGATGATTATGGGTATGCCTGAAACAGAGGTCGTGAAAGTACAAATGTTTGAGGATTTGGTACTTCGTTATCGACAAAATCTTGTCAGCAGTCATGATTTTCATTCGGACAAGATTGCGAAATTGCTGGTATATTTTTTGATGAATCATACACGAATTATTGAGGGTAGTGAGTTATGTGACTTTCTTTGGCAAAAAGGAGAAAGTAACAATCCAATCGGAGCGCTGAAAAATTTAGTATATCGTTTAAGAGTTACGCTCAAAGATACTTTAAAAAGAGATGACTTTATCGTTACCAAACGCGGGGCTTATGGATGGAATCCGGATATCTTGTGTGAATTAGATTTTGAAATTTTTGAAGCTTCTTTTCATGAAGCTAAGGCAGCAAAAGACAGAGATGAAAAAAAGGAGTATCTAGAGCGCTGTGTGAATTTATATCGGGGCCCTTTTTTGCCTAAATTAAGCGGCGATCATGTGATTCTTACATCAGCAACATATTTTCAATCGTTGTATCATTCCATTATTAAAGATTTGTCCGCTATTTATGATGAAGAGCATTTATATGACACGATTGAAAAACTATGTAATCGGGCATTGAAATTTGAAACATTAGATGAAAAGATTCATTATTACCTAATTAAGTCTTATCTTTGTCAAGGTAAGAAGAAATTGGCGATGCATCACTACAAACAGACGGTAGATTTGCTTTATTCACAGTTAGGTATACAACCGGATAATGAATTAAAAAATCTTTATCAGGAGATGTTGAAAGACCAAAAGGAACAGGAGCTGGATTTGCAAAAGATTCAAAGCAACATCCAAGCGGAAGGCTCGCCCAATGGTGCGTATTATTGTGAGTATGGCGTATTCCAAAATATTTACAGTTTACAAGCACGTCAGGCGAAAAGGTTAGGTATTTCTGTTTATTGCGGTTTGATTACGGTGAAACCAATGCTCAACATTCCTAAAGGAAGTAAGATGTATTTAAATTTAATTGATCGTGCAATGAAAAACTTGCAGCATATTTTAAGCATTTCTTTGCGTAGTGGCGATGTGATATCACGATTTAGCATGACCCAGTTTATTGTCCTATTGCCTACATGTAATTATGATACCGGCATTATGGTCATGAATCGTATTAATGAGAATTTTCATATCTATGATCCAACTTGTAAAGTGAAGTTGCTTTGTGAAGTAAAGGAATTAGAACTTAGTTAAGATACCTCCCAAAATCAGATGCCAGCCATCTGATTTTCGTATGTTATATCATAACACTCTTTCATATGTGACCGCTCTGTGACTTTGTTTTGATAATATGATAGCGTAAGAAAGTATCATATCCATATTTGTAAAATATATAGTAAAGAATGGCAAGGAGGATGTAATATATGAAAAAGAAACTGTTGTGCTCTTTCGCAATATGTATGAGTTGTGTCATGATGTTAAGTGCCTTTTGCAATCGTGAAGGATTTTTGTTTGCCAATGAAGCAATGGCCCAGGTTGTGGAAGAGACGGTAAATGATCAAACGGATGCAACAGAAGAAACCTCAGATGATAAAACCGTGCTTTCTGAAGATACAAAAGAAGCGGCAAAGGAAGTAACGCCGGTTTCAGAAGAAAAAGAAATGGAAGATCAGATGGTGCCTGTAACACTGACATCAGAAATACACAATGGTGTAAAAGTTGTCGTTCAAGGAGACAGTGTGACGTTGGCAAATGGTAAAAAGGTGCTGGTTGAAGAGTTGCCAAAAGCAGAGCTTGTGAAAGTGAATACGGTTTTAGAAACTGTTTTGCAAGAAGAAAGCGAAATTCAAGCATATGATATCACCTTAAAAGATGATAAAGGAAATATCATACAGCCGGCGGGAGAAGTAAAGGTTTCTTTTGTGAATATCGAACAAACACAAGAGGTCGATGTCTATCATGTTGATCCTGATCATAAGAACGTTGAAAATATGAAGGCCATACAGGCTAAGGATGGTTCGCTTTCATTTGAAACAACACATTTTAGTACCTATGTTTTAAGAACGCCAATGCCAAGAGTCACCGATCCCATCGGAGATATCGAGACACTGCAGATAGAAATGCGTAATTATCCTTACACAATATATGCTTATGGATTTGCGAATTCAATCAAGATTCATGTATATGGCTTGGAAGATACAAAAACGTATCCTGCAAACAATGGTAGTTTTTATCGATTCAATACGTATAATATGCAAATACCTTTAGAAATGGGACTATTGAGCAATACATATGAAATCGAAAAAGTTGTAACAAAGAAACTTGGGTTTATGAACTATGATAAAAATACGGTTGCAAATGGAACATTACTTCCTGTAAATGAAGGGAAGGTAACGCTGCACCTTACAGGAGATAATAAAGGCGCTGATTTCATTGATATATATGTAAAACCTAAGAATCCAAGCAAGAAAACATTAATTTTAAAAAATGCGTTAGACCCTACAGGATTGAGTGCTGCAGAACAAGAGACAGAATTGAAAAAGACCTATAAATATCAATTGTTCGATGCGTATACAAATGAGCCTATCAAACAAATGCTTTCATATGATTTGATCATTGATGGTAAAGCTACTTCCTTGACGACGTTAGATGATGGAATCTTGCGGGCGAAAGTTGGACGAGAACTTCAAATTGATGTTACGAAATTCAGTGGCCAAGAGGTATATATCAAGCAATTAAGCGGTGCGCGATATGAAACTAGCATAAAAATGAATGATGAGAACTTTAAGGTTTCATCTGATAAAAAATCAACAGTATTTGTCGCTAGCGAAACCTTACCAACGATGATAACGTATAAAAACAAACGATTGGACATTGATGATTTAGTTGAACACAATAAGACATCGACGATTGTCGATTGGGAGAAGCGTACATATAATATTCATTTAAGCGCAGGATATAAAAATAATGAGGTAACGACGGTAGAAAACATGGATGTCCAATTTGTTTTAGATACTTCAGGAAGTATGTTATCGACAGATGCCGCAACTCCTCTCCACACGCTTAATGATGTAAACAAATTAAATAAAAAGGCCATTTATTTTACCAAACCATATAAATTGACACAGGATATACAATATTCTCAGGGAATAACTTTTACCGCATTTGATAATGAAGCGGAATATACGAAACAGATTAAAGAGCGTTTAGCATCACATTTTTATCAAAATGGCAATGTTTATGGGGTTATCAGTACAGATAATAATACACTTTTATTTTATGACAATACCAGTGAGGAATGGAAATACATCGACATTAAGAAGAATGGGACGGTTAGTACCAGTGGTGCAAAAACGCTGACAAATGAGATCGTTGGTAAATATCCCGTAGTGTATTGTGATCGTTCCAGTGTTCTAATAGATGCAGTATCAAGTTTTGTGAAAGGGATGAATGCGGATAGCAATGTATCTATTATCACATTTGGCAATAATGCTACAGATGTAACAAAGGGATTTGTTAATGTTGGAAAAAATAAAGAAGAATTGTTGCAGACGATATTAAAATGCTCTGGTACACCATATCAAGGAACCAATATGGCAGATGGATTAACGATGGCAAAAAAGCAAATTGACAATACTCCTTCTTCTAATAACTGTTATAGCATTGTCTTTTCCGATGGTGCGCCAAGTTTACCAAAGGATATCGCAGAACAGGCGGCTGTGGATGCTGCCAAAGCTTTGAAAAAAGTAAGCTTAACCTATGCTGTTTGTGCGGGTGAAGCGGATAAAGATTTTATGAAAAATAAGATAGCTTCCAGTCCTGATCAATTTTTAAGTACAGATAATATGACGGATATTTATGATTTATTACAAATTATCAGTGATGAAGTGGGAGCTGCATCAATTCATGCGAAAATAACGGACTATATTGATCCTCATTTCACTTTGATTGATGAGCAAGGCAACCCATTACATGTCGGCGATAAGATCCTTGGTGGTGAAGGCATTATCGGAACTGTTGGACAGGATGAAAACGGCTGGTTTGTCACATGGGAAAATCAGTTGATTACTACCGGAGATAGTACCTGGTCAGTAAATATTAAGGTACAGGCGAAAGATGCATTTATGGGGAATAATGAAGTCACGACAAATGGCAATGGCTCCCAGATTGAAATACCTGATGGCGATACTACAAAAATTATCGAATTTGATAAACCGGTGGTAAATGTGAAAGAGTTAACGCTGACGGGTGGGGAGAATAGTGAAATTATTTTCTATGGTGAAGAAGAAGATTATGCTGCTATATTTGAAAATAAACGGCCTGCCTTTACCGCATCAGGTGAGGTAACGATTCCACCGTTAACTTCTGATGAATTTAAACAACTGTTAAGTGATGATGCAACAAAGATTGAAAAAACCTATAGTTTTGATGACCGAAAAGCAGGTATCTTTCTGTATTCGGTTGAAACCAAGGGCGATAGTAAGACGATATTATGTACGTATATACCAAATACAGAGTCTGATGAAGAATACACGACCAATCGTGTCAGTGCGAAATGGGTGTATACGCTTAAGAAGGTAAAAGGGCAGTTGGATATAACGAAAACCATCAAGGAAGCCTATACATCAGAGAAACAAATAAAGGCAAATCAAAGCTTTATTTTCCGTATTGAAAGAAGATTGAAAAAAGAAGATGAAAAACCGGTAGAGGTATTCTATCAGGCGATTAATTTCTCTGCCAATACAAATGAAACTAGTAAAACCATATCCGTGAAAGGTCTGAAAAAAGGCTATTATACGGTGATAGAAGAAACGAACTGGTCCTGGAAGTATCAGTTGGTTGCCCAATCGGATAATGATGAACAGAATATAACGAATAATGAATTACTGTTTATTGGTCAAGAACATGGCATGTATTACGGTGTTGAAGAAGGTACGAAGGTAGCGGATATCAAAGATAATCCAAGAAAATCTTATTTTACAAACAATCTTAGCAACACCTTAAAAGATGTATTAGGCGATGTAGCTGCGGCTATCAACTTACTGAACTAGAAAAGGGGAAACTTATGAAAAAGATATCGAATATATTATCTACGCTTCTACTGATTGTCGTCGTAATTCTTGCCTGCATCTTCTTCGTCCCAAGGCTGTTTGGTATACAGACAATGGCCGTGTTGAGCGGAAGCATGGAGCCTCATTTTCATGTGGGTAGCTTAGTTTTTGTAAAAGATGCCGAAATCACAGATTTTGAAAAGGATGATATCGTAACATTTAAGATTGGCAATGGAGATACTGTGGTAACGCATCGAGTGACGCAAGTGACAAAAAAAGGATTGAAAACTAAAGGCGATGCAAATCATAGTGAGGATGGAGGCTTGGTGACATCAGCGAATCTTGTCGGCAAAGCATTTTCCTTCTCCATACCGGTTTTAGGATATCTCGCTGTTTACATGAGCAGTCAAACAGGAATCATTCTGTTGATAGGCGCAATCATCTTGGTCTTTGTATTGTCTTATATAGGAAGTCTGTTTGATAAAAAGGAGAAAGGAGCAAATTAACATGAAGAATCTACATAAAAAAACACAATGGTTGATTGGTATTCTCATTCTTTTGTGTGTAAGTTGTGGAATAACGTTTGCCCTTCTTTCGCAAAAATCGCAGACATCGGTAAATAACTTTACCGGGGGAGCGGCTATTGAACAGAAAGTGAATATCGCTATTCTTGAAAATGGCGCAACAACGCGTTATGAAGATGGTGAAGAAAATAATTTACATACCATTGGCAATGGTTCTTATGGAAAGGCAGTAAGCATTCAGAATGTGAATACTACAGAGTATCCGACAAAGGCTGCCTACATAAGAGTACGCTTTGTGACGGCTTTGAAAAATACGAGCGATGCGACTTACACCTACGATGATAAGGTTAAGGTCATTGCCACATTCAGTAATTCATCCTTGTGGAAATATGATGAGGCCACAAAAACGTTTTATTACACGGAAAAAGTAGCACCTGATGCCAAGACACAAGATTTGTTAAAAAGCGTGAAAGTTACGGATGTTTCATCTGCATATCAAGTGGAAATTAAGGTCTTAGCAGATGCGATTGAAGCGGATCAGGCTACCATGAACAAGGTTTGGGGCATGGAGGATTTCAATGCTTTGCAAAAGCTTCCGACAACCCTTGATCTTATAAAGATGCAAATACCAAAGCAATCCTAAACACGCTTATTCGTGTATAAATAAGATAAGAAAGAAAGCCATATCTAAGGAAGATGTGGTTTTTTTCTAGAAAAAAATATAAAAATCTTTTTTCTTGTTACCATTATGTGACTACCTAAATGGATAATAGGAGTGTCAAAAGAAAGGAGGTCACAGGATGGGCATGAAAAAAACAATACATAAAGTAGCAATCGCAACGATTATGATAATAGCGTTATCCGCAGGAATGACATTTGCATTACTAAGTCATGTAACCGAAAGTGTTACGAATGTATTTGCATCTGATAAGAATTTGTCATTGGAACTGCGTGAACCACAGTGGGATGGCTATACATTTGATGATACCTACCCTACGGATATCCTTCCGGGTACAAGTGTAAAACCGGGTACGGAAAACAGCGGATTACAGATGGCTGAGAACTATCTGCCGGGGAATGTAATCAGTAAAGATCCCATGGTTAAAAACACAAGCGATGGTCTAAGTGAATGGGTTGCCATTAAAGTACAGTACTTTGATGAAAATGGTAAGGCAATTGGGAAAACTGATTTCCAGAAAAAATATGCGAAAACCGCTTATCAAAACGATGAAGTTAATCCTAATTTCGTGAAAATTTCAGATCATGCGGCTATCGAAGAGTTATATATGTATACAAGAACATTGGATACAACTGCTGGTAAGAATATAACCGAACCGTTATTCTCATCCGTTATTGTAAATAAAGATTTAACACCAAACAGTAAGAATATGTGGCCGACTTTTAGTATCAAGGTAACTGGCTATGCGGTACAAAGCGATGGAGTCAGCGAAGATGCAGCTAGGCAGGCATTAATTGAATTAGCAAAAGGATAAGGAAATCCTGGGAGGAAAGTAAAATGAAAGCAAATAAAAAATTTTTCGGTACAGCATTGGCATTAGCCTTAGCATGTGGTGTTGGCATTGGAGCAACACTTGCGTATTTAAACCATGTGACAGAAGATAAAGTCAATACATTTACAAGTAGCAAGGATATTCAAACGGAGATTACCGAAACAGAATTCCATGACGATATCGCAAGCAATTATTATCCTGGACAGGTTATCACAAAAAATCCGGGCATGGTAAACAATAGTGATACAGAAAGCATTTGGGTAGCTGTGAAGTTGGATTATGTAGATAACGACAAGAAAAAAGTATCGGCAGCAGAGTTTGAAAAATATGCCAGCATTGTCTATGGTTCTGAAGGTAATTATCAGAATGGTGTAAATCCTGCTTGGATCAAAATAGCAAGCAACAATACAAGTGATGTGTATATGTTTTCACAGCAGGTAGCACCTCATACTACAACAAATCCTACAGTGTTTGATGCCGTAAAGGTAAATACCGGCATTAAAGAAGTAATTAAAACAGAGTATGAAACGACGACCATTTATGATAAAGATAAGAATCCGATTGATGTAAAAAATGAAGAAGTTAATACTAGCGTTGATTATTACATCGCTAATGAGCAAGGTGATCTTGTAAAAACCGATGTCTTTACATTGCCAAAGTTTGAAGTTGTTGTAAAAGGCTTTGCGATGCAGGCAACCGGTGTTGATGAAGCAACAGCGAAAACGGAATTGGTTAATTTAGTAAATGCCCATTTGGCAGATGGCGAAAACAGCTATACAGCCAAGTAAGTTTATAGAAACAGGAGGAAAAAATGATGAAGAAGAGAACAAAATTAGGAGTATCACTGGCTTTGGTCGGAATTCTTGCGGTAGGTGGAACCTATGCATATTTGCAGTTTCAAACTGGCCCAGTTGAAAATACATTTACCTTTGGTGACAATGTAAATGGGGAAATCAAAGAGCCACATTGGGATGGCGAATGCTTTGAAGGAGAAACATGTGATATTGAGGCTACAGGTAAACAGGATGCACAAAACTTTACCCCAGGTCAGACAATTGCGAAAGACCCTCAGTTGAAAAACACTTCAAACGTACCTGCATATGCTGCTGTTAAAATTGAATATACAGGTGTTGAAAATGATACAGCTGTGACATCTTATGCGGCATTAAACAAATTCGCAGAAATTGATTGGAATACAAATGATTGGTATTTCAATGCCGATCACACACTGGCAATTTATAAAAAAGCTTTACATCCAGATGAAAACAATGTTGAAAATAAAACAGTTCCAGTATTTACGAATGTAAAAATCAACGAACATGCCGTTTATCCAGAAGCAGGGGAAACCAATGATCTGGCAATGCATCACTTCCAGATAAATGTAAAAGGTTATTTTGCACAAGCGGATAATATGGATGGCATGGACAGCATCTTGGCAGTGAAAACAGTATTTGAAGATTTTAAAGATTTTGAAGCTATTAACAAATAAATGAGAAAAGGAGAAAATGAAGATGGTGAAAAATAAAAAAATGCTCGCGTTAGCATTCATTGGTGTATTAGCAGTTGCAGGCATTACAGGAGGTACTTTGGCATACTTTACGGATTCAAAGGTTGCAGAAAATACGATTACGATGGGGGATGTCGATATTAATTTAGAAGAGCCTGAATATGATAAGAATCATCCGGATAAAGAAATTACGGATGTAACACCTAATCAGGTTATTGAAAAAGACCCTACGATCACAATCAAAGAAGGCTCTAAAGCAGCCTACATTCGTTGTAAGATTAATGTAACAAGTGATGATGAAACCGCATTGCCTGCTGGCTATGCAGAGGCTTTGATTGCCAATACAAATATGGATATGACATTATGGAAAAAAGGCGCTGATGGCTATTATTACTATAAGAATAAAGTGGAACCTGTAGCACCAAATAATACGGTGAAATTCTTTAGCGAAGTTAAGATTCCAGAAACATGGGGCAAAGAAATGGCTAATCGTTCCATCAGCATGGATGTTACAGCAGAGGCTATTCAGGCCGATAACTTTACACCGGCCATGGATGAAGATGGATTCATTACGGGTTGGTTCATGAGTGATGGTACAACTCCGGTAACGCCTGATAATTATAACAATTAGGTAAGGGTACATAAGGGAACGCATAGGACAAATCGTTATGGCGTTTCCTTTTTCGATAAAATAGAATTCACAGAAAGAACAATGCATCATCAAAAACATCGTAATATTTTACATGTATCTATTAGCTTTGTGACTTGTCTGTGACTTTTGTTTACTATAGTATATATGTAGAAAGGTGTAATCGAACAGGAGGGGTAGCAATGAAGAAAAAAGTCTTACTTGCAATAGCAGCTCTTCTTTTATTGGTTTTTGTATATCAAGGTTCCTTGGCTTTTTTCCGTAAAGAAAAAGGAGTCAGTACTCCTATCAGTGCGAAGACACTTGGTATCGAATTAATTGATCATACAGATGATACAAGAGCAGAAATGACAGCTGAAGGCTATACCTTTAAAAACGTGATGCCCAATGATGCATTGCATCGTGAAGTATGTGTGAAGAATGTAAAAGAAAAGAATTTATATGTGAGAATCACCGCAACACGTTACTGGAAAGATCGTGATGGCAAAAAAGTAAAGGGTAGTGATGCATCCTTAATTCAACTGGTGACAGCGCAACCAGAAAATTGGATTATTTTGGATGATGGCAAAGCAAGCAATCATGAAATAGTATATTTCTATTATAAGAAACCCATTTTGCCACAAGATCAATCTGATAATGTAATTGATCGTATTGTGTTAAGTGAAGATATTAAAGGTGAAGAATATCAGGAATATCAGGCTTACCTGCATTTGCAGGCAGATGCTATTCAAGATGTCGTTGCACAAGAGGCTATTTTAGCTGAATGGGGAATTGAAGCTACTTTTGATAAGCAGGGCAATATCACTTCCATTGAAGAACAGTAAGGAGGATGCTATATATGAAAAAATTATGTATCATACCAGGTATACTGTTGTTTATGTTGTTTTTAATGCCTATCCATGCCAATGAAACACAAGGACTTGTGTTTGATGGTGATGCAAATGAATTTATCGTTCAAGAAAATAATACCAAGGGATTTGAGGATATGATGCCTGGTGAAACCAGAACATTTGTGATTCAGCTGACCAATCAGGATTATCGCGAAATGAGTTATTATGTGAAAGCTGAAAACTCTAAAACCTTAGGGAAGGACGTTGTATATGATGTAACGTTTTTAAATAATTCTGAAACTTTCTTTAAAGCGCGTGTAGGAGGGCCGAAAGCGAAAGGAATACCTACATTAGAAGAAAACTATTTGTTAAAGAAGTTAAAAAAAGGGGAAAGCAGTACGGTAGAAATTCAAGTTCATCTGGATGGAACCTCTATGGATAACACCTATCAGGGAACACAGGGTGATCTGGGGCTGGTATTCAGTGTGGAATTTGATGAAAATAAACCGGTGGATAAGGTGATTGATACCATCGCCAATATTACTGGTGTTAAAACAGGCGATGTTACGCGACTTGGGGCCATCCTTGCAGTATTTTTAGGAAGTGCCATATTCGTAATTTTGTTATTGGTTAAGAGAAGAAAAGAAAGGGATGATGAGCATGCATAAAGCGATGAAACTTTGTTCTTTCCTTTTTAGCTGTCTCTTATGTATGAATATATGTGTGGTACAGGCAGCAAGCTATGAAATCAGTTTTCGCGGTGGTGTGAATGGTACGGTAGAAGGGCAAAAGAGTGTAACCTATACCGTAGAGGAAAATAGCAAATTTCCTGATGAACCACAGGTAGAAGCAAAAGATGGCTATGTATTTGTCGGCTGGAATAAACAATTGCCTGAAGTTGGCTCTTTGGTAAATGGAAAAGAAGTCTATGTGGCCAGATATGCTGCTGTGGTATCCGGTATCCGTTACACAGTTCACTATGTAAATGAGATAGGTGTTGATATTGCGACACAAAGAACGATGGTGGCAGAGGAAGGCAATGAAGTCACACTTAGAGCAAAGGTAATTGCAGGATATGAAAGCAAAGAAAAACAAAGAAAGGTCATTGTTGATAAGGAACATCATGTCTTCAAATTTGTATATAAACTGATAGATAAAGATGCTGTGGATAAGAATGCAAATCAAAATCAACAAACGCAACAGACAACCGGTACAGAAACTAGCCAAGTGAGTGGACAAGAGCAAACCGTTGATAAGGAAACAGATGCAGTAAATGGGAATACGAAAGATGAAATAAAAACGGAAAAAGAAGAAGAGAATAAAACACCGTTGGCAGGTTTGTTCGGTAATGATCATAGTAATATAGGATATCTTGCGGCAGGAGCAGGTTGCCTTCTGTTTCTGATCTTATTGTTCTTTTGGAAAAAACGAAAGAAAGAAAAAGAAACGCAACAGTAATTGATAAATAGCCATCCTCTTTAACAGATGGCTATTTTTTAGGTTAAATTTAGCTAATGATTTTTTAAACAGATAACTGCTGAAAAACACTTTCTCATTCATGAAGTTCGTGGTAAAATAAAAAGATATAAAGCATAAGGAGGAATCACATATGAAGGTGCCGCAGCTGATTACTGAATCTTATCTCAGTAAATGGAAAACAAACAGTTTTTTATCGGCGATGCTATGGGCTGCCATGGGATTAGTGTTGATCGTTATACGTGATCAGGTGCATTATTCAACCTGTTATCTGTTAGGACTCATTCTGTTGATACAAGGAATACCGCATTTATTTCTCTTCATCATAGAAGAAGAAAAGCATATCTTTTCGATATCTTCTTTAATAAATGGGATTCTGATAAGTTTTTTAGGAATTTGGGCATTGACCTTACCACAAGAAGTGGAACAGGATATTCCCAATGTTATAGCCTTTGTGACCTTATTACATGGCATAAAGGATATTGCTTTATCGAAACGCATTCGTTATTTAGAAAAACGTAGTGGCAATATTGCCATGGGGATCAGTATCTTTACTATTTTTTGTTCCTTATTAATTTTATTTTTGCCTTTAGAGGAAACTGGAATTGTTTCGATATGGTCCGGCTCTTTGTTAATTCTGGATGGCATCAGTGATTTCTGGATGTGGAGTGTGTTGACAACAAAAAGTAATGAACATAGAGGTATTTAAAGCTGTTTAAATGGATAGTTATGTGAAAAGGGACTTGTTTCGGGCTCTAAATTAACGTGGGGTTTCAAAAAAGAAGTAATAAGGTTCGGAAATGAATAAATTACTTCTTTTTTAAAGGCTGCTTATAGTATGCCCGGAAGGCAGGAAGGGATTTGATTCAAAAAATATCTGCCACATATAGCGCACACAAAGTGTCTGGCACGATAGCGGATCAGACAAGAACGGCTGTTCAGCGCAGAATGGGTAATAGATTTAGTTTTATAGTCTTTAATATGTGTAGGAGAAAAACCACAGGAAGGACAGCTAAACTTTTTAGATACGAGAGTAATATCGATAATCAAAGAACCGTTTTCACTTCGAGAAGAGGATAAAACATCTTTTTGAGGTATATTCAATAAATCTGTTATAATATCCATAGTGGAAAACTACTCCTTTCGTTAAGAATAATGTTTGACAACGATATTCTACAACGAAAGGTTTTTTGTGAAATGAACAAAAGAACCCATCCCACAATAATTTAAATATCCTTTGTTTCCCTTTTTTCTTTTGAAGAAAAAGATTACATATGTTCTACGCAATCTAAATATCGAATATGTCTTATATCAAGCTTGAATTATTAAACAAAATCAAGAAAGTTGATTTACTTACTTGTTAAATTATCAGTCAGAGCGATTAAAAAAGATATCACATAATACTTTTTGTATAAGAGATCATGATAGTTTGCATATATCGAATGGATTATGGAATTGACAGTCTATGGAAATCGGAGGCAGATTAGCATTAGATTTTTTAATCAAAGTCGACGGTTATTCATTTATGGAAGCAGCTGAATTAATTGCAAGAAGCCTATCATTAAAAGAACCAAAATACATTCCTTATTCAGAAAAAGAAAGAGATCGGAAATTACAAAAGCCATTGCCTGAAAAAGATAATCAAATGGCAATCTATTATTTATTGAGCCAAGGAATTTCATACGATGTCATTTATTATTGTATCACTCACTATCTTATTTATCGGTCTGTTTACCATAATCTTGAAACAGATAGAATATTTAGTAATATAGAATTTGTAGGGTATGAAAAAGAAACGCAGAGGATGCGACATATTGCATTGAGAGGTATAAATAATAACTTCATAGGTGACGCTACTGGAAGTGATAAGAGATTTTCTTTTTGTATAGAATCTGATCCTAATTGCCGTATAGTACATGTATGTGAAGCACCGATTGATGTGTTATCTCAAGCTACACTGCTTACTTTAGAAAATAAGAAGTTTAATCAAGATCATATTCTTTCGTTAACTAGAATTTATTGTTTAAAAAATGAAAACAAAGAAATTAAAATTTCTGTTGCACTGAATCAATTTTTAATAGATCATCCTCTGGTTGACAATATCATATTTCATTTGGATTTAGATTGTACAGGACGAATGGCTATAAAAATTATTATAGAAAATATGGAATTAAGATGCTTACGTACAAATGCTATGATGAACCACCCCAGTATTATAAAGATAGAAATGATAGCCTTAGTATAAGATTATGGATTTTTAGGTCAAAATCAAAAGTTAAGAAAACAAAAGACTTTAATAAAGATGAACTTTCTTAAGAGAGCATAGATATATATAAGTAGCGATATGAATCTTATGTTCCCTTTAATATGTTATGTAAATGTGATAAACTATAGTTAGTGGATTATAATAGTAAAATTTAAAAAATTCATAATAAATATAAAGATTTTTTTAATCATATGACCTATTATTGATAACACAGGGAGGAAATTATGGAACCGAAAGAATTATTAAGAAAATTGCATCCTGATCAATTTTCTGACTCTAAAGTAATAGACAAAATTGAATGTCCTAGAGATTTTTTAGATTTTTCAATTTCAAGATTATCTGAGCAAAATAAGCATTTTGACTTCGAAGAGTTTATACGAAAGTTGTTAGAACGAGAAATTTGCCCAAATTTAATAGAAGAAACAGGTCCAGCAGGTGGTGGTGATGGTAAAGTTGATACTGAAAATTACTCCGTATCTCCTAATAAACAAATATTTTGGTGGTATGGGCTTAATCCTACTAATGATAAGTGGGCTTTTGCATTTAGTTTAAAAAAAGATTGGAAATCAAAATGTAATTCAGATATAAAAAAAATAATTGAAACCAAACGCGGATATACTAAAATATTCTTTGTCACAAACCAAGCAATCAAAAATAATATTAGATTAGAGTATCAGGATTTGAAAAAAGAAGAGACAGGCATAGAGGTAACTATATTTGATAAAACTTGGATTTTAGATAAGGTGTTACAAGATAAAAATTTAGATTTGCTGAAAATTTTAAACATCACTACACTTGTTAAAGAAAAACAAATTGGTATAAATGATATGAAAAAGCAAAAACGGCTTGAAGAGGTAGAGAAACGTTTAAGTGAGTATTCATCGTCTGGAATACTTAATCAAGATGTTCTAGATCTTGCTAATGAATCTGCAATCTTAAGCAGAGATTTAGAAGAAAATGAAGACGTGGTTGTTGGTAAATTCGAACGGGCTTTAAGACTTTCAGGAAAAAAAGGAAATCATAAATCTGAAAACGAAAATTTGTATAATTTAGCATGGTATTATCATTGGTGGTTAAATGATACTGAAAACTTTGAAAAATGGTATAGTGAATATGAATCCAAAGTCTTAGAAGGAAAGAATTTGGATGAAATTATGGATTTAACAAATTTATGGACACTTTACTTTACAAGAAACGAAAGAAATTATGAAAAAACAAAAGATAAAACAGAAAAGCTGCTAAGTTTATTATATGAGAAAGAAAATTCAATAAGCCGTGTTACTCAATTAATGGCTAAGACTAAAATTTGTATTATTAAAATAACGCTAAATGATGATGTTGATTCTCAATTTGGGCAACTGACAGCAATAGCCGAAGAAGCAGAAAAGTTTAAAGAATACAACTTTGTAGAGTTAGCAAAAATGATTGAAGTATTGCTACCTGTTTACAATGATAATGAAAATTATAATTGCCTATATGAAACCATTACAGATAAATTAACAAATAGGCAAGGTGAAATACAAAGAGCAAAAATGTATGTGAAAAAAGCAAAACTTTTATCATCAAACTCAAATTATTACAATGCTATTAATTTATTAGGTAAATGTTTAACACTCCTATATAAAAATGAAACAGATGATAAACTTCTTGAAACTTATGTTAATATTGGTGGAAATTTTGATTCGATTGGTTTATATTATGCTGCCAAAAATTATTATATTGCTTCAATTACATTAGCTTTAGATATTTTTTTAAGAGAAAATATTATGGATCCATTCTGGATCAAAATTGTAAATCGTGTAATAGATATTGAAATCCAAATGGGTAATGTAGAGGCATCAATACAATGGATAGATATAAAAAATTTATTCTTGAATATCTTGTTTGAGAAAAATGAGCAAATAGATTTGGAAAAAGAACATGAATTTTTGATACAAAGAGATGCTTTGATTTCATCAGAAATTTTAAGCACAAAATTTGATGACTTTCAAATAATGGATAAAATCATTCATATTTGTAAAAAGAATGAATTAATCACATCTGAGGTAATGGCAAAATATGTGATAGGTGAATATGAAAATCAATTATTAAATGAATGTGAAAATGATAAGACGAAAGTTGATGAATTAGTCAGAAGTTTTTACGAGGATTCTTTATATCAAGAATTACCTAGTCCATCATATATAAACAAAAGAAGCAGTGAAATTACATCATCATTAAATGGCAATATTATATGTATTAAATTTATTTCAACAAAATTATTGCATAGATTCGCTGAATTTTTAATCGCATTATTAGAAAATACATTTGCCACAATGTTCTTCTATAAAACTTTTATGCGGGGAGATATCATTATTATCTTAGAAGAAAAAAATACAGGAAAATTCAGTATGAGATATTCTTTTGACGGTATAGACACTTATACGATAATTTTAGATTCATTAAATTTATATGATATTTCTGTGGACAATCATAAAATTATAACTAATACTCTTTATGAATTATTAGTTAATATCCTAGCTGTAGGTTTCATTTATGACGATTTTAAAAAAACATTAGAAAAAATGCTGAAAGATGATGAGACATTTGAAAGAGGACTAAATCATACAAATAGCCTTTATAATCTTAATAAAATTTTTGGTAGTGAATGTGAAGAATTTGCTATTCATAGGATTAATAGAACTTGTGAATGGTATAATGGCATTGAAATAAAACGAAAAGTGGAAGAAACTATTAATCCTTTTAATGATGATAAAAATATTGTATATAGCGAACCTGAGAAAAAACTTTTTGAAAATATATCACAAGATGATTTCTATTCACCAGGACTTATAAAAAGCAATCATTGGGATTCGGCTGTTTGGAAAGGAGTAATGTATTTAGGAGATTTAAATAACAAAAATTTTATAAAAATTGGATTTTTGTTTCAGCAAGAAGGTGGTGCTAAAAGAGTTTTTCAAGATTTGATTAATGTTGCAACAACTGATGATAAATTCGGGAAAATTATTATTTCTTTCATAAAAGGAATTGATAAAAGCAGAAAATATGATTATCGAATAATGGTTACTGGAAAGGTAGAATTACCTAAAGATAAAAAAGAAAAAATTATTATCAGTTCACCTTCAAGAATCCATACAATGAATTGCGATAACGACAATAACTTTCGAATTCTAGAAGATATTATATCTAATGGGAACAATCCTAAAATATATATTTTTCCTGCTGTGTTAAAGAATAATAATGAAATAACGCCTTTATGGAATCTTGAAATAAAGATAAAAGAAGTAAATATAAAAGATGCTTATAAAATAAGCAAACAAGATATTGAAGCTTGTTCCATATCGAAGAATGATAATCCAATTATTCCAAATGGTATAAAGAATGCTCCAGTAATAGAATTATTAAACATCAAAAATAATTAAACTAGAAGTAATGGTTAACTTATTTTATTAACATTATTAAGAGATAAAAATGATATTTTTAGATATACCTGCAATGTATAATTATTCGAATGTAAATACACTATACCAGCAAGCACTGGATACGGATAGCCATGTAGGCATCCTCCTTCCTTCCCCTTTTCTAGGGATAATCCCTATACCCTTGATGTAAAATATTTTATTGTCAGCTTTCATTACTCTCTTGATAATCATCAAGAGTAATAGTACAATATATCTAAACAGAGAGGAAGCGAGTTAGATGGAAAGAAAAGAGATTATGGAATTAATGCAAAATATTTTTACATCTAGTGAAGCAGCGGAATATTTGAATATTTCGACACAGAGATTAAATCAGCTTGTTCATGAAAAAAGAATTGATCCCATAAAAGTTAGTAAATCTGTTATGCTTTTTTTGAAAAGCGATTTGGAAAAACGTAAAATTGTAAATGTATCTAATAAAGCTAATCCCCAAAATGCAGATTGTTTTGATATAAACAACTCTTTTGTCCGTGATGCTATCCTTTATTATACAATTCAACAGTATTTCAATAACAACGATAAACGTACTTGCCAGTTTATAGAACAGATTCAAAAAGTTAATAATTTCGATTTTCATAGAGGACTGCCAATAAATATTCCTTTACTATCATCTCTTTTAAAAGTCAGTGAGAAAGATTTTTATAACAAATACACTAGAGTAAAAGAGAGTTTTCTATCATTGCCAAATGATGTTGTTCTTGTGAAAAAAGGTGATGACATTTATTCTAAGCTGCTTGCAGAAACTAAAGAAGCTGCACCCTATCTTTTTTTAAAGGGAAATGTTCATTTACTTGCTGAAAAATCAGTATGTGTTGTGGGAAGTAGGAATGCATCTTTGGATTCAATGGAAAAGACTGAAAGAATAGTTAAATCGTTAATTCAAAGAAACATTGTAGTCAATGCAGGTTTGGCAAAAGGAATTGATACTGCAACACACCGTTCGGCACTAAAATATGGAGGAAGAACGATTGCAGTCATTGGTACTCCAATCAACCAGTATTATCCGAAAGAAAATAGAAATCTCCAGATGGAAATAGAAAAAAAGGGATTGGTTGTTTCTCAATTTCCACCATGTAATGTTGTAAACAGATGGAATTTTCCTACCCGTAATGCAACGATGAGTGGTATATCATTGGCAACAATCATAATGGAAGCTGGTGAAACAAGTGGTGCTTTAAAACAAGCAGACTATGCCTTAAAACAAGGACGAGATGTGTTAATTCCCCAGTCTACTATTAATAATCCACTAATCAAATGGCCCACTAAATATGTTTTAAAAGGTGCGTTTGCATTTCGTACATTAAAAGAAGTTTTAGAAATTCTGAACAAAAATGAATTATTACTTGATCTATTCAATAAATCAGATATGGAGGAAATCAGTGATGTGGAAATGGACTGATGCAGATAACATTCAAGCAATCATTTTGGATATGGATTCTCTATGTCAAGATTATCTTGAATATCCATTTACATCTATATTGAAAGATGTCAAAGTGTTTAAGGTTAAAGATTTTTGGAATAACGATGTTGAAAAAACACAAGATACAATAGAGTACTTTGATATCTCCTCTTTGTTACAAGAAATATTAAGTATTGCTAAATGTGAATCCTATTCCTTGATTGCTATTAGCAGCAATGCTTTGTTTTTGAAAGAAATGATGCAAAATCATATAGGTACTATTTTAGCTGGAGAATTAACCAAAGAGTTTCTAAAAAGTACCCCTGATTTCACATATACGGCATTAGATACTTTGGATCAAATTTTATTAAAGGAAAGAAAAGGTTATGGTGCTGAGGTTTTCGCAACATACAGTAAATCACGTAAAAAAATGTCATTATTGAAAAGTGAAACTATTGTTCAATTAGAAAATGGACAGCAAGAACCTTTGACACTATATTTTGGAGGTAGATATTATTCTCAAGGACATCAATATTTATTAGACGATCCACTTTCTGTATTAGTAAAGGAATTTAAAGATAATTATGTAGAGGTCATAGACTTGTTCTTTGATTTAGCAATAAATTTTATAAATAAAAAAGAGAAAATAGATATTCTTACGGCTATTCCATTAAAACCTATTGAAATAAAAAACAAGCGTTTTGATAGATTCGCTTCACTTCATTTAAAAAGATGTACTAATAATCAATTGGAGCTTCAAAGCATCTTAAAGTGTAATAAAGATTTTTCTCAAAAAGGAAATAATCTATTTAACAGAAAAGAAATCGTTAAAGGAGCTTTTGAAGTTACAGAAAATATAGCTGGTAAAAGTATCTTACTTATGGATGATGTGTATTCTTCAGGTTCAACTTTTTTAGAAGTAGCAAAAACACTATATGCGGCAGGAGCGAAAAATGTAAGTGGTGTCTTATTAGCTGTTAACCAATTAACAGAGTCAACTTCTATGTCTTATCATAGTCTTCTTTGTTCTTGCTGTGGGAAACCAATGACGTTAAAGATTAATCATAAAAACAAGCAGATGTTTTTTGGATGTACGGAATATCAAAAACATCTTTATGTTGACACCTCTATATCTATGCAACATGGATTACGTATGTTGTTAGATAATAATAAATTGGAGATTACAGAAATTATAGATTTGGAAGATGAGTATTAGAAATTGCAATTATTTAAGTAAATTACAAAGAACTAAAATATAGTTATAAAATTGTAGGAAATAACCCCCTAAAGTGACCCCTTAAGTCTAGACCCCTAAAGATTTTGGATACCCAAATAATGATTTATAACGTTTACATAGCCACTTGGTTTAACTACAAAGTGGCTTTATTATGAAAGGAGCTGATATACATGAATAGAACAGAGATGTTTTTTTCTTATGAAGAAAAAGATTACGTATGTTCTACGCAATCTAGTGAAAAGTATTGGCTGATGCAGATGGCACTAGATGAACAGGGAAGTGGTTTATGTGATATCCCTTAATTTAATAATCGTCAATGTTAAAGTACCCTCGGTAGCTCTTGCATTGGCGTTAAACGTAAGGAAGAAATCACTTGCAGAAATCATACGTATGATAAAGGTGTTAGAGCCATAGGCACTTGTATTATCAGCGGCATTCATAAAATAAATGGCCGTTTCAATATGGGGAGCACCATTATAGTATGGTGTTATCTGCATATAGCCTTGTGGATTTAACAGGGCAGATACGTGATAGGATATGACATAATAACCGGGTTCTATCACAAGATTTGTATCGGAAATTTGGCGAATCTGACCAGTGTCATCTTCCGTAAGTGTGCCAAAAGGGATGCGTGTGGCATTGGTGAAGCTGGCAGCAAAAGTGATGAAGCTGGCAAATGCAATTTCAGGCAGTATACCCGGCAAGCCTTGTGGAATGCCAAATTCTAAGGCGATGCCATCTGGAGTTATGCTGGAAGTAACACTTGCTAAAGAGCCAGGTGCTAAAGTTGTTGTACCAATCACTTCAACTTGAGGCAAAGGCCCTGTCGCGCCTGTTTCTCCTATAGGTCCGGTAGCTCCGGTATTTCCAATAGGTCCGGTTGCACCGGTAGGTCCAGTAGCTCCGGTGTTTCCAATAGGTCCGGTTGCACCAATAGGTCCAGTAGCTCCGATGTTTCCAATAGGTCCGGTTGCACCAGTAGGCCCAGTAGCTCCGGTATTTCCAATAGGCCCAGTTGCACCAGTAGGCCCAGTCGCACCGGTCGCACCGGTTGGTCCTATAGGAGGGATTCCATCATCACAACAGCAAGGACACGGCGGACAACATTCGCAATTCCAATTTGTGTATTTCATACTTTACCTCCATTCTTGTTATTTTATGAGCATTATTTATATTAGTTACGGCTATGATGCAGGAGTATAAAATAAGGCATATCATATAAGGATATTAGTGTTTAAGATTATCATATTTTTTCAGACACATGCTAATAATGGTAAGGTATATTTGAAAGATTTTAGATATGTGCATAGGCTGTATATTTACCACCATATGTTTATAAGCCACTTCCTCTTTCACCTGTTTTAACGGTATTGTTGTTTTGATGATTCTACATAAAATCGGATAAATAAAACATCCTGAATGTAAAAAAAATGTAAGCATCTTGAACATGAAGGAAGATATGGGTTTCTCATAATCGTGCACTATTCATTGCGTAATAGCAATTAAGATGGCATAATGATATGGAAATACACGGCTTAAAAAGCTATCGGTTGGGAGGATTGCATGAAAAAAGTGCTTATAACTGGTGGAACAGTATTTGTAAGCAGATATATTGCAGAGTATTATGTTAAGAAGCATTATGATGTATATGTATTAAATCGTAATAGCAAAAAGCAATCAAAAGGGGTAAAGCTGATCCAGGCAGACAGACATAATTTAGGAAATCTTCTTCGCGATTTTCATTTTGATGTTGTGATTGATACAGCATATACTTCTGATGATGTCGAAAAGTTATTAGCTGCATTAGACAGTTATGAAGATTATATTTTGATCAGCTCAAGTGCTGTATATCCTGAAAATCTTTCACAGCCTTTTAAAGAAGATTCTCCAGTAGGGCTTAATAACTATTGGGGGAAATACGGAATTGATAAAATTGAAGCAGAAACGGCTTTATTGAAAAGAAATCCCAATGCCTATATCCTTAGACCACCTTATTTATATGGGCAAATGAACAATGTATATAGAGAAGCTTTTGTATTTGAATGTGCGTTGGCAGATAGGAAGTTTTATTTACCAAAAGATGGGGAAATGAAGTTACAGTTTTTTCATATTCATGATCTATGCCGATTTATAGATATACTTTTGAAACAAAAACCGGCTCAACATATTTTTAATGTAGGAAATAAAGATACTATATCAATTCGGGAATGGGTTGCCCTTTGTTATCATGTTGTTGGAAAACAAGCCGCATATGAATATGTGTATGGGGAAATAGAACAAAGAAACTATTTTTGTTTCTATGATTATGAATATTATCTGGATGTTTCTGAACAATATAAGCTTATGCATGATGTAAAACCGATATCTGTAGGATTAAGAGAGGCATTTGATTGGTATAAAGGAAATGTAGAAAAAGTGAATAGAAAGCCTTATTTAGATTATATTGATAAGAATATACGATAAACAAGTCCCATCTGCTGAACAAAAAATCAGAACTTATAGAGGGGTTCAAGTAAAACCAATATGTAATGATGTGTTTGTATAACGATGAGGAAATGAGCAAGATTTAAGAAATGGTGAATGATACATGACCATTTGTAAAAGAACTTTTTTAGGTAGGAGGAATTACCAATGCTAGATTTTTTCGAAGCATTAACAAGTGAGAGTAAAAACACAAAAAAGAGGCCGTTTTCATGGCCTCTTTTATAATATTTCCCCTCCAAGCAATTTTTTATTTTACTGGTTTTACATGTATTCTGCCGCGATATTCTGTTTCGGCAAAATAGACATTTTCCGCAATGCGTGCTTCCGGATTTAACGTAACATTTTTAAGCATCATTTCTTTGAATTTCTCATAACCTGCCATATCCAATAGATGACCGCCATGCAGATAACGTGGCTGACCTTTTAAGACATCTGCAGAGAACGCTTGCCAGTTTTTAATGATAGCAAGCACAGCTTCTTCACTTAAGAAGTCCGCAAATGTTTTTCCCATCCTTGGATATTGTTTCCCCGTTCTGCCGCCAATCAAAATACGATAGAATGGTTTTGGACTTCTGCGCATGGCATTGGTAGGACAAACTAACGTACATTCACCACAGCCAACACAACAACAAGCATCCTTTTCTATGCGATTGTTTACCATGCTCAAAACTCTGGTCGCATGAGATTCACAGGCTTTGACACAACTGCCACAACCGATACATAAATCAGGATCATAAATGGGTTTAGTTAAGCCGACAATCCCAAAGTCATTAAAATGTCCCTTGGCACAATCATTTGGACAGCCAGCAACCGCTACTTTGATATGATAGTGGCTAGGAAAGACTTCCTTTTCAATCTTCTTAGCTATTTCCTGCGTGTTAATATTTGCTTTAATACAATGAATACCGCCGATACACGCCATGATGTTTCGCGCGCCGATCGTCGGATATCCGGCAGACGTATCCATGTCCACACCACATTGTGCCACCTCGATATCTTCTAAGTAATCCTTTAATTCTTTATTTACTTTATCAATATTTTCATATTTAATGCCGGGAATCGCAAAACATTGACGAGATCCAAAATGGAAGGTGCCATCCCCATAAGTTGTCGCAAGATGCTGTACAAAGTCTAAATATTTAGCCTCGATAAGGCCGGCAGGGACACGCATTTGTAACATATATTCACCTTTTACTTTTGATTGACGGAAACAGTTGGTACGCAAGGCACCAATATTCATATCTTTAGCCATTATAACGTTACCTCCTTAATCCATCAATGTCTTCGCCTTGGTATAAGGGAAGACAGGACCTTCCAGGCAGACATAAGTTTCATTAATCTTACAGTGACCGCATTTACCTAAAGCGCAGGACATTTTACGTTCAAAGGATACGTAGATGTGCTCTTCTTGAACACCATATTTCATACATTCCTGAGCTGTAAATTTCATCATGACTGGCGGGCCGACAATGATGACGGCATAATCTTCGCCCCATTCCTGAAAAGGTATATCTTTTACATAATTCATCGCAAAGCCTTCTTTAAATCCCTCTTTTTGCCCATTATCTAATGTTAGGGTAGTATGAAAATGGGGTGCATTGACAAAGGCTTTTAAATCATTTTCAAATAAAGTGTGAGAAGGATCACGAAATCCGGCAATGGCATATACATCCTTACAATCCTGTGGATGATGAAGGAAGTGTTTTAGCGTACTACGGACAGGGGCAACACCGGTTCCACCGGCAATTACCACAACATGTTTATTTTTAAATGATTCTAATGGAAACCCATTGCCATAAGGACCGCGAATATATAAATCATCCCCAGGTGCTAAATCGAAGATGACGTTTGTTAACTTTCCCACGCGGCGAATTGTAAATTCTACCGTGGAATCAGTAAAACTACTTACGGAAATAGGAGCTTCGCCAATTTTTGGCAAAGAGATTTCAAAGAATTGTCCGTGCCGTATCGAGGCATTTGGGAATTCTACTACAAATGTAGATTCTAAATCCGTTTCTTCTATGATATCTAAAATACGATGTTTTTCAGGTAACCAGGGGTTATTCATCTGCCTTTGCCTCCTTTCTTGCTTCTACTTCCTCATACAAGCGATTTATGATATGCGTAAATGAAATATATTCCGGACAGATATCATCACAGCGACCGCAGCCGACACACATCTGATAATCGGTTTTAAAACGTTTCTGAAAGTCATAAACCTTATGCATTGTCTTAAATCGCATACGATCTTGATAATCGTCACGGAAAGCATGCCCGCCGTTTACTGTGGTGAATCCATCATTCATACAGCCGGTCCAGGTCCGTCTGCGCTCACCGCTTTTTCCATTTTCCGTATAAGTCGTGTCAATGGTATTGAAGCAAGAACAGGTGATGCATACGGAATTACATGCGCCACAGCCAATACAGCGTGTCTGATAATCCTTCCACATGTCGAAAGCATAGATGTCCGCTACCATGTCTTCCGTTATCTTTGGAACATGAATAACGGTTTCATTCTTTTTCACAAATGCTGGCTGATAGGTTGTTTTCGGATATGTGTTAAAAATAGATGTAAATTGATCACTCTTACATTCTACCAAGACACGTCCTTCTTCTTCATAAGGGCGTATAGCTAAATCATAATCATCTGTTTTATTTGTACCCATGCTGCAGCAAGCACAAGATTCCCAGCCTTCTTCCGGACATTCCATCAAGATAAAATGAACCTTATCACGCATACGCTTATAATAAGGATCTACTTCATTGCCATTTTCTAAGAATATCTTATCCAGACGTTTTATACCGTGAATATCACAAGAACGGGCAAAAATCAGCAGATCTTTATCAAAAATCTGACTTTCCATAAAGCCATATTCAGTGAAATGAAATAATGTCTGATTGATTGGATAGAAGACTTCCTTTGGCGAATATTGACTGCGCTCATTCCATTCAATCTCTTCAAGACTACGGATTTCTTTATACCGAATAATATCTGTATTGCAATATCTTCCGGCATTTTTTAATCGTTTTGGTGCATAAATCTTATAATGCAGCCTGAGTGAATCAAATACATGATTCATCTCTTCGTATGTCAATTCATACGACATGGTAACTACCTCCTTCATCCTTGTACATAAGAGTCATTGTAGGATATTCATCTTTGACTTCCATTATGTATGTCATAACTGATTTCATTGTAAACCCTTAAAAAATTTTTTTGAATAGGAGGAACGGTTTTTCAAAAATTCTAATAGATACATAAATATTTCTTATCGTTAGTACCAGAATGTTTTGAAAGGGCAAAAGATAAGGAGGATGGGAAAGTGAAAAGATCAAGAATAGAAGCTTTGAAAATGTGAAGAAGTTTCTATAAATGACAAAAGCCACCGTTATTGGTGGCTAATGAAATACATATGGGGATGGTATATTATTTCGTGATGATTTCTGCTTTGCAGGCCGATACGAAAGTAGGGTTGTCACAACCATTACCGACAAGAACGATCATACCAAATTCATTCTTTAATACCATACCGTTTCCTACAGTCTGACCTCCAGCATTGATAGATACACCAGTAGTACCTACTGGCAAGTACATACGCTCTGCTTCTTCACAATCAAAGTCACAACCTGTTGGTATTGGTGTTGGTACAGACAGATATGTGATAGCATTGTTGTAGGAAGCACTGGTAAGTTTAATTGATGCAATATGGCAGATGGAAATGGCTTCGGATGGTTTCCCCTGCGAGTTGACCAATTGTAAAATACCACTATGAGGGTTGTTGTTAGGAGAAGGCAGTAAGGAACCGAGACGACCACTTGCATTATTGCCACTTTCCATACTGACAATGACGTTTTCATTTGGATAAAGAGCAATCAGTTGTTCGAGTAAGTGTTTCATCTGGCTTACACATGCACAAGAAGCACTGACAGCAACAACACCGGTAGCACCTGTAGCTCCCGTAGCACCGGTTACCCCGGTAGGCCCTGTTGCACCTGTAGCACCGGTTGGGCCGGTAGGACCAGTGATACCATCTTCGCCATCTGTACCGGTAGCACCGCGTGGTATGACGAAGTCTAAGATATGATTAGGACCACCTGAATCTGTGACAGATGCCGGTGTACCCGGTTCTGCAGTCGTTGTGCTTCTAACTGTCAACGTATCAGCAACACCCGTAGCACCGGTAGGGCCAGTAGGTCCGGTAGGCCCTGTTGGTCCGGTCGCCCCAGTTGCGCCGGTTGCGCCAGTGGCTCCGGTTACCCCAGTAATACCAATGCCAGTTGCCCCGGTAGCTCCGGTAGCACCGGTTACTCCGGTTGGCCCGGTAGGCCCAATAGTACCTGTAACGCCCGTAGCACCGGTAGGCCCCGTAGCGCCATTTGCCCCGGTATTTCCCGTAGGCCCTTGTAAACCAGTAGCGCCGGTGGCTCCTGTAATGCCGGTAGGACCGGTTGCTCCCGTAATGCCTGTAGCACCATTCGCTCCAGTAGGTCCGGTATTTCCGGTAGGTCCGGTAGCTCCTGCAGGTCCAGTAGCTCCCGTGATTCCTGCGAAACCTTGAAGACCGGTTGCACCTGTTGGACCTTGTGGTCCAGTAGGTCCAGTTGCACCATTTGCTCCAGTAGGCCCAGTAGCTCCTGTAATACCAGATGCGCCGGTTGTTCCTGTTGCACCGGTTGGTCCTTGCAGACCGGTAGGCCCGGTAGCACCATTCGCGCCGGTCGCTCCCGTGGCACCTGTTGGCCCGGTAGGCCCGGTAGCTCCTACACCAGGTCCGGTAGCACCAGTAGCTCCGGTAGGTCCTGTAGGCCCAGTGGCACCACGGAATCCTCTAGGACCTCTTGGCCCAATACATGCACATCCACAAGTATTCACAGGAGTAATGCAAGGCTCGCATGAGCAACTTAGCGGACAATCGTTTCGTCCCTGAAAAGGTTCTTCTTCATAATCGTAATCATCTTGTTCAAACGTATCTTCATATTCCATTTTATCACCTCGCCGCATGGATTTTGAATATCCGTCGTATCCTATGCGCTTACTTGCAAAATGGCATAAGCAAGTGCCTAGTTTAGAAGGATATCAATGAAAACGTGAGATACAACTATGTTTTGCTGTATCAGACAACTGTAAAAAAGGCTTTTCATTACGCGCGTTACTTGTGGAAAAGGCATTTTCTTATAATGAAGTTTCACCTCTTTTCTTTTTATCCAACGTATACTATGCAAAACAGGAAATGTTATATGGTGTATCTTATCAGGGATGTCTGTTACTTTTCCAAATAACCATAAAAAAAGCCATTTGTTTACAAGAGAATATAGAAACAAATGACTTTGGTTATGATTTATAATATTTTTTTATTCATGATGACGTAAGGCTTGTACGATTGTTTTTAATGAAACCGTATTGCCATAACTCAATGTCCCTCTGCGATATAAGCGCGCCCCTAAAATTCCCATGGCAATGGTCGTAACTGCCAATAGGCACCAGGAAATAATGATTTCCCATACGGTAGCAGAGCCAACGGCAACATTGATGAACATACACATCCAGGAGGTAAAGGGTACAAAACCAACGATTTTGGCAAGAAGCGTATCTGGCATCTGCAAGCTTACATAACTCAAGATGAAAACCGCGATAATCAGTAGCTGAATCGGCATGGTTGCCCCATTTACTTCTTCGACTTTCGAACATAAAGCACCAATCGCCCCAAACAGGAAGTTGAAGAGCAAATAGCCTAACATGCCAAATAATGCGAAGGTCCATAATACGATGGAAGGAATGTGTAAAAATTTATCCAATGCATGATTCCACACATCTGCATTTACTTGATATGCCAACAGGAAAGAACCTAACATAAGGGCAGTCTGCAGAACCCCTGTAATTGCGCCGGCAATGACCTTGCCGAAAATTAAGGTATTTGATGTTGTACTGGTTGTTAGTATTTCAATAGCACGGTTGCTTTTCTCACTTGCAACTCCTACACCAACTTGATTACCGTAAATCATGATCATCATATAAAGAAGGAGGATCAATGCATAGGTGTAATAATAGTTACTGCTGCCATCGGTTCCCAACACGGTTGTTTTGGATTGAATCGGTGTCTGATAAATAGCTTCAATGGTTGTCGCATCATAATGATGACGTTTGAACTCCTTTGCTTGGTATTGCTTTTTCATCAAATCTTCAAACTTAGCTGGACGTGTATCCTGTAAACTTGAATTTTTTATATAATAAGTGAAATGCGTAGCATCGTTTATGGCAAAACCAATATCTGCTTTCCCATCAGTTACTTGTTTTTTTAATTCATCCAACTGCGTGGTGCGCAGAACCTTATAAGCAGGAAATTGTTGCTTGATCAAATTGTCATCTTGTAAGATCTGTTTCATATCCTGTATGATCATGACCTTATCAACTTTTTGGGTGTCCTTATTTTCGCTGTCATTTGATAGAAAGCGAGGGAAGGATAATAAAGCAAAGGCAGCTATTGCTACTAATATGGTGGAAATCAGAAAAGATTTCTTTTTTAGCATAGTTTCCAATTCAAATTTTAAAACGATAAAAAAGGCTCTCATTCTTCATCACCTGCCTTTACTACAAAAATGTCTGTAAGTGATGCCTCATATATCTTAAATACGTCGATATCAATATGATGATTCACAAGATATGCGAACAGCATCTGCTTATCAATACCTTCCTTTAATTCTACGATATAATCCTCAGCTTGTTTTGTGTACAGATTGATCATATTTTGACATTGTTTTAAAGTGTCCTCAAAGGTGCCAGCACATGATTCATTTGGACGTAATACGAGACGGTTATGACCAAATGCTTTTTTTATTTGTTTCAGGTTGCCTTGTAAAACGACATTGCCATGATGCAAGATTACAATATCTTCGCAAAATTCCTCAACATAATTCATTTGGTGTGAAGAAAAGATGACAAGCTTACCGGCTTGTATTTGCTCTTGTACGACTTCTTGTAAGATCTGTGAATTTACCGGATCTAAACCGGAAAATGGCTCATCTAAAATTACGATATCCGGATCATTCATCAAAGTCTGTGCTAACTGAACTTTCTGCTGATTTCCTTTACTCAATGTTTCTAAAACACTTGATTCATATTCTTCAATATGCAAACGTTTTAACCATTTTTTTAAGTTGCTTTTGGCTTCGGCTTTTTTCATACCTCGTAACTCAGCTAAATAAAGCAATTGCTCAGATACTTTCTTTTTGGGATATAAGCCTCTTTCTTCTGGTAAATAGCCGATGTTATATTCCTTCGCATGAAATGGCTTTCCATCCATGAGAAGTGTTCCTTGATTTGCCTTGAATACATCCATCAGGATGCGAATGGTTGTTGATTTCCCCGCGCCGTTACGCCCCAATAGACCTAAAGCTTTGCCACTTTCAATGGTAAAAGAAATACCATGCAGTACTTCTTTGCCTTGAAAGCTTTTATGCAAGTCGTGTACTTCTAGTTTCATTTTGTCCCTCCTATTGTTAGCTACATTATAAAGCAAGTTTCTTTAAAATGCAATATATATTTTGCATTTGTAAGATATAACTTTCATAAAGTCTTGCTTTTCCTCTCTCATCCACCTATAATAAAAACGATAAAGAAGGGATATGCGATATGAAAAATCTCAAGATCAAGATGGCCCGTATGGAACTGGATATGTCACAAGAAGAATTAGCAAAAAAAGTTGGAGCGACCAGACAGACCATTGGGTTGATTGAAGCAGGAAGGTATAATCCAAGCATTAAGCTTTGTATCAATATCTGTATTGCGTTGCATAAACATTTAGATGATTTATTTTGGGATGAGTCCTATGATAAGGAGGAATGGGAATGAAACAGCCGAAACAAAGCTTGTTGAAAGATATCATACGTTATGGAAAAACAAAAGGAAAAGCACCATTGGATGAACGTCAGATGGATACTTTAAAAAATTTATACATTGAATTAGCCAGATCGGTATTACTGGCATTTATGATATTCAGCATTGCTTATGGGTATAAAGAGATTCATGGGGAAGAAATATCTTATAGTTATTTTAATTTATCTGTCGGTATCATCGGTGCCGTAACCTATTATTATTTATTGCGTTTCGCATATCAGCAGGTGATTGGGATTGATGAGAATTTTGAAGTTTTACTCATACCGGCACTTGTCTTTACACCGTCCTTCTACATGGATGCATTATGGGCACTGGGATTTTTATTTGATTTCCCTGCAATGTATTTTCGTGTGGTGGCATATTTATGGCCTCTTTATGCCATCTTAAATTACTTAGGAGCAAATAAAGTGTATCAGCATGGGAAAATGGTAATGGAAAAAGAAATTGAACTGGGACAGTTGAGCTTTCGCAGTCGTAAAATGATAACAAACTATGTTTTGTTTTTCCTGATAATCGCATGTATGTTGCCGATTTCTTATGATATGTTGTGCCATATGACCTTATTATTGGCAATGTTGTTTCTTTTTTATACGATATGGCAATATGGCTTTCATACGCCAACCAATATTTATGTATTTGATGAAGAGGGTTTGCGTTATCATAAGGCATTGTGGAATCGCAAAGGAGGATATTTGCGCTATGATGAAATCGTATCTGTGAAACAACAGGATACCTTTAATATCGGATATGCGAAGGATAAAGTGTGTATTCATACCAAACAAGGAAAAGATGTCTTATTGTATCCGGAAAATCCATATCGATTTTGTACAGAACTAGAAAACTTATTGGGATGATGTTTCATAAATAAAAGCCAATATAAATATTACTGGATTTAAAAAAACAGGGAAAGCTTTAAATGATATAAAAGGAGGAAAGTTATGCGTATTTTATGTTATGGGGATAGTAATACTTGGGGATATGATCCAACAAGTGGAATGCGTTTTGCGCATCGTTGGCCAAAGGTATTAGCACAGCAATTCCCACAGGATGAAATTATTGAAGAGGGATTAAATGGACGTACTTTGGTTCATGAGGATCCTTATGGCAAGGGAAGATGTGGCAGTGCTGTTTTGGAAATGCTATTGCGAACCCATCAGCCTCTGGATCTTATCATTATGATGCTGGGAACTAACGATCTGAAAACTATGTATCATTTGAATGCCGAGATGATCGCAAAGGGAGTCAGGGAAAATATTAAGATCATGCAGAATCCCTTTCTTTATGAACGTTATGCCATTCCTAAGATTTTGGTGGTTTCACCGATTGCCTTGGGCGAAACGATTTTGACAACTTCACCATGGGCAGGCGAATTCCATGAAAGGAGTTATCAGGTGGCAAGGCATATGGCAAAGCCAATACAAGAAATCTGTGCACAATATCATTGTTACTTCTTTGATGCCGCCAGTGTTGCCTGCGCCAGTAAAGCGGATGGCGTGCATATGGATGAAGAAAATCATCGTAAACTGGCATACGCTTTGGCAAAAGAAATTCGGAAAATGCAAAAGGATCATGAGAAAGTTTAAAAAACTTTCTTTTTTTAAGACCTTTTTCATAGATCATTCGTTAAACATATAGAGGAGGCGTAAAGAACATGAAAGAAAAGTGGTTACTACATAAAATTCGCCATGGCGATATGGCCGCGTTGGATACCTTTATCACCCAAGTATATCCAACTATTTACGCCTTTGTTTATCGTAAGATGCAGGGAGATGATAGTGCGAAGGATATTACCCAAGAAGTATTCTTGCGTTTTATTCGTTATTTGCCAACCTATCATGAAGAGGGGAAGGTGATACATTTTCTATACCGCATTGCCAGTAATCTTTGTGTGGATGCTTACCGCAAACAAAAACTACACCTTATGGAAGACAGCGAGGCTTGGATGAATGGTCTGGGGGATGATATTGATGTACATGAAAGCATTTTAAAGCAATGCGCACAGGAAACATTACTGTATAACATTGGAAAGTTACCGCTGCCCCAACAGGATGTGATCCTATTGCATTATTTCCATCAACTTACTTATCGTGAAATCGCACAAGTGTATGATATGCCAATATCCAGTGTAAAATCCAGGCATAAAGCAGCTTTAGCAAAGCTGTATCAAATGATGAAAGGAGAAAGACAAGATGAAAACAGATAAACCTCATATTTCACAGGATGCTTTATACGATACGTTGGCGGCTTGTCGTAATGAATGGCAGAATCAGCAAATGAAAACACCATATAAAAATGAGCTCTTGCTGCGTTTTATGCATATGGAACTAAAAAGCTATATCCGCATGTCTTTTCTCGGATTATGTATATGTCTTGCAGGCAGCATCATGTTCAGCAATACAATCTTTGTTGTTTGTGGCTATATGTTTTTAATGGGCAGTTGTTTTTTATTTGAACTCTATCGGCGAAAGTATTATCAGACACAAGAAATCATGGCACCTGTTTATCTCAATGATGGCAGAGTATTACTTTTTAAGATGGCCGGTATTGCGGTATGGGAAATAGTAGAATTCATCATATTGTGTTTGGTCTTATATGTTATGGACAAACTGGCGCTGGCGGAAGTTTTGTTGTATGGATTCTTACCGATTTTTATTTTACAAAGCTTATTGATTGTATTCATGACCAAATTAAATACGCTATATAAAGCAGGAAGTGCTTATGTGTTATCGTTTGGTATTTATGTAATCCTTATACAAAGTTTAGATGTATTGTTGTTTGTAAACGCCATACAGCTATTGGTGGCAGCCGTGGTCAGCATCATCTTATATTATTTGATGTTGCTAGTGAATTATCGTATGAAAACAAGGAGGACGATACTATGGAATTAACGTTGGAACATGTGGATAAATCATTTAAACAAATTCATGCCGTACGAGATGTTACCTTACAGCTTGGTAAAGGTGTTCATGGATTATTAGGCGCAAATGGCAGTGGCAAAACGACATTGATGCGATTAATATGTGGCTTGATTCCTCTTGATAAAGGCAGTTTGCATTTTATGGATATAAATGCGCTGAAACAATATGATACATATGCAAGTTATCTTGGCTATCTGCCACAGCATTTCGGTTATTATCCACATTACAGTGTCTATGATTTTCTCTCCTATATGAGTATTTTGAAAAACATGTCTAAAGAATATAGTGAACAGCGTATAGAAACACTTTTAGAAAGGCTAAATTTGCAGTCACATAAGCATAAGAAGCTCCGTCAATTATCTGGTGGTATGTTACGTCGTGTGGGGATTGCCCAAGCCTTATTGAATGAACCTAAGCTGTTGCTGTTAGATGAGCCAACGGCAGGTCTGGACCCTAAAGAAAGAATTATCTTTCGTAATCTGATCGCCTCCTTATCGCAAGAATGTTGTATCCTGTTATCTACCCATATTGTAAGTGATGTAGAAACGATTGCAGATGATATTCTTGTCATGAAAGAAGGTAGTATCTTACTGCATGATACCGTTGCTAATCTCTTGACCTATATGCAGGGGAAAGTATGGGAAATGGTGCTTCCTGCAAGCGAAGCAATTGCTCTTTCTGATAAGTATTGCATCGTAAAACAGCATACCATGCAAGATGGTGTGCATCTGCGTTTTATAAGTGATACACAAAGTTATCCGAATGCGAAATTAGCAATTCCCGATTTAGATGATTTGTATCTTTATTATTTTCAGGATGGTGAAACCGTATGATGCGTTTATTAAAAAGTGAATATCAAAAACTAGGGAAACGAAAATTTACGGTTGTATTGTTAATAGCTTTATTTGCTTATAGTGGCTATCAGATTTATCAGACTTATCATGCAACTGCAGCATCTGAAATAATGGCAATGACTTATGAGACAACAGATCATCAAAAAGTTGCAAACGGTTTAGCATATTATCGTTATGCCGATGAATACCTACACCAGTATGCAGGGCCCTTTAATGAAGATACCATTCAGAAAATGAAGGAAGATTATCAAAAAATCATGAAGAAGTATCAGCGTAAGAATATAGATACGGAAAAGATGGAACGCATATACGGTAAAGATTGGGAGTCTTTCTTAAAGGGCGCCGCTACCAGTAAGTATATGGAAGAAGATGTTCGAAAACGAATGGAACGTATGAACATTGATGGATATGGTATGGATGATAAAGGTAATTACTTTTTCAACGTTTTTTATAAAGAAGATCCGGTATATATGCTTTATCAACGTATTTACACAGGGCATAGTCAATATGCCACAAGTCATGAACTTTATGGTGAGAACGCAGGACAAATATCTTCTGAGATAGTTGATATTTCTGTAAATCAATATCTGCCTCGTTTCTTAAAAGGGGCAGGAGCAGAAAAAGAGTTGTTTGAAAATGCGATGCATAGTGGTGAGATAACGAACGCGTCTTCGCGAATTGCGAAAAAGTATCAAGAAGAATTACAACAAGGACAGCTTCAATATGACAGTACGGTAGGTAATCATTTATTGTTAACAAATTTGAATAAAATTGACTTTGTAAGTTTACTAGTTATCATAATCGTATTATCGGATATGTTTGCACAAGAAACACATTATAAAACTGATCAGATTCTCATACCGACAAAAGAAGGAGCGAAACGCTTGGTGATTGCCAAACTATTATGTGGCATGTCTTTAGCAATCGGTATTCTATTCCTTCAGTTATGCATGATTGTTTTGGCAGCATTCATCTTTGTTCCTCTGCGATCCTTAGATCTCACGGTATTTCCACAAGCAGATGCCGGGTATTATGAAATGATACGGTTCATATTTACCTATCGTGAGGTTCTCGTTAGTACCTTTTTCCTTACCCTGATAGCAGCTATGGCGATAGGTATGGTAACAATGACCATTTCTTATTTCTCTAAGAATCGATTTGCGACAGCGATTCTTATGCTCGTATTTATGATTTTATCATTTGCCATTAACTTCAGACAAGATGGATGGTTGGCTTATCTTTGTTCTCTTTTCCCATCCCATATGTTGGAGGTAAACACCTTTTATAGTTGGATGAATGGTGGATTTTCACCTTTCATAATCTTTATGGATATGATGATCCCTTGGAAAAATATTGTTTGTGTCCTCTGGATAATACTGATGATCATCCTGTCTGTTATTATCATACAGCGGTATCAAAAACATTTCGTAAAGAGTCATTAAGATGAATATTGTGAAATTTAGATGGTCTGTATAAAAAAGGGTAAATACTAGTGGCATTTATCCGTAAATTGCGCAAAAAACATGAAAAAACAGTCCGTTTTTTCTAGAAATATGCCTATTGATTAAAAGCGGATCCTATGTTAAATTAAGACACAGATATATAGGAGGAATAGTTATTATGAAAAAAGTTATGAAATTTATGATGGTTTTAGGGCTAGTCTTAACTCTGGCACCAAGTATGGGAGGCCATGTAAACAATAAACGTTGCGGATTAAATCCTAAAACAAGTAAAGATTGTGCACATGAGGTAATGCCTGCTAATTCAGAACATTTAGGTTTATAAAATGAACAGACATTTAGGTCCTATCTTTCGCTTACATAGAAGAGAATCTGGACTTCGACTGGCACAATTCAAGGAAATTGTGCCAGTTTCTAAATTAAGCGATTTTGAAACTGGGAAGAAAGATCTGACGCAGGAAACGGTAAGAAAGCTATATGCGATTATCGGCATGGAGTTTCATGCGATTGAAGATAATGCAAATGTATCTATCATGGTTTGGAATCTGTTTACGGCAATTGTTAAATCAGAACCTACGGCAGACATATACAAAAAACTTTATCAACAGAAGTCCAGTGTACAATTTCAAGGTGAATATATCATATGGTTGTTAGGTGTTTTTATTTATCGTGTATATCATGCAGAGGATGAATATTTATATGAAGAAGATATCAAAAGGCTGAATAAATACATTGATTATTTAGAACCGGAACTTCAGAAATTGTTTTATGATACTGCTGGTGGCTATTATATCAGTGCTTATGATTATAAAAATGCAATTATGTATTTTGATAAGGCTATACATAGTAACAATATAGAAATACAGGCTATGGCATTTTATCATAAGACGATCATATTGGTAGAACAAGGCTATTATGTGGAAGGCTTAGATTGTATCAAAAGAGCCATCAGTTTATTTAATCAAAATCTGTATTTAAAGCGTGGTGTCATGTGCAATGTATTGTTAGGAAACTTGTATTCAGGATTGAATGATTACGCAATGGCTGAACAAGTATACGTACAATGTTTAAATGCTATGAGACAACTTTCATTACCTAATATGATTGCCATCTTTAATAATCTCACTTGGATAAGTTTGTTATGGGGTAAATATGATAAAGTATTACAATATGCAAATGAGGCAGAGAAACATAGCAAAACCCATGAGATGATGTATTTTTATAAATCCTATGCTTATCATAAAATGAATATGCGTAATGAAGCAAAAGAACAAATACGTCAAGCAAAATTGTATTGCACAAAATCCTCTGAATATCGCATTGCGATGATTGATGCATTTGCGACTTATCTCTATGAAACGAAACCATTTGAATTAAAGGAAAAGAAGTTTTTAAAAGCCTATAAGTCTGCCAGAAAGGCAAACGATATACAGGCTGCTATCTTTGTGTTAAATCTCTTATCAGATCTATGTGAGTCCTATATGAGAAAAGAAAAAGAATTATTTTATAAAACAGAGATGATAAAATTATACAAAATGAGAAGATGAGGTAATTATTTTCTGGAAATTATAATTGTAAAAAAATATTATATATGGTTAATCTTCGGGTAGGATATAAAGGCGGTAATTATGGGCTGCCTTTTTTTCCATATATAACAAAAAGTCAGGCTCTGAAACGGTCCTGACTCTTTGTTGTAAATGATATAAAACATATAGTGGGAAGTTAGTGCTTGTGGTTGTAAAGTTATAGAGGAAATAAGCCATGTGTAGAAAGGAAGTACACATCTCTCATAATTAGCTTTATCTAACTTCTTCTATATAATACAACGAAAGTTAACCTTAGTCAACAATTTTATACAAGTTTTTCATTTTTTTATACATGACGACTTGCACCACCTACATAAGTAAAAAAGACTGTTTCAACAGTCTAATCGTTCGCTAAGGCATGTAAGAATTGTTGCAAGATTATTTCCGCATGGTTACCTTCATAGCCATATTCCCCAAGTTGAATCTTTGGTTTCATTTTACCATGAAAATCACTGCCACAACTCATCAGCACATGATGCTTTTGACAATAGTCTTCATAATATAAGTTTTGTTCCCGCGTATGGTAGTTGCTGTAGGCCTCAATACCATCTATACCTTGGCTAAGGGCTTTTTCCAAGCGTTCTTCTTGGTGGAAGAAATTACGGAAAGGATGGGCAATAATGGCAATACCACCGGCTTCATGGATGTGCTCTACGGTTTCTTGCAGGCTGGGATATGGTACATGAACATAGCAGGGATTACCGGCACTGCACATATCCCAATAAAAATTGACACAAGCCGGCTCACAGCGCTCTCCACCTGGTTGGTAGGGCTGAAAGGCTGGCTTATTTGCATAGCGAGGGTCCTTGAGAAAATAGTCAACGATAGCGGGAAAGGGATTCATCGTTCCAAAGCGTTGTAATAATGCTTGTGCATCTAATTCCATATCGAAGTATTCATTCAATTTGGCAATGCGTTTTGTCATCGTACCCTGCTTCAATTGAGCAATCTGCTGAGGAAGCTTTTCAAAATACGGTGTATGATGATTTAGGCCATAGCCCAGCACATGGACTTCCAATCCGTCAAACAAGGTATCACATTCAATGGCAGGAATCACACGTATCGCGTTTTGCTTACCTAACTGCATCATTTCATCAACGCCCTGTGCCGTATTATGGTCGCTTAAGGCAATAAGAGACAGCTTGGCTTCTTTTACTTTTTCTATTAATTCCTGACAGGTGAATTGTCCATCACTACTATATAAAGAATGCATGTGTAAATCAAATGTTGTCATAGTGGCTCTCCTTTGAAAACAAAGGTATTATAGCATAAGCAAATCGGAAAAGTTTGTATCTATTAGAAATTATTAAAATATTGCGAAAAAAGTGGGAAATTTGTATAAAAACAAAAAAATTAATGTTTTAAATTTGGAATGTTGGGATTTTTAATTGACGAATTCCTTGGGAATACTTAAACTAAGAGTGTGTCAAAGGAGGCTGATGAAAATGTCCAAAGCAAGCGATGCCAGAAGAAATGCGTTATATGAGATCATTCTGAATGAAGGAAGAGTTCGTGTGGGGGATTTGGCGCGGGCCTTGGATGTTACTACAGAAACCATACGAAAAGATCTGAAAGTATTAGAAGATCGTGGCGTATTAATTAAAAAGCATGGCAGCGCTACTGTTCGCAATGCTTATTATCAGTTGCCTTTTGATGTGAAACTGCAGGAGAATACAGTGCAGAAACAATGGATTGCGCGCAAGGCATTAGATTTTATACAGGATGATTCCATCGTCTATTTAGATCCGGGAAGTACCTGTTTGCAACTGGCTAAATTGTTACGGTTAAAGAAGAATATTACCGTATTGACAAATTCTTTGCCCATTGGCGATATCATTTGTGACAGTGGCTTAGAACTTATTATGGCCGGTGGTAAGCTGCAGAAAAAAGGCAGAGCTTTTATTGGCTATTATACGACAAATGTGATTGACTCCATTCGCATCGATATTGCTTTTTTAGGCTGTGACGGTTTCCAGGATATGGATGGACCGATGACATTTTCTATGGAACATGCGGAAATCAACCGCCATATTCTACGCCAATCCAGAAAAAGTATTTTGCTTTGTGATTCCAGCAAGTTTACCAAGACCAGTACCTATCAGTTTGCGAAGTTTTCGGATTATGATGTCATGATTACCAATCCGATCAGTGAGGAACAGCAGACAATGGTAAAAGGTGTAAAACAGCTGATCATGGTAGATGAGCATACTTTTGAATGACCATGATAAGACATGGGCCATATACCCGATAAACACTGTTGTAGGATCTGACCAATCTACTGATGAAGAGCGACCTCCTTGCCATATCAGAACAGCGTTATCGGGTTTGTTTTATGAAAGCATATCGTTTATGATAATAGAAAAGGGATGCAAGGAAACAATACAGGAGGAACCTATGAAAAAAGATCGAAGAAATGTCGTGCTGTTATGTGGTTTTTACTTTCTGAGCTATTTGGCATTTGTATTGCCTTATGGCTACATGCAAACGTTTTTAGAATCTGTTGGCTATGATGTCGTTGAACGTGGTGTTATCTTATCTGGTACGGCTGTTGTCGCTATTGTAACACAGCTATTTGCTGGTTATTTATGTGATAAGTACCATAGTGATAAACGCTTTTTCAATTTATCATTGATTATCTTTGTTTTAGCGGCCTTGGTGATGTATCAGGTAAGTGAAAAGAGCTTTTATCTGCATTTGATCTTTATGTCTTTAGTCGGCGGTATGTTTCGTACGACAATGGCAATACAGGATAGCTGGACACTACAGACGAGTGAAACCTGTCGAAATAACTTTGGACCGATTCGGGCCTTTGGTGCGATTGGTTGGATGATTGGAAGTCCGATTGGAGCGATGATTGTTGAACATTACGGCTATGCTTCCTTAGGTTATGTATTTGCCGGTTTGGCCGTATTGAATATTTTATTGACGATGATGATGCAAGATGCCGTAAAGGTGGAAAAAAGTGGTGGTATTCATATCGGCGATTTAAAGGAATTGTTACTCAATCGTAAATATATCATCGTGGTATTGATCTTCCTATTTATTAATGTCATCGCAACGGCCGATATTTATACGACTGTGGATAAGATGATGAATCTTGGAGCGAAAGAAGGAATGATCGGCGCACGCTGGAGCATACAGGCATTTACCGAACTGCCACTGTTTTTTGCCGGTACCTGGCTGTTAAAGAAATTCGGTGACTATAAGCTGATGATGTTTGGTACCTTTATGTACATTCTTCGTTTTATTGCCTATTCGCTTGTACAATCACCGGAAATGATGATTGTTGTCACTTTGATGCAATGTATCACGTATCCGCTTATCATGATCACCAGCAAAACTTTGGTTGATGATACGACGCCAAAACATTTGCGTAGTAGTGGACAGACCATAGCTTCAGCTTTTTATGTAGGTGTTTCACTATTAGTTACCCCTGTGATTGCCGGTGCAATGGTCAATGCGATGGGGGCCGATATGACATTATTGCTGATTGGTTTATCCGGCATTATCCCTTTAGGTTTGGGATTGCTTTATAAACGGGTATAGACAAATGTCACTGATTTACGTAACCGCTTAAATTCTTCCTTGAAATAGTGTATAATAATACCGAAATTGGAAGAAGGAGAAAATTTATGGATACTATATTTACTATGGAAACCTTTATCAGTGTGGTTATGATCGGGTATGGCATTTGGATGTTATTTCGTTCCGCACAGCAGTTAAGAACAAATATAAAATTAAGAAATGAGTACAAAAACAGTCATAAGGACTATGAAGAAGTAAATGTTTATACCGGCTTTTTGATTTTCTTTGCCATAATGATGGCAGCCGGCATTTTCCTTGCCTTTTTCCCATATGTGGAGGATAACGTTTACTATTATCGTCTTGCCTACAGTTTAATAGCGTTGATTGCCGTGAGTATGGGAATGGATACGCTTGTGAAACGACGTGTTATTTTTGATGACAATGGCTTCTTATATGAAAAGGCTTATTATCGTTACCGTTCTATCATGAACGTAACACGAAATAAAGGCTTAATGAAAAACATGGAAATTTCATCAACCGAAGAAAAACGAATCACGATTTCACATAAGATGGGTGAGGCATTTGATGTTCATTATGACAACTGGAAAAACCGTAAGAAACATAAAAAATAAAGGTGAAGGATGATTCGTAATGATAAAACTATGTGTGTTTGATGTGGATGGTACACTGATTACAAAAGGTGATAGACAGTTCAGTTACAACACGATAACAGCATTAAAAAATTTGCAAAAGCAAGGAGTGAAGCTGGCCATTGCCAGTGGCAGACCTCCTTTTGCCATGGAGAAGAAACTGCTGGAAGAAATTACATTTGATTATTTTATTTGCAGCAATGGTGCCTGTGTGATAGATAGCAAGGATGAGGTATTACATCGCTTTTCTTTTACGAAACAGCAGACCCAAAAATTGATTGATATCTTTCGCACCAAAGATGATGCTTTGATGTTTCAATGCATCGAAGCGGCGCGTTGTTATCATGGCTATAAACGTATTGCGCATATGCTGGAAGGATTTTTAGGACGTTTGGATATTTTAAGCGATGAGCGTGAACAAAGCATATATCAACAAAAAAGCCTTCCTTTAGCTGCTGTGGCAAAAATTGAACATGAGGATTTGCAAGCGATCAAAGAACATTTTCCTGAATTATTATTTACGCCCTTTGATACGACATATTATGATATCAATGGACAGCATAGCAAAGCAGATGGCATCGCATGTATTTGTAAGCATATCGGTATCGATATGACAGAATGTGCGGCGTTTGGCGATGATTATAATGATTTGGATATGATCAAGCGCTGTGGGTATGGCATTGCCATGGGGAATGCCCGTGAAAAAGTCAAAGAAGTAGCTGCTTATGTGACATCTAATGTTGAGGAAGATGGCATATGGAACGCTTGTCTTCACTATGGGTGGATAAAGCAATGATACGATTATTATTAAGTGATATCGATGGTACCTTGATTCAATATGATCCAAAGATTCATAAGACTGATGTTGACGCAATCCATCAGCTGCAGGAACATGGTGTTCAATTTGGTTTGGTGACAGGAAGAGATATCGGCTTTTGCCGTCATCTGTTAACACACCATAATTTACAAGCCGATTGTATCATAGCCAATAATGGAGGCTCTTTATGGATTCAAAAACATAAGGTATTGGAACATCATATGGATGGGGAAGAAGTTATCGCTATTATGAAACAATTGGATGCTTATGTGGGGATGTGTCATCCTTTTATTTGTAGTGAAGAGCGTGAATTCTTTTTGATGAAACATGCCTATACAGCGGATGCATGGCAATCTATACGTAAGACACTTGCTTATTTGGGCAATTTGCGTGAAGAAGACTTACTCCAACATTTGCATAGAACAAAAGCCAGTGTGGTCAAAATCAGTTTGTATACTTGCAATGAGCAGACAACAAATGCTTTATTGCCTAAGCTTCAGGCAATATTTAAAGAGTATGAAGTCTTGCCTACTTCTATCGACTATATTGAAATAACCAAAAAAGGAATTCATAAAGGCAACACCGTTTGTACCCTGATGGATAAGCTGCATCTAAAAAAGCATGAGGTTGGGGTAATCGGGGATGGCCATAATGATGTGCCGATGTTTTCCTGTGTTGAGCATAGTTTTGTGATGGAAAGTGCGCAGGAGGAAGTAAAGCGTCATGGAAAGAGAATCGTAAAAAGTGTTGCGCAAGCGGTACAATGTGTTATACAATACAATCAAAATGAGGAATAACTTCCTTTTATCAGTAGGAGGATGTAAGGAAATGGCAAAGAAAAAAGCAACAGTTCAGCAGACAGCGGCAAAACGTGTATTAGATGTATTACATCGAAAAGAGGCATATTCAGAAAGTACGGCTGTCGGTTATGAGGCATTTAAAAATATATCATATCCAACTCAGGTCATCGCTTATACGATTGCGAATCTGATGGAAAATGGGGTTGTGAAACGGACGCAGGATGAGCGCTTTTATTTTGATGAGCAGAACTGGAATCAGTTAAAGAAAAAAGTCAATGTAGGATATCTGGTATTAATTGGCTTGCCATTGATTTTATTTTTAATTTTCTTATTCGTCAAATATGTGTTATAGTTTCAGAAAAGCTTAGCGTTTACAGATTATGAAAAACGCTTGCTTCATGTAGTATTTATCCGGTTGCTTAGCAACCTTTTTTTGTTTGAAAAACCTTTTCCATAGTGATATGTACCCTTTTGATACGCGGTACATATGTATTGCTAAGTTACCATATAACGGGTATTAAAAAATGATTATTATCGGTTATCCGGTTGAAACATATGGAATTAGATATAAATGATGTTGCGTAATTGTTTATCCGTTTAAAGGAGTTTATCGATTATCAAAGGGTGGAGAAGCTTGTAATGAATAAGTTAAAGGGAGGATCAAAAACTTATCTTATAGGAAATGTTATGAAGTATTACGTCAGTGCTATGCCGGGATAAAGGCGAATCGTAAATAAATAAAAAATGAGGGATGCCAAATTCGGCAATTCCTCATTTTGGGTGTTTTAGGTGATATTTTCTAATGTATCTTTTAGTTTATCCATGCTGGATATAGTTTCCTGGAAAGGCACTTCAGCTTCTAAGGAAAGGACTTTATCATAACCGCGATTGTGTAAATATGTCAGAATCTGATCATATGGTATATCGCCGTCGAATAATTCTTTATGCACAAAAGGTTTTTGCTGGGTAGGATCATAATGATAATCTTTGATGTGAATATGACCTATTTGCGGATAGATATAACGTAACTCATCCATTAATGAAAAGAGTAAATAATCTTTTGGCACATTTTCTTTTACTGCTCTAAAGCTATTTGCTGGATCCCATAATAAGCGTAAGTGTGGATCTTGGAAAGCCTTGATGATCTGTATCGTCATCATTCCCTTTGGCAATCGTGAATATGGGCAGTTTTCTAAAACCAACGTTATATCATACTCCTTCGCAATCCGTAAAGCTAAGCGGACTGCACGAAGGATAGCATTCATATCTTCCTGAACGCCGAAAGGAGGTTTACGATTGTCAGGAAAACGGAAGGGGAATATGCGTACGCGCGGACAATTTAAACGTTTGGCAATGCGGCAGGCATTTTCCAGATAACGCAGGTGCGTATTGATATCGCCTTCAATGGCATAAAAAGAATCATTGAATAAAGAAACTTGATCACCTTCATATAAAGGGCAAAGAAAAAAGACAGTACTGGCAATGCAGGATACTTCCAAATGATAGGTTTGTAAGAGCGTGCGGATATGCTCGACTTCTGCCAGACTACATTCTTCAATACTTTTACCAAAGACATTGTGTAATTCCACATGCGAATAATGATGTGCTTTCGCTATTTGTAAAGCACGTTCTAAATCTTCACAAATTTGATCGGTTATAATGGCATATTGCATACATTCACCTGACTGCAACAATAAGATTTGCAGTCATTTTTCCTTTCTGTACTATGATTATACCATTTTCTTAGGCAATTGTTATAACAATTGTTAGAAAAAAGATGAAAAATGTAGGAAAGGTCATAATGTAATGACATTTCATTGCTTTTGTATGTGATTCATATTATAATAGGGACGAGAAAAAGAAAGAGGTAGAACATTATGTATCCATTTCGTTTAAAACCAATTTATGACAAAACCATTTGGGCCAATGATCGTTTAACGACGATGCGTCATGAAGCCCAGACCGGATGTGGCACATGCTGGGAAATCAGTGCCCATCCACATGCACAGAATAAGATCATCAATGGAGATTATGCCGGTAAAACTTTACAGGAATTGTTAGATGAGAAAGAGCAAGAAATGCTAGGGAAAGTACCTAGACAGCGTTTGTTACGTTTGGCTTTTCTAGATGCGGCAGATAATCTTTCCATTCAGGTTCATCCGGATGATGCTTATGCGCATGAACATGAACATGATGAAGGGAAAACAGAATCCTGGTATATTTTAGAGGCTGATGAAGGGGCAACGCTGGTAGCTGGAACGACCATTGCCGATAAGGATGTTTTATATCAGGCGGTGCAAGAGAATACAGTTGAGCAATATGTGCGGCGCATTCCGGTAAAAGCCGGGGATTTTGTATGTATTGATGCAGGGATGTTGCATGCCTTAGGGAAGGGCATCTTAGCATTGGAAATTGGGGAGAATTCCAACACGACATATCGTTTTTATGATTATAATCGAAAAGATGCAAACGGCAATCCACGTCCTTTGCATATTCAAAAAAGCTTTGATGTTGCGGATTTCGCTTTGGTTTGTACACCGGTTCATTCTCCTTTAGAAAAAGTACAGGAAACAAAGGAGAAAATGTTAGTAGAGCGTGAAGAGTTTTGTGTCAAGCTGGTAGACATTCATGCATCCTATGAAGTAATTATGGATCACACAAAATTTTATTGTGTATCGAATGTTGGTCAAGATGCTGAAATCATCTGTGACGGTATGCACATTCCATTCCTTTATACAGAAAGCATCTTTGTGCCGGCAGCGTGTAAGGATTTTACCATACTGGGGGATACCAGAGTATTACTTAGCTATGTGAAATAAAGCAAGGCGATTAGGGCAGCTAAGAGCTGCCTTTTTGTTACCGGTGTTCTACATGCGCAAGAATTAAGCAGGTGCATAGTCGAACACAATTATGTGCGCATAGGGTGTCATATTTGGATGTTTGCAAGCAAGATACCAAAAGCAAAAGGTAAAAAGCCTGTTTACGAAGAAAATAGCCTGTTTTCCATATAATTTGTTGGTTTCTTTATGTCAATTTTGGGTGAATTGTGTGATTACATTTGTAATGTATGTGAAAAAATTAAACAAAATGCTTGAAATACCATATCCACTGATGTAAGATAACTATGTAAAAAGACAGCGTAAGCGATTACATTCCTGGAAAAATAAGAGCTGGTCACTCTGGAATGTAGCACTTACTGGTAACTGAATCGCTGGGAGATTCTGCATATTGTTGATACTTCATACAATAAAATAGTGATGGTGCTATCCGTAGTGCTTAACTTTTTTGTGTGAAAAAACAGTGTTGAAAAACCATAAGACAGTTACGATCAGTGTCTGTTAAAAAGGAGGATACTAATGAGATATGTGATTATGGTCAGCCACGGCGAATTTGCACCGGGTCTGCATTCTGCTGTAAAGATGATGACAGGCAGTAGAGATGATGTATTAAGCACGAGTCTTCGTGAAGATATGAGTGCTGATGAATTTGCGGAAAACTTCCGTAAACTGGTGGAGCCGCTGAATACTGACGACTCCGTAATTTTACTTGCTGATATTTTGAGCGGTTCACCATTTACGAATGCGTTGGCAGTACTTGATGAAAAAGGTATGATGGCTAATACGTTAGTACTTGCTGGTATGAACATGCCAATGGCTATTACCGCCGTATTGATGAAAGACAATTTTGATGATTTAAATGTACTGAAAGAAACCATTCTAAGTGAAGGTCGTGCTGGCATGACAGAATTCAGTACAACAGCTGATGACGCTGATGATGACATTTAGTCATTCAGATAAAAAGGAGGAAAAAGTATATGATTAGTTTTGTACGAGTTGACGACCGCATCATTCACGGTCAGATTGTAACACGTTGGTCTAAGGAATTCCCTTGTGACGGTATCATTGCTGTAAATGATAAAGCAGCAACTACTCCAGTTCTAAAACAGTCCTTTAAAGCATCTACTGATAAAAAAGTATTGGTGTGGACGATGGAACACTTCTTGGAAAAAGCACAGACCGTGCTTGACAGTGAAAAACGCTATTTCTTAATTACAAAGAATCCAGTCGACATGAAAAAAATCCTGGTAGACAACAAATTTGTCCCAAGTGATGTAAAACGTGTTGTCATTGGACCTTGTAATGATCGCCCAGGTTCTATTAAGTTAGGACAGAATCAGTCTTTAATTCAGGAAGAGGCTGAAGCATGTGAAGCTATGACAAACGCTGGTTATGATGTATACTTTGCGTTATTGCAGGAAACAGCTATTGGTTCATGGCCTAAATTCAGATCTAAATTCGGTTATTAATGGTGGGAGCATTGAAACTGAATTGGATTATATAAAAAAAGGAAAAGGAGAAATGCTATTATGAGTTTAATTCAAGCAATTTTAATTGGTCTTATGAGTTGTACTGCAGCTAGTACGATTGCTTGTTTGGGAACTACTGTTGGTAACTACACTCTGAATAGACCGTTGGTAGCATCTTTGTTCGTCGGTTTAATTCTTGGTGATGTACCAGGATGTATCCTGGTTGGTATGCCTATGCAGGTTATGTGGATTGCGCTGGTTACACCTGGTGGAACCGTAGCTTCTGACTTGCGTGCAGTTTCCTACATTGGTATTCCTTTGGCTTACGTTGGAGCGAAAGCTGCTGGAATGGATTTAGCTGGAAAGGATGCTGCAGGTTTGGCATCTAGTATCTCAGCTATGACTGGTGTTATCGGTATTACATTGTTCTACGGAACTGCTATGATGAACCTGATCTGGCAGCACATTGGATGGGCTAGACTGGATAAAGGCGATTTAGGAATTATTGGTAAAGTTGATGCTTTATTCCCATTAATTTCTCACTTCGTATTATCTTTCCTGCCTGTTACTCTGCTGTGCTATTATGGTGCAGATGCAGTTACGGAAATCTTTGCATCTTTGAAAACAGACGTATGGTATGTTAAGGCGCTGATTACAGTTGGTGCTGTACTGCCTGCTGTTGGTATTGCTATTCTGCTGAAATCCGTTGTTACGAAGACAACCGATTTGATTTTCTTCGCATTCGGTTTCGCATTGGCTAAATCTATGGGATTAACACTGATTGCTGCTACAGCTGTTGGTGCTGTATTCGCATTGATTAACTATCAGTTAACAATGGTAAAAGCTGGTGGCGGTGGAGCTGCCATCGATGATGATGACGAGGAGGATATTTAATTATGAAAAAAATCTCAAAGAAAACATTAAATAGTTCCTTCTGGCGCTGGTGGTATGGAAACTTAACTTGTTTCTCTCACGAACACATGCAGACATTTGGTTACATGTGGTCTATGCTGCCAATCATTCAGGAATTGTATCCTACACACGAAGAACAGTGTGAAAAAATGAGAACGTATTATCCATTCTTCAACACTGAGCCTCAGATTGGTGCTATCGTAGTTGGTATCACTGCTGGTTTGGAAGAAGCTCGTGCAAATGGTGCTGAAGAAATTGATGATGAAATGATCAATGGTATCCGTGCAGGTTTGATGGGTCCATTGGCTGGTATCGGTGACTCTTTGATCGTTGGTACTTACATTCCTATTTTGTTAGGTATCGCATTAGGTTTCGCTGAAGGCGGATCTATCTTAGGTCCATTATTCTATATCGTAGTATGGAACGTAACAAGTACATTATTCCAGAAAGTTATTTATAACAAGGGTTATGAACTTGGTGGTTCTGCTGTTGAAATGATCGTTGGTACACAGGCAACTGCGTTCCGTGAATCTGTTATCGTTATGGGTCAGGTTATCGTTGGTGCGATGGCTGGATCTTGGGTAAACATTACTTCAGCTGTTCAGATCGCTACTGACTCTGAAGGTAAAGCAGTTATGCTGCAGCAAAAACTGGATGGTGCATTCCCTGGCATTCTGACAATGCTGTTTGTACTGTTCGCTTGGTGGCTGATGGCGAAAAAGAACGTTACTCCAATCAAAGTATTAATTCTGTTTGTGGTAATTGGTTTCTTAGGTTCTGTCAGCGGATTGCTGGGATAATACTTAGCAATACATTCAAAATCATCCCTTACTCCCAAAAGGGATGATTTTCTTTAGGTCTTGCAAATCGAAGTATGGGATGGTATGATTTTTACAATGAAATGAGGTAGAGTACGATGACCAAAAAAGAGCGTGAACAATTGAAGAACGAGATATCTTATCGTGATATGATGACCAAACGATTGATAAGAAATGCTAAGATGTGTTTCTTCCTATGTTTATTATTTAGTGCTTTGGCTATATGGGGATTCACAGGTATGCACGATGCATTCCTCAGTGTAGGCGAAACAGCACGCAGTGTCATAAAATGGCTAGGATTGATACTTGCAATTCCGACAGGTATCTTTACGATCTTGTTCTATCTAAGCTACCGCAATTCTAAGAAACTGGTACTGCAAATGTTAAATGATTTGCAGAAGGGGAAAAAATAATAGGAAAAGGCGCTTATCCAAGCGCTTTTTTGATGCAAATAATTGCTATATACGGTACAATGAACATAACGAAAAGAAAGGTTAAAGGATGATGTTTATGAAACTAAAAGCGCTTTATGGGGTTTATTACAGTGCCTGTGGCAATACCAGAAAAGTAATTGAAACAGCGGCTGAAACATTACAACAATATCTCCATCTTCCGATTACCTATATTGATTTTACATTGCCTGCTATGCGTAAAGAAACCTATGTTTTCCCTAAAGATGCGTTGGTGTTGTTTGGTTCCAGCGTTTATGCAGGAAGATTGCCTAATAAGATGTAGCCCTTTCTGCAAAATCATTTACAAGGGGATAACACCCTTGCGCTAGCTATCCTTACCTATGGCAATCGTTCTTATGATCAAGCGGTAGATGAAGCTATCCAAGAACTGCATTTGCATGGTTTTCGTGTTATAGGTGCAGCAGCTATGTCTTGCCAACATGCCTTTACAGAGAAACTGGCAACCTTTCGACCTAATGAAGAGGATAAAGAAGCATTACGTCAATTTCTGATGCAACTTATGCATACCTTATTGGAAAATGATCTGTCAAAGGATATGGCTGTACTTACAACGAAGATGACAACGAAACGATCGTATTATAAGCCACTCAAAGAAGATGGAACACCCGCACACTTCCTTAAAGCAACGCCCAAAACAAGACTCGATTTCTGTACTAAATGTGGGATATGTGCTACCCATTGTCCTATGGGGGCTATCTCTTTTGAAAACTTTTATGAAATTATCGGAACTTGTATAAAATGCCAGGCTTGTGTTCAGAGCTGTTTGGCAAAGGCAAAATATTTTGATGATGCAGATTTTTTATCTCATGTGGCCATGCTGGAAAAAAACTATCAAAAGCCGAAAGAAAATACATTTTGGCTTGCGAATACTTTATGAAAAGTATGAAGCACAGTATTTATACATTCTATCATTTGAAAAAGAAAAGAGCCATCTGCATCCCGCAGGGCTCTTTTGTGGTGTTATTCAACAGATGATTTTGTCAGAGCATCAATCAAAGCATTTGGATCAATATCACGTTTTTCCTTTTGAGCAACTTTTTCATAATCACGATTATAAATATCAAAATATTCATGATATAAATATAAGGTATCTTCTGCCGTGATCTTGCCTCCAAATAAGCATTCCGGATGTGCTTTTAAAGTTTCTTCCGCTAATGGTTTGGCATCGCTGCTTTCTACCCAAGTTCCATTTGGACCGACAACACGCAAATCTTGATTGATATGATCATCTTTTCGACCATTGACATATACATACTTCTGCATCATCATCGGTATGTATTGTTCCTCCGCATACCAAGAAAGCTTGTAAGATTCAGATACGTAATCAAAATGCGCAGCTAAGATTTTAGCACTCGCTTTTGATAAGATGAACCAAGGGCTGCCGATGCGATATACTTCTTCACTCTTACGGCGTATACCAAGCATGGAAAAGAAAGAACCGCTGGCTTTTGATAGGGAACGCAGAAAGTTATTTCTAGGAAAATCTAAAGCATTGGTAAACGGATAATATTTCTTACTTTTTTTATTTAGGGCCACCTGATCATAATCGGCTGTGGCATCATAATAAAAATCTTTTCCTTCATGTTCGCTTAGAAATGCAACAATTTCACTACGACTCTTTAAGGGCATCATGCCATCTGTTAAATTAATGAAATAATCGAAATCATCTTTTTCGATTGCTTCTTTCATTTGAATGATGGTTCCTCTTGCCAAAGAGAGATCTCCTTCTTGGGCATATTCTTGCGTGCGTGATACGTGTACACGTAAATAATCTGTATATACAAAGGCTACTTTGTCTCTTAAATCGTTATCATTGATCATGATGAAGACATGATCACCTTGCTTAGTCAATTGATTGATCATTTCAATTACTTCTTCATAATCACGGCTTGTATGTACCAGAAATGCTAATTTCATAGTATCCTCCATTCTGTAAGATGATAAATCATCCTGGGTGTTTTCATTATCTTCCTTATTATAGCATTGATATGTAAAAATGCGAAGTGATATTCGTCATCAATTGTATCCGTTTACAACGCATATAAAAAAGACAGATTGTTTAAAAAATCTGTCTATTTAGCTATTTCAACCAGCCGAAATCTTTTAAACAGGCATCTACATTTTCTTCAAAGGTGCCAAAATGGATGCCGGCCTCTTCTATCTTTTGATGATCGAGACGATAGTCACGGAAACGTTCTTTATAGCGTTCATGATCAGGTAAAATATAGCGATCGATAGTTTCTTCATCGAAGCCTAATTTACGAGCTACTATTTTTGCTGACTCATAGGTGTTGTGGGTATTGGTATCCGAGATATGATAAATACCGGATGCCAGCTCCATGATGTTTGCAAATTGATCTGCCAGCTTCTGGGCATAGGTCATACCACGGATTTCATTTACGGTAAATTTTGTCGGCTGTTGATAGAACAGAGCATGCATAACGTTGCGTATGATGTTAGGACTTGCCTTAATGCCGGGGCGATTCATGCCTAACATCCAAGAGAAACGAAGAATCAGATAATCTTCCAGATGGGAAGTGATATAGTTTTCACATTCCACTTTGTGCTGTCCATATTTTGTGATAGAGCACAAGCTGTCTTCTTCTTTAAATGGACCTGCACAAGTCTTAGCGTTAAAGCATTGTTCCGTACTGATAAAAAGTAAGCGAGCATGTCGTTCTTGACAGATATCGGCAATAACTTTTGTGCTTTCCACATTCACCCGATAGGTGAGTTCAGGATAGTTCTCACAATCCGCTGTCTGTGCCATTGCTGCGGTATGGAATACATAATCGAATTCCTGCTTTTCAAACCAGGCTCTGACTGCATCCGGATCAGCAAAATCTGCATCTTTTCGCGTCATAGCCACCACATCCATTGTGTTTTTTAAGGATTCTTTGACTAAAGAGGCAATAAAGCCATTGCCACCGGTAATAATGATTCTTTTCATGTGGTTATCCTCTTTCTTTTTTAAATTCATCTAAGATTTTTAATGAACTGCTCGTACCGATACGTTCTGCACCTGCTTCCAGCATTGCTTTGCATGTTGCCCAATCGCGAATGCCTCCGGCTGCTTTTACTTTCACTGCATCGCCTACGGTTTCTTTCATCAGTTTTACATCTTCTACACTAGCTCCTCCAGTACCGAAGCCGGTACTTGTTTTGATATAATCCGGTTTCACTTTTTTAGCTATTTCCGCAAGCTTGCGAATTTCTTCTTTTTCTAAATAGCAGTTTTCAAATATAACTTTACATAAGATCCCATGTTTATGACATACCTGTGTGATTTCACGCATTTCCCTTTCAAGATAATCCCAATGATGCATCTTTGCTTCTCCGATGTTGATGACATAATCAATTTCATCAGCACCATCCGCAATTGCTTTCTGCGTTTCTAAAATCTTTGTCTCCAGTGTTGTCTGCCCTAAAGGAAAGGCGATGGCTGCTCCCACATGCACATCACTGTCCTTGAGTTGTTCTTTACAATAGGTTACCGGTGAAGCGTTGATGGCAACCATCGCGGCTCCGATTTCTTTCGCTTCACGGCAGAGTTTATCAAAATCCTCATGTGTTGCATAAGCCTTTAAAAAGGTGTGATCAAATACACTTGCAAGTGTTTTAGCGGTTAATTTTGTTGTGTCCATAACGATGTCCTCCTTTAATGTAATTACATTATAACATTAAGATATTTTCATTGTCAAATAGAAAAAAATCCTTTATAATAAAAAGAGAAATGAGGCATGTATATGATCGATAAAAACCTACGGCAGCATTTTCGCATTGCGAAAAATTCTCCTGTTCCATTATATTATCAGTTGAAATCGGCAATCTTGGAATTGTTTGAAAACGGCTATTATAAACCTGGTGATAAATTACCGACAGAGGCAGAGTTTTGTGAACTCTTAGATATATCAAGACCAACGATTCGTCAGGCATTTGCGGAGTTAATACATGAAGGGTATATCACCAGACAAAAAGCAAAAGGCACGTTTGTCTCGGTACCGAAAGTAGAAGGCAATTTCTTTATGAAATTAAGTAGTTATGACGAAGAGATGAAAAGCTTAGGTTTAGTGCCAAGCACAAAGGTGTTACAAAAAGAAACACTTCCGACACCGGAAGGTTGCCAATCATTATGGGAGAGTGAAACATCACTGTATTTAAAACGGCTGCGGTATGCTGATGAAAAGGAAATGGTCGTCGTGGAAACGTATGTGCCAAGTGCAGTATTTCCGGACATTGCCCAACATGATTTTGAAACATCTTCCCTTTATCAGATTATGGAGGAAAGGTATCAATGTAAAATAGCTTATGTTGATCGTGTGGTAGAAACACGTTTGGCAGATGAAGAGATCCAGTCATTGTTGCATATGGAACAGCCGGCAGTAATCTTGTATGTAAAAACAAAGGCATATACGGCGGATGATCGGTGTGTGGAATATTCCACGGCATATTATCATGGAGAACGTAATACCTTTAAAATGCGTCTTATTCAACAGGGGTAATTCAGAAGCTCTTCTATTTGCAGGATGGAAGAGCTTTTCGCTTTATGCGCATACCATAGCTTTTTTATGGATTTCCTATGAAAAAAGATCGAAAAGATAGGTCAATTCCATGGAATTGGTATAACGAATTTCGGAAATTTCAGCACTTTTATTGACATTTATTCAGTGGTTTACTAGAATAAAATCAAGCAAGATATAATGTTATAACAATTAGGAGGAAAGATATGGAATTTGACCCTGGATTTGCCATCCATATGGAGGAAGAAACACTAACGTTTTCCTATGGCGATGGCGCATTTGGACCGATTTGTGAAAAGCGACATCTTAATGATATTCGTTCTTCATTGGCGGATGCAGATGCGGATGGACCGGATGTTTTATACAGTATAGCTATGGATGTCGGTATGGAAAAGGATCGCGAAGCGATTGTACAGCGCAATCTTTTATATGGTGCAGTTGCGTATGCGAAAGGAAGGATCGGGAAGGAACCTGTCCGCTCACAAGGACATATTCATGCGATATCCCCTTCTTGTAATGCATCCACCTGTGAGGTTTATGAAATATGGAGCGGTGAGGCGTATATTTATATGCAGCAGTATGGCGGTGATGATGCCGGAAATTGTTATGCCGTACATGCCAAAGCGGGTGATGTTGTCATCGTGCCACCGGGTTGGGTGCATGCGACGGTGAATGCGAATATTCATGAGAACATGAGCTTTGGGGCATGGTGTGTCAGAGATTATGGCTTTGCATATCAGGAAGTGCGTGAACACAATGGTATTGCTTTTTTCCCACTGGCGGATGAAGCGGGTAATATTACCTGGGAAATGAATCCTAGCTACAGCCAAGGAAACCTTACCATTTGTGAGGCCAAAGAATATCCACAATTTGGTATTGAAAAAGGAAAACCGATTTACACGCAGTTTCAGGAGAATCCGGATAAATTCTTATTTGTCGCACATCCTGAAATAAAGAAAAAGGAATGGGAGGAACTTGTATGAAGGTAGTAAAAGCACCGGTAACATTCGATATACATTCTGTAATGGAAGGAAGTGATGTTGCGGTTGGCACGAAACGGTATAAGGATGCCAAATCCTTCTTTGCCAAAGAAGGTGATTTGGATGAAAACACAGTAATGTATGATGTATATTCCTACACAAAAGGTGATGCCAAGCGGGGCAATTTAAACTGGGGACTGACCGTGTTACATCCACTTTGTGTAGCAGGAGAATGCAATATGACACGCGGACATTGGCATGAAGATCGTGACTGTGCGGAATTTTATTTCGGTGTCAGTGGAAAAGGATTGTTAATGTTGATGGATGAAGAAGGAAATACTTGGGCAGAAGAAGTGTCTGAGGGAAGCCTGCATCACATTGACGGTCATCTTGCACATCGTCTGATCAATACAGGGGATGAGGATATGAAAGTGGCTGCCTGCTGGGGTTGTGATGCCGGACATGATTATGCAGCGGTAGATGCGATGCCATTCGGCTATCGCGTAATGAAGGAAAAAGGAAAACTGGTATTTGTGAGAGGAGAATAAGAATGAAAAGCAATTACAACAAATTCCCGACAACGTATATAGAGGGATATGATGACAGCGCATGGGCTGGTTATGCGCGTATTTTGGATGAATTGAAAAAACACTGCAATACAGGACGTCATGTACTGGTTGCTGATGTGTATCCGGGGGTATTTGATGATGAAATTCTGCCGGAATTAATGAAACTGCATCCAGCATTAGTAATTAATATGATAGATCTTTTTAAAGAAGAAAAAACCATCAGTGAACAATTGAAATATCATATAACGGATGATCGTGTCTTTGGTAAGATGTATTATGGAGATGTCATTGATTTTATTGATTTGACGAAACTGGAAGAGGCAAAGCAACAGGTTATGGCATGTGATGGTTTGGTTTTGCTTTATGGTTTTGGAGCTGCTTTGGTACATCCAGGGGATACTCTGGTTTATTTCGATATGGCTCGCTGGGAAATTCAAATGCGTTATCGCGCAGGCATGGGCAATTATAAATGCAGCAATTATGATGAAGATCCATTGCGTAAAAATAAACGTGGCTTCTTTATTGAATGGCGTATTGCGGATAAGCATAAAGCATCTTTATTTGAACGAATGGACTATGTATGCGATACAAATAAAAAGATGGAGCCAAAGATGATCAGTGGCGATGCCTTCCGCAGTGCATTACAACAGATCGCAAAACAGCCATTCCGTACAGTCCCATATTTTGATCCAGGTGTATGGGGAGGCCAGTGGATGAAAGAGGTTTGTGACCTTGATCGTTCCAAACAAAATTTCGCCTGGAGCTTTGATGGCGTACCGGAAGAGAACTCTTTATATTTAGGATTTCATGACATTACGGTAGAAATCCCAGCTATGGATTTGGTATTATACCAGCCAAAACCATTATTGGGAGCACAGGTATTCGCACGTTTTGGGGCAGAATTTCCAATTCGTTTTGACTTCTTAGACACCATGGGCGGACAGAATTTAAGTCTTCAGGTACATCCACTGACAGAATATATTAAAAAACAATTCGGTATGACTTACACACAGGATGAAAGCTATTATATTTTAGATGCAGAAGATGATGCTGTCGTATATCTTGGGTTAAAAGAAGGTATTCAAAAGGATGAAATGATTCAAGATTTGCGTAAAGCGAATCAGGGCGAAATGTCCTTTGATGCAGAAAAATATATTAATAAATTTCCGGCAAAGAAGCATGACCATTTCTTAATCCCGGCAGGTACTTGCCATTGTTCTGGAAGTAATGCAATGGTTTTGGAAATCAGTGCTACACCATATATTTTTACCTTTAAATTATGGGATTGGGATCGTTTAGGTTTAGATGGCCGTCCACGTCCGGTGCATATCGAACATGGAAAAGAAGTCATTCAGTGGGACCGTACGACACCATGGGTAGAAAAGAATTTAGTAAATGCGATTTATGAAGTATCACGTGGTGAACATTATGTGGAAGAACATACCGGTCTTCATGAATTGGAATTTATCGAAACCAGACGTTATTGGATGGATGATGTAACGCATCACACTACCGATGATGGGGTGCATATGCTGAATCTGGTAGAAGGAAGAGAAGCAGTCATTGAAAGTCCAACGAATGCTTTTGCGCCATTTGTTGTTCATTATGCGGAAACCTTCATCATTCCAGCAAGTGTCGGGGAATATACGATTCGCCCATATGGAGAATCTCAAGGTAAGAAAATCGGTGTTCTGAAAGCTTACGTAAGAAAATTTTCCTAAAATAAAATAAGACATGCTATAATGGATTCACGGAGGTGAGTTCATGGAGCAACTCGATTTTAACAAAGGTGCAATTCCTCTGTATATTCAAATTAAAAAAATTATTAAGGATAAAATCTTATCCAATGAATATGCCCCAGGAGATGCCATTCCAAGTGAGGCGCAGCTGCAAAAACGCTTTGGTGTATCACGCATCACGGCAAGACAGGCGATTGCCCAATTGGAAACGGAAGGACTGGTAGAACGTGCCAGAGGAAAGGGCACAAGAGTCATATTCCAGAATAAGATTGAAGAAGAACTGATTGGTATCAAAAGCTTTACGAATGAAATGCTGGAAAGAGGAATTACGCCTGGCACTAGCTATGTGCATATTGAAATGACCGTAGCAGATAAAGAAGTGGCAGAGGTATTTCATTGTCCTTTGCAGGAACAAGTATATCGTCTGTCCCGTGTACGTACTGGAGATGGGGCACCAATGGTTTACTTCATCAGCTATTTTTCTAAGGACCGCAATCTGCCTTTAGATGATACCCGCTATCAGGGCAGTATGTATGCATTGCTGGATGAACTTCACATAAACAAGCCATCACGTAGTAAGGAAAGCTTTTATGCCGTAACAGCGACGAAGGAAATTGCCGAAAAGCTAGAAATGAAAAAAGGCGAGGCCTTACTGGTGCGTAAGCGTGTATCTTATGATCATGATGGACGTGTGTTAGAATATACGGTTTCCTATTATCCAGGAGATCGTTATTCCTATACGATAGAATTACAATAAGACTCGAATCTATGTTCGGGTCTTTCCTTATATTTTAGGTAACATGCCATTGTAAAGAATACATATGAAATAGATAAGGAGGAGATGCAGATGACAACGTTAGATAAAACGATACCTTATTATCCGGTATTAATGGAACTAACAGAACTACCGGAAAAGATGGAATACCGTTTGGCAGAAGGATATCGAGTCATACCTTTTGATGCGCGTTATAGTCAAGATTGGGTGCGCTTGCATGTGGCATTAGGTCAGTTAGCGAATTTTGCACAGGGAATGCAATATTTTAAGGAAACATTTTTATCACAGCCGGAAAAAGTGAAGAAACAAATGCTACTAGTCGTTGATGAAAACGGAAGGCTTGCCGGTACAAGCTCTGTATGGGAAGGCGAGCATTTTGGTCATACACGAATGCGTGTGCATTGGGTAGGTGTAGATGAGCATCATCAAAGAAAAGGGATAGCTAAGGCATTAATGATTGAAACGATTCGGTTTTATGCCTCTATGCAGGTAACAGAACCTCTGTATTTAACTACGCAAACAAACAGTTATGTGGCAATTGCCATGTATTTGCGATTAGGTTTTACACCTTATAAAAAAGCAATGCCCGTAAACTTTCAAGCAGATCCCAAAACATTTGAAAAAGATACGGCATTGGCTTGGAAACTCATCATGGATAAGATTGCCGAAATAGCCTAAAACAATAAAAAAAGAAAATCACACTCGATGATTTTCTTTTTTTACACCCATGATCGTAATAGCTGCAAGTATTCTGACATTGGCATTGCTTGATAATAATAATGCCCTTGGATCTGATCACAATGCGCCTCTTTTAATAGAGGCAGATAGCATTCATCTTCGACACCTTCCGCAACAATGCTATAACCACATTGTTTTAACATACGTATACTTGATTGTAACATCAGGTTATTTTTTTCATTGGCAGGTTGGGGAAAAAAGGAACGATCAAGTTTGATACTTGTAAAGGGAAGATGAGGAAGCATCGTTAAGGAAGCACTGCCACTGCCAAAGTCATCCATGGCAATCGGATATCCTTCCTGGTGCAAGACAGTTAAGAAGTCGGATAAGGCTTGATTATCTTTTGATAAAATATCTTCACTGATTTCAAATTCTAAGAGCTTACTGGAAAGTGCAGAAGCTTTTGTAAGTTTTTTTACTTCCATTAGATATTCCTGTGCATTTTCTAGTGTTGCTTCAGAGACATTCACACTGATTGGCAGTAAGGGGAATTGTTGTTTCTGACATAAGGCAAACATATGAAAAAGCTGATGTAAAACATATACATCCGTCTGGCGAATAAAGCTGTTTCTTTGAATTTCTTTCATCCATTCAGATAGTGGAAGCCATTGGTTTTCATGGTACAAACGCAATAAAGCCTCACCCCCACATATGGTTTGGGTAGCTAGATCAACTTTTGGTTGTATAAAAACACGCAGATTCCCTTTTGCCATTGCCTTTTCTACCATTTCCTGTGTCGAAACCGCTTGTAATAAGCGGTTTTCTAGCAATTGATCATAAAGCTCATAAGATGTCGTATATTTTGCATGATCCTTGCTTTTGATAGCGGCAAGCTGGCACTTATAAAATAAGGTAGATAGTTCTTCCTGTGCTTTGGGATAACAAATGCCAAAGGCAAAAGCAACATGTGGAAAAGCATCATCTAGTTGCTGGATCATATCATGAATATATGTCCAGGATATGGTTTTCCACAACGTGAATAAAGAACAATGCATCCATTCACTTACGCAAATACATGGATCCATGACAGACAGCATTTGGTCCAGTATTTCTACGGCCTTTTGGCATTCTTGCCGATCTTTTAAATAGTGTTGCGCATATTGTTTAATTTCAATATACACACCGATACAATCATCCGCTTCTAAGCGTTCATACAACGTTTCCATATCCTTCCATGTCAGCATTCCACATCACCTAATGAAAGTCTTGCACGTTTTTCTGCTTTTATGCATTCCTTTTTGTAAATGTGTCATTGAGCTATCTTGTGAAAACAGACTTAGCGAAGCTTGCGTTGAGAACTGCCGGGGATATGCAACTGTTCTCGATACTTCGCTACGGTTCTGCGTGAAACCTTAAGATCCATGGCAGATAATTTTATCACCAATTGTTGATCCGAAAACGGTTTGTGTTTATCTTCCTGTCGAATGATAGAAAGGATGGCCTTTCGTATTCCATCGGCACTATCCCCTTGACAAGTCATCGCTGAAAACAATTGTTTAAAAGCATAACATTCACCTTCAAAGCGATAATATTTCTGATGCAAGGCTCTGGAAACAGTTGATTCATGCATTCCTAATTTTTGGGCGATATCCTTTAAGGTACAGGGACGCAGCTCATCATGATACAGAAAATAGCCTTTTTGAAGGGTGACAAGCTCATTGATGATCATGAGCAAGGAGGCATTGCGGCGATGCAGCATATCGACAAAAATACTTGCCTCTTGAAAGTATTGTTTTAATTGTGGATGCTCTTCCATCATACTGACATATTCCTGATGCAGGGAAGGGGTAAAGACGGAAATCGGTTCAATGCGAATTTCCTCATCTTCAACGATGATATCCACTTCCGGGGTTATATTGATTGTTGTTTGGGTTTGGTATGGAGCACAAGGATATGGATGACATTTGCGGATGGAATGTAAAATATCCTTGATCTCCTCAATCGTTAAGTTCATTTGCTTGGCAATAGAAGAAAGATCATGAGATAAGATGGCATCGGCATGATGTTTGAGCAGATATGCCCCTTTGGTGTTTCCCATATGCAAACATTGCAAATATAAGGAGTCAGCGGCATCTTTGGCAAAGACTCCACTTGGTTCAAAGGTACGAAGAATCGTAAATACATCCTGCACTTCCTGAAGTGTTACTTGAAAAGCGTGTGCAACTTCTTCCTCGTTGATGTTGATATAACCATTTTCATCTAAGGATTCAATAAGATAGGCGGCAATATCTTCACGTATGGAAGTCTTGCAGGTGTGCAGCTGATAGTACAACTCTTCCTTTAAGCTGATAGGCGCATGTACGGTATCCATCATTTCATAGCCCTTCTCCTGATGAAAGCGACAGGCAAACATCGGATTGCGTTGCGCAAATTGTAACACTAGCTTTGTGATTTCTTCATGATTCATTTTTAATACTTCTAAGGCATTCTGATTTTTCTGCGTTAATAAATATTTCTGTTGAAGCGTTTGTTGAATTGCTAAATTTTGTTTCATACGATCACCTCTAAGTTCCTCTTATCTATATCTAGCAAAAAGCGTGCCAACTTTCGTAAAAAAGCAAATTCTTCTGATTGACTTTTTCTATGAGAATTTCGTACACTTAATAATGGAAAAGGGGTTGATGGTAATGTTAGAAAAGGTAAGACAACAGGTCCTTATGGCAACCACAAGAGAATTAGCAGAAACAGGCAATGCAGTTGCGATTAGTGAAGCGTTGCATTTAAGCCGTAATATGGTATCCCAATATTTAAACCAGCTATGGAATGAAGGGAAACTTGTTAAAATAAATACCCGTCCGGTGTTGTTTTATGATGTGCAGACATTAGAGAAGTTATTTTCTATCCATCTGAAGGAAAAGGAATTCACATCGAAGAAGGAATTTGTAAAAGCCTTGCAGCCACAGGAAGCGAAAGATTTTGAAAAGCTGATTGGAGCGCAGGAAAGCTTAGCCAATGTGGTAAATCAATGTAAGGCTACCATATCATATCCGCCAAATGGACTGCCTTTATTGCTGTATGGACCTACCGGTACCGGAAAAAGCTTCATGGCACAGTTAATGTATGAATATGCCTTAAATCATCAATTAATCGAAGCGGATAAAAAATTTCTCATCGTTAACTGTAGCGAATATGCCAATAATCCGGAGTTGTTAACGGCGAATCTGTTTGGTCATAAAAAAGGCGCATTCACCGGTGCGGATAAGGATAATCCCGGTCTTATTAAACTGGCAGAAGGCGGTGTGCTCTTCTTGGATGAGGTGCATTGTCTGCCACCGGAATGTCAGGAAAAGCTCTTCTTATTTATGGATAAGGGCATTTATCACATGGTGGGAGATAATGAAAAGTGGTATCAGTCTTCTTTACGTTTAATCTTTGCGACAACGGAAAAACCAGAAGAGGTATTATTAAAAACCTTGCTGCGCCGTATTCCGATGATTATCACGATTCCTTCCTTAGAAGAACGTGGCACGCATGAGCGTCTACAACTCATTCATTCTATCTTTGCGGCAGAAGAAACCCGTATCCATAAATCCATCTATCTTTCTACCCTTGTCTATCAAACCTTATTATCAACAACGTTCAATGCCAATATCGGAGAACTAAAAAACGCTATTCAAGCAAGCTGTGTCAACGCGCTGTTTCATGCAGATCCCAACAAGGATCGCTTAGAAATACGGGCATATAATCTGCCGGAAACCTTGAAAGAGCCAAAGATGAATGTGCCATCCATGACGGAACAAAAGCTCATCTCTGTACATGAACTGGCGAAATTCGTATCGCATGAGCGCGCCATTCTAAAATGCAATGAAGAACTGTTGAAAGCTTATGATGCAAGAGAAAACAGTGATTTGTTCTTAAAAACGGCATGTCAAAGCATTGATGAGTATCAGGAAACCATCGTCTTTCAAAAGAAAAAGACCATTCGTAAGAATGAATATCTGCAAGGTATCGTATCGAATATCTTTGATATGCTGAGTTCACGTTATGGTTTTAAATTCGTGAATAATGATGTGATTGCCATTGCTTCCTATATTGATGATTACAGTCGCAACCTGTTAGAAATGAACAATTGGCTGGAGCAAGAAAAAAAACACGTCAAACAATTGCTTTCCTATATAAAGAGCGAATGGCATCGAGAATATGCGATTGCGCAGGAAATCGTAGAAAATCTTACCGTAAATTTGGATATGGAATTTGATGCGATGTTTACTTCTGTGCTGGCATTAAATTTAAAGAAATTAAATCGTATTACAGATTTGAATAAACGTATCGGTATTATCATTGCCCATGGTTTCAGTACAGCCAGCAGTATGGCCGATGCAGCGAATAAACTGTTAGGGCGTTATGTGTTTGACGCCATGGATATGCCGTTACAGCTTAGTTCCACACAGATCATTGAACAGCTAAATCGCTATTTGGCAAAAATTCCGCAATATGAAGAATTATTTTTACTGGTTGATATGGGTTCTTTGGAAGAAATCTATAAAGGATTAGAAGTATCCAATGCCAGCATCGGCATCATGAACAATGTCACGACACGTTTAGCATTGGAAATCGGGCAGGGTATCATCTCCAATACGCCGATGAAAGAAATCTTTGAAACTGCTATTGATTACAGTAGTGCCAATTATCATATTGTGGAACATAAGAATCGCGAAAAGGTTATTCTCTGTTCCTGTGCCAGCGGTATGGGAACTGCCGAAAAGCTGAAAAAGATTTTGGTGGATTCCTTACCATGCGATTTACCGATTCATGTCTATACGTATGATTACAATACCTTATTGGAAAAACAGCTGCACGATGCCTTCTTTGAAAATTACGAAGTCATCTGCATTGTTGGAACACTGAATCCTAATATACCTGACATCCGCTTTATACCAATCGAAGATTTAATTATCAACGATACCTTGGATGAGCTGCATGATTATTTTAAGGATTACATCAGTGACAGTGAAATGAAGACCTTCCAACAAAATATCTTAAAGAACTTCTCGTTAAGTAATATCATGAACAATCTGACGATCTTAAATCCTAGTAAGCTATTAGAACATGTCGCCGATGCCATTGATAAGCTGCAAAATGATTTGCAGGTTCGCTTGACGAATAATACCTGTGTGGGCTTGTATGTGCATGTCTGTTGCTTGATTGAACGTCTGGTTACCAGAAAGAGCATTGAAACGTATACGAATGTAGAAGATTTTGCGGAAAAAGAAATAGCGTTTATCAAATCGGTGAAAAAAGCGTTTAGCGTCGTTGAAAATTACTATAGCGTCGAAATACCGGTGGAAGAGATCGGCTATATCTTCGACTACGTGAAGAATAATTAAGAAAAAAAGCGAAAAAAGCGTGTTTAACATGGAAAATTCCAAGTTGGCACGCTTTTTGCTAGTTAGTAAGTGAAGGGAGCTGATGAGTATGCGACAAGTGATTCTCGCATCCCATGGAAAGCTGGCGGAAGGATTATTAAACTCCCTGCGTATGATTATCGGCGAAGAGCTGACGCAGGATGTAGAAACCTACTGTCTGTTTCCGGGAGAAAATCCAAATGACTTTATGAACAAGCTGAAAGAGCGCATTGCAACAAATCCACAGATGGAATTTGTCATTCTCTGCGATATCAAAGGCGGCAGCGTTCATACAGCCTTATCGCAGCTGTGTGTGCATCACAATGTGAAGGTATTCAGCGGAATGAATATGAATTTGGCCATGGATATTCTGTTATCCTGTCCGCAAGTGATTGATGCACAGGTTAAAGACAGTATCGTAAAGAATGCCCAAGACGGCATTACCTTCCTGGCAGCGGATGATTTAAAAGCTGAGGAAGATGATGAATTTTAGAAAGAGGTGAAGTAAGATGATTAAATGTTTACGCGTTGACCACCGACTATTACATGGACAGGTGGCATTTTCCTGGACGAGCGCATTAGGCGCTGACTGTATCCTGATTGCGAATGATGATGTCATGAAGGATGAATTACGTAAGACAACCATTAAGATGGCCAAACCACAAGGTGTTAAGCTGGTTATGAAAAGTGTGGAAGATGGCATTGCAGCGGTGAATAGTGGTGTTACAGATAAATACAAACTGTTTATCGTTGTGGAATCAATTCAAGATGCTTATCGTTTCGCAACAGAAACAAATGTCATCAAGTCTGTGAATTTAGGTGGCACGAAAGCAAAAGAGAACACAAGAAATATCAGTAAGGCAATCAATGTGACAGAAGAAGAAACAACCTTACTGAAAGAATTAGTAGACAAAGGAATCGAAGTGGAAATTCGCATGGTTCCTAATGATGCGAAAGTGCATGCGGAAAATGTATTATAAAATCGCATAAGAAACACAAATCTATCGAAGGTTAAAGCTAACCGCATAAAGAAACATAATCATGAAACTATTTGAGAAAGAGGAGGGTTTTACACAATGCTACAAGCAATCTTACTTGCATTGGTCGCAATGCTTGGTAATGCAGAATATTTATTTGGTACCTGTTTGTTATCCAGACCATTGGTGATGGGAACATTGACAGGCATCGTATTAGGGGATATTTCGATGGGAGTAACTCTGGGAGCTACATTGGAGCTTGCCTTTATGGGCGCATTCTCTGTAGGTGCATCCATTCCACCGGAAATGATCAGTGGAACCGTATTAGGTACGGCATTTGCCATCACTACCGGAACCGGTGCTGAGGCAGCCTTGGCATTAGGTCTTCCAATTGCCAGTCTGGTTTTGATTTTTAAGAATTTAAGCATGGTCTTCATTTTACCGATGTTTGTGCATAAAGCAGATAAATATGCCGCTGTTGGTAATTATAAGGGTGTTGAAAGAATGCATCTGTTAGGTGGATTCTTTGGTGTCAATTTGATCATCGGTGTGATCGTCGGTGTCAGCTTCTATTTAGGTAGTCCTGTCATTCAGGGCATTCTGGATATGATTCCAGCATGGGTACAAAAAGGCTTAGAACTGACAATGGGTCTGTTACCTGCAATTGGTTTTGGCTTATTGATGCAGATGATCATGAACAAGAATGTTGCTTGTTTCTTCTTCTTGGGCTTTGCGTTAAGCACATATTTGAAGATTCCAGTAACCGGTATTGCCATCTTTGGTGCTATCGTGGCAATTGTCCTTGTCCAAATTAAAAATCAGAATAAGCATGCGGTAGAAACAGCCGGTGTGAGTGAAGGAGATGAAGATGATGACTTCTAATACGGTAAAAGAAAATAGTATGATTACAAAAAAAGATCTAAATAAAGTAGCCCTTCGTTCCTTGTCTATGGAATGGTCATGGAATTATGAGCGACAGGCGAATCTGCCTTATTGTTATGCGTTGATTCCAATCATTAACAAATTATATAAAACAGATGAAGAACGTGCAGAAGCGATGAAACGTCATCTGGAATTCTTTAACACAACACCACATTTATCAACCTTGCTGTTAGGTATTTCTACAGCGATGGAAGAACAAAATGCTACAGAAGAAAACTTCGATACTTCCAGTATCAATAATATTAAGATTGCCTTAATGGGACCATTAGCCGGTATTGGTGACAGCTTTATCTGGGGAACTTTACGTATCATTGCAACCGGTATTGGTATTTCCTTAGCACGTCAAGGCAATATCTTAGGACCAATCTTATTCCTGCTGGTATTTAATATTCCGGCACAGGGCTTACGTTTCTTCTTAATGAATGCCGGTTATAAACTGGGAGCTGAATTCTTAACGAAGATTGAAAAAAGCGGTCTGATGGAAAGCTTAACTTATGGCGCTGCTGTTTTGGGTCTGATGGTTATTGGTGGTATGACGGCGGAAAACGTATCGATCAATATACCGATTGCGATTGGTAGCGGTGATGAAGCAACAACGATCGGGGATATTTGCAATGGTATCATGCCGGGCTTATTGCCATTGGCATTTACCTTCGTGGTATTCTTCCTGTTACGTAAAAACTTTAAAACAACGACGATTCTGCTGCTAATGGCTGTTTTAGGTCTGGCAGGCGCATTCTTTGGATTCTTAGGTTAAAAAATAAGGAGAGGAAATGGAAATGTTAAAATTTAATGAACAAGCACAGATTGATAGTGTAAATGGAGCTTTGGCTCTGCGTGGAAAGATCAATGAGATCGTAGATGGGATTTGTAAAGAAGGTTATACGAATGTTTGCTGGTTAGGCATTGGTGGAACATGGGCAAGCAGTATGCAGGCAACTGTGCATATGAAAGAGATGTCTGCGATTGAAACATGGGCAGAAAATGCCGCAGAATATCTGACAACAGGAAATAAACGTATCGGAAAGGGAACCATTGTCATCACATCCAGTGTAACCGGAAGTACGATTGAAGTAGTACAGGCAGTAAAAAAAGCACAGGATGCCGGTGCGAAAGTCTTAGGCTTTATTGATATCGATACTACAGAATTAGCAAAGATGGTCGATTATGAAATTGCTTACTCAGCAAATGAACAACTGAAATTCTTCATGGTTGCGGATCGCTTCATGTTTAACAATGGCGAATTTGCAGATTATGAACGCATGTATGAAGAATTTGAAAAATATTTAGCTGTTGCGTTGGTAGAAGTAGAAAAGAAAGCGGATGACTTTGGAAAAGAATTTGCGAAGAAACATTGGAACGATGAATTGCATTACTTCGTCGGTGCCGGCAATCAGTGGGGTGCTACGTATTCTTATGCTATGTGCTATTGGGAAGAACAGCTATGGATTAAGACAAAATCCATCACAGCACCGGAATTCTTCCACGGTATGTTTGAAATCGTTACACGTGATACACCGGTTACGATCTTTGTTGGAGAAGATGCACAGCGTTCTTTATCTGAAAGAGTTGTCAACTTCATTCCACGTATCTGTAAGAACTATACGGTAATTGATACCAAGGACTACGAATTAAAGGGTATTTCTCCTGAATTCCGTTCACATATTTCTCATCTGGTTATGCATGCAGTCAATAATCGCATTGATGCACACATGGAAGAAGAAACTTGTCATCCAATGGAAATCCGCCGTTATTACCGTAAACTGAACTATTAAAAAGAAGGTGGAGCAATCCACCTTTTCCCCTAGTAAATAAGAAAGGAAAAGGGATCAAACAATACCTCTTGTAAGAGATTAACATCCCAAGGATAGATTATGGAAAAAATGACAATGATGGATTATATCAAAGAAACACCGGCACAGGCGATGAAGAATATAGAAGACTATGCTACCTTGTGTGCGCCCCTGGTAAACTATGCCAAAGAAAAAAAGATGCGTCGTTTATGGCTGGTAGCCAGTGGTTCCAGTTACAATGCTTGTCACTGTGCTCGCAGCTTTTTGATGCATACCTTACAAATGGAAGTAAAAATCACTACCCCTTATACATTCACTTGGTATGAACATGCGATTGCGGATGATGATGTGGTTATCGTAGTATCTCAAAGCGGCTATTCAACCAACGCGATTGCGGCATTAGATAAAATAAGAGCGTTGGGATATACCGGAGTTGCCTTAACCGGCAATGTGGAACATGATATCAAAGACCATGCAGATCTTGTGTTCGATTATGGTGTTGGGGAAGAATTGGTCGGCTATGTCACCAAAGGAGTTACAACACTGATGTTGTATCTGATGCTGTTTGCCATTGCTTATACAAAGCGCAGTGAAAAGCTAGATGAAGTAAAAAAGGCTATAAAATTAAATCAAGAGATGATCGATAAGGCACAAACATTTGTAAAACGACATTATAAAGATTTCAGTTCTATGCATAGCATTTATGTATGTGGAGCAGGGGCCGGTTATGGCATTGCCCTGGAAGGTGCTTTGAAAAGTGGAGAAACTATTCATATTCCGGCACTGCCTTTGGAAATGGAAGAATATATTCATGGACCTAACCTGCAATTGACACCATCCTATACGGTTTTATTGATTGATGGCAATGATGCGGCAAGCAATCGTGTGCAACAGATTTATCAAGCAACACGCAGTGTGAGTGAGCATACCTTTATGTTAAGCAATGCCGCTAATTTAGATGATGATCATATACTAACCTTATCGGATATGGTAGAAAGTGATCTAACACCACTTGTCTATCTGCCATTTGTTCAAGTATTAGCAGCGATGATTTCACAGGATCTAAACAGTGTGAAACAGCACCCATTACTTAAGAAGTTTAAATCTTATGCCGATGCAAAAACAGCAAGCTTTATCAATTATGATGAGGATGATTAACCCACAATTTGCTGTATCACAAAGAGTTACAAAACCAATCCATATGCTTTATATATTTTAATTTTAAGTAAGCTACTAAAATTTAATTTACTCTATAGGCAGTTTGCAAAAAGCAAAGTCTTTTGCCTTCTTTTATCATCTTATACAATTTAAACAAAAAAGACATCAAGAATAGATACGATAATAAAATCTATATGGATGTCTTTTATTTTAGCCTTCCTTACGGTGGCGCTCTTTCTGCATCTTAGTGATTATCGCACTTTTCAATAAACTTACCATCCTGTAAAAGCAATGTGCGTTCTGCATAAGCGGCTACATCACGATCATGAGTGACTAACAGAATGGTTGTTTTCTGCTTTTCATGCAGTTCTTTTAACATTTCCATAAGGATATGTGTGTTTTCACTATCTAAATTTCCGGTTGGTTCATCCATCAACAAGAGCTTTGGCTGATGCACGAAGGCTCTGGCAATCGCGACACGTTGTTGTTCACCACCGGATAGTTCTTGGGGCAATGCTGTGGTTAGCTGGGCAATGTCCAATGCTTGTAAAAGCATTTCCACATGCGCTTGATCTACTGCTTTCTTTGCTAAATGCAGTGGTAATAAAATATTTTCCAAGACACAATGAAAAGGTAATAACGCAAAATCCTGAAAGACGATGCCGATATCCTCACGACGATACACTTCTCGCTGTTTGCGGGAAAAAGCGGTGATATCCTGTCCTTTTACTAAGATGGAGCCACTGTCAATAGGAAGCAAAGAAGCGATACAGTTTAACAAAGTGCTTTTACCAGAACCACTTTTCCCCATGATGGCAGTAAAGCTTCCTTCTTCAGCAGCAAAACTTAAATCATGTAAAACTTCACTCACTCTTCTTGTATTCGCATAGCATTTATGAACATTTTTTACTTCAAGCAATTTCATTAGAATCCCTTCCTTTTTCTTGTCCTACTTTCCCTTTTAATAAGATGGATAAACTTAAAAAGCTAATGAGCAGGATGCATAGCAATGGAACATGGTGGTGCCATATCAAAGAGGCCGGTAAATAATAAGGACTGCTAGGAGCACCTAATGTTGTTAATGGGTGATAAATTTTCTCATACAGCCAATACAGGCAAGCGGTGATAATCAAAGAAATGATAGCTTGTACAATAGCTTCTAAAAAGGCAATGCATAAGAGATAGAATTTACTTACACCTAGTATGCGTAAAAGTTTGTGTTCTACATCCAAATAAGCCTGTTGCAAACGATATTGATTTGACAGTAATAACAGCCATAGAAAACAGATGAACACTTCTATAACACCATAAAGCAGAACCGTTTGTAAGAATTTTTGTTGATGGATTTCTTCCTCTAAACGAGAGTTGGTGATATGCAAATCGCCATAACGACTAAGAATGTTCATGACTTGTTGATCGGTATGATGATAATCGGCTTTTTTATCTGTTTCAGCGACAAGCGATTGATAACCAAGATGTTCCCCCATGATGTTAGCATACCCCTTTTCACTAAGAAAGATGGTAAATGGAATTCCACTATCTTCGCCAAGCGCATCCACCATATCAGAAAACTTATTTTTCATAGGCAATGCTTTGATCTGCATGGTATGTTTTCCTGTCAATGTTAACATCGTACCTTTATGGATATATTGAATTTCATGATAGTTACCACCATCCTGTTTTGCCTGTTCTCTGGTACCATCTGCCAGCAAGTAATCCGTTGTTGAATATCCATTTTTACTGCCAGTATTTTTTTTAAAGATAAAAGCTTCCGTATTTATAATCGCTAAATCACCGTTTAAAAAGGCTTTTTCATCAAAGTTTAGATATTTTCGCATGATGGGTATCACGGTTGTATCCTCATTGATAGCAATGAGGGTGGCATAGGTATTATGAGTGTCAGGAATAACATTTGTATAGTGATAATACGTACGATAATCTTTTAAACAAGTTTCTTGTTGCATATTGGCATAGCTTATTTTTATATCACTGCGTATGTGAAAGGCGCGTACACTTGTTACATGGGGGATGCTCTTAAGTCCTGTTATATCCAATTCACGTATCCTTTTTGATTCTGGATTTACGTTGAAAGAAGCACGATAATCGCCAATTCCTCGTCGCTTTTGATAGTCTTGCCATTGCATATAGGCATTTGCTTGTGTTTGTATGCATAGGAGGAAGGTACTTAAGACGATTACATGCAATACTATGATAATAACAGTGTGATGCGATAATGTAGTAAGATTTCGCCAAGCCAAGCGCCATGGCGTGATCTTTTTCCATGGATGGCGTATCGTCAGCTTATGTATATGTGTTTTCTTTATCATTTTTTCTTGTTTGCGATTCGTCAATAAATTGGCGAGTAGGATGGTTAGCAACAAGCCAAGTAGAAAAATACCACCAACGTACCAAGAAGCAACGACTTCAATGTGCAGTGTATCATTTAATAGATCACTTCCTAAGGCACTGCCTCCATAATATAGCAAATAGGCACAAAGAATTGGCAGACGCAAGAGATAGATGAAAAACCAAAAGCGAATCCATCGTATTTGCTTACGCGATGCCCCTAATTGTTTTAGGATGTGATCTTCTTTTTCATAACTCATAAGAATATCTCGAATGATGAAATACATAAATACAAGAATCATACACAACGCAAACATCATCCCTATTAAGAAACGACTGCTATTGCCATTTAACCAAACCATATTATCATAAGCATAGGTATTGATAGCAGAAACACCTGGTATGGAAGGATAGTCTTCGTTTACGCGTACATCTTTTAACCATAAGGAAGAAAGACTACCTTTCGCTTTGACAAAAGCAGCAGATAAAGAATTGCTGTCTTGTACATTCCACATCGAGCGATAGGGCTTTATGATTCCTGTGAGATAAAACTTATGCATTTTTCCATCACTTAACAACAGCTGTATCGATTGATGAAGCTGATAGGAATAACCTAAATAGCTCAACACATCGGCCTCGATGATGATATCATTGTTCTTTTGCGGATAGCTGCCATCTAATAGTTCTAAGTGAAACAAGTCCATGGCTTCTTTTGTATATTGAGAAACTTCTCCAATTTGGGCATAGCCATCTTGATTTTTTACCATGATCTGTCCTAAAGATGGCAAAGGTAAGACAGTATCTAAATTTGCTTTTTTAGCAGTTTCTACATCTTTTTGTTCTACGTTGAAAATAACGCGATTCCACTCTCCATAATGAGCAAAAGCTTGTCTTTGTTGTGTGCGTATATAGCTTAGACAACCATTTCCAATCAGTAACATACAGAATGTCAAAAAGAAGAGCGCGCTGCGATGAACTCTTCTTTTGGGATTATGCTTAATTTCGTCTTTAGCAAAGGTGCGATAAAAGGATAAATTTGTAAAGTTTTTCATGTGTATATTATACATGTATTACTAACGTAGGAAAGTATGATTAATAATTCTTAAGAAAAATATAGGATGATCTAAGAGTTTTATCTTGCCTAATTATGACCTTTGAATGTCAGCTGTCTTGAGCATTTTAATGTATTTTGTTATAGATAAGGGAAAGGACAAGTGAGGTAAGTATGAAAAAAATTATATTATGTTTAGGAATTCTATTATCTTTTACATGCTTGAAAATTGAAGCTAAAGACACAACAAGTGATTATGATGAAGAGATACAGATGTTTAGTGATTTTTATGAATCGCCTTCCACTTATAGTTTTCAAAATGATAAAGGACAAGAGATAAATTCTTATATTCTAAGCAAACATAAGGATTTTAAAAATAATCCTGAAAAGGTAACAAGACAAATGATGAAACATGTAAGTAGTGTTATAGATTATGAACAGGTTCATTCCGACCGCGCTGGTAAAAATAAAATATGGAAAAATTTAAAGGTCTATTATACATCATCCAAATATGTGCAATATGATTTCAAAGCAACAGCTAATATAAAAAATAGTAAAGTAAGTTCAGTAAAAGGAACTGCTTATAATTTAAGAAAATTGTATAGTGATAAGTATACAATTATAACAAAAACAAACTTTTCTAAGAACAAGGCAAGCTTTAATATAAGTCACATTATCACAAAAAGTAATGTGAAGATGAAAAAAAATACAATAATCACGTGGCAGTTATAAACTAAAATTGTTTTAATCTGTAATTTTGTACTATTATGTGCTATTATATGCAAAAGGTGGACAGAATTATGGAATATGATTTTTTGATAACTATTCTTATCAGCATCGTAAATTTAAGCAGCTTTTTATATATGTATTTTTTCCCGAAATTATCTATGGAGCTAAAACATAAGAAAATACGTGGTATTTATGTTGTTTTTGTAATACTTTTCATGATTTATAATTTATATGAACTTACCTATTATCAGGTGTATTCAATTGAACTGGAATATAGTATTTTGGGTTGTTTAATGTTTATCATGTTAAAGGGAAATGTCTTTAAAAAGATATATTATATTATTTTTTCTTATGTTATGACGCAATTGGCTGAATCCATATACATCTTTATCAATAATATTATTTTCCAATTTATCTTTCCTTGTGATGACGATTACTTGATTTTATTAGAGTTGTTAAAGCCTATTATTTTAGTGGTGGCTTATAAACTGTTTAAAAAATACAAAATGGATGATGATCATATGGATAATAAAGAATGGTTTTTATTTATGATAATGGCAATTTTTGCGGCAGGTTTTTTTGAATACTCTGTATTTGCCACATGGAACATAGATTTAAATGATCCTTTACAATATGTTATTTTTAATTACGTTTATACCTTATTTATGGTTTTGATGTATATGTTATTTTATTTTTATTTACGCGCAATGGGCAAAAAAAATAAAATACTTTTTGAAACCGAACGCCGATTACAAACAGAAGAGTTCAATATAAAATTACATAAGCAAATGGAAGAGGCAAATGAACAAAACAGAAAATTAAGACATGATCTGAAAAATCATATGTTGATGATAAAAAATAAAATCGACCATGATCCCCAAGAAGCAAATGAATATATTGAACAACTTTTAGGTAATGTGAATAATACAACTATCATTGATGGAAAGAATGAAGCATTGATTTATATTTTAAATTCAAAAAATGCCATTATGCAAGAAAAAGGGATATCTGCGAAATTCATCTTACAAAGTGATTTAGATATTATAAGTGAGTATGATCTGACAGTTATATTTGGTAATTTATTAGATAATGCAATCGAGGCACAAGAACATGTGGAAGATAAAAGAATTATAGTAGAGATACGGGAAGATAAAGATTTTTATTATATTAGAATAAAGAATCATTACGATCCGGCAAGGATCATAAAAACGAATGAAGTATTTAAAACAAGTAAAGAAAATAAAGAACAGCATGGATACGGCTTAAAGAATGTTGAGGAATGTGTTAAGAGGTATCATGGGATCTTCCAACAAGAAACAGATGATTACTATTTTATTTCTATGATATCTATCCCTAAATAAAGTATCAGTAAGCATATGTGATATAATTACAAATAAAGTGGGTGATGCTAATGCAAGATATAAATGTGTGTATTTGCGAAGATGATCTTGATTATGCACAACAGGTGAAAACATATATTCTTCATAACTTTAGTAAAGTAAAGGTGTTTGTATGTGATGATGATAGTTTACCAGATGAAAAATTTAATCTGTATATACTAGATGTGGAATTAAAGCATAGTACAGGTTTTGAAATTGCCAAGCAATTAAAATTAAGACACCAGGATGTAAATATCATTTTTTTGACAACGCATGAAGAATTTGCTCGAAAAGGGTATGAGTATCAAGCGTCAGCTTATGTATCAAAAAATTATTTTGATGAAGAGTTTCCATTGGCGATACAAAATGTTATGGATAAGATAAGAAAGCAAACGATTCTTGTGCCAATTACATTTGAAGGGAAGCAAACCGTACTTCGTCTAAATGATATTGATAGTTTACTATCAGAGGGGCATTATCTTATCATCAATTGTCATCATGAAGCATATCGCGTAAGAGGTTCTTTTAAAACTTTTTTTGAGAAGTATCCTAATGATGATTTTTGCTCTAATATGAAAGGACAGTATGTAAATATGCGCTATATCAAATATATAGATACCGGTCGCATTGTATTAAAAGATGGAAGATGGCTGCCATTATCGAGAAAAAAACAAAAAACAGTGGAACATGAATTTAATAACTATATGACAACATTTATGACAGATTCTTTTTAGCAGTAAGTGACTGAAAGACCAATCCATGTCAGAAACAAGCCGTTTGTTGCCAACTATCTTGCACAATATACGTTGTATGATAAAATACGTTCAATAGAATATAGAGCATGGAAATAGAAAAAAGATGATGAAAAAATTATGATGGAAGTATTCCATATAATAACATCATCAAATGGAGAGGAAGTTAAACATATGACAAAATTTATGAAATCATTAGGCATTGGAGCATTAGCTCTTACGATGCTGGTAGGCTGTCAAACTAAGCAGCCTACGGATAATAAAGTAAGCAAGAGCCAAGGAAAGGAAGATACCATCTGCATTGATAAAAGTTTTGTGAATAATCATCAAGTTACGCTACATCCAATTGCTGCCATAGAAGATATCAAAATGACAGATGCCGTCTTGAAAAAGGATGAATTACAGGCAAAGTTGGTAATAAAAATACCAGAGATGATCGAAGCATGGAATGAATATGGAATCTTTAAAGATGAATATCGTTTTACAATCAGTGTAAAAGATGGGGAAGACACCGTTTCGTATACAGGGGAAGAGGTATACAGCGTACAATTATTTGAAGAAAATACGACAGTTAAGATAAAAGAGAAGATTACAGAAACAGCCGTTCTTACGTATTTGCATACAAAAAGTGATGCTAAAAGTTCATATGTAACAATTAGCTTGAATTTTCTAAATGAAAACGGCGATGTTGTGCATGTTTATAACATCGTGTCACCAAAAAATGAGATAAAAGTTTATGAATAAAGGCTCGTTACGGAGCCTTTTCCTTATGTGTATTTGTAAAAGACACCTATATTTATGGTATACTAGTAATGTATATTAACAAAATAGCTTGAAGGTGATGAAATGAAGAAAATAGGATTGGGGATGAGTGCTGTAATTGTGGCAATTGGCTTATTTCTGTTTTGGCGATATGCTACGTATGGACATTCTCAGGAACAGCCTGCCTCGAATGTACATATGCAACAGGTATTAGAAAAGTTTTATCAAAATCCGGGTAATTATAATTTCTTTGATAAAGATGGTAACAGCATGAATGCCTATATTATGAGTCGTGAAAAAGCCTTTCAATTACACCCGCAAGATGTCACAAAAGAAGTTGCACAAAAAGTCAATGATTATTCAGAAGAGGTCGTTCAAGAGCTTTTAGAATTACATAGTGATGAAGAATGGATACATGCCTTTCAAGAATATTATAAAAAACCATACATATATTCACTATATGATAAAAAAGGCGATTCTATGAAAGAATACGCCTTGAATCAAAAGGAAACTTTTGAAAAATCCCCCCAAAAAACCATTCAGGATATTAAAAAACATATTAATGAAGTATATAAAATCGTAGAATAGTTTTATTTATCATCAATATAATGATGCATAAGGAGATAATCACGCAGAGAAGGCTCCCAGCTGGGACCAATCACTTCATCTGCGTGTTTTTTTAATTCTTCATGTCCATTGCCCATGACAACACCAATTCCTGCCTCTTGGATCATTTGCAAATCGTTCATAGAATCGCCAAAGGCCAAGTAAGCATGAGCCGGCAATTGCCAGTATTTCATCAGATGAGCGATACCTCTTGCTTTGTTTACACTTGTCTTCATAAAATCCACACATGTTAAAGATGGATGCTGCACTTCTATGCCTTCAATACCATCAAACATATGCCAGTCAAAGCCAGGTTTTTCATAGGCACTTAACGCAACTAAAGGTTCATGATCCCACTCTCTCACAATAGGTACTTGACAATGAAATTGATCAAACGCAGCTTTGGAATAGGCATTTAACGGTTTTGTCATAAACTCATATTTGCCATGAGAATTAATACATATATCATATTCCTTCCCTAAGGCAAAGATGCGCTCACATTGCGCTGCTGTAAAAGTATCTTCAAAAATGATGTTCATTTGTTCATCATATACGCTGACACCCGCACCACCAACATAGCCATCCCAGGGAAACAGTTGCAAGACTCCTAACTGCTCTGCCATTTCTTTTGCGCGTCCACTACATAAAGCTACCTTATAACCATTTGCTTTTAATTGTCTGATCGCATCCATCGTTTCCGGTAACACCTGATTGCTGTGATGGTCAAAAAAAGTACCGTCAATATCAAAAAACACTGCTTTTATCTCCATCCTATCCCTCTTCTCATGGTTTTATTTTAGCATGTAAGCGATGCTTGTACAATTCTCATTTCAGCAGAAAATAGGGAGGAAATGCAATATGGTTGGAAAAAGAACAGAAAGCGTTTATCCATCTTCATAGCGAATTCATGCTGTTGCTACGCATCTTATAATTATTTTCTTATGCAAAGAAACGATTCTTTATCTGATGCAGATGGAAGCTGTTCATGATCGGTTAGCTATGCTTTTCGCTATACTTGCTTTTCCTGAATTCCTTCTTAAATACATTGCAATCAAACCGTATTTCTCCTATAATTAAACCATGGAGGATGAATATGGTAAAAGGTTTGGTATTGTATGATTACGATGGTACGCTGGTAGATGAGCGTGATGCGATTTATGTACCAAGTAATATCACAAAAAAGACGATTTCCCGATTGCAGGATATGGGATATCTGTGTGTATTAGCCACAGGAAGAGCATTGAGTTATATCCCAAGCGGTGCGAAGGATTTGCATCTGGATGGTTATGTCACATGTAATGGGGCATATGTCACAGTGCATGGTAAAGTGATTCATAAAGTTATCTTTGAAGATGAGGAGCTTGCGGCATTGATTGCTTATATGGATGCGCATGGTATTAATTACATACTGGAAAGTAATGATTTCTGTTATGTAAAAGATTTAAAGGATCCAAGTTATCTGCATTTTATGGATAATTTTCAGCTTCCGGAAGACAATTTTGTCCAGTATAAGAATTTGCAGCAGGTGCATGGATGTATTTCTAAGATAACCTTAGCATTTGGCAATCGTTCATCCTTGCAAAAAAGCGAGCAGTTATTACGTCCGCATTATCAGATGAGCCTACATCGAAATTGTGACACCTTGGATATTGGGAAAAAAGCGGTGCATAAGGGTGTTGGCGCAAAAGCTATCATGGAGTATTATGGAATACCTTATGAGGCAACTTATGCTTTTGGTGATGGTGATAACGATGTGGAACTACTTGCCAGTGTGCGGTATGGCATAGCTATGCGCAAACACGATCCACTGCTGGATGATGTTGCTTATATGGTAACAGGCACAGTCAAAGAAGAAGGTATATTTGAAGCATTAAAGAAATTGGAGGTAATTTAATTATGGCAATGGTACGATTGCTCCCTGCATTTAAGGATTATTTATGGGGAGGCACAAAGTTAAAGGAAAACTACAACAAAAAAAGTGATTTAGACATTGTCGCTGAAAGCTGGGAACTTTCTACGCACAAGGATGGGCAAAGTATTGTCGACAGTGGTGAGGATCAAGGAATGCTGTTTGGCGATTATTTGCAGAAGTTGGGAAAAGAAGCACTTGGTACAAAAGGTGCGGCTTTTGAGAATTTCCCTATTTTAATTAAATTTATTGACGCAAAGGGGAACTTATCCATTCAGGTTCATCCAAATAATGAATACGCAATGCGCGTAGAAAAAGAATATGGGAAAACCGAAATGTGGTATATTCTGGATGCAGAAGAAGGGGCTTCCCTGTATTATGGAACAAATAAAGAAATCACAAAGGAAGAATTCCGTGAACGTATTGAAAATAATACATTACTAGATGTATTAAAGAGTGTCCCTGTACACAAGGGAGATGTATTCTTCATTGAGGCTGGTACCATTCATGCCATCGGTGAAGGTATCGTGATTTGTGAGATTCAGCAAAATTCAAATACGACCTATCGTGTATATGACTTTGGCCGTGTTGGTGCTGATGGAAAACCAAGAGAATTGCATATTGATAAAGCTATTGATGTATCAAATCTGACTCCATTAGAAAGTGATTTTAAGCCTTGTGGTGAAGTTAAGACATATGATGGCTATCAGGTAGCCATGATGGCATCCTGTGATTACTTTACGACTTATATTTATGAGGTAAAAAGTGAATGCAGTGTTAAGGTGGATGAAGAAAGCTTTGCTTCTTTCGTTATCGTTGATGGGGAAGGAACGATTGAAAGTGATGATACGATGCTGAGTATCCGCAAGGGAGACAGCATTTTCGCAACAGCTGGAACAGGCAGTGTAAGAGTAAAAGGAAATTGCCGTTTCATTCTGTCAAGAGTATAAGAGAGAAAGCCTTGCGCAGTTTTGCTCGCGTAAGGTTTTTTTTGAAAGGAGATTTGTATGGGTTATAAATTAATTGTTATGGATATGGATGGCACTTTGACAAACAGTAAGAAGGAAATATCTGAGGAAACCAGAACAGCTTTGATAGAAGCACAAAAACTTGGAGCTAGCATCGTGTTAGCCAGTGGGCGACCAACACCAGGTTTATATCGAGAGGCCAAGATTCTAGAAATGGATCGTTTCAAAGGGTATTTGTTAAGCTATAATGGTGCGCATGTCTGTGATTATCCCAATCAGCAGGTTATCTATAACAAGACCATAGATAAAAAGTATATTCTTCCAATTATCAATAATGCTAAAGCATTGAATCTGGGTATTATGGTGAATAAAGGTGAATATGTAGTTGTCGATGATCCGCATACTTATCAATTGGAATATGAGGCACATGCGACGAATATGAAAACAATGGTGGTAGATGATTTACGGACATTTGTTGATTTTGAGCCAAATAAATTTTTAATCAGTGCACCCCCTGAATATCTGAAGATGCAGTTTGAGGATTTTAAGCTGCCCTTTGGCGATCGCCTGAGTATTTATACATCTGCTCCTTTCTATATTGAAGTGGTATCGAATGGAATTGATAAAGGAAAGGCCCTGGCAGGAATTGCAGAACGTTTAGGAATTCAAAGAGAAGAAATCATCGCTTTTGGGGATGAGATGAATGATCTTACAATGCTGCAGTATGCCGGACATGGAGTAGCCATGGGGAATGCTGTAAAACCAATTAAATTGATTGCAAATGAAATTACGGCTAGTAATGATGAGGACGGAATTGCCAAGTCTTTGTACAAAGCTTTTCCTGAAATCAAACATCGTTAAGGATGAAAAAAAGCACGATTAGCGAAATCGTGTTTTTTTGTGGAATATGATTTTCTTTTCAATATGTGTAAGAAAAGAAGATTATCATCTGCTATGCAATGCGATAAACGAAGAGTGTACAATGGATAGAACTGATAAAGTAATCAACAAGAAAAGGAGTTTGGGAAAGTGCTATGTAAAGTGATACATAAGAATAGAGCATATCCAAAATGCTTTTAAAAGCGAGAAAACAGTGTGTACTACATAGGAACATCATAAAACAACATTCTTGCAGAAGGAAGCAATATATGCTTGGAATTGACGGATATCACACGAATTCATGATTAATTTTGATTGATATAGATTGACATTGACTGAAATAGGCGATAAACTGTAGTTACTTAGGAGGTAATTAGGATATGTTAGCAGAAGAGCGATTTGCGGCAATACTACAGTTGCTACAGGAAAAGAAGACGGTAACAGTGAATGAACTGACGAAAACTTTGCATATATCAGAATCAACGATACGAAGAGATCTGGTGTCTTTGCATAAGATGAAAAAACTACGTAAGGTCCATGGAGGAGCAACCTTATTACAAAAGGAGTATGCACCGATAGAGAACGATGTCACACAGCGTTCCCAAGAACATATAGAGGAAAAAAGACGACTAGCACAATATGCCGCAACCTTAATAGAACCTCATGATTTTATTTATTTGGATGCTGGCAGTACGATCTTACATATGGCAGAATTTATTGAAGAAAAAGATGCTGTCTATGTGACGAATAGTTTATATCTAAGTGAACGTCTGGCAATCAAGGGAATGAAGGTTTTTATCTTAGCTGGGGAAATAAAAGCAAAGACCATGGCCGTTGTTGGTTTGGGTGCTGTCAGTGCCTTACAAAAATATAATTTTACAAAAGCGTTTTTAGGTACAAATGGCATTACCATTGAGAATGGTTTTACGACGCCGGATATGGAAGAATCTTATGTAAAATGTGAAGCGATGAAGCATGCTCAAAAATGCTATGTTTTAGCCGATGCATCAAAATTTAATCTTTGCACGGCAATGAGCACTGCCGATATCAGTGATGCAATCATCATCACTAGTAAAGGAATTCCTGATGAATATAAGGAAGAAACAGAAGTTATCGAGGTGGCAATATGATCTACACCGTTACTTTAAATCCATCAATTGATTATGTCATCACACTGGATGCCTTATGTAAGGGAGCAATCAACCGCACCAAGGAAGAAGATATTATCTATGGAGGGAAAGGAATTAACGTGTCGATGATGCTTGCACATTTAGGTATACCCTCCACTGCTTTAGGATTTTTTGCTGGTTTTACGGGAGAGGCGTTAAAAAAAGGTATTGAGCAGCAAGGAATCAGGACAGATTTTATTCCTATAGAAGATGGTTTTACCCGCATCAATGTCAAAATTCATGCGCAGGAGGAAAGTGAAATCAATGGACAGGGACCTCTTATTACCTCGGCCCATTTGTATCAGCTATATGCAAAGCTGGAACTCTTACAGCCAAATGATATCTTAGTATTATCAGGGAATTTACCAAAACAAGTGCCAGCAAATATTTATGCAGTATTAATGGAGAAACTTCATGATAAGCAAATTGATGTAGTTGTGGATGCTTTTGGTGAACCTCTACGTCAGGCATTACCACAGCATCCATTCTTAATTAAGCCCAATCATCATGAATTACAAGAGCTGTTTCAGTTAGCGGACTTACAAGAACAAGACCTTGTCACATGTGCACGGCAATTACAAATGGAAGGAGCTAGAAATGTTATCATATCCATGGCAGATAAGGGGGCTATGTTGGTAAGTGAAACAAATGAAGTGTATCGTATAGCGAGTCCAAAGGGAAAAGTTGTTAATTCGGTAGGAGCTGGGGATTCCCTGGTTGCAGGTTTTTTGTATGGTTGGTTAAAGGAAAAAACGTATGAAAAAGCTTTACGTTGGGGTGTTGCTTGTGGTAGTGCCAGTGCTTTTTGTAAAGGAATTGCCCAAAGAGCATTTGTGATGGAACAATATCAAAAAATGGAGGATGACTTGTTATGAATAGTAAAGAAAGAACTGCGTTTGCGGCATTAACCTTTATTAAGGATGGAATGCTCATTGGTTTAGGTGGGGGAACAACGATTGGGACATTGGCAAAATTTATCACAGAAAAACAATTGGCGGTAAAGGTTGTAACACCATCTTTTGAAACAGAAAAGCTTTGTGTTCGTTTAGGATTGCCACTGCTGCCGCTGCGTATGGTATCACATGTGGATGTCGCATTTGACGGTTGTGATGAAATTGACCGCCATTTGCATGCGTTAAAATCCGGTGGAGGCATTCATACAAGGGAAAAGCTGATTGCGCATATGGCAGATGAGTATATCCTTATGGCAACGGAAGACAAATTGAGTGATACCTTACGTTTTACATGTCCGATTGTTTTAGAGTTGTTAGAAGATAGCTATGCCTATGTGAAGCGCAGGGTTGAAGAATTAAAGGGAAGTTTTCATCCTCGAACAAGTGATGGAAAATTCGGGCTGCTAATGAGTGATCATGGTAATGTATTAGCAGATGTGCGCTTTCCTAACGTACAAGACAGTGTGCAATTGAATCAAGAGCTAAAGAAAATTGCCGGTGTGATTGATACAAGTCTGTTAACAGAAGAAGTAACGAAAGCATTGATTGGCAAAGAGGATGATTTTCTTTTGTTGGAGAAGGAGGTTTAAGTGATGAATTGGGGTATTTTAGGACAGGGCGTCATCGCTCATCAAATGGCACAGGCATTATTACAGGAACATGGGACTATCTATGCGGTTGCAGGACGTCATCCGAAAAAGGTAGAAGCGTTCGCAAAGCAATACACAATCGCGCACGCTTATACGATTGATGAAGTAATGCAAGATGAACATGTGGATATCGTCTATATTGCTACACCACATTCCAATCATTTTGAATATATCATGCAGGCACTTCAACATCATAAGCATGTCTTATGTGAAAAAGCTATTACAGTAAATGCACAACAACTTGAAGAGGCTATGGCTTTCGCAAAGAAACATCAGCTGATTCTGATGGAAGCGATGACTATTTTTCATATGCCGATCATGAAGAAAGCGAAAGAACGCATTGAGAGTGGAAAACTTGGAAAATTAAAAATGTTGCAGATAAATTTTGGCAGTTGTAAAGAATATGATATTACCAATCGATTCTTTGCGAAAGAGTTGGCAGGTGGAGCCTTATTGGATATCGGAACCTATGCAATAAGCCTTGCCCGTTATTTTCTGCATGCACAGCCGCATATCATTAAAACAGATATGCTTCCTTTTGAAACCGGAGTAGATGAGATGAGCGGTATCATCTTACGCAATAAAGAAGATGAAATGGCGACCATTACCTTAACAATGCGCGCAAAGCTTCCTAAACGCGCTGTTATAGCGGGTGAACTTGGTTACTTGGAGTTATGTGAATACCCTAGAGGAGATAAAGCGACGTGGAAAATGACACAAGATGGTCATGAAGAAATGATGAAGGATGGAGAAAGTGCATTGGCATTGTGTTATGAGATTCGTGATATGGAAGAGGCCGTAAGAACTGGGCAAAACGAAACTTTGCAGTTGAGCTATGATGTGACAAAGCTTTTATGGGAAGTAAGAAAACAATGGGGCATGATATATCCATTTGAATAACTACTGCATGAGCATGCTATGTAAGAAATCGTGGTGATGCGTATCATAAAGAAAATGATGTTTCCAATCCTGTAAAAAGTGTTACAATATTCATATAGGAAAAAGGAGATGGCGGTAATGAAGTACGCTGTTGTGTATTGTAGTCACACAGGAAATACAAAACGTGTGGCAGAGGCGATTGCGCAGGTTATTCCGGCAGAGGATATGCTTTATTTCGGAATTCCGGATATGGATGCGACAAAAGATGCGGATGTTATTTTTGCCGGATTCTGGACGGATAAAGGCAGCTGCCCAAGCGCATTGTTAGATTATTTTTCATCCTTGCATAATAAACAAATCGTGTTATTCGGTACATGTGGCTTTGGCGGCAGTGCAGAATACTATGATATGATCTTACAGCGAGTCAGTGCATTTATTGAAGATGATTGTACTTATGTGGATGGTTTTATGTGTCAGGGAAAAATGCCGATGGAATTAAGAGAACGCTATGAGCGAGCAAAAGAAGATCCAAAGAAAATAGAACGGATTCTCGATAATTTTGATATGGCACTATCACATCCAGATGAAAATGATCTGCGCCAGGCCAAAGCTTTTACACAAATAATTTTACGATCCATTGCATAAACGAAAACACAGGAAACCTTAAGGAGAGCTGTTTAGAAAGCATATCCATACAACAGGTTGCCTGTGTTTTTTAATTCAACTTGGGGAATACAAACAAAAGGTATTGGCAAAGATTGTGAATCTTCTTAGAAAATAAAAGTAAGCTAGCTTTTAGGATTATTCTTTATTTGTATGTGGTGATCATTCAACTGGTTTTAGAAAATCATTCTTTGCATACATGAAAATTATCCGGCAATTGCTCAACGGTGGTTGGCGCATTCATGAAAATCGTATCAAAGTCGGTTGTGTGTGCCCAGGTGGCTAAGGCTTGTACTTGCAGCTTGCTGGCATCGGCCAATATATGTGCTTTGCGACAGCGTTTTAATACAGCGGCTTTCACAGCACTGATATCTAAATCAACAGCCATGACTTCTTCACTTTCTAAATCAATGCCGCTTGCTGAGAAAAAAGCCTGATCGAAATGAAATCGATTAATATCTTCAATGGCTACAAAACCGACGCTCATATCATAATCGGGAATATAATGACCGCCGATCAGAAACAATTCCCCTTTAAAACGTTTCGGCAATTTTCTTACCAAATAAGTACTGGCTGTTACCAATTTGATGTTTTTATCTTTCAGATAGGGCAGCATGGCAACTGGGGTTGTACCGGAATCAAGGTAAATACATTCACCATTCTTCACGATCTCAGCCGCTGCTTTTCCAATCAATTCTTTTTCAGCAAAATGAATGTTTTCTTTATTCATTACCGGTAAATCGGTACTGCTGCTTAAAGTCTGTGGTAATTCTTTACGAATCGCTCCACCGCGTTCACGCTGAATCAATCCCTGTCGCTCTAGCTCCATTAAATCACGGGTGATCGTAGATTTACTGGCATTTAAAAATTCCATCAATTCACTAATGGTGACAAAAGATTGTTCTTCAATTACTTCCATAATGCGAAATAAACGTTCTTTGCTTAGCATAAGATCCCTGCTTTCTTTTCTTTATCATACGACACAAAGGAAGTTTTCGTCAATGGATGTCTTCAAAAGAAATCAAATTGATTCATTTTATTGGTAAATATGTGCGTATCAAGAAACGTTTTGTATCCCTTTTATAATTCCTTGTTATCATGCTATACTATAGCTGAGATAGGAGGTTTTCTTATGGCATCAATGGAAGACTTGAAGAAACGTTTAAACTCCTCCAGCCAGTTTTTACAAAGCAACGATATGCATGTTGTTGAAGTAAAAGAAGGCTATGCTAAGGTGGAGATGATTATAGATGAACAGATTTTGAATGTTCATGGCTTTGTTCATGGCGGAGCATTGTATTCCTTAGCTGACACAGCTGCTGGAGCAGCTAGCTTTGCGACAGGGCGCGATAGTGTTACGCTTTCGGGTACCATCAATTATATAAAACCGGGAAAAGGCGGTAAGCTGATCGGCATTGCACAGGAAATATCTGCTGGTAGAACGACAGGTGTATATGAAGTGTTTATTTTTAACGATCAAGAAATCTTATTATCACGTGCAACATTTACGATGTTTTTCTTAGATGGGGAGCGCTATCGTAAGCAAAAATAAGGAAGTGTTGTTCCTATTCTTGAAAGGCTGATGCGCTTTTATACTAACAGATGGAATAGAATACTAACAATTAAGGATACAAACAGATGAAATGAAAATGATAAGGGGAAATGATATGAAGGTAATACTGCATGATTTAGCACAAGCGGAATGGAGCACGTTTGCTCTTCCTTTAGATAATAATACAAGAATCATCGATCATACCAAGGTCATCCATCCATGCGTGGGCTGCTTTGGTTGTTGGACGAAAACACCGGGGCAGTGTGTTATACAAGATGAATATCAAAAAATAGGTGCTCTTTTTGGTAACACAGACGAGTTGATGATTATTAGCCGATGTTTGTTTGGCAGCTATAGTTCTTTTATAAAAAATGTTATAGATCGCTCTATCGCATATTTTCTTCCTTTTTTCGAGATACGCCAAGGAGAAATGCATCATAAAGTAAGATATCATAATACGATACAATTCCGTGTTTTTTTTTATGGAGAAGATCTATCTGAAAATGAAAAGAAAACCGCTAAACTATTGGTAGAAGCAAATGTGCAAAATTTTAACGGCATATTAAAACAAGTTTGTTTTGTAGATAGTTATGAGAAGCTTAAAGAGCTAGTGATATAAGAAGTAACTAATTTTTATATTCATCATTTTGACATCAATATGCATTTAAAAAGTCGTAGGGAATGAGAAAGGTATGGGAAAAAGATATGATTCTATTACTGAATGGTAGCTTACGCAAAAGCAAGAGTAATTCAAATCATTTTTTAAATTTATTAAAAACGCAACTAAAAGATTCATATGAAAGCGTACAACTTTATCAACGAAAAGATCTAAATGTTATGAAAGATCTGCTTCAAAAAGCGGATGCCTGTGTGATAGGTATGCCGGTATATGTAGATGGTGTTCCTGCCCAAGTCATGGAGTTTATGGAACAGATGTATCTTCGATATCAAGGACAGTTTGCACAATTACCCGTTTATGTAATAACTAACCTTGGTTTTTATGAAAGTGAACAAGGTAATGTTTTGCTGGAAATTGTAAAGAATTGGTGCAGCAAGATGGGATTTTTCTATGGAGGAGGACTTGCCATAGGAGCCGGTGAAATGCTTGGCACTTTAAAAAAGGTTCCTCTTGATCAAGGCCCCAATAACAACTAGGAAAAGGCATCCGCCAGTTTGCTGAAGCTATTTCTGATAAGCGATGCATTGAGGATTTTTATGTGGAACCAAGCTACTTTCCAAGAAGATTATATATCTTGGCGGCGCATCGAAATTGGTATAAAATGAGCAAACAAAATGGCTTGCAAAGAAAAGCATTATACCAAAGACTGGCAGTGAAATAAGCATACCGTACCATATAAGAATGAGAGGTGAAAGCATGCCATCTAGTAAAAGCTTTTTACAATATGTTTTAGAACAATTGTCTGCGCTAGAGGATATCACATATCGCGCAATGATGAAGGAATACATCATCTATTACCGTGGCAAGATCGTAGGCGGTATTTATGATGATCGATTACTTGTAAAACCGATAAAATCAGCAGTGAAGTATATGCCGACAGCTACCTATGAACTGCCATATGCAGGGGCGAAAGCAATGCTATTGGTAAATGAAATTGATGATAAAGCTTTTTTAATGGGCCTTTTTGAGGCAATGTATGAGGAGTTGCCAGAGGTAAAAGGGAAAAAGAAAAAATAGTAATTTATTTGCACTTCATATTTATAAGATAGCGGATCATCGTGATGGTGAATCGCTTTTTTAATGAAACGCTACATTCTTACTTTATAGTGATAAGTATCTTCGTACATCAGCAGTATGGCCTTTACAAAGATTTCCTTATCATAAGAATGTTTTAGGATTGCATGTTGTAGGAAAAGTAGTGTATCATAATGCTGTTATTTAGATAGAAAGCAACAGTTAAGCAATAACTACAGATGAGGTAACAATATGCAAATCAGACAAACATTTCAAAAGTATCATTTTGTCGTTTTCTTTTTACTGGTTGCAATGGAAAGCATGGCTGCGAATTTTGCCCATCCCATCACACCGACATTGATTCAACAATTACAGCTGCCGGATTATTCTTTTGGTTTATTGTATGCCGGCATGGCATTTACGAATTTCTTGTTTTCGCCATTATGGGCAAATCAGGTACATCATTTAGGCAGTAAGCGTGTATTGGGCATATGTTGCGTGGGCTATGGCGCAGGACAAATGCTGTTTGCTCTTAGTAAAACACTTCCTTTGATCATGGTTGCACGTTTATTATCCGGCTTCTTTGTTGGTGGTATCATGGTGAGCTTTTTGACTTATATCATTGCCCATGCCACACTTGAACAAAGAGGTCGCTATCTTGCTTTATCTGCCACCATCCCAACAGTTTTTGCGGCTTTTGGTTATTTGATAGGCGGTATCATGGGTGTTTATTCCTTGTTTGCGACTTTTGTTATGCAAAGTCTGACCTTGGTGGCAGCCGGAGTTCTTTTTGCTTTGTTTTTAAAAGCTGATCCCGATAAAGCAAAAACGCATACTATTTCTTTTAAAGATATCAATCCTTTTCAAGCCTTTTTGGATGCACGCCACTTTTTAAACGTGGCCATGGTGCTATTGTTTTTTGTTGTCTTTCTAACATCTTGTGCAACCACGGCATATGATCAAAATTTCAACTATTTCATTAAAGATCAGTTCGGTTTCCCATCTTCTTACAATGGCGCATTAAAAGCAGTTGTTGGTTTTGTATCTTTATTCGCAAATACGACGATCTGTATGTGGATCATGAAACGCGGAAATGTAAAAAAAGCCCTGCGCTATGTTTTAGCAGGAGCCGGCATCTTACTTGTGATGATGACCTTTACCACGCACATGGTTCCATTCATGGTTGTCAATCTGCTTTTCTTTGCGTTTAATGCCATCTATATTCCACTATTACAGGATGTATGTGCTGGGGAAGGTAATACGGAAAACAGTCATCAGGTCATGGGTTTTTATAATGCGATGAAAAGTCTTGGCATGATTGCCGGAGCTTTGTTTGCAGGATTTATTTATGGTGCAGGAGCTCGCTTATCATTTCTTTTTGCAGGTCTTTTCTTTCTCATCAGTACCCTGATTTTTCATATCTTTAAAGCTATTGCGAATAAAGCTACTGCAAAAGCATAGCAAGTATGCTATTTATCATTTTGACATATAAAGGCACGCATTAGGCAGCATTTTCTACTTAAAGCAATTGTTCATAGGCTTCCAGCTTGCGCATGAACAAGGCGAAAAGCTGTTCGATTTTTGCTAATTCCAGTGTAGTGCCTATGGAATGACAGGTTATCGTGCAGATATCTTGCTATGTGAAAGCTGATAGCTGAAGGGAAGGAAAATGACGTAACATGGTTAAAATTACTATTACCCTTTGTAAACCGTATTCTTAGATAAACTATTTTCTTGAATACATTTTTTTGGTTTTTCCTCTGGATTATCTATTTGCCATTGTTTTACATAGGTAGTCACAATAATCAAAAATGTAATACTTGAAAAGATAAAAATTGACCAAGTATTTGCTTGGTCAATCTATCCTGTTTCACTTATTAGAATTAGAAAATAGTAAATTTAATACCCATAGTTTACAAAATAAATATAATCAAAATAGCATATATAATACAAGTAAAATAAGCAAGATATAGAAGGGGATGTTTGATAATTGATTTTTCTCTTGCTATATTGATTAAGTTAGAAAAAACTATCAAAAATAAACAAAATTGAAAATAATTTATTTGTAAATTTATATCAAATTTTAATAAAATTGCTATAATTGCTACAATGAGACTTGCAAAACTTGAATATCTTAATATTGCTGAAAATAAATTTTTTCTCATAATTTTTTTATTTATAAAAGTTAGTTTGACGAACCACAGTATAATAACTAGTGAATTTATTGATATCAGTAACTGTTCCCCCTGGTCCATAGACAAGTCATTATACTAAAAACGGTTATAACCAATCTTTTAATTTTAATCCTCCTTTTTTATTCTATAATTTAAAATTATAATAAAGTTCCCATGTTTCCACCTCTTTCTAACATTTACAGTATACAAAAGAATATTAAAAAATATAAGACTCATTTATTTGCTATATTTATGGTATGATATGAAAGTAAGCACTAAACATAACTCAGTTTTTACTTTAAAAAAATTTCACCATTTACATGAGATAATTCATGTAAGGAAAAGAGTATAAAAAAAGCGCTGATATAGAGCGCTTCACTCACGATATGGTGCAGGAGAAGAGATTTGAACTCTCACGCGATTGCTCGCACTGCCGCCTGAAGACAGCGTGTCTGCCGTTCCACCACTCCTGCTTAATTGAGTGCTTATATATAATAAACTATTTTAAAACATTTGTCTAGTAGAAAATGAAAAAATTATATCCGTAAAACAGTTTCTTTACAGTATATAATGGCGAGAAAAAACACAACGAAATTTAGCTATTTCGATTGCGCAATTGTGCATAAATAAAGGCTATATAGCAGATGATATATGATGAATTCATGAATCACACAGGATGTAGGAAAAGCCTTTGATAAGTGTAGAATGCTCTTACATGAAAGCTATGTTATAAGGATGTTTTGGCATCACCGAAAAAGAAAGTAAGTAGAAAAAAAGTCCTTTTGAAAGGACTTGCTCTTTCATAAGATATTTAAGGTAACCCTAAAACATCTTTTTTGATTTTCATTGGTGCAGCCGATGAGACTTGAACTCACACGAGCATACGCCCACTACCCCCTCAAGATAGCGTGTCTGCCATTCCACCACGGCTGCTCATTTATGCTTTATAATAATACTATATTTTTTTTAATTTATCCATAGTTTTTTTAATTTTCTTATGATGCATTCCATCTTATAAAAAAGCTATCCATAATGGAAAGAAGACAAAACGCTTATGCATTGCTTGTTGCAGTGCAAAGCTTGCGACGATAACGAACAAGATATGTGAAAAGCCTTACATCATAAAATTCGTCTAGAAATCACATGATGCACACACTCATCACATATTTATAGTAGATAATAGAATCCGAATAAAAGAAAGGTTGAATGTTAATGTCAAAAAATAAGATTAAAATCTCGAAAGCTAGTATCGTTTTTTATGTAGCATCTGTTGTGTTTCTGGGAATTGCCGCATTTTATTTCTATATTACGTATGAATCAGTTGTTACCTACAGTCAAAGTGCCAGCTTAGAAATCAAAGATATGCTAAATGCTTATTTCAGCAATTGTGCCCCTTTCTTCGCATATGCTTTTGGTTGCTATGGTATCGGTTTTATTATCTCAAAAATTGGAAATCTAAATCAAATACTTGCATTATGCTTGGATGATGCTATCGCAGAAACCCAGGATCAGGATGTTGTTCCTACACAAACTGAAGAAACTATGCAGGATGTTGAAAGTGATGCAAATCGCGAAATTGCTACCGAAGAAGCCTAATTTCTAACGGTGCGTACTCTTCATAAAATCTTCATATAAAATTAATATTATAATCAAGAAAAAGGAGTATCCTAACAGTATGAATGGAGGGATACCGGATGAAAGAAGTTATTGAAACGTTTTTGCAAGGAAAATTAACAGCATTCTTTTGTATATTGCTGGCACTGCCATTTCTTATTATGATGGTATCCTTATCACGACGCTTTCAGCCCATGCTGATTGAAAAGGATTCCTACAAAAACGAATAGTAAAAAACCTGTATGATCGTGGTATGGCAGAATGACATCTGTGCATATTTACGAAATACAGGTTTTTTCACGTCTTAATTATTTTTCCATCTGTGCAATTACCAGCTCGGCAATCTGAACAGCATTCGTTGCCGCCCCTTTTCTAACTTGATCGCCGCAGCACCAAAAACTTAATGCGTTGGTATGGTTGCTCATATCTTCACGGATACGGCCGACATATACCAAATCTTGATCAGTGGTATCTAATGGCATAGGATATTTTTGATGTTCAGGATCATCAACTAATTTCACACCTGGAGCAGTTTGCAACAAGGCTCTGGCTTTTTCAACGCTGATTTCTTTATCGAATTCAACCATGATTGATTCGGAATGGGAACGATATACCGGAACCCGAACACATGTACAATTCACACAAAGATCAGGATTGTCCATGATCTTTCTTCCTTCATTTTGCATTTTCATTTCTTCACTGGAATATCCCGCTTCATTAAAGCCACCTATTTGAGGAATCAGATTATAGGCAATCTGATATTGGAAAGTAGAAACTTCTACTTCTTTCTCATGGGCGATTGCGCCAACTTGCTGATTCAGTTCTCGAATACCGTTTACCCCGGCTCCAGAAACCGCCTGATACGTTGATACGACCATGCGTTTTGCCTTTGCGTAGCGATGCAGTGGTGCTAAAGCTACCAAAGCAATGATCGTTGCGCAGTTTGGATTGGCGATGATGCCGTTATGTGAGGCAACGGCTTCTGGATTTACTTCTGGTATCACCAATGGTACATTGGGGTCTAAACGATAGGCTGAGCTGTTATCCACAACAACGGCACCAGCTTCTACAGCTTTCGGTAAAAAGCGCTTAGCAATATCATTCTCCGCAGCACCTAACACGATATCCATCCCTTGAAAGCTTTGCTCGGTTGTTTCCTCAATGCTATACTCTTTCCCATTGATTTCCATTTTTTTACCGGCACTGCGCTTGCTGGCTAATAAATGTAATTCATTGATGGGAAAGTTTCGTTCCATTAAGATTTTGATCATTTCCTGACCAACGGCACCTGTAGCACCTAAAATAGCCACATTATATGTTCTCATATACAATCCTTCCTTTCTTTCTATCCTATTCAATAACAAAGGAATTGTAGATAGCCGAAATGGTTTTCTCAAAGTCCTTATCTTCTACACCAACAACAATGTTGATTTCATCACTGCCCTGTGCAATCATACGAATGTTGATATTATGCTTACCTAGTACGGCAAACAAACGTCCGGAAATACCGGGACGATACATCATCTGACGACCAACAGTCGCAATCAAGGCGATGTGGTCAATGACTTTCACATTATCCGGATTGCAGGCTCTTTTGATATCGCCTACAATATCGTAGATGACATCCTTGACATCATCGCTATTTACAACAATACTAAAGGAATCAATGCCACTTGGAATATGTTCAATGGAAATGCGGTAATTTTCAAAAACTTCCAATGCACGTCGAATGATACCGACTTCATCGGACATATGATTTTTATAAATAGCTACCACAGTGAAGTTTTTCTTTCCGGCAATTCCGGTAATGATCTGATCAGAATCTTTTTCTTTGATTTCCTCGACGATGATCGTTCCGCCTTCTTCCGGATGATTTGTATTTAAGATATTGATAGGTATATTTTTTTCTTTGACTGGAAAGATGGCTTCTTCATGTAGGACACTGGCACCCATGTAAGACAATTCACGCAATTCGCTATAAGTAATCGTATGAATACGTTTTGGGTGTGTCACGATGCGTGGGTCAGCCATCAAAATGCCGGATACATCTGTCCAATTTTCATACATATCGGCATTTAATAGGCGTGCTAATATAGATCCTGTAATATCACTTCCTCCACGTGCCATTGTTTTTACTGTACCATCTGGCAAAGCACCATAGAACCCTGGAATGACAAAGCAGTCATGGGATTTTAGAAAATTATCCAAACGATATTTTGTGGCATCAAAATCAATCTTGCCATCATAGCGGAAGGTGATGATATCTTTGGCATCAACAAAAGGGAAACCTAAATATTCCGCCATTAATTTTGCGGTCAGATATTCACCACGGCTTACCAGATAATCCGTAGACATCGATTTGCTTAGCTCACTTTGTAACTTAGCCAAATCCTCTTCGATAGGGTATTGTAGTCCTAAATCGGTTTTAATAGAAATAAAGCGTTCTTTAATCAAATCGAACAAGGATAGATAATCTACACTATATTTCAGATGAGCTTCTATCAGATATAATAAATCTGTTACTTTGTTGTCTTTTTTATGCTCTTTGCCACTTGCGCTGACGACAACAAAACGTCTCGCTTCATCACTTTCAATAATATGCTTAACCTTTGCAAACTGTGCGGCATTAGCGACAGATGACCCTCCAAATTTAGCAATCTTTAACATTATAATTCCTCCCTATGATCATGGATGCTTGCCATAAAGGCTGTAGCATCGTGTTTTAAGATTTCTTTCATCAGTTCATGCATATGGGCAACCTCGACATTTTTTACATGTAGATATTTATCAAAGGTACTGCTGTCATAAGATAAATGATGTAACATCGGACGTAAGGATTTATCACAGCGTACAATATAATCACGGTTACACAATGTCGTATCGTACTGCATTTCTTTTTGGAAATGCAAGACGCGATGGGCTTTGCCTTCCAGGATATCAAGGATATCTTGTACTACAGCATTGGCCGTTGCCAGTTTTCCGGCCCCTTGTCCAAAAAACTTTAAATCACCAATCGTATCACCATGCAAGGTAATCAGATTGTAATTATCCATCGTATTTGCTTCCAACTGATTTTCTTTAAATAAAATAGGCTCTACGACACAGCTGTAGGTGTTTCCTTGGCGTTTGGTTTTGGCTATCAGACGAACGGCCATACCTAAGGATTTAAAATACTGGACATCTTCTTTGGTGATGGTGCGGATCCCAAATACCGGAAAGTTATCAGGGACATGATAATCATAGGCAATGGATGCGGAAATACGCAGTTTATTGCAAATATCAAAGCCATCGATATCCGCGCTAGGATCAGCTTCGGCATATCCTAAATGTTGTGCTTCCTTTAATACTTCATCAAAGGTTGCCTGGTAACGCTGCATATGATCTAGAATGAAGTTGCTGGTTCCATTAAAAATGCCGTGAATGCGATTGACCTGATCAATACGCAAGGCTTTTTCCAGACCTTGAATCCATGGAATACCACCTCCGGTGCTGGCTTCATAATAGAAGTTTACATCATTTTCACTGGCACATTCATGAAATTCTTTTACATAGGCTGCGACAACCACTTTGTTTGCCGTGACGACATGTTTTCCGGCCTGTAATGCCTGTAGGATATAAGTATGGGCCGGCTCTAAACCTCCCATGGTTTCTACGACAACATCCAAAGCAGGATCGTTGAGTATGGTTTCAATATCATCACACATATAAGGAAGGGTTTTAGGTTTTCCTTTCCGTATCAGAATGTGTGTTACATGCAAAGCTTTCGTTTCTGGTGTTGTGGCATGCTCAATAATTTCATAAACACCACTGCCGATCGTTCCAAAACCAAGTATTGCTATATTCATGGAAATCCTCCTTTTTAAAATTTTTTGTCTTTTTAATAAAAACACTTGTTTTTATATTGCGAACATTGTATCATAGTAAAATAAGAATTGCAAGATGAAAAAAGGAGAATTAAAGATATGGAAAAAAGGATGCAGAAAATATATACAAGTACTCGTAATAAAGATATAAAGCGGACATCGAAAGAAGCTATCTTAGCTGGTATGGCGGATGATGGCGGTCTATATGTATACGATGGATTGGATGAAGTAAAGCTGCCAATCCGCGATATGATGGAAATGTCGTATGCGCAAATGGCTGAAACTATTCTGTCTGCATTACTTCCGGATTTCACGGAAGAGGAAGTGAAAAAATGTGTACAGGATGCCTATGCCAATCGTTTTGATAACGATGATATTACCCCTCTTCATATTGCCAAAGATGTACCTGTTTTGGAATTGTTCCATGGACCTACCTGTGCTTTTAAAGATGTGGGATTGCGTATGTTGCCACAATTAATGTCAACTGCTATTCAAAGCTGTAAAGGCAAAGATGTGATGATTTTAACAGCAACCAGTGGTGATACGGGAAAAGCTGCTTTGGAAGGCTTTAAAGATGTTGAACATATTGGTATCACAGTGTTCTATCCGGATCATGGTGTCAGCAATATGCAGAAATTACAAATGGTGACAACAAGTGGACAAAATACAAAAGTTTGTGCTATTCAGGGAAACTTTGATGATGCGCAATCGAATGTAAAAAAGATTTTCCAAGATCAAGAGTTGAAAGAGCGTCTGAATGAGATGAATACGACATTATCTAGCGCAAACTCAATTAATATCGGCCGTTTGATACCGCAGATTGTTTATTATGTATTTGCTTATAAGGAAATGGTACGCAAAGGTAAGATTCGTTTCGGCGAAGAGATTAATTTCTGTGTACCAACCGGTAATTATGGCAATGTCTTAGCCGGCTATTATGCAAAATGTATGGGACTTCCCGTAAAACGTTTCCTGGTTGCCAGCAATGCCAACCATGTGCTGTATGATTTTTTAACCACGGGTATTTATGATCGTAACCGTTCTTTCTTTAAAACCATATCACCAAGTATGGATATTTTAATTTCCAGTAACCTGGAACGTTTGTTGTATTATAAGAGCGGAAAAGATGCAGACTATATTCATGAACTGATGAAGTCTTTAGAAGAAAAAGGTTCTTATCAGGTACGCAGTGATATATTTAAAGATATTCAAAAAGATTTTTACGGTGGCTATTGTGATGATGAAACATGTGCTGCAATCATGAAAGAGTTTTATGAGGAAAAGGGATATGTATTAGATCCTCATACAGCTGTTGGTTATAAGGTGATGAAGGATTATCAAAAAAATGATGCGACACCTTGTGTCTTACTGGCAACGGCCAGTCCGTATAAATTTGCTCCGGCAGTGGAAAACGCTATTTTCCAACAGAGCAATGAGGATGAATTTGCTTGTATGGAAGAATTACAGCGAAAAAGCGGTGCCCGTATTCCGGATTCTTTATTGTTGCTGCAAGGGGCAAAAATTCGTCATGAGGATGTAATTGATAAAGAGGATATGCGTGATTACGTAGAAAAAACAGTAAAGGAGATGTTCCATGATTAAGGTAATTGTGCCGGCAACCAGTGCTAACTTAGGTGTAGGATATGATTGTTTGGGTTTGGCATTAGATGAATATGCAACCGTTTATTTTGAAGAAATCGCTACAGGATTAGAAATCATAGGCAGTGAAGAAGCTTATTGTAATGAAGATAACTTAATTTACCAAGCCTTTTTAAAGGGGATGCAGTATTTACAGAAAAATTGTACAGGATTGCGCATTACCATGGATACCAACATTCCTTATACAAGAGGATTAGGCAGCAGTGCCACCTGCATCGTTGCCGGATTGGCTGGGGCAAATGCACTAGTAGGAAGTCCTCTTAATAAATATGAGTTATTTGATTTGGCAACACAGATGGAAGGACACCCGGATAATATTGCACCTGCTATCTTTGGAGGTCTTTGTGTCAGCTTTATGGAAGAAGGAAAGCCGAATATGATTCGCTATGGCATCAAGAAAGATCTGTTGTTTGTCACATTGATTCCTGATTATGAAGTCAATACCAAGGCAGCACGAGAAGTCTTACCAAATCAGATGAGCTATGCGGATGCTACGTATCAAATGGGGCGCTGTGCGGCTTTAGCAAAGGCGATGGAAATCGGTAACCCGCTGATCTTGCGGAAAGCATGTACAGATAAGATGCAGGAACCATATCGCAAGCATCTGATTCCACAATATGAGGAAGTAAAAAAACTATGCCAACAACAAGATATGATTACAATGTTCATCAGTGGCAGTGGATCTACGATGATTGCGTTGACACAGGAAGAAACAGATGCGAAGAAACTCATAGAACAAATACAGATGCTATATCCTACATGGGATTGTCGTTTGTTGCATGCGACCTATGATGGCGTACAATGTGAGGTGATATAATGGAAAAATATTATATAGTAGATAGTGCGATTTTACCGGATGTGCTAGATAAAGTCATAGAGGCCCGCAGCCTTTTACAAAACGGGGAAGTCAAGCAGGTCAGTGAAGCTGTGAAACGTGTCGGTATCAGTAGAGGCACCTATTATAAATACAAGGATTATGTATTCCTTCCGGATAAAGGAATGAGTGCTCGTAAGGCAGTCATCTCTTTGATGTTGCATCATGATAAAGGTATTCTTTCCGAGGTGCTGAATGTGATGTCAAAAACCAATGCTAATATCTTGACCATTAACCAAAACATTCCGATTCATGGCTGGGCAAGTGTGGTTATTTCCTTTGATATCAGTGAAATGAATTCTGGTATTGATGATTTAATGCAGTTGTTAAATGAATGCCGCGGTGTTTCTAATCTGCACTTACTGGCTGTGGAATAAAGCATTCGCTATCGTATGAAGATAGAACGATGTTGATGGGTTAGAATTATGTTTATAATCTTTATAGGATCTCTTTGCTATCCTTCCTGTGGTGATTGCATGGTGTGATAGAAGAGATCTTTTTTTATTCGTATGGAGGATACCTTTTGGTAAGAAAACTTATTTTTAAAAAGATCAAAATGCTTTTTCTTTAAAGAAGTCTTTATATTCATAATAGGGATTTTGCACAAAGGTTAACCTTTGATATAAACGAGAAATAAAAATATTTACTATCAATGAAAAGAACTTATCGTTATATAACATGTAGCAGTAAATGTTATATCATTCTTACTGA
>NZ_SMBP01000009.1 GCF_004341945.1 Longicatena caecimuris
ATGAAAAGAACTTATCGTTATATAACATGTAGCAGTAAATGTTATATCATTCTTACTGAAGTGAGGAATTACAAGTTTGCTTTTTCATTAAAATATGGTACGATATAATATAGCTAAAATTAAAAAAAGAGGGTTGTTTATGAACGTGGTACTTAATAAATTAAATACAATTGCCTCCTATGCAGCAGCAATTTCATTGGTCATCATTTTACTGGTAACCAGTGTCAGTATCAATTGTTTTGATTCTGATTTCTATAAGAGTGAATATAAAACATTGCAAACAGCACAGGATTTAGGCATGACGCAAAAGGACTTGAATCTTGCGACAAATACATTATTAGATTATTTGCAGGATAAGCGTGATAATATCAATGTCGAAATTACCGTGCAGGGTAGTAAGGTAGAGGCCTTTAACAGCAAAGAGGCTGCACATATGGTGGATGTTAGAAGTCTGTATCATTTTGCCCAAATCTTGCGAAACATGGCTTTTGTGATTTTGGTGGTAAGCTGCATTTATCTACTTGTGCGATTAAAAAAAGGTGCATGGACAGTGTTAAGTATTAATTATATGAAAGCAGCGATTTTATTTGCAATCTTTTTTATCATGCTGGCAGGTTGGGCATATGTTGACTTTGATGCTTTCTGGACAGCATTTCATCATGTGGCATTCCGTAATGATTTATGGCTATTAAATCCTAGTACAGATCTGATGATCAATTTATTCCCGGCAGCCTTCTTCAGTAAGTTGGTATTCCGTATCATCATGATGTTTGCGATAGGCTTTATAGGCTGTTTTGTGGGGGCTTATATCTATTTGCGTTATCAGTTGAAACATTATCAAGCGGAAACACAGGAGCTTTCTCATGATGCGTAAACAACTGATTTTGGCAAGTGCTTCTCCCAGACGTAAGGAACTCATGCAAGATAGCGGTCTGCCATTTCAAATCATTCCTTCAAAGAAGGAAGAAATTGTACCTCTTCATCTTCCTGCTGCACAGGCAATCGAGCAATTGGCATTACAAAAAGCCAGTGATATCTTTACGCAACATCCAGATGCAGTTGTCATTGGCTGTGATACGATGGTCATATGGAAAGAGGAAAGATTAGGGAAACCAAAGGATCAAGCAGATGCTTTACGGATGTTAAAAATGCTTAGTAATCAGACACATGAAGTTATAACAGGCGTAGCCTTGTTAAGTAAAACGCATACGATTCTTTTCCATGAAACAACGAAGGTAACATTTTATGATTTGGAGGAGGAGTTGCTTACTGCTTATGTTGCAAGCGATGAACCTTATGATAAAGCAGGAGCTTATGGCATTCAGGGAATGGGAAAGCTGTTGGTAAAAAGCATTGAAGGTGATTATTTTAATGTGGTAGGTTTACCGATTTCCAGAGTATATCGTGAACTTCTACCATTGCTTCATGAGTAGGATGTAAAATAAGCAATAGGAATATCTTATACATAGCATAGATGATTTGAGAAATGTAAAGAAACAATCTTGTAATTTTAGAAAATGAAAAAAATGTGCTTTACCTGTTGAAAATTCTGACGATGCCTATTATAATATAATAGCTTTGAGATAAAGCACATAGTTGCCGACATAGTATAGTGGTAATACAGAGCAATGGTAATGCTCAGCGCGCAGTTCAATTCTGCGTGTCGGCACCATAGAAAAATAAAGCCTTTAAATAAAGGCTTTTTTTATGATTCATTCATTACTTGGTGTAAATTTGGTGTAAATTCACAATGTATTTAGTTTATCAACCATCTTTGATTGAGCATCTTGAAACCAATGTCCATAAACATTATTTACCATTTCAACGGTATGCCCTAAACGTTTTGATATGTCGAAAGGGTTAAAACCAAGGCTTATCAATAAAGACACGTGAGAGTGGCGCAAATCGTGAATGCGTATCCGTTTAACCCCAGCTTCTTTTATCCATCTATCTTTTTTTATTCTAATTGAGTTTTCGTCGAGCGGTTTGTCAAAATAAAACAACAATTTATTATTATCAAAGCCTATAATCTTTTTTTGATTTTGATATAAGTCTAATACCGCATTAAAGCAGTGATTTGGCATAATTACGGTTCTGTAACTGTTTTGAGTTTTTGGAGGCGTAAATTGATGCGTGTGCTTGGTGTAAGATTTATTTACTATAATTGTCTTTTTATCCATATCAATGTCACTCCACTTTAACGCTAATGCTTCACCGATTCTTAAACCACACCAATATAAAACATCGAATAAAGCCACATATATGTGTTCATCAACAACTTTAATAAATTCATTAAACTCAGATGGTTGCCAAAAATTAATCTCTTTTTTGTGTTGATCTTTGAACATGACATTTTCAAATAAATGCAATCTGTAGTCTTTCGTGTAACCGTATTTATCACCATATTTAAAAACAGCTTTTAAATACACTTGTATTTTTTTTAAAGTTGCATTACTGTAATGTTCGCCGTTTGATTGTTCTTCTTTTAATAAATTTGTTTGAAACATTTCGATCGTACGCAAAGAAATAGATTTAATTTTTAGTTCTTTCCAGTAGGGCAAGATATGCTTTTCAAATGTCTTTGTAATCTCATAATAAGATCTTTCTTTTAAAACATCTTTTTTAGAGTTAATATATAAAACATACAAATCATAAAAGGTTAAATCATTATCAATTTCTGTTTTAGCTTTTAGCAAAAAAGTATGTTCCCATTCTTTTGCTTCTTCTGCTGTAGAAAACCCTCTTTTGTGATAACGGTGCGATATACCATTCAAGTCAACATAACTTCCTTCGCATTTGTATGTCACCTTTTTAACCATCTTATCTTTATTCTTTTTATTTCTGACCATTCGTTCATCTTTTTTAACAGCCATTGTCATACCCTCCTTTTTATGGTAAAATGGGTACAGAAAAAGTGTAGACTCAGCAAGTCACATTTTTCTGTAGACACTCACTGGATGCCGCCGGTGGGTGTTTTTTTTTATAATTCTAATAATTGTTTCTTTTTAACTTCAAATTCTTCTTGGGATATGATTCCCATATCTAACAATTCTTTTGCTTTCTTTAATTCTTCATAAGGATCATTACTGTTTTGTTGTATCTGCTGAGTTTCACTGTTATCACATTGAGAAAAAATCAAATTCAAGCATGCTATAGTATTTCTAGCTTGGCTCAAAGCATTTGTGTATCTAGTGCTTTTTGTTTTGGTTTCATTAGTAAGGTATGAAATCATTATACTTGGAAAACAGAAGTTAGTTGTACTAATCTGTAATGCCATCATATCTATAGATTTCCTAGTTTTTCGCTTTGCTGTTAAACTTCCAAATAAGCCACCTACTGGTCCGGCTAAAACATCACCGGCAATAGCTCTTCCTAATCCTCCACTTTCCACTGATACATCATTTTCAAGTAAGTTATAATCTCTAATTTCGTCATATCTAAAAATTATATCACCAGGCTTTAAGGCCATTTCAACCGCGATAGATGCACCTAACGTGTACATCGCTAAAACACCCTTACCGAGTAATTTCATAGCGTTGTTTTTCTTTATGTTCGAACTAGCATTATTGAACTTAAGAAGTTTATTTACTTCATCAATTTCAATATCTCCCATTTTTTGAGTAGAAACAAACACTTTTCGAAGTTCTTCTTGGTTAACTTTAAATTCTTCTTTCTTTTGCTGGGCTAATTCAGCATCAGCTTTTTTAGCTTCGATCGAATCGTTAATACTGTTTTTAACACCTTTAACCCTGTCTTTAGTGACTGTTCCAAGCCCGTTTTCTTTTACTTCATTTTTAAAATTTGCAACACTTTCAGCTTTCTTTTTGAGCTTAGCATTTACATCAAAAATACCCATAACTTTCTTCCTCCTTGATATGTAAATACGTATTTACCTTTTACTAATAACTAATGCTAATTTGCCAACTATTCTAAAGCATGTATTTTCTACATCAACGATAATTGGGTCATATTTTTCGTTGGCTGGCAATAACATGATTAAGCCTTGCTCGGATTTTCTAATCCTTTTACATACGGCCTCTTCATTATCGATGCAAAACGCTCCGATACTGCCGTTATCAAGCACGTTAGTTTTTTCAAATACTAACAAGTCGCCGTCATTTATTCCTGCACCTATCATACTATCACCTTTTGCGTAATTGGCAAAGTATTCTTTATTAGGTTTTAGGATGGTATCCGGTAAAGATATATATTCAATAATATCTTCATCCACAAAACCACCTGTACCACATGATAGGCGGGCAAATAAAGGCATCTGTATTTGATGCTCTTTTTTTTCTGGCTTGTCAATTACTTTCTCATTTTCTTCACCTAATAGATAACTAATAGGTACGTTAAAATAATCAGCTAATATTTTCATGTTTTTGAATTTTGGTTTGCTTCTTTTTTTCTTCCAATCAGTTAAAGAAGATGTTGGTATGCCAGTATCTTTGGAGACACGATATGCTGTGATACCACGTTCTTTTAACAGTTTTTCAAATATTTCATACATAGGTTACCTCACTTTTTGAAATATCTCGGAAAACATAGCTAAAACACCTTGACATAACTAGCATACGCGTGATAGTATATACACGTACCTAGTAAATCCTAGGTAACTAAGCGATATGAGATATAGATTTTTATTTGACACATAAAATATATCACATTTCCGTAATAGTTACAATAGGTTTAGTTAAAGGAGGTGAACGTTTTGTACGAAAAGTTTGAGGCTTTAATAAAAGATAGAGGTATTACACCTTATCGAGTATCCAAGGATACAGGCATACCAACATCCACATTGAGCGATTGGAAGAATGGCCGTAGCAATCCTAAAGCCGATAAGCTCAAAATCTTAGCCAATTACTTTGGCGTAGATATCAAAGATTTGTTATGAAAGGAGAGTGAAATTATGAATGAAGTATATTTAAACAAAAATGGCAGGCTGTTTGTTAATGGTAATGAGATAAAAGATGTTATATCTGTTGCAAGTAAAACAGATTATGAAGGTACAAAAATCGTGATTGAAATTGATGGTAATTTTACAAGCGATTATCAAAACGATAAAGAATACAACCGTTTTATGATACAACCGTTTTATGAATGCAACATAAGGAGTTGAAAACATGAGGCAAAAATATCGAAACGATATCAATATCGAGCGCGAAATGATATTGCATAAGATTTATTTAACAAAAACAGATGTTAGAAACTTCATGCATTGGGGCAATAAAAAAGCAAATAGTTTATTTGAGGCGTGCAGGCAAAAATGCATTGATGAAGGTAAGACAAACCTAGAAGGCAAGATATATTACAAGCATCTATTACAACTTACTGGAATAAATGAGAGTGATATCACACGCATGGCAAATCAAGAACGCAAAATAAAAGACACTCCGTCGTCTGGAAAACAAGTGAGTGTCTAACGTCGAACCCTTATATATAAGTTCATATAAATTATAAGGGAATCAACGGTAAAAAGCAAGGGAGTAAAGATATGAAGAATTATGCTCAAGAAAAAGAATATTTGTTAAATGTTGAATTACCTGTATTGATAACGCGCATCATTTGCTTATCGGGAGGGAATTTTTCTAACAAACAAATATTATTAAAAAACTATGATGAAATTAAAATAATTGTGGACGATTCTGCAAAAAAAGCAATAGAATCACAATTGACTTTGTATGGCGGCAGTAATAAGACTGGCGACAACAGATGAAGCTATGTTTGCTAAGGCATTTAAAGAAGTAGAACCAACTTGTTTGGCTATTTCTTTAGTTTTATTCCATGTTGTATCATTGTGGATATTTTTTAAAAATTCATGACCATATGGAGTAATGTCTAAAATAGCAGAAGAATAATTAACAGTATCAAATTGGCGTGTTTCTATATAGCCATATTCATCTAATTGTTTAATGCTATATAACACATCAGATTTTTTGTATTTGGTAAGTTTATCAGGCAATTTTGATGAATAAATAGGATTTATCAGTCCTTTATCATCCATAAGTTGATTTTCTTCTAAATATAGCAATACAGAACGAACGCAATCAGGATTTAATTTCATTTTATCTACCCTTTCTTTATTACATAATCATATCACATATCTATCTGAAAGGAGATAACAAATGGAATTACAAAAGTTTAATCATCAAAATACTATTACCAGTATGGAAGTAGCAGAGATGATTGAAAGGCAACATAACGAATTATTAAAAACAATTCGTCAATATATCAATTATTTAGCCGAGGGTGAAATTCCCCACGGCGATTTCTTCATTGAAAGCACATACTATGATGCAAATCACCAAGAGCGCCCATGTTACAACATTACCAAAAAAGGTTGTGACATGATAGCCAATAAGCTAACCGGAGCAAAAGGAACAATATTCACCGCTTTATATGTTAAACGTTTTGAAGAAATGGAACAAACATTGTTGAATGGAATTTCTCCGGAACTTCAAGCAATAATCATGCAGGATAAAAAGTTAGTGCAACATGATGAACGTATTAAAGCGTTAGAGGAAACAAAATACATAAGTCCTTTACAAAAGAAAGAATTAACAAAAATGATTAATGAATTAGTCATTAAAGCATGCGGTGGTAAAGATACACAGGCATATAAAAAAGTAAGCAAGAAATTATATTCAAGTCTGAATCATAAAGTGTTTGAGAAATTCAGTATTTCTCAACGTGCAGAAATACCCTTCATTAAATATGATGAAGCAGTCGAATTTATCTCTAATTGGTATCCTGATTTCGACCAAAAAATAGAAATCAAGAAATTAAATGAGGAATCATCATGAAGAGATTTAAATTATGGCTACAAATCACCTATGGCATAGCGTGGCGAATGATCGTACTGCTACTAGCTTATATAGGAGCAGTAGAGCTGTACTTCACGCTAAGGTGACATTATGCCAGCTAAAGGACCGGATGAGTATTACAACGACGAAGACTTGACGCTAGAAGAATTAGCAGATATCAAAGCACTCCATGATGAGCAAGAGTGGAGAGAAAGGATAGAAGATGAAAACAACAGCTGAATTATTAGGAGAGCTTATGCAAGTTGCATACGAATGTAAGAAACATGATATTTTTGTTAAGTATTCACCTCACGTGCAATCGATTTGGGTAGATATTCATTTAAATGGATGGACAAATAATAAAGTCGCCATTGAATCATATATCATTTATCTAGATGAAAAAATGGCAAATGAAAAGTTAAAGGCATTGACTGGATACATCAAGCATTTAAATAAGGAGGGAAAATAAATGAACGAATTAACAAAACCTACAACATTAGTCGTGCCAGCAAAATGCGACTGTGATTTTACGAAAACCGATTTAGAGATTGATGAGCTTGAAAAACGCTATAAGAATCTGTTTGCTACTGACGAAAACAAGAAAGATATCAAATCAATCTGCGCTGAACTCAACAAGGTCAAAAAAGCCTTGTCAGACGCAGGGATCAAAACGGAAAAGGAAGCCACTGCTGAAATCAAAGCGTTTAGAACAGAGCTAAAGAAGCGAACAGACCGTATCGAAAGTATCAGAACACCACTATGGGAGCAAGTGAAACCACATCCCAAGTCTGAACCAAAGAAAGTAAGTGTTCCTGTAAAAGTTTGTTATCTGTTTGAGGGCGATAGCAATTACATATCTGAAATGATTGCGGCTGCAGAATTTAACGGTATTAAAGTAACGGAGGTTGAACTGAATGGATAAAGTGTCAATACAAGATATTGTAGGCGGCGAGAAAACTAAAGAAAGTTTTAATAACTTATCTTTAAACAAAAAAATGATAGAAGCACGCTTACTTTTATCTGATTTGAAACAGTCAGGCAAGAATGACCACTCTAAATACAATTATTTTGAATTAAGTGACATAATACCAAAAATAAATGAAATAAATAAAGATTTAGGAATTTTTACTATTGTATCATTTGATAGAGAGTTGGCATATCTAACTATCATAAATCTGGATGATGAAGAAGATAAAATCGTAATAACATCACCTATGGCCGGAGCAAAACTTCCTGCGTGTCATGAAATTCAAAATTTAGGAGCAGTAGAAACATATCAACGTAGGTATTTATATATGATTGCATATGAAATTACAGAACCCGATAAATTAGAAAATAATGCAGTTGATGCTAGATCACAAAAAAGTAAAGAAGAAACTTTAAATGATCTAAGTGCTGAGTGGAGTAAGTTAAGAACAAAACTTAAAGAATTAGGAAAAGATGTGCATAACCCTAAGACAGATAAATATATTTGTGCAAAAGCCGAAGTTATCACACAAGATTTAGAAAAGCTTGATATTGATGATTTAAAATCATTAGTAAATACATATCGAGAAATGATTGCAACACTAACTGGTGGTAAAGGATAATGGTTAAATCAATAATGCAAACTGATAAGGAGTGCTATATTACGCACTCCCGTATAAACCTGCATAAGCATCATATATTTTATGGCACAGCAAACCGTAAGAAGTCTGAAAAATGGGGATGTTGGGTTTACTTAACAGCTGAATATCATAACATGTCAGATTATGGTGTACATTTCGATAAAGATTTGGACTTACGTCTAAAGAGAGAGTGTCAAGAACGATTTGAGGCATTATATGGACACGATATGTTTATGATGGTATTTCATCGTAATTATTTATGAGGTTTTTATGGCAAAAACAAAGATAGTAGCTAATTATCTACGCAAAGCAATCAATGAGGATGGAAACCTTGAAGTAACGTTTGAAGTTTCTAACTATCATTACAAACGATACTGCCAAGACTTACAAAAAAAGCCATACACCTTAGAGATTGCTGAGGTCAAAAACAAACGCAGCATCAATCAAAATAATTATCTTTGGGCGCTGATCCATGAGATAACACAGAACCCAAACGCATCTAGTAATGATGATTGGGAAATGTATTGCATATTGCTGTCACTAGCTAACGCTAAGTTTGAGTACATTACATGCCTTGCAGATGCATTAGAAACACTAAAACAAGAGGTGAGGGCATTACAGGTACTCGGTTATGAAAACCGCGAGAACGGTACCAGATGGGCACGGTGCAAGGTGTTTATAGGCTCTAGCAAAATGAACAAAGAAGAGATGGGAAAGTTGATAGATAAAACCCTATGGTATGCCGAGCAATTAGGCATAGATACAGTTTATTATCGTGACATGTTAGTATGATTAACTATCCAAACGGACGCAAGTATGTATCAACACAAACACCGCCCATAAAGCCTAGAAAGAGCAAATATGGAGCTGTTAAAACAGAGATAGATGGCATCACATTTGACAGCAAGCATGAGGCATCACGTTATCGAGAATTATGGTTACTAGAGCAGGCAGGGGAAATAACCAATCTCCGCTTGCAGGTACCGTTTGAGTTGATACCAAAGAGCAATTATGGTATGCCGATTAGATACATAGCAGACTTTACGTATAACGACCGAAACGGTCAACTGGTAGTGGAGGATGCTAAGGGTGTAAAAACTCCCGTATACCGACTAAAAAAGCGAATGATGGCAGAAAAATACGACATCTATATAAAGGAGACGTGAAATATGGATAAGAGAACTTTAGACAAGGCGATGGAATTGGACGGAGAAATCCGTAAGATTAAGAGAATGCTAGAGAGCAAAATATTTTATATTTGGAATGGTGAGAATGGCTATCATAACGATCGCGGTCATTACACAACAGAGGAAATTGATGCGATGTTACGGGAAATATTAATAGCTGAATTAGAGTGGAAGAAAAAGGAGTTTGCAGAATTGTAGGAGGTGTAGACATGAAGTGGGAAGAAATGAAAAATATCGTAGAGCAATGTGTGCCAGAAAATTTGCTCAAAGAGTATACGATAAGCATTGAAATAAGCAACGCGAGTGCTGGTACGAATGAAACTCGCATTGAGATTGACAACAGCAAAAGTGAGATTTTTGTAACGGAAAATTAACAGATTGAGGTGGTAATTTGGCAGAAAACAAACGCTATTACTGGTTGCAGTTAAAGGAGAACTTCTTTAAGCAGCCACGTATCAAAAAATTAAGACGTATGGCTGGTGGTGATACTTATACAATCATTTATCTAAAGATGCAATTATTAAGCTTACAGAATGGCGGAAAATTGGTGTATGAAGGAATTGAAGATGATTTTGTAAATGAGTTGGCATTGAACATTGATGAGAAAGAAGAAGATATTCAAATGACTGTTATGTATTTAACTCAACAAGGTTTGCTAATCGAAGGAAAAGATGATGAATTTTCTCTACCGGAAACCATAAATGCAATTGGTTCAGAAACAGCTAGCACCATACGGTCAAGAAAGAGTAGGACATCGAAATCGTTGCAATGCAACACAAACGCAACACTGTTGCAACACGATGCAACAAAATGCAACGGAGATATAGATATAGAGATAGATATACATAAAGATATAAATAATACTTCTGTCAGAGCTAAAACCTCTGACACGACGCAGGAATCCCCAATCATAACGCTGACTCTTAATGACAAAAGCGAATACGGTGTAGATAGAATACAGGTGCATGAATGGCAAGAGTTATATCCAGCCGTAGACGTAGTGCAAGAGTTGAGAAAGATGAAAGGATGGCTTAATGCGAATCCACAGAAAAGAAAAACACGTAGAGGTATATCTAGATTTATAAACGGGTGGCTATCTAGAGAACAGGATAAAGGACATCAATATGTATCAAAGCCAAAGACATTACCCGAATGGTATGAGAATCAAGATTATGTGGAAACAGGAATAAGCTGCATGGTAGATGACGATAAAATAAGATCCATGATGGAAAAGCTGAAAGGAGAGCAGCAATGAAACAAAGAACGTATGAGCTCATGTGTAAGCGCATGAAAGCGCAAGGTATCACATTGAGCGAATTAACAAAAGAAGTAAATAAAACAGCACATGTATGCGAGCAAGAAATGATCAATTACATGCTTGCACCAGAAGAAATGCCGGATGAGGTCGAAACAGCGTTGAAAGATATATTTACGCTGCATGACTTATCATGACTACCTATAATCAGGTAATAGATATTATCATCCAAAAGAAAGATAAGAATGATATATCTACTAGAACATTATCTAAGATGGTTGGTTGTAGTTATGTAACTATGTGCAATTATCTGAGTGGTAGATCATACATGCCTGCCGATATACTATTAGCATCATTGATATCAGTAGGATGTAAATTGGAGGTGAAATGATGTTTGCGGAAGAATTGATAAAGGAAAAGAATCCGGCTGTTATACGTATTGGAAAATATCTTGAAGAAAGAGCAAAATCTGATCCATCTTTTGAAAAAATTTTGCATAAAGAAAATAAATCGCTAAATGAATGTTTCCAATACATCATTAATGAAGCAAAAAAACAAGCAAAAAGTAATTGTGCATGTATAGATGATGATACTGTATTCGGATGGGCAGTGCATTATTACGATGAGGATGATATCAAAATAAAGACTACCAATATTACCAAAGTGATATCACACGAACAAGAGCAACCTAAAATCATCAAGACACAGCCATCAGACACTCCTAAGCTATCAAAGAAAGAAAAAGTAACAAATACCCGCAAAAAGAAAACAGACCCTGTGGAAGGTCAAATTAGCTTATTTTAGAGGTGTATCATGGAAAAGAAAAAAGAATACAAAGAAATAGAACTTTTAAAAGCAGCGAAGTTACGGACATATACAGTTGACACATTTAAGCGATTTTGGACATATGAGGATGATTATGCAAGCAAAAAAGCAAGAATTGTAAATGCAAATTATATAGTCGTATACAGCTTATGGCATAAAAGGCTATTGTCCAGAGTGTTCTATTTTGAAGAAAAAATGAAATATAAAAAAATTACGCGAGTGTTGTTTGAAGTTCAAAGGCAAGTAGCAGGAATGAGTATTAAAATCACACAGCGTGTATATAATAGTACGTTCGTGGGATTTAAGGTGTGGACAGGAGAAGATGAAAAGGGTTGGATGATGTCTAATATTAATAGCTATCAGTTGTATGGAATACGCGATAACTGGAGTGGACGAGATATAATCAGCTTCTATGAATATAATGATCCTTTTAAGTATTTAAACAAGAGTATCCATAAATACTGCGCATATAATCTTTTTCCGACAGAAGACAAAGAATATAATCACATGTTTGAATACTTACTGAAATATGAAAAACACCCTCAATTAGAGATGCTGTTAAAAATGGGACTATCTCACTTAACATATGATTTAACACCAATTCGTTGGAGTAAAAAAGGCATTGCAATGCTTGGAATAACGAAACAAGAATTACATTATTTACAGGCAGGAATCAATTTAAGAGCATACCGAAAAGTAAGAGAACAATGTTTGAAATATAAATTTTCGGTGAAAGAGGCAAAAAAGGCATATGATTTTAAAAAAAGTAAATGTCAATTAGAATTTAGTGCCAAGTTAATTAGATATTTAACAGCTCAAGATATTGACATTGATATGTATGCTGATCATATGCGAATGAAAGAAGAGTTAGGATTACCTGATGAAAATAAATATCTATTTCCTGAAGATTTTGGAGCGATGCACGAAGAATTATCAAATAGGATTAAAACAAAAAAATCAAAAGAACTAGCCAAAATGATGTTGGAGATGACTAAAAAGGCTTCTAAATTATGCATAAGTGATGATACATATAAAATTGTAGTATTAACAACACCTGATGATTTAATCAAAGAAGGAAAACAAATGCATCACTGTGTTGGAAGTTACGCAGAAAGAGTGGCGAGAGGAAATTGCATTATTTATTCTGTTAGAAATAATGAAAATCCTTCTCAACCTCTAGCAACAATAGAGGTACGGAATAAAAAAGTTATACAAGTACGTGCACCACATAATGGAGTTCCCGATAAAGATATATCCAATTTTGTTCGTAAATGGGAAAACAAGTTTAGATTAAATGGATGGTAAAAGAACGCAACCCAATAAGGTTTCGTTGTAGGATTGCAACCAATTAAGGTTTCGTTATAAGAAAGTGAGCTAAAACAATGAAAATATATATAGCAGGTAGCTTAACCAATAACCCAAGGTATAAAGAACAGTTTAAAAATGCAGAAAAACAATTACAATCGCTAGGTTTTGATGCAATCAATCCAGTTAAGCCGGAAGGAAACGAATACAAATGGTACATAGACGAAGGGCTGAAGCAACTCATGCAATGCGATGCCATTTATATGATACATGGTTGGGCAGAAAGTGAAGGAGCAATGCTTGAATGGCTATATGCCAAAACGGTTGGATTGAGGATTATTTATGAATAAACACATCTTAGACGTATGTTGTGGAAGTAGAATGTTTTACTTCAATAAAAATAATCCCCTTGTGCACTTCAATGACATCAGAAAATTAGAAGAACCGCTTTGTGATGGAAGGATGCTCAAGATAGAACCAGATACAAAATGGGATTTTAGATGCCTTCCTGTTCCTGAAAATACATATGACATGGTTGTGTTTGATCCACCGCATCTTGTAAAAGTTGGCGATAAATCATGGTTGGCAAAAAAATATGGGAAACTTCCAAAAGAATGGAAGCCATATTTGAAACAAGGTTTTGATGAATGTATGAGAGTGTTAAAACCATACGGAACATTAGTATTCAAATGGAATGAAACGGATATAAAGCAAAAAGAATTATTTGATGCAATAGGTCAAAATCCTATATTTGGTGACAGAGGTAAAGGAAATAAGACATATTGGTTTGTATTTATGAAAGAGAGTGAATAAAAATGAATATTCAAATAAATTGCAAAGATGATGTGACAGAAAATGAATTGCGATATATCTATCATAATTTAGAAAGTATTATCAGCAAATATAAAAATAGCTGGGAGTATAGATCAAACGACAAACCTAAAAAGCATTCATGGCAAAAACCTTTTCAATGGAAATACGAATTAAGTGGTATGGGCGGTATTGGTGCTAGAGTTGGACGCGGATTGGTAGTTACTGGAAGTAAAGACACATTGTATTTTAAATTTAAAGAATTAAACAAAGAAGAACAATGTGGTGTGTGGATATGAGTTCGAGAAAATTAGTAAAGACGAAGCAATGAAAGAGAGTGATGAAGAATGAAAATACATGATTTAAAAATTGAACCTAAACATATGAAAAAGAAAATTATTGGTATCAAACCTTGGGAAATCAGAAAAAATGATCGTGAATTTGAAGTTGGAGATCTGTTGCGATTAAGAGAATGGTGTGATGACAAATATACCGGTGTAGAAATATTACAGACAGTTGATGATGTATTTGCTGATGATACTTATTTACAGCCTGGATATGTGATGTTGTCTGGAAGGTGTTTTAATAAAAACTTAAGAAAGGAATACAAAATATGATCAATCGTGTCATTTTAGTCGGCCGCATGACGAAAGATCCTGTATTACGCAAAACACAATCAGGTGCCAGTGTTACATCCTTTACAGTAGCATGTGATCGCAGAGTGAAAGCAGAAGGACAGCCTACAGCTGATTTTATCAACTGTGTATGTTGGAATAAAGTTGCAGACAACACAGCACAGTACACGCACAAAGGCAGCTTAGTTGGTGTAGAAGGAAGGATACAGACACGCAGCTTTGACGACCAAAGCGGCAAACGAGTATATGTAACGGAAGTGGTTGCGGATGCAGTACAGTTCTTAGAACCTAAAGGAACGAACGGAACAGCTGCTAATACACCAAGTTATGATGCAGGTAATCAAGGCACTGAACATGATGCCAATGAAAGTGATTTTAGATTGCAAGAGGATGATTTACCATTTTAAAGGAGGAAAAGATGAAAATGAAAATAATACAGGTTACAGATGAAGCTATAGTGTTTAGCAATGGCAATAAAATTACATATGATCACGTACAAGAATGTTGTGAATACAACTTTGCTGATTTTAATTCTTTAGAGGATACGCTTGCGATGGAAACTGAATTTGACGAGAACCTTGTATTTGAGGTAGTAAAAGGTTCTGATGATTACAATAAAGGTTCAGGATTCAGATTCGGTAATCCAAATAACATGTTTTTTGTTCCATGTTATTCGGAACAGAATGGATGTTACACTACCGATATTAAGATTTATTATACTAATACTAAAGAGGTATTGAATTTGATGTGCGAAGAAAGGATATATTAGCACAAAGGAGATAGATACAAGGTGAAAAAATATCAAGAAGCATTAGATTGGGGTGAAGAAAATGAATAAATTAGGAACGGCCTGTATGCCATTGGTGAAGAATATTCCAAAGCCTTCGAACAAGCAATGGGTAAAGACAATATGCCCGGTGTGCGGCCATGAATGTTGGGAAACTCCTCAATTAAGATGGGCGAAAAAAGCAGGTATGGTAGATAAAGCTGCATGCACAGAGTGTGCTATTAGCGGAAAGGGAGAAATAAATGAATAAATATCAAGAAGCATTAGATGGTTTAAAAGAAAATATTGAAAATATCACGGGCACGCGAATAGAAACTGATGAAGATTTTTATGGATGGATTGATACCTTGCAAGAATTAGTTGATAAGGAAACACCTAAAAAATACTAGCTAAACACTACGAAAAGGAAGGAGAAAAACCATATATCAAATATGTTTGCCCTAATTGTCGTGATATACAATTATCAAGAGTAACGGAAAAGAACCACCCATATGAAAACATTTGTTGTAACAGATGTGGGCAAGCCATAGATTGGAGTGATGAAGATGAATAAAGAAGAATTATTAAAATCGGTAAATAACTTACAGAATGAATACGATGCTTTTCTCATGATGAACAGATACTCGTGGGGAAATAAAAATTCTCATGCTAAAGAATTTGAAATGTTGTCTAAATTAAAAGATACTAAGGTTAAAAATGCTTTAGCGTGGATACACGATTGTTATGATTGTTATTATAAAGACGAAATCGCAAAAGATGAGAATAATCCATTTAATTACTTAAGAGAGGTAATAGAAAATGCAAAATGACATGATGTTAATACTAATATTTATAATACTTAATATACTTTTTATATTACTTGCATATCTAATAAAAGATAAAGAAGACAGAGAAAAAAACAAAAGATGAAGGTGGTAATAAAATGGTAGGTTATATATTATGCGTGATGCTAGGTTTGATTGTTGGCGCAGTCATAATGGGATGTGCGAGGGGCGGTAGAGATGAAAAACCGCTTGACTATGAATATTGGAAGAAGGTAGGAAATGAAATCACAAACCACAATAAAAATTACCAAAAATGATTATGAAAAGGTTATAGACGATGTTTTAGAAAAATGTATAAATGATGAACTATACAAAGACATCGGTGCGCTAACCATAAAATTAAGTATTGGGGTGGAGTTTGCTAAAAAAATAGAGGATGAATTATTCAAGAAAAAAAAGAAAGAAGGTCAATAATATGGGCATTACCATTTTTATACTTGGAAAGAGTGGTGCAGGAAATGAAAAAGAATTTTAAAAAAATGCAAGAAAATCAATATTTTGAAGTTGTTGGATTGATTGGTATGTACAAGGCTGATCATAGCAATCGTCAAGTAAAAGCATACAGAATAACGAGCGCTGGAAGAATAATCTACGATGGGGTTGTGGAAGGACTTTACGAAAATTTGGAAAATGGATTGTGGAGAATTAAATGAACTGGAGAGAAGAATATCCGCCATTAATTGATGTAGATGAAAGTTTGAAAGACTATGTAAAAGGAGAGTTGAAGAGTTATTATTTATATTTGTATAAATGGCATGAACTAGAAAAAGAATGTATGTCATTAGGGTGCTCTACTGGTGGAAGTATCATACAAATGCCTGATGGATGGTCAGATGGAAAAAGCCCTCAACAACGTTATTCGGATAAACTTTTTGAATTAGAAGAAAAGCAAAAAGAATTTGAACAAAAACTCGATAAAATAGATAGATTAATCAGTGTGTTAAATGGTAAGTATTATGATGTAACAAAAGAATATGTCATGAAACGTCGGTGCAAAAACGCTAAACAGGTGGGTAACGAATTAAAGATAGAAGAAGATACTGTAAAAAAATATGCGGAACGAGCTATTAGTCAAATTTGCTCTAGAAATAGCAATATTTTGTGAAATTGTCCACTACGTGACGTGATTTGACATGCTATAATGGTAATGTGGAAGTTCGGAGGAAAGGCAATAAAACATCGTTCCCCACCACACCATCCCCTTTGCAATTGGTGTTTAGGCACTTCACCGGGCTAACAAAAGCGCCACACAAATAAAAAAAAGGAAATTAAGCATCTATTTAGTTAGGTGCTTTTCTTTTATCTAGAAAGGAATGATAATAATGAAATATATCAAACAAGTAGCAATTATCATATTGCTTTTTTTCTTATGTGGTTGTGGGCATTCAGTATCAGAAGGAATCATAATCGAAAAGCAGCATAAGAAGGCATATACATCGATAATACCAGTAACACACATAGTAGGTAAATCAACTGTAATAACAATGACACCCATCTATCATGAAGAAAGATGGTTAATTAAAATACAGAAATGTGTAAACGATGAATGCAAAGAAAGTGTTTATGATATTGATGAAAAAGAGTTTCAGTTGTTAAACAAAGGTGATTGCTGGAGGTATGAAGAATGAAATGCCCTTGTAGTGACAAGAAATGTATAAACAAAGTGCCATGCAAACATCTGTGTGGCGCTTATTTAATATGGCAGCATTGGTATAGAAATAGGAGGAAGAAATATGGAAGTGAATAGCATTGTCTGTTTGAATTGCCCCAAAAAAAGACCGGGATGCATTAAGGCATGCGAATGGTTAAAGGCATCATGGAGATAAAAATGGAAATTGAATATATACCACTTGAATTTTTGAAGCCTTACGATAAAAACGCAAAAATACATACATCAAAGCAAATACAGGAAATAGCAAACAGTATAGAAAGTTTTGGATTCAATGATCCTATCGGCATATGGCACGATACAATTGTTGAAGGTCACGGAAGATATGAAGCTGCAAAACTTATAGGCATGAAAGAAGTGCCTTGTATTAAGCTTGATCAGTTAACAGATGAACAACGTAAAGCGTATACATTAGTACACAATCAAACTACATTAAGTAGCGGATTCGATTGTGATATTTTGAATGATGAATTGATAAGCATTCAAAATATAGATATGTCAGACTTTGGATTTGACTTATCTTTTCTTGAAGAAGACGAAGAACAAGAAAATAAGGAAAACGAACGCGAAAGAACAAATAAGGCATATAATCTAGAGTTGTTTGATGAAAATGATGCAGCTGGATTCTTTCAAATGCCAATCATTAAAAACGATAATGTAATACCGGATGATCTATTAGGTATGAATTATATGTTATCGAGCGATAATAAAGAAGTTGGTATACACATGTATGTAGATGACTATCAATTTGAAAGATTGTGGAATGATCCTGATAAATATCTTGATGTGATGCGTGAATATCAATGTGTTTTTAGTCCTGATTTTTCGCTGTATATGGATATGCCAATGGCTATGAAGATATGGAATGTATATAGAAGCCGTATGTTAGGAAATTACTGGCAACGTAACGGCATAAAAGTAATACCTACAGTTTCATGGGCTGAAGAAGAAACATTTTCATTCGCATTTGATGGAATACCAGAAGAAAGCATTGTAACTGTATCTACTATTGGAGTAAAACAAAATCCATATGCTTTAAGTGTTTGGAAAGCGGGAATGGATGCAATGATAGAACACATTAAACCGTCAGTAATATTAGTGTATGGTGGTAAGCTTGATTATGATTACGGTGATATCAAAGTAAGATATTATGATAATAAAGTAACTGAAAGAATGAAAGCAACAAAGGAAGTGACTTAATGGGCGGTAGAGGAGCAAGTAGTGGTATTTCTAAAAGTGGCAAGAAGTATGGAACTGAATACAATACATCATATCAATCTGGAAATATAAAGTTTATTAAGCAAAATGAAAGCACATCAATAAACGCTCCAATGGAAACAATGACAAAAGGAAGAGTGTATGTTACGTTAGGTAAAGATAACATGCCAAAGTCAATTACATATTATGATAATGTAGGAAAACGTAACAAACAGATAGATATAGTTGGTAAGCCACATAAGATAAAAGGTAAATACGTTATACCACATACACATAAAGGTTATTTACATTATGAACATGGAACATCAAATCCATCTCCAAAAGAGATAAAGATGATTGGAAGAGTTATCAAAACGTGGCATAATAGAAATAGATAGAGATTAGTTTAAGAAGGAAAACGCAGGTTATACCGAAAGGTTATACTGAGATTCATGTGCAACTCATGAACTCTATCTAATTATCAATAACATGCAATCAATTAAGTTTGGTTGCTTTTTTTATACATAAAAGGAAGTGAAATCATGGGAGGACGTGGAGCAAGTAGCAGCAAATCCATTTCTTATAAAAGCAACAATTCAACAACAAAGAGTTTGCAGAAGCAAATCGAAAATGTTAGTAATAAAATGCGTGAATATGCACAATATGCAACACCCGCTTATACAGGAGCAGATAAACAAAGTAAATCTAAGAAATACTATGATTATCAAAGAAAATACAGAGCATTAAAAAAGGAAATGAATGAAATAGATGATAAGAAAGCGAACAACAAACCAAAATCTACACCAAAGCCAAAACTAAAGGGAAGAAAAGAATGGGAAGTAACATCTCAGACATACGAAAGAGCGCAAAAAAGGCTTAATAAAGATGTTAATCATTGGTTTGGAAGAGGTATGTAAAAAGCTTAAATGTTAAAGGAGTGAGGTGAATGGCCAATGAACAGAACTTAATACCAATGTCTGAGCGAACAAAGAGTGAACAAAGAAAATTGACATCAAAAGGTGGTAAGGCATCGGGAGCTGCTAGACGGCGTAAAAAGACTATGAAGCAGGCTATGAACTTACTCTTATCAATGCCAGTAAGTGATGAAACTAAAAATAAACTAGAAAAGCAGTTTAGTATTGATCCGGAAGATGCTGACAATCAAATGCTACTAATGGTAGCAGCTATGCAAAAGGCTATGAGTGGAAATATCGAAGCAATGAAGTTTATAGCATCTATCACTGGTAACATTGCAATGACAGAAGCAGAACGTGAGAAAACCAAAATTGAGAAGAAGCGTCTTAAACTGGAAGAGCAGCAAGCCAACAAAGAAAATGATACCGGAGAAGACGTTGTGCAATCGAAAATGGACGCTATCACTGGTATTGTGGATCAAATGCAACCGCTAGGAGATGAAGAGGTATGACACAACCAATGTTACTATTATCACCTAAGTTCAAAGATTTCCTTCGTTTAGATACAGAGCGAGAATTTCTAGAGGGTGTGACTGCTTGTGGTAAAACAACAGTTGGCATCTTTAAATTCATGTGTAAGGTTGCAAATAGTGATATAAGGTTTCACGTAATAGCTGGTGCTGATTTAGGCACAGTGGAAAAGAACGTCATAAACGGTGAGCGAATGTTGTTAGATCAGTTTGATGGTGTCGCTGAGTATTATCCATCTGGTAAACGTAAAATCAGACTGCCTCATATTGAATATCAGACAAACAAAGGAATCAAAATCATTTACATATGCGGATATGATAACAAAAAGCGATGGCAAAAGGTTCTAGGTGGTCAGGTAGGATGTGTGTATGTGGATGAGGTAAACATTGCTGATATGGAGTTCCTTCGTGAGATATCGCACCGTTGTGTTTACATGATGACAACATCAAACCCAGACGACCCATCTCTTCCCGTATACGATGAATTTCTTAACAGAGCGAGACCGTTGAAAAGATATCGCAAAGATTATCCGGAAGAACTGCTAGACATGCTCAATCAGCCAGCAGAGAAAGGATGGGTACATTGGTACTTTAACTTTAACGATAATGCGGCACTGTCGCAGGAAGTGATAGAACGTAAGAAAAAAGCAGTGGCACCAGGAACAAAAATGTATAAAAATAAGATACTTGGCTTACGTGGACGTGCCACAGGGCTTGTGTTTCCTAATTTCGACAGAAAAAAGAATGTCATATCAAAAGCCGATGCTAAGAAATATACGTATCGGTATTTTAGCGCAAGCGTGGATACATCTTATTCTGCTAATAGTCCTGATACAATCGCATTGTTGTTTTTGGGTATCACAACATGCGGGAAAGTCATTGTGCTTGATGAAGAAGTTTATAACAATGCTGACTTGAGCATACCATTAGCCCCAAGTGATGTCGTAAAGCGTTTGCTTGATTTCCTCGATAGAAACCGTAAAACATGGGGTTTTGCTAAAAATGTGTTTATAGATAGTGCAGACCAGGCGACATTGACAGAACTGTATAAATACAAACGTACGCATCCATGTATTTATACATTTAATGACGCATGGAAAGAAACGACGATCATTGACCGTATTCACATGCAACAGCAATGGATATATTTTGGTGATTACCTAGTGGTAGAACACTGTATAAATCACATCAGAGAACTGGAGGTATACAGCTGGCAGGAAGATAAGTATGAACCAGAAGATCGAAATGACCACACGATAAATGCTAGCCAGTATGGATGGTTGCCATTTGTGAAGTATATCAAAACACAATAATAGGAAGGAGTGAGGTAATGAAACTAAATGATAAAGCAAAGAACGTGATAAGAGCATGGCTGGACATTACACCGGCACAGAAAAACATCTATTATCTTAATGAAACTTTTAACTTTGAGTCAAATGCAATCAAAAATAGGATATGGATGCGCGGCGATCCAGAGGAACTGGATGAGTTCTATAAACAGCTGCCACGTGATAATTCATACTTTTGGGCAGCTAGTCCACGTATTAAGATACGTAAGATACACTCCGGTTTACCTTCATTGATGGTTCAAGTTCTTACTGATATCGTGATACGCGATCTTAACGGTATTGATGTAGCAAGCCGGCAATTAGATTGGGACGAGATAAGTAAAGATAACAAATTTGACGAGATATTGCGTAAGGCAATTAAAGAAGCACTGTCCATTGGTGATGGTGCTTTTAAAATATCTTTTGATACTAAGTTATCAAAATACCCCATCATTGAGTTTGTGCCTGGTGATAAAGTAGAAATCGTATATGAGAGAGGACGCTTTGTCGAGTGCGTGTTCAAGACTGAATATAAACATGCACAGAAACGTTATGTATTATATGAACACTACGGTAAGGGGTATATAAAGAATGTTTTAACAGAGTGGGGACAAAATGATCCATTGCCATTAGACATGATACCTCAAACCGCTAAACTTATTGACGTTGCCTTCGCCGGCTATAAATTGCCGGATGAAAACGGGGAAAATGAAGTCATGGGTCGCTTTGCGATGGCCATACCGTTTAAAATCAAAGACAGTACTAAATGGGAAAACAGAGGGGAAAGTATCTTTGACAAAAAGACATCATCATTTGATGGTCTTGACGAGATTATTAGTCAATGGGCTGATGCAGTGAGAGCGGCAAGGACAAAGCAATACATTCCTGACGCACTGATTCCTAGAGATCCTGAAACAGGTCAAATGTTACAGTTTAATCAATATGATGACCGTTTCTTGATGGTTGAAGGAAACATGCAGGAAAAAGGCAAAAATCAGATTGATGTGACACAGCCTATCATACCATCGGAAAACTACTTACAATCATATATTTCCTTCCTAGATCTGTGTTTGCAAGGTATTATATCGCCATCGACACTAGGTATTGATACCAAAAAGATGGATAATGCAGAAGCACAGCGAGAAAAAGAAAAGACAACACTGTATACACGGAATATCATCATTGAGGCTATTCAAAAGACCTTACCAACTCTTGTTAATTGTGTGATTAAAGCATACGATGAATATACTAAGCAATCAAGCGGTGATGATGTTGATGTAACCGTAAATTTTGGTGAATATGCGAGTCCGTCATTTGAAGCGACCGTTGAAACAGTGGCAAAAGCAAGACCAGGCAAGGTCATTATGTCTATTGAGGCATCTGTGGACGAAATGTACGGTGATAGCAAAGATGATGGTTGGAAAGCTGAAGAAGTTAAACGATTACGTGTTGAAAATGGTGTGATGGAAACACAAGAGCCAACAATAAATGAATTTGATGAACTTAATGGTGATGTACCAGCTGGGGATGATTATAGGTGAGTAAGAAAGAAAAGGATCCATACTCTTTGAGAGAAATATATAAAGAGATGGAACTAGAATTGATTGCATCCTTACGTAGAAATTTTTTGAAACATAAAATGGAAGAGCACGCAGCTGGGTTTAGCTGGGAAATGTGGCAAAAGGCAAAGCTAAGAAGTATACATCAGTATCAGATGGAAAATAGTAATATCATATACATATTTAAAGCACGTATCAAACAAGCCATAGAGGATGTATTAAACCATTTTTATGATAGAGGGTATAAATCTACCTTAAATATACCAAAGGAAGGCAAAAATACAGCGGCACCGAATCAAAAGCCACCAAAAGAAACACAGTTTTTCGGTACTAACAAGAAAAAGTTGGATGCATTGATTGAAACATCAAAAAAAGACTTTGATAACGCCAATCATGCAGTATATCGTAAGATGGATGATGTGTACCGGCAGACGATATTTAAAACAGAGTTTCAGCTGTCTAGCGGGGCTTTATCATTAGGAAAGGCAATAGACAACACAGTTGAAAAGTTTTTAGAGCAAGGTATTAACTGTATAGGATATAAGGATAAGACCGGGCACATCATACGCTACGTTAATATCGCGGATTATGCTGAAATGGCATTGCGTACAGCGAGCCATAGAGCGACGTTACTTGGCGAAGGTTCAAAGCGTGATGAACTAGGTGTGCATCTTGTGTTTGTATCAGCTCATGCAAACTCTTGTAGGCTATGTTTACCTTGGCAAGGACAAGTGCTCATTGATGATGTATTTAGTCATCCTAGCGACAAGTATATAGCAAAATACAAGAATAAGTATAAGTTGCTGTCTGATGCTATTAAAGCAGGGCTATTGCACCCCAATTGTAGGCATACGCTAGCAACTTATTTTGAAGGTATTACACCTCTTCCACAACCACAAGATGATAAAAAAGCCTTAGAAAATTACAACAATGAGCAACATCAACGTCAGTTAGAGCGTGAGATACGAAAACGTAAGCGTATCCTCGAAGGTACCGTTGATGAAAGCAATAGAAAAAAAGCAAGAGCAAGATTAAGACTTGCACAAAAAGAAATGCGTGACTTCTTAAATAAACATCCTGAATTTAAGCGTCAAAGTAGACGTGAAAAAATTTATGGTACAGATAGTAAGATATCATCTAAACTACAAAATTTTGACGAATCCTCGTTGAAAGGTGCAGATGAACGTACTATACTAGAAGTAGATAAAGTGTTGTCAAAGATTTATGAAGATTACCCCCATATGAAAGGTGTTGTCAGCGAAGTAAGGTTAGTTGAAAAAGGTACCGCAGTTGCTGAATTAGACATCAACAGCCAAGGCATAAAAATAACTCTAGGCATCAATAAAAACCTTACACCAGAAAATGCATCTACCTTGACAAAAAAGATGTACAGTCAATATAAATGGACCAAGAAGCCTGGCATAGAGGGAATAGTCAGACATGAGATGGGGCATGTACTGAACTATGATTATTATGTACAGAAGAATCATCTTGAGTATGGCAAACCATATGGTGATATGCCTTTGCAAAAACTTATAGATGACCTTGAGAAAAATGAACTTGCAACAGAGCTTAGAAAAGAAACATTGAAAAGATTAGGCGTTGCAGATACGGATGAAAATGTTGCAAGATATTTTAGCTCATATGCCAAAAACAAATCTATGACGAATAATGGGGAGTTTTTTGCAGAAGCGTTTTCTGATTACTCAGATACTCAGGCTAAATTTATATTTATGGAATTATTGAAAGAGAGGTTGAAATAATATGCTTTTTTCACCACCTTTAGAAATCATTGATTTGATTGAGGATGTTTATGATAATGATGGTAATTTTATCAGAGAAAAAATATCAGAAAACGCAACGCCGGAACAGAAAAAAATCTTTGAGATGTACCAAAAGGAACGTGAAAAATCATTAAGAACATCTTTTAAGGTGGATTTAAGTGACAGAACTTATAATCCGGTTGATGGATGGAAAATGAAGTAGCACTCATAATGGGTGCTTTTTTGATGGAGGTTTTATGAAAGAAGCAAATAGGGAACAACAGAAGATCATGAGAGAACTGGACCATAAGATTGACGAATACTATAAAACTCACGATGAAGAAAGCGAAGATCTATACCGCATGCAAGCACACTACCACAAGAAAATAAAAGAAGCTGGTAAAAATCATGTGCAAACATAGCTATTTTGAGACAGTGGAAGATCAGTATTATGATAAAAGATTGATGTGCAGGACGTTGAAAATAAAACGTGCCTGCATTTTTTGTGGGAAAACAGAAAGCGAGGTGGTTTATGTGAAAGACCCGCCAAAGCGGAAATTACCATACTTTGGACCTCATTTTAGGTAAGTCCAACCATGATATGACTTTAAACTATGCATGTCCGAGAGGATAGGGGAGCACACCCGAATAAACAGGAGGAAATAAAAATGAATGAAAATTTAAGATATCCGCTAGACATCCAACTTTTTGCGGAAGGCGGAAGTGGCGGAGAAGGCGGCAATACCGGTACACAAGCAGGAGCGCAAGTGACAGCCACGCAACAGATTGATTACGACAAACTCGCGGAAGTTGTTTCAAAACGTTCGACAGGCACGGAAGATAAAGTTCTTCAAGGGTACTTTAAAGATCAAGGATTGAGCCCTGAGCAAGCAAAAGAAGCAATCAATCAGTACAAACAGGCACAGGCGGCAAAACAGCAAGAAGAGGCACAGCGTATCCAAACCATGCAACAAGAAAATGCACAGCTGAAAGCGCAGATTCTCAATTCACAGATTGACGCTAAGGTTACTGAATTGGCAGGTACGCTTGGTGTACAGGCGGAAAAGGTGCCATTCTTGAGCAAACTTGTAGACCGGTCAAAAGCAACAAAAGAAGATGGTGCGCTAAATGATGACAACATTAAGGAAGCCATCGAAACAGTATTAAAGGCATTCCCTGATTTCAAATCGACTTCACAGGTTGGAGGATTCCAGCAGATTGGTGGAGGAAATCAGGGCGGTGAAAGCGGAAATGGCGTCGATGATCAGTTAAACAACATTTTCGGAGTAAAGAAAAAATAAGGAGGACCATATAAATGGCAGAATTAAATTATGTAACACAGTTTTGGCCACGTATTATTGAGATGTACGGGCATTTATTGATGTCAAATGAATTGTATAACACAAATCAGGATATTAAGATTATTAACACAAAAGATATTCGGTTACCTAAAATCACAGTATCCGGATACAAAGATCACAACCGTAAATCTTTATCATTCAATACTGGTTCTTATGGTAACGATTTTGAGACTAAAACGCTTGATCATGACCGTGACATTGAGTTTGCGATTGATCCTATGGATGTTGATGAAACTAATCAAATTATTTCATTGGCAAATGTTCAAGCACGTTTTGAAAAAACGCAGGCAATTCCTGAATTGGACTGTTATACTTTCTCTAAGTTATACACAGAGGCAAAACGTGTCGGTGCTAAAATCAATAACACAGCAATCACGACTGCAAATATTCTTTCTGACTTCGATGAAAATATTGAAGCCATGGAAGAATCAGGTGTACCTTTAGAGAGAGTTATCATGTATTGTACACCTGCATTTAAAACTAAACTGAAAAACGCAGAAGGCATCCAGCGTACCTTGGAGGTATCTGGTGGTGCGAAGAATATTGACCGTCGTGTGCGCTCATTGGATGATATCAGCACTATTAAGTCTGTGCCGGCAAGCCGCCTAAAGACCGCTTTTGACTTCACTGAGGGGTTTCAGGTAGCATCTGCTGGAAAGCAAATCAATTATATTATGATTGATCCTGAGGCGCAGGTATCTCGCGTCAAATACTCTTATATCAAGGCGTTTACACCAGGACATGACAGTCGCTGCGCAGATAAATATCTGTACCAGAATCGCCGTTTTAACGGTACGTTTGCTTTGTTAGATGATTTATTGAAACAGGGCTGTATCATCAATGCAGAAGCGGAGGGATAAGCATGAAGGCGTTAAAAGACAATAAAGAGTACACCATTGCCGAAGAGCAGAAGAAAGCATATCTTGAGGAAGGTTATGACATCTACGGGGATGATGGAAAGTTGCTGGAATACTCTCCGAAAAAGAAAATCGAGTACAACAAATATGCTGCTTTGGAGAAAGAAAATCAGCAGTTAAAGAAAAGAATCAAGGAGTATGAAAAGGAACAAAAGAAAGCAGGTGAATAGCATGTACGCTACACCTGAATACTACACCGCTGATTACGGCGGTACCCTCATATCACAAGACGATTTACCAAAGGCCTTAGAAGATGCAGAGTACAGCATCGACCACCTTTGTTTTGGCCGCATCAAGGGCAAAGGGTTTGATAACCTATCTCCCTATCAGCAAGAGCTCATACGCCGTGCTGTCTGCCTGCAGGCTGATTATATCAAGCAGTATGGCCCATATATCAATAGTCCGCTAAAAGGCTATAGCGCAGGCAGTACAAAAGTCGAGATGGCCAATGTAACTTACGGCGGTATCAGCACTACGCAAGAGATAATCAATCTCTTAGAGGATACAGGACTCAGATGCCTGGTGTTGTAATTGCTAGCCCTTTCCCGTTTCCTGACCACGAGGCAACTGCTTATGTTGTTGTTTATCAAGAGCAGGACACAGAGGACCAGGGACCTATACCAATTGTGTTATATGACGGATTGGCAATCTACGACGAAAAGTCAAAGATTGTATACGGCAAAGACAGTAAGCAGATATCCCTCAGTGGTATGCTTATCATACATGGCGATGTACAGGCTCTGGATGGCAAGATAGCTTTCCAGGGCTTTGTACAAATCGGCAAAGAAAAGAAGCAGATATACGCTGTGCGAAAGCCAAAGCTGCTAGGTGTTATCTACAGCACGGAGGTTGATTTGTTATGAGAGTTAAAAGCGTAAAAGTTAAAATCAATCGGGAGGCGATGGCACAGCTTGACAAAGCAAAAAAGCGAGCCCTCGTGCTCACGGCACATGCGATGCTGTCAGATATTGTATCTCGGGGTGTAGCGCCAAAAGACATTGGAGAGCTAGAACGTAGCGGTTTTGTGGATGATGGGCATATTGATACAGAGCTAGTATCAAGTATTGTATTTGACACACCATATGCGCGCCGATGGTACTTTAACTTAGATGACGCTACGCTTCAGCGTACTAAAAACCCGAACGCACAGGATCACTGGATGGACTTCTATCTGGATGGAGAGGGATTACAGTGGGTACAAAAAACATTTGCTGAGTTTTTAAAGCAAGAAAGTGGAGGGCTTATCACATGATGACTTTAAAAGACGTCAAGGATTGGCTCAAAACGCAGGTCTCAGCGGATGCATGGAAGATAGGTACTTATGATGTGTCTAAGGATAAAACGGTCTGTGTGCGCAATCTAACGAGCAACCGCAGTATGTTAGCTATAGGCGGCCTGCAAAACACCACGACAGCTGTCAAGGGAATATCTATCGTAGTGCACTGGAATAAAAACCCTGATGAAACTGAGCGTGTAGCGCAAAGCATACATGCTCTTTTTTACGGGAAGCAGCCGGTTATTGGTGATTATCGGGCTATAAAATGTGATATGAGAAGTGACGAACCCATAAGCGTTGGAATGGACGCGAGTGGGATATACGAATATGTGATTGAAATATGGCTCACATATGAGCGAAAGGAGTAATTTATGGCAAAAGTAAAAAGTGGGGTTTTTCCGGTTTTTGACCTGGAGTTCAAAATCGGCACAAAGGGCAAGGATTCGACAGAGCAAGATATGGTGGCTATTAAAGATATGGAGTCTTTTTCTTTATCTATTGAGGGAAACACATCTAAGTGGAACCCTATGGACATGAAAGGGTGGGGACGTGCCTTAATGACTGGTAAGAGCATGACAGTGTCACTTAAGGGTAAACGTAATGTGGGCGACCCAGGCAATGATTATGTGGCGTCTGTGGCCTTTAAAGATGGTCTTAACTGCTCATCTAAGGCCGCTGTAGAGTTCCCAGATGGTAGTAAATTGGCGTTTGACTGCGTGTTAGACATCAAATCGTTTTTGGGTGGCGAATCACAGGATGTCGCACCGTTAGAGTTTGATATGATCGTGGATGGCAAGCCTGAATTTACTGAGGCTCCAGCACCAGCGGCATAGGAGGTAAGTTATGGCAAGAGAGTATAACATCGTCGAACGCCTGAAAAGACGTAATGAAAAACCAACAGTGATATTGGATGAAGAACATAAATATCCAATCAATACGAAAAAGACAAACGTCTTGTGTATGATGGCCTATATCCGGAAAACAGAAAAAAGAGGGAAGGAAGAATCAGATCCAGTAAAAGACATGGAAATGATGGACCATATCATAAAGATGGGACTCGGCGAAGAAGCAGCTGCTTACATCGCTGAACAAGATTACACATTTGCTGTTATGCAGGATATCATTGATGTAATCATGGCAGCAATTGGCGATGAAGAAACGAGTTTTGAAAAAGAGGAAAAAGAAGAAAAAAAGTAGCTGATCATTGGTATGATATCTTTGATGATTGGGATTTAATAGAGGCATCGTTTGCTATGCAGTATCCTCAAAAAGATTTGTATGCTACTGGCGATGATGATATGGAGTGGCGAGAGTTTATCACTTTGCTGTCTGGTATCATGCCGGAAACACCTCTTGGTCAGATTATCAAGATACGCGCGGAAGACGATGATGACATATTAGAACATTTTACATCAGAACAGCACCGCATACGTAATGAGTGGCGAAACCGTCAGTTACAAGAAACAATGAAACAAATGAGCAAAGAAGAAGTTATGATGCAAATGAAGGCTATGTTTAAGTCTATGGCATCATAACTTCTTTTTGTATTAGAAAGGCAGGTGACTATATGGGAGCAACCAGTGCAGGATCAATCCAAATGGATCTAGAGGTTAAGTCTGATTTGGATGAAGACATACAGGCTGAGGCAAGAAAGCTAGCTGATAGGATACGTAAACAAGTAGACTCCATGAGTGGAGATATGTTTAAAAACTTGCGGCAGAGTCTTGTTGCTAGTTTAGATAAGATGACTGAGGCAGTTAAGTCTTGTCTTGACCGTACTAAATTAGAGATGAGAGCGTTTGTTGAGCAGATGGCTAGCATGGTCAAGCAAATGTCCGGTGTACAGATGCCTTATCAACGAGCCGAGGACCAGTCAGTACCTAAAGCAGCAACAGCTAAGAGCAATCCAGTAAGAGGACCGCCCTCTTTAAGTGTGAGAAAGCCTAAGATTAAGTTTGATCCCCAATTCGACACGGAAATATTTAAACAAAAATACATGGAACTTGAAGAAATGATGGACATGTATGATAATCAAATCTTAGCGAAACAAGCGGAACGTAAGAAAGTTTTAGAAACATTTACCCCTAACATGAACGCAACAGCCGAAGAAACACTAAATAAACAAGTGATGGCTTTAGATATGCAAATCACAAAATTACAAGATGCAGCTGAACGCACTAACATAACATTAAGTGCTATGGATAGACAAATGGCAACAACGTCAATGTCATCAGTACAAGCTAGTGGAAGATTTGCTAAATTTAAGAGCGTTTTATTAGGATTTGCGATTGGTGGATCCACAGGATCAATGAAAAGACTTAATTCAGTTATAGGGAGCCTTGGAAGCAAGTTTATGACATCGACGCGAGCCGGAAGCAAATTAAGCGGTGTTATTAATAAGTTTCCTATATCATCTTCGTTGGCAACTGCAGGTTTAAAAAGGTTAAGCAGTTCTATGTTGTCACTAGCAAGCCAAGGGATTTATAAATTAGGTCAAGGGTTAAAGAATGCAGGAAAACATTTAGTGTCATTTACAGCTAAATTGTTAGGACTTAATTCATCATCTAAAAAGGCATCGTCAGGTATAGGACATGCAAGCATGGGAATTGGCAGACTAATTAAATCGTTCACAATATTCTCATTGATATTTCCACTAGTTTCTAGAGGGATTATGGCGCTAGGACAAAACCTCGGTGCTACATTGATGACAAATACCGCATTTGCAAATAGTCTTAATCAGATAAGATCTAACTTGGCTACAGCATTTACACCTATCTTTAATGCTATCATGCCTGCTTTAAATGCTCTTATGTCTGCTTTGTCAACCATCACAGGGTATATCGCTGCCTTTATATCGTCATTATTTGGTAAATCATATGACTCCACAAAACAGGCCACTGCTGGTATTTATGCCGCAAAAGATGCAATGGGCGCTTATGGGTCATCGGCAGACAAAGCATCCAAGGCAACCGAAAAAGCACGCAGATCCTTAATGGGGTTTGATGAGATAAACAAACTTGATGATAAAGATAGCGCATCAGGGGGCGACGGCGGCGGAAGTAGTAAAGCGCCTGTCTATACACCGACTGATCCTAACCAAAATGTTGTTAACAAGTGGGTAAAAAAACTTAAAGACTTATGGTCAAAAGGTGATTATGCTGGCATCGGAAAGGTCATCGGCCAACAGGTCAACAAGGCTGTAACATCATTTACAAAATGGATATCCTGGGATAACGTCGGCACTCAGATTACTGCTTTTATGACAGGATTTTGTGAGTTGTTCAATAGTTTGGTAAAAACCATCAACTGGAAAAATATCGGTAAAATGTTTGGTACAGGTATCAATACTATTGCAAAAACAATACAACTGTTAATGGAAGGCGTCAACTGGGGAAATATCGGTAAAGCTATAGCACTTGGACTAAATGGCCTTGTACATGAAGTAGACTGGGATAACCTTGGGCGCACTATTGGAGCATATTTCCAGGCGCGTATTAATGCTTTGTATGGTTTTGTTACAACAGCTAACTGGGAAGGTACTGGGTCCGCATTGGCCAATGGTGTAATGGGCTTAGTTAATAAAATAAATTGGGTGACCCTTGGGAAGACGTTAGGTACTGGTTTGTCTGGGTTAATAACAACAATCAATAACATTATTACTGGTATTGATTGGGTATCTATAGGTACTAAGTTTGGTAACGGACTTAATAGTTTTCTGCGTAGCGTAAAATGGGCCAATGCAGGCAAAACATTAAGCAACGGTTTAAATAGCGCACTTAAGCTATTGATCACAACGATAGCTACATTTGACTGGGTTAAACTAGGGCAAAGCATTGCTGACTTTTTGTGTAACATTAACTGGATAGGGCTATTAGCTAAGCTAGCGCTTATTATCGGCCAAGCCATAGTTGGATTGACCAAAACGATATTAGGATTTGTAGCACAACTTGCAAAAAATATCGGCGAAGGATTTTTCAATGGTCTAAAAGAATTTTTTAGCAATCCGATAGACTGGATAAAAACAAATATCGTTGATCCGTTTATCAATGGAATAAAAGATTTATTTGGTATTCACAGCCCATCAACGGTTATGGTTGAAATCGGTGGTTATTTGATACAAGGCTTGCTCAATGGCATAAAATCAGCAGTTACAGGTCTAATTGGTTTAATACCTAGCATATTTGGCGGCATCGGTAAAGCCATTGGTGGCATATGGGATGGCATTAAAACCACAGCTGGGAAAGCGTGGAAAGGCATCACAACTACGATTAGCAGTACATGGAACGGTCTAAAAACTAAGGCTGGCGAAGTTTGGGGAGATATCAAAAAAGGCATAAGTGATAAATGGGACGACCTTAAAGAAGGTGCAGGTAAAACATGGGAAGGGATTAAGTCAACGGTTTGTGAAAAACTAGGCCTCACCAAAGAAGGGGTAGCAGCTGATACCAAAACTATGTTTAATACGATGTCATCTATTGGAGATGATATTAAAAATGTTGTAGGCAATAAGTCTAAATCTACTGCTGATAAATTTGGTGAAAACATGAAAGCAATGAAGACAAGTGCTAAAAACGTTGATATTAAGTCAGCCGTTAAGTCATCGATCGATAAAGCACTAAATTGGATAGGTGACAGTGCTAAAAAAACAGCAGAAAGCCGTGGTAAGAGCATGATGTTAGGCATGTCAAATGGTACAAAAAAGGTTAGTATCAAATCAGCCGTAGAAACAACTGTGAATAAAGCAACATCATGGCTCAAGGGGCTCAAAAATTTATCTCCAACATGGGGTAAGGACATGATGTCCGGAATGTCTGAGGGGATGCGTAATGCTACCTATTTAGTGTCAAATGCAGCGAGCAATGCAGCAAACATCATATCACAGTGGTTACACTTCTCCCGCCCAGACGTTGGGCCGTTACGTGAGTATGAGAAGTGGATGCCGGATATGATGCAAGGGCTATCCAGTACTCTGGAATCAAGCACGCCTACCTTTATCAATAGAGTAAAAACTCTTGCTACATCTATGTCTAGTGCTATGCAGGCATCTTTACAAGAGCCTACGATAGCGTTTGCTGGAGAGCAGTCATTGAACGTTCAGCACGAATGGAAGGAAGAACATCAAAGTAAAGAAGCATCGTTGAAAGATGTGATTGATGAAATCAAAAACTTGAAACAGAAGTTTGACGAAATTAAGCAGGCTGTAGAAAACAAGGACACGGATGTTTATATGGATAGTGAGAAAGTAACAAAAAAAGTAGTTGATAACGTAAACAAGGACACACGTAAAAACGGTAAGTGTCCTATCGACATGTAGGAGGTGCAGACATGGCAATATTGACAGCAAACGGTGTGGCTTTGTCTGCACCTGTATCTATTAAGACAGACGACGAAATCATTTGGTCCAGCAATACCGGACGAGTGGCCAACGGTGACATGGAAGGTGATGTTGTCAAAGAAAAGAAGACATTAACCATCGAGTGGGGGTTACTCCAGGAGCCGGAAATGGAGAAAATCAAAAACAATGTAATTGCTGGATATTTTCCGTTGATTTTTAATGGTGGAGGCGGTGCAGGTTTTACTATCGAGTCTTATCGCGGAACACTGAGTGCAGAACATATAGGAGAATTAGACGATGGAATCTATTGGTATAGAAAAGCAACCGTAAAAGTAGTACAAAAATAGGAGGAAACTTATGAAATTAAAAAATAAACAAATTTTAGAAGCACAGCAGGCACTAGGCAAATTATTAAATACCAACTTGCCTGTCAAGCAGGCTTATCATATTAAAAAAACATTAGCATCTATCAAAAAACAGATTATGTTTATTGATGAGCAACGCAAAGATATGATCAAAAAGTATGGTGTGGAAAAAGAAGATGGTAACTTTGAAATTCCTGTTGATGAAAAAGAAAAACGCGAAAATTTTTTTACTGAATACGAGAGTTTGCTTGAAATTGAAGAGGAAATTGATGTTCGTAAGTTGACATTGGATGACTTAGAACGTGTAGAACTAACGGCGAATGAAATCGAAACAATCGAATTTATGATTGAAGTATCTGAGTAAACATAGGGAGGTGGTAAGATGATAACCACATCCGATAAATACAAGACAGCTGTAAATAAATCTGGTAGACACTTCAGGTGTAAGATAGACATAGGTGGTATTACATACACCGGTATTAAAGGATTAAAAATAAAAGGTGGTACAAACTCTAGTGATGAGATTACGTTTGGAGATACAGTATCATCTTTCATGGAATTTACCCTTACTGACGTACCTAAAAACACACTTCTCAAAGGTAAGAAAGCCATCCTCTACATCGGTCTTGATCTTATTGATGGCACTACTGAGTGGATAAAAAAAGGTGTTTATCACCTCGAAAAACCTATTAAAACAGGTGAGTATATAAAAATCACCGCATATGACAATTTTAGCCTTTGCAACAAAGGCTTTTTTACCGACCTAAAAGGTAACCAAAAAATTAAGACAATTTTGGATGATCTGTGCAAAAAAATCGGTATTACGTTTGCTGGTGGTGCTGATGATGTATCTTATAATGTAGATAAGTTAAAAGGTATGACCATGCGTGAGGCAGTCGGTGTATTGGCTGCATACTGTGGCAAAAATGCCATCATGGATAGTAATGGTAACTTAAAATTTGTTTGGTACACTGATACTAAAATATCTATATCACCATCGCGTTATGCCGATCCACTAGAAACGGCCGAGGATGATACATATATAAACCGTTTAGATTGCGCTATTGAAAACGAAAAATCTTTATCTGCAGGTACTGGGATAGGCATATACTTTAGCTGTCCCGGCATGACACAAACAAGGCTTAATACTCTATACGATCGTATCAAAGGTTTTACGTATCGTGCATTGACACTTGATTTTAAAATGGCACGTCCAGATATAGAAGCTGGTGATTTGATTAAGGTTGTTGACAAGGACGGTACCGTGTACAACGTACCTCTAATGGAATATGAATTTAACTGTGATGGTGGGTATTATGGATCTGTAATATCAAAAGGAAAATCAGAAGAAGAACAGGAAAATGAATACAAAGGTCCATTGCAGACAAAGGTGGAACGCACCTACAGTGATCTAATCAGTACAAAGCAGTTATTGGCAGACAAAATCACAGCGTATGAAGGCGAGTTTGAAATCATAAACACTAATTACTTAGAGGTTAATAAAAAGTTCACGGCGATGGAAGCTGAAATTGAAAATCTGGACGTCACAGAGCTTACTGCAAAAGTAGCCAAAATCGAAACATCCTACGTATCCAAAGAGTACGTACAAGAGCTATATGCTACTAAAGCAGAGGTGCATGTACTGGATGTAGATCTAGAGCGCGTCAACACTCTACTTGCAGGCAGTGTAACAGCAGGTAGCACACAGACAATCGTATTAAACGCTGACAACACAACGATATCCAACGCATTGATAAAATCAGCCATGATTGATAGCGTAGCAGCTGACAAGGTCACAGCTGGCACCATTGATGCTAGTAGAATCCATTTTAAGTCACAGTCGGGGCGGTTGGATATTTTTGGCGAGACGCTACAAGTTAGGGATGCCGATCGGGTAAGGGTACAGATAGGTAAGGACGGTACAGGTGATTATGCCTTATCTCAATGGGACGCCGATGGCAATCTTATGTGGGACAGCCGTGGCGCTAAAGCTGCAGCTATTAAGGATAAGATAATCGTTAATGATATGGTATCTGACAATGCCGGAATAGATGGCAAAAAGATAAACATCACGTCGTTGGTCAAGGAGATAAATGATGGGTCTGAGGTAATCACATCCAATCACATATTATATGATGGTAAATCATTAGATATTGTCTTTGACACCATATCAACAAAAATAGATCATCTAAAAATTGGTGGAAAAAACTTATTATTATATAGTGATGAAAAAGTAACAAATGATCAATATTTGATAAAGACTTATACCATGACAGAAAAGATGACATCTGGCGAAGTTTACGCTATCAGAATTTGGGGTAAATTGGGTGAAAATAAAAGCTATTTTACTGCATATCTTGATGGTGGTAATACGCAGTTAGCCATACTGACAAAACAAAACGATGGCACTTATGCGGCTACTTTTGATGGTATTGAAGGTAATCTTGCGAACAGTATTATCTATATATATGTATATGATGGTAATGTTGTAAGTACTAGCACTATTGAAAAAATAAAACTTGAAAAGGGCAACAAATATACAGATTGTACACCTGCTCCTGAGGATATCAACAATACTATTAGTGGAGTTGACACAAAAGTAACTGCTGTGACAGAAACTGTTAAATCTCACAGTACTCAGTTAACTGCACAAGACGGTAAGATTGCTACTTTAATAACAGATACAACGCAAGTCAAAAAAGATATTATAGCCACACAAGGTGAAGTTACAGCCGCCAAAGGAAGCATTACAACACTACAAACTAACTATAGTGCGTTAGATCAATCTGTCAAAGGGTTGAGTAGCACAGTAGCTAGTCACACATCAAGTATTACGGATTTTGGTACTAAAATAACAGCAGTTACCGACAAAGCAACAAAGCTAGAACTGTCTTTGGATGGTTTTAAAACAACCGTCAGTGATACTTATGCAACAAAAACACAGGTAACAGCTGTTGATGAAAAATTTGATAACTATAGCACTACTGCAACCATGAATAGTGCTATAAACCAGAAAGCTGGTGAGATAAGTGCGACTATATCAAAAGTTGAAACAACAGCCAATAGCACAAGCAGTAAATTAACTGAGCTTATTGCGACAGTTGATGGTATCAATGTTACAGTAGCAAAAAAGACAGATAAAGGGACTATTATCTCTACGATTAATCAGTCGGCAGAAACAGTAAAAATACAAGCTAATAGACTTGATTTAATAGGTAAAGTTACCATTGGTATGTTAGATATAAATACACAATCTATCATCAATGGTGTAAAAAAATGGAGTTATAACAATGATATTACATATATTGATGGCGGAAAAATTTATACAGGTACTATAAATGCAGCACAAATTGCCGCCAATGCAGTAACAGCAAGTAAGATCAATGTTAGCTCACTGTCTGCTATTACCGCAAATTTGGGCACGGTAACTGCGGGAAGCTTAACGTCAAAAACCGTTATCAACGTTACAACAGATTTAACCATCGGTAACAATATCTACATCAATCAAAATACCAAGGGTACAAAGTACATAAAGTTTACGGCAGACAATTGGATAAGATCATGGGTATCGTCCGAATGGGAATATATCATAATGGAATCAAGTGGTGTATCATCCATTGGAGCTACAGGTGCCACGAAATCAGCGTCAGTCAATGCGTTGGTGGTGACGGGTAAAAGTGAAGTGCAAATAAATGGCACAGACAGGATATCTATTAATAGCAATTTCACGGAAGTGAGCTCGGGACTATACATGCTTAATGGCGGAATACATTTTAATGCAAATAATAAAAGCGTATATGCTTATGCAACCAACGGGAAAGAATATACACAATTAACATTGCTTAATGGTGATGATAATTGCGTACTTGGATATGGCACTTATGCTAACAATATTGGTAATCTTAATCTCTATGGTTACAATATAAACCTTACATCCAAAACAGCAATTAAAGGTAATAAAGCGTATACCAATACCTCGGATAAACGTCTCAAATATGATATTAGAAATATTGCAGATGAATTAGTTGCGGTGTGGTATGAAATTATGCCTAAACAATTTAGGTGGCGAGAGATAAATGGTGATGATGGTAAGGTGCATTTTGGTATCATTGCACAAGATTTGATACGTGCCATGGAAAAACATGGACTTGATTATCGTGATTATGGTTTTATCAGCAAGTTTACTTTAGGTGAAAACAGTACCGAAGAATATTTAGCAGTAACATATGACTACTATAATATGCTGACAAGCATGGCTTTAAGGAAAAATATGATTGATCAAAAAAATATATACGAAAAGTATAATAGACGTCTTGAAACACTTGAAAAACAGCTTGATGATGAAAGACAGCTTAGAATTAAAGCTGAACAGAAATTGAATGCCATTATAAGTGGCGAAATTAGAGTACTTTCTAGGACGGTATAAAGCCATCCTTTTGCCATTACAAAAGGAGAGTGATTAAAATGGCTATGATTACAAACGCAGAAACAACAGAAATCGTAATGACTAATACAATAAAACTGGAAGGTAAAGTGATTAGGGTGCAGACATATAAGATTAATAGCGATAATCCAGATAATTACAGTGAAGAAAAGCGTTTTGATTACGGGACTACAGCAGATGACAAGGCAGTATATATGACAAACAAAGAAGATTTCCGCCAAGCAGAAAGCGCTTTTGAAGATAAGGTTTTTGCTAAAATTGCAGAACTTAAACTACAGAAATCTAAGTAGGAGGTGATCCTTAAATCTCGTTTCTAAGGGTGTACGATAACACCCTTTTAATTATGCTAAGAAAGCAGGAAAGAGTGAGGTTATGAAACATATGGATAAAGTATTCAACTCTGCCGTAGCTGTTATAGCTACGGCATTCACATTTTTATTTGGTGATTGGGATATAGCTATTATCGTATTGATTGGATTTATGGTGTTAGATTATGTTACGGGGGTATTGGTCGCTTATATCAATAAAAAGATATCAAGTGAGATTGGTCTAAAAGGACTAACAAAGAAATTTATGATTATTTTAATTTTAATTGGAGCAGTCATGCTTGATCGTCTGATGAATAACGGTACCTGGATGTTTAGAACATTGGTGTGTTATTTCTATATAGCGAATGAAGGCATTAGCTTGTTAGAAAATGCCGGAAATTTAGGACTACCTATTCCTAACAGATTAAAGAATGCTTTGGAACAGTTAAGAGAAAAAGAAAGCGAGGAATAATGTATGAAGATAAATGTACATGGTGGCCACAATAAACTCACACCAGGAGCATACAGTTTACTTGATGAACTGACAGAGGACCGAAAGGTCAAAGACAAGGTAATTAAATCACTTAAATCAGAAGGACATACAGTATACGATTGCACTGATGATAAAGGTAAGAATGAGGATGCTAATCTTGTGAATATTGTTGAAAAATGCAATGCACATAAGGTTGATATTGATGTATCCATTCATCTTAATTGCGGGCGTAATGATAAGAAAGGTGATGGAGATACTGGTGGTGTTGAGGTATATGTGTATGACAAATCAAAAAACTCTCCAGTAGCATCTGCTGAACGTGTTGCGGCTAATATATCAAAGGCTCTTGGTATTCGTAATCGTGGAGTAAAAGTCAACCCTAATCTTTATGTATTAAGATGCACAAATGCGCCGGCGATGCTGATCGAGTGCTGCTTTGTTGACGACAAGGACGACGCAAAATATTGGGATGCAGATAAATGTGCTAGAGCAATCGCAGAGGGTATTATGGGCAAAAAAATCGAAGAAAAGAAAGCGTCTAACATCAAGGCTGTTGTGGAGTATATGACGGAAAAAGGTGTAAAATGCTACATGAATGTTTATGCTAAGGACAAGCTTACTAAATGTAGCGGTCATGGGCGATATAATCAAACACTAACTATCGGTACAGATGGCGCACGCAATTGCTTTTTAAGCTGTAAAGACGGACAAGCGTGTGGAAAGAGCCACTGCAAAAAAAAGAAAGGCACGGTGTGCCACGTACGCAATGTAAAAGACCTAAAATAACTAAATATCCCTACTTCCTTAATTGGAGGTAGGGATTTTTTCTTTTATTTCTTTTAAAATTTTTACTTCGACTTTTTTTCTTGCCGTTACGGCATCTTCATAATTATCGAACCTTCCTATGTTTATTTTTTTGCCATTGTATCTTATGGAAGCTTGCCATCTTCCACGAGATTTATCCCAATTGACACCAACACATCCAGATTTGTTGTATTTACTTTTTCCTATTTTGCTAAGTTGCATTTTTGCTATTGCTTTTTCTGTAAACTGATAATGTCGCAATTCTTTTGATTTGCAACCACATGATCTTGATGTCCCCCTAAGTAAAGAATCTTCCCGAACATATAAAATTTTCCCACAAATACAGCGGCATTTTTGATAAAAATGTTTGTCCATCTTTATTGGTTTATCTTCTAATGCAGTTAAAAATCCAAATGATTGATTGTTTAGATATTTAGTTTTATTCATAATTAAGTGTATTATTGCTCTTCATCGTCATTTTTCTTATCCCACACCATCTCCCACACGATATAAGATATCATGCACAGTTTACAATATTTACCATTATGTTAATTAGCTTTTTTAGTCTATTATCGTTTTGAGGTGATTAAAAATGATGATAGATAAAATGAGGGCGTGGACTATATTAAGATATCATGACTGTGCTTATTTATTGAGTGGCGCTGAAAATGTTGCCAAGGCTCATGATATCAATAAGATGATCGAAAAATTAAGCACCGAACAAGGGGGAAGTTTTCGTTGTGAGAGATTGAAAAATAAATTGCATACAAAGTATGCCAATAAAAAAGAAATACACAAAAGCAACAAAAGTGAAAAAATAACCATCAAATGGAGTGAATATGATACAGCGGAGTTAATCGATTTTAGATATTTATACTTGGTAAAAAACGGTGTATGCGTTGGAGGATATTATATATATTATTAAAAAGGATGCATGAGCATCCAGAATAATGAGATATGTTGTACACACATATTATATAGCTAGTAGTGTATAAAATCAGTAAATTGGCTAAAAGTTACCAATATATTGTTATTTTATCAATTATCGAAAGAATAATAAAAAAGTGGAAAATAATTGAATAATTGGAAAAAATTACCAATGAAATGTAATGATAAATAAGCTATTATAAATGTGCGGCGAATGCCGTATATATTGCCTGCTGCTCCCTTGGAATAATGAGATATGTTTAAGGGAGGAAGATACATGGATGTGAGATCGATAAGAAAACGCAAACGCATAACATTAAAGCGAGTATCCGAATATCTTGATTTGCCTATACCTGTCTACATATATTATGAGATCATGGGTATTAAATTAATGCATACTGACATATTGATTGATTTATGTGACTTGCTTGGTATAGATTATCATATGCTTTAATAAATAAAACAGCAGGCAATATTTGGTGTAAATTTGGTGATGATTTTAAAAAACAGCAGTAAAAAATAGACTAAATATGCTATTTTTCACTGTATAATAAGTAAAAAAACACCATAAAAAACGAATAACTTGAATCTGCGTGTCGGCACCAGTTAACAATGCAAACTGTAACATATCTGATTTCTTGGAATGTTACAGTTTTTTTATGTAGAATGAGTAAATGATCAGAACCTAATCATGAGGCATAGGTAAGAATAAGAAAAAAAACGTCTTGCGACGTTGTTTATTTCAATGGCGGAGTAGGAGAGATTTGAACTCTCGCGCCAGTTTCCCGACCTATACCCTTAGCAGGGGCACCTCTTCAGCCTCTTGAGTACTACTCCAGTTCTGATTTGCATACATTTCGTTTGCCATAAAAGTATATCATAGTCATTTTTAAAAGTCTAGTCCTAAAATCAAAAAAATAGGCGCTCCTCCTACCTGTTTTCGGCCTTACAAAAAAACAGCCAAACCTGTAAATTTTGAACATTTTCATCACTATTTTACAGATTTCTCATGTTTGTGTCGTATACAAAGGTAGGAGGTGTTCGTATGTATAAAACCATTAAGCTGCGCATTCGTGCAGATCGAGAACGGAAACAAGTATTGCTTGCTTATGAAGATATTTATCACAGTGCTTTACGTAAATATGTATATCAGATGATTTTAGAAGGGAAACCTATACGCTATGATGTCAAACGTATCCATAAAGCGATTCCTAAAGAAAGTAAATGGCAGCTTTATCAGACAGCACGCAATCGCTATGCGTATTTCCTTAAGCATCATGATTGGGAATTTCATAAGTCCAGTATATGGAATCAGCACAACTTTACCGTTTCGCAAGATACGCTTATCTTATCTTTTGGTAAAGGTTTTATTGTGAAACAGCTCGTAGTAGGGTTAGCATGTGAAAAGGTGGAATGGGAGAAGGTTAAAGAAGGGATGATTTGTCGTATGGATATTGTTCATGATGAACAGTATTGGTTTGCCAATCTACTGCTACAATTACCGTGAATGGTTTCACTTTATCGTCACTTCTTTGATTACCGTCGTAAGAATTATCTTTCATTAGCTATGGGAATACATAATAGAAAGACGTAGCAGCGATTCCTTATGAACGCTTAACGCTTTTACGTTCATTCTGTTTCGGATGTACGCTTGTTTTTTAATGGCAAGCTCCTTCTTTATGTATATGAAAGGGAATGTCTGCCATTATTTGACACGCATGCATTTACATGATAAATTAAATAAGTACCTTTTCATAAGGAGGCAGGCTATGAAAGAAGAAAAAAAGCTTACATCAACATCAGATGTGGATAAGATGAAGGAAAGTGATGAACTGATTCCGGAAGAGAATCTGGAACAGATGATGGAAGAGTTGAAAGAAGAATTAAAGGAAGATCCAGAACCACAACAAGATGGTTCTCTGGAGGATCTTTCATCAGATACCATGGAAACCGTTATGAAGGAAATAGAAACAAAGCCTGAAACGTTAGTAAAATATCGCATTTTCTTTGTTTCTGATATGGATGAAGAAGCGCGTTATTTGCATGAGATGTCTATGAGTGGGTATCACTTTAAAGAAAAAAAGGGCATTCGCTATACCTTCGAACTGGGTGAAGTAAAAAACTACTATTACCATTTAGGCTATTATGAGCATGGTCTGCGTGATGGAGATCGTTATGTGGAGAACTTTAAAGAGGCCGGATGGGAAAGCATTTATCATGAAAAGAGTGAATTTGATGGAATGTTGCATTATTTCCGCACCCTAGAGGAACCCGGTGCGCCTGAACCGGAAATCTATAGTGATCGTAAATCACGTAATGCTTTGTATAAACGACTGTTATCCAGCTGGCGCAATTTGATTACGATGATTGTTATTCTTATGGTTTTCATGTTAGGTATTTTGTTTTTCTTACTAACACATCCAACGATATATCAGGGTATTTTTATGACTATTTTCACAATTGTCGCTATTCTATTGATTGGAACCTTTATCCTTTATTTAACGATTTATATGAAAGTAAAGAAGAAGTTATTAGAGTTTAAATATCAATCATAATATCTTCTGGGTATAGCAAAGATATCAATAAAAATGAAACGTTATCCGACGTTTCTTTTTTTAAGGAAGAGTGCTATACTTTTGTACAAGAGGTACTTATGAAAACAATTTTATGCTTTCTTTTTAGCTTAGGTATATTTTTGCAGGTGGCAATGCTGGTGAATGCCGGGGTGCTGTTTTTATTGTATTTTATACTTCGGCTTTTTCACGTAAGTAAAACACAGATTCTTTCATGGTATAACCGATATCCGAAAACAGCCTTATTTATCACTTCGCTTGTGGCAGAGAGTAGTACACTTATCATATTATTGCCGATTTGCAGAGAATGGTTTGGTTTTATAGGGTATAAGCTTGAGGATGAAACGTTATTGCTATTTGCGTTATTAGAAATCCTGCCATCTTTCTATAAATTTCATAAGGTGAAAGCATTTATCGATTGAGCTTATCTTACCTTCATAGCAGGCAGTTATAATGCAAAAGATGAATCATATGGTATCACTTTTGGGTATATGTTTATGAAAGAGCAAAAAAAAACATCGTATGATGTTTTTTAGCTGCCAATTAAGAAGTCAAGAATATTCCATCCGGCATCTGTTTCGCTCTTGTATAATTCTGTAAAACCGCAACGCGTGCAGGATACGGTTACGAATTTTTTATTCTGAACATCAAATAATTTCGCAAAATTGCCGCCGGTTGCCTGAAACTGGTCGCTTTCATAAGATGTATTCCCACATTTAGGGCAGACAAATTGTTTCTTTTCCATTATAAGAACCTCCTTGAATATAAATATTATAGCATTTATCAATAAGATGGCAAAGATGAAATCATTAAGAAAAAGTAAGGAGTTTTGATTATCAAAAGAATGGCATATAAAAGGAACGATATCTTTTTGATAATCGTTCCTTAGTTTTTTTATAACAATTTGGCAAAGAAATTGGTGATCTTATCGAAGAAGTTATCTTTACTTTCTTCTTTTGTGGCTTTCTTTTCTGTTTCTACTTTCTTCTCATGTTTTAGTTCTTCTGTCTTATAAATGAATTTTACTTTTGCTGTACTCTTTGTAGGGGCACCTGCAAAGGTATGCTCATTTTCAGCTTCTTTGACGATTTCATTTTTAATAGATAGCAGCTGATTCAGATCACTCATAGATACATTGACTTCATGTTTCATTTTATCAATGCCATCCATTTTAAAGGTTTGCATACCTTTGTTTAATTCACCTGTTTTTTCGGCTAATGTGGTTGTAGCAGCGTGCAGCTGTTTTGCCCCTTTGCTAAGAGCTGTTGAACCATTTTGCAGCTTAGTAACGCCGGCATTGGCTGTTGTTAAGCCATTTACTAAGGTTTTTGATCCATTATATAATTGCGAAGCACCGCTGCTGGCAGATACCATGTTCGTATTTAAAGTCTTAATTCCAGTTTTTAATTCACCTAAATTGGCAGTTGCTGTTTTTAATTGACTGGTGCCGGCAGCTAGGGTAGCTGCACCTTCTGCAGCATCTTTCATACTATCCTGCAGCGTACCTAAATCAGTCAGCGTTGTTTTTACTAAAGTAACTGCGCCGTTTAATTGAGTGGCGGCGGCATTTAATTCCGGCGCTTTTTCAGATAGCTTTGCACTTCCTAACGCAGCCGCTGCACTCAGATTACTGACATTGTGACCAGCACCATCAGCATCGCCATATAGAGTATTTTGAACACCGGAAGCATAACCTTCGGCATAAGTTGTATCTGTACAAATAGCTTTGAGTGCGTTGATTTGTTCCTGTGTCATATTTGACTTGGTTGGATCAGCGTTTTGAGCATAGAGGGTACAAGCCGTTGTCTTGGCAGCTGTTGTTTTAGCGGTTGCTTGTGCACTGGCTGCTTTCAGAGTGTCGTCATTCACAATGGTATTAATGCCTTGTATTGCCGTGTTAAGTTTCAAAGCACTATTCGCTAGTTCCGTCAATTGTGTAGGATAGGCGGCTAAATCATCTACTAATGTCTGCATCTTTTTTAAATCTACTGCCTGAATCTTGGTGTTGCCTTCACGCAAACCGGTGGATAATGTCTGCATGCCATCATTCAACTCAGATATACTGGTGACTAAGGTTGGCAGATCTTTTGTGGCAGTGGTCAGTTTTTTTGTGCCATCTTTGGCAAGAGAAAGGCCATTGCTTAAATTTTTCAAGTTGGCAGATAATTCTTTAGAACCTTTGGTTAATTTTGTAGTACCACTCTTTAAGTCATTTACACCAGTGCTTAAAGCCGGAATACTATTTACCATTTCTTTAACCTTGCTGTTTAAGGTGGCTGTGCCTTCAGCAAGCTGACTGGTTCCATTTGCTAACTTAACACTTGCCTCACTCAACTGATCAATGCCATCCAGTAATTCATCAAGTGAATTAATATCTTTCAATTTATCAAGAGGAACTTCCGGTGTTAAGGCAATCATGATAGGCCCCATCTCAAAGTCCTTTGTTTCACACTTGATGACGTATTCATCTTGGATTTTTAAGCCTTTGGTATCGTTAATACCACTACTTTTTAAGGTGTCTTCCAATCCTGGCAAAGCAACGATACCAACCATTTGATTATTGCCTTCATTCAAAATTTTTCCATTTTCACAAGTGACGTTGGAAAAGTGATCTGTGGACAGATCAATGACGCCGGCACCGATATATAAAGGATGAATATTGGTTGTTTTGCCATTGATATTCACCTGACGTGTCTGTGTGTTTTTCATGGTTATATGAATTTCCAATGGACCGCTTTTTCCAATGAGATCCTTACCATCTATTGCTTGACCATTTAGTTTATAGGTGACATTTACCTTTACTGGCAATTGTTTCGTTGTTTTTCCTTCATAATACACATCATTGCCATCAACATTCCATGTATAGGTATTTCCTTTCACAGAGGGCTGATCATCACTTTTTACATTCTTGACATCTTTAAGATCAAGTGATTCTTTAATGTTTTTAATACCATGATCATTATGCAGCCAGCTGCTTACGATTTCTTCATCAACACTTCCATCTGGATGCAACATCGCATAGACCGTTTCATCCTTTGTTGTTTGTGTATCATCGCCATCTTTGGCATACAGTGTTGTCATACAAGTATTTGCCATCATCAGACTCAATGCGGCACAAGTAACTGTTTTTACATTTTTTTTCATGTTCCTCAACCTCTTTCTTTCCTTATTTATTTCAAATTGGCTTTTGGCCAACCTTTTGTTGTTTTTTCAATCGCTTTATGGAAGATAATCAACAAGGCAGGCAATACCAGAAGAATTACCAGCATAGAGATAACAGCGCCTCGTGAAATCAGCGTACACAAGCTCTTGATCAGATCCATCTTCGCGATGAAGGATACACCGATACAGGCTGCGAAGAAGGATAAACCGGATGTGATAATACTTGGGGCCGATTTGGCTGCGGCTTCACGCGCTGCTTCAATGACCGGTTTGCCATTACTTAATTCTTCTTTATAACGCGTTGTCATCAAAATTGCATAATCAACCGTAGCACCTAATTGAATCGTTCCGATAACGATGCTGGCAATGAATGGCAACACACTACCGGTAAAGTATGGAATACCCATATTGATACAGATAGCAAATTCAATCGACGCAACGAGGATTACTGGCAATGCTAAAGATTTAAAGGTAATTACAATAATTAAGAAAATAGCTAATACGGATAAGATATTAACCATCTTAAAGTCAATATCCGTTGTTGTGATCAAGTCTCGCGTTAAGCTTCCTTCACCAGCAATCACGGCATGTTTATCATATTTGTGCATGATGTTGTCAATCTTATCTAACTGTTTGTTTTCTTCATCCGTAGCCGCACGATACGTTGAGTTGACCAAGATCATTTTTTTACCGCCATTATTTAAAATGGTTTTAACGGCTTCCGGCTCTAATTGTGTCGGAATTCTTCCACCAATCAGACTCTCATAGGAAACGACACTGTAAACACCGTTTAGTTTTTCCACTTCATCACAGATTTCTTTAATTTGATAGTTTTCTAAATTTTCATCCACCAGTAAGAAATGGGTGGTTGTCATATGGAACTGATCCTTTAATTTATTTGTCCCAATGATGCTGGCAAAATCCTGTGGCATGTTGGCACTCAAATCATAATAGACTTTGGTATGATTTTGTGCATACCCCATCGGAATGAACAAGACTAAGAAAATTACCAGAATGCCTTTATAATGCTTTGTTAAGAAGGCAGGCAGTTTCTTAGGTTCCTTCAAGATAATTGGATGTTTCCATTTTTCAATATACTTATCAAAACGCATCAACAGAGATGGCAGGATAATAATCGTGGATAAGACACCAAAGATAACACCTTTTGCCATGACAATACCAATATCTTTTCCTAAGGTCAGTTGCATGGCACATAATGCTAAGAAACCGGCAATGGTTGTAACTGAAGATGAGGTGATAGAAGTAAAGGTTGCCTGAATCGCATTTGACATTGCTTCATCACGATTACTTGTTTTATTCTTTTCTTCCTGATAACGATGCAACAGGAAGATAGAGTAGTCCATGGTAACACCTAACTGTAAGACAAGCGCTAAGGCTTTTGTGATATAAGAAACTTCGCCGAGGAATACATTAGTACCAAAGTTATAAGCAACCGGGAAAGCAATTCCCAAGACGAAGATAAAGGGGGCAATAGATGACTCCAATCCCATAAATAAGACAATGACACACAAGATGATGGCCGTGACTCCATATAATGGTGTTTCTTTTTCACTTAAATCCTTAATATCTTCGGATACGGCAGAGAAACCACCCAAATAGCACTGTTTTTCACTATAACCTTTGATCTTATGAATGGCATCCATCGTTCTTTGCGATGCGCCATCTTCCTCAAAGGTGATAACCATCAGAGTTCCTTTATCCGAATATAACATGTCTTTGACATCTTTTGGCAAGACCTCCTTCGGGATACTGATATCTAAGATATCGCCTCGCCATAAGACATCCTTTACACCATCAATGCTTTGAATCTCTTTCTTTAATTCCGCAACGTTTTTATCCGGCATATTTTCTACTACCAGCATGCCGGTGCTGGCAAGGTTGAAATCATCTGATAATGATTTTTGTCCTTTCATGGATTCTACATCCTTTGGCAGATAACTCAATAAGTCATAATTGACTTTGGTACGTGCATAACCGATCGCACTTGGAATCAGCAGCAGTACCGCAATTAACAGAATCAGATTTCTTTTTCTAACAATGAAATCAGATAATTTCTTCATACCTCCACGCTCCTATCTTTCTTTTAAGATCGTTTGATCATTTTGCGAATCGTCGTATATAGCATCGGTTTTAAATTGTCGATGCTATCCGGCTGTTTTAATACAATAGAGGAATAACATACGGTTGAAACAAGCTCTAGAATCATAAAAATCAGTTGATAGGCTTCCTGTTCTTGATAACCTAAACTGATTAAATAGCTGAGAAAATCCTCCAGATGATTCACGACCTCATATTCATCATCGCCAAGCTTACCGCCGATGACGCTCCAAGATAGATTTTTCTGGATCATCTTAATGCTGCTGGGATTGGCTTTGAAAAATTCAATGACATAATCTACAAGAAAGATCAATTCTTCGATCTTATCATCAATCTGTTCCTCTTTGGCTTTCATTAATGCTTCATCAATGATGGAAGAGCTTTTCTTCACGATTAGATGATTGATAAGTTGTACCTTATCATGAAAGTAAAGATAGAAAGTGCCCTTTGCTACATGAGCATCCTGGACAATTTGGTCGATGGATATGCGGTTAAAATCCTCTTTCGCAAATAGGCGCAAGGCAGCTTCTTCAATCCTGCGGCGTTTCTCATTCTTATTCATCAGAACCTTGTTTCGCATATAGTTACACCTCTTTTCCTGAATGACTTTAAGTCATTTTTTTATGACCGTGAAAAGGATATGGCAAAAATGACGAACAGTCAATATTTTATATGCAGTAGAAAAAGAAGTTCTTTAGACAGTTCTTTTTATTTGTCTAAATACTATACGTGAAAGGGGTTTCTGGTTATAAAAGGTGAAAACGATACTAGCGTAAATAAGAAATATATTAGTTCTTAAAAAATGAAATACGTTATGGCGATGAAAGGAGAATAGATGGTTGTGCGTGAATATATACAATAAGTTATTATGATGGTTGTTAAAGAAAGCATATTGGTAGATGAAGGTATTTGCTGATATAGATTTGAAAATTGTATCGACATTGGTGATTTCGGTTAGCTTTTCGGTAATAAAAGTTATTTGAAAATTACGCAGCACGTGATTTGTTTGTTATGATGGTACATAAAGAATAAGACATTATACGGTAAGCTTTATTCTTGAAGGAGGGAATATCATGGAGGATATCATCGTCACAAAAGATTTAACAAAGGAATACAGAGGATATAAAGCAAATCATGCGATATCGATGTGTGTAAAAAAAGGGAGTATTTATGGGTTGATTGGGCGAAACGGCGCCGGTAAGACAACATTCATGCGAATGCTGTTGGGGTTAAGTAAACCAACCAAGGGAGAAATTCAGCTATTTGGTAAGAAGGGTAAAGAAATGAACCAGGAACGAAGCCGTATCGGTTCCATCATAGAAACACCTGCTTTTATAACCAGACTTTCTGCATATGATAATTTAATGTTGCGTGCTGATTTGTTAGGGTTAAAGGATAAAAAGAAAGCCATCCATGAGGCGTTAAAAAAGGTTGGCTTATATGAAAAACGCGGACAGAAAGTGAAAGGTTTTTCGCTAGGAATGCGGCAGAGTTTAGGTATTGCTTGCGCTATCTTAGGAGAACCGGAATTATTAATTTTAGATGAGCCCATCAATGGCTTAGATCCGATTGCAATTGCGAATGTGCGTAAGATTTTATTGGATCTGAATAAAAAAGGTACGACCATTATTATTTCCAGTCATATCTTGGGGGAAATGGAAAAGGTCGCCACATGTTATGGGTTTATCGTGGAAGGTAAGTTAGTAAAAGAAATCAGTGAAGAAGAAGTCAAAAACAACAAAGTAGATTTAGAAAAATTCTTCATTAAAATTGCCGGAGGTGAGTTAGATGCATAAGGTAGTAAAGGCGGAGTTATTTAAGCTAAAACGTAATAAAGCATATTGGTTTATCTTATTGTTATCCTTTGGTATTTATCTGGCTTTAGGTCTTATGACGGATGAGAAAATCAGCTTTCAAGATGCGATTGCTTCCTCAGCAAGCATTGTGCCATTATTTAGTGCGCTTGTTGCCATCAGTGTAGCCCAGGCCGATTATAACGATGGAACAATGAAAAATGTCGTTAGTGCAGGAATCAGTCGAACTAGCATTTATATAGGGAAATTATTGGCTGCCTATATTGGCTGTATGGGAATCTTTTTGATTGAAGCCATCATGTCGGTAGGCTTCAGTGTGTATGGCGGAGCAACGGTAACAATGGATGCTTTCTTTATCATTAAAGCTGTGTTGTTACAGGCCGTAGTCGTATTGAACTATACAGTTATCTTCTTTTTATTGGGAAGTATTATACATAGCGCCGCGTTAGCTGTATCTTTATCCTTTGCATATTATTTGTTTGGAGCTTTTGCCTTTGGTTATGTTGGAAGCTTTTTACATATCAGTGGACTTGCCGATTATGAATTAGGCAGCGTTGCTACGGCAATCGAACAAGTAAATGTTAATACAGTGACAATGTTGCATTTAGGAATCGTAACGATTATTATACTTTTCTTCGCATATATCGGAGCTTTCTGTTTCAATCGACAAGAAATCAAGTGACTGTTTTTCACCAAGATACTTTAAAAAGGAAAATCCCTTTTGTGATGTTTGACTTCACAGAAGGGATTTTGTTTTATAAGAGGAAACCTTACGATAGTGATCCTGTCGAGCATACTTAGCACATATCATGAAACTAGCACATATCATGGAATTGGTGGGTGTTTATGAATGGATGAAAAAGAGTATTTGTATTTACAGCTTTACAGCATATGCATCTTATAGCTGTTGATGGCGAAATATCACCACGGCACTAGATAAAGAAATGCCAATCAAAAGTAGGGCAAGAAGAATAGGCACTAGATAATCGGCTGGAAGACTTTGTCCTTGTAGTAAAGAGATAGAATTTGTTATAAGAATAGCAGGCTGTATTTCCTGTAACGGAGGAAATAAAGACATGCCCATACAAATAAGGAAGAACCCTCCTGTACATAATAAAGAGCCGATACTTGTTTTCGTAAGTACACCACCTAATAATAACAATGCCAACAGCAAGCAACCAAACAACCATATACAAAAGATGCCTAACAATAAGTGTGGCACATTTGTCAAAGGCCAAAACATGAAGTTGTACAGATATGTGACAAGAAAGCTAATGCCATAACAACATGTCCATACTAGTAAAGCACTGCTGTACTTCGCTAATAGAATGGTGGTTCTGGATAAACCTTTTGTTAATAGATGAATCAATGTTCCTTTTTGCAATTCATTAGAAATCATGGTGCTAAAAACAATTAATAGGATGATGATACCAATTTGCGAAATGTTTTTATAAAACTGCGCCCATGAATCCATCACCTCAGGTTGTGGTAATTGTATTTGGATGCCATCTGGTAAAAGACTTGCCGCAACTTCAGGAAGATACCGTGCGCTGATAGGGTTCAGAAATCCTAAAGCCAGAAACACCATCATAAGTACAAAGAGCTTGTAGCTGCGCAGATAGTCGTAAAATTCTTTCTTTAAAAAAGCTAGATAGGCATTCATTTTACCACCTCCATATATAGGGATTCCAAGGTCGGTTCAACGATTTCCATACGGCGCAAGGAAAGTTTTTGTTGCAATAATTCCTGATGAAGCTTGCTTTGCAGCTGTGACATATTATCATGTGTGATCTGCAATTCTGTATCCGTACAAATTTTGGTGCTAAACTGTGTTTTGGAAAGAAAATGCTGCATGGATTCAGGATTCATGAATTCCAATTGCATCCTATTACTGGCCTTTTCCTTGATGGATTGCATACTGCCATGTCGTTGGATAATGCCATCATGAAGAATAGCGTAGGAATCACAGACACGCTCTACATCGCTTAAGATATGAGTGGAAAAAATAATGGTTGTATGATCCTTAATTTGTGTCAGTATGGATAGGATATCCTTACGTCCGATGGGATCTAAGGCAGACGTCGGTTCATCCGCAATAAGCAAATCCGGTTCATTCAACAGAGCTTGTGCAATGCCAAGACGTTGTTTCATACCGCGAGAAAATGTTGCGATACGCTTCTTGCGACTTTGCCATAAACCAGTCAATGTTAAGAGCTCTTCACTTTTTCTTTTACAATCTGCGGAAGACATATGTGTGATTGATGCACAGAGCTGTAAATACTCATAAGGGGTTAAATAATCATAAAAGGCAGGAACATCACTCAGATAACCGATATGGCGATTGGCTTTTGTATTACCGAAGCTTACCGTTTCTTGGCAAACCTGAATCTCACCGGCATCCTTTGGCAGCAAACCTAATATAAGTTTCATAGTAGTTGTTTTACCGGCCCCATTTTGACCGATAAAACCTAAAATACTATGTGCAGGGACGCAGAAGTCCACCCCTTTTAAGACGTCATGAGAGCCGAAGGTTTTTCTTACTTGATGAAGTTCCAATACATTCATCATTCTTCACCTCTTCCGAATACGAAATAGATAATTGGCCCGAAAAATTGTAGTAATAAGACAACGAAAATCCAGATATATCGATTACCAAAACGATAATGAGGGTGACGTAGAACATGAAATAATGCACTAAAGGCTAAGGTCAATTCAATGATGATTAAAGGTAAAAGCAGTGGTAAATGATCAATTAAGGTCTGCATGTGGTTTCCTCCTTTTTCTGCAGTAAAATGCGGATACAATGTTGAAAACGGGGATCTTTTTTCATAGGCTGAAATTCCGGTAACTCGTTGATAATCTGCAATAGCGATTCAATGACAATCGTGCGATTGCGTGGTGGCTGCGTATCTAAGGTAATCTCTTTCAGCCAACTGTTTAATTCGGTGAAATAATCGTCTTGATTCTGTAATTTATCCATATTCGTTGTAGCAAGGATATCAGCCGAATGTGTCAATTCCTTAAAAGCTTCTTCGTAAAGGTGATGATGAGCATATACCTGTGCGATGGCAAGAAGGGATTGAAAGGCTGTATATGGATGGATATGCGATATCTGATACAGTTCCAAAAGACTTTTTACTTTCGCAATGGTTTTTTCGCATGCTATTAAATCATCTATTCTCAGCATCATAAAAGAGATGGAATCTTGAATTAGAAACAACAAATGCTGGTAGGCAGATGTCTGCAAAATACGATACGCTTGTTCCATATTTCCCAATTTCTGATGACAAGCGGCAGTAAGTTCACTGTCTTGCGCAATCGGACGTGGGATTTCTCCTAACAGCTGTAAGGCATCCATGGGTTTATCGCTGGCAATGTATGCCATAATTTCCAAGGTGAGGGTTTCTTTTGTCAAGGTTGGATCCTTACATTCTTTTTCTACATAGTGACAAAGTTTTAATGCCTCATCTAAGATCTTTGCAGGGTCTTTAAATAATGTGGCATGATTCAAATACAAAACAATCATCTTATATAAGAAAGGGAAACATGCGTGGTACGTATGCAACAATTCTTCACAATGCTTCAAAGCCTCATCACTGTCGTGGGCGATTTCATCAGATAATTGATGATAGAGTTCAACAATAGCTTCTTGTGTTAACTGTGGCTCATATCCCATGAGTTCATCCACAGTGACATTGAATAGAGTGGCAAGCTGAGGAAGAAAAATGATATCCGGATAGGATGTGTTGGTTTCCCATTTTGAAACAGAAGATTTACTGACGCCGATCCAGTTGGCTAATTGATCTTGTGTGATGTTGGCTTTTCTGCGTAAGGCAGCGATATTTTCTCCAAGTTTTAGTGGTTTCATAAATTCTAACCTTCTTTCTTGGTTTCATTATAAGTGGAAGATAGGTATAAAACAATGGATTGTGTCGCAACAATAAGAAGAAAAGTTGCTTAATAGGAAACTTGGCAAAATCATTGATCGTTGTGATGCAGGTGGAATACGTAAGATTATAGTACAGATAATAGTGCTATTTTTAAAATATATCTTGCATGATTAGTTGTTTTATGGTAATATATGAATCACCGATGGAGGTTTAGCTCAGTTGGGAGAGCGTCTGCCTTACAAGCAGAGGGTCGGGGGTTCAAGTCCCTCAACCTCCACCATAAATAAACAACCCACGGCACTGCTTGAATGGCAGCGCTTTTTTAATATCGAAACCTCCATCAGCTAAAAGGAAACTAAAGATCGAATGAGAAAAATAATATGAGTTTGTACATAGCTCAGAATAAACAACCTATGGTACTGCTTGATTAGGAGCGCTATTTTATTATCGAAACCTCCAACAGCAAATAGGGAACTAAAGATCGAATGAGAAAAATAATATGAGTTTGTACATAAGCTCAGGATAAACAACCTATGGTACTGCTTGAATGGAGCGCTTTTTTAATATTGAAACCTCCATCAGCAAATAGGGAACTAAAGATCGAATGAGAAAAATAACATGAGTTTGTACAAGCTCAGGATAAACAACCTATGGTACTGCTTGATTAGGAGCGCTATTTTATTATCAAAACCTCCAACAGCAAATAGGGAACTGAAAGATCGAATGAGAAAAATAACATGAGTTTGTACATAAGCTTCGGATAAACAACCTATGGCAGTGCTTTTTTAAAATCAGCTAAATGGGAACAAATTATGATATCATAATACTAAAAGAAAGAGGTGTGTTACATGACAAAGATACTTTATGATGCAAACTATGATAAAGAACTTGTCGCAAAACGCAATCAATGTCATGATCTGTGTCACCAATATAATCAGCTACTGCCTACAGCTGTGAAAGAACGTAAGAAAGTCTTACAAGCTATCATAGGGGAAATGGAAGATGACCTAATTATTGAACAACCATTTTATTGTGATTATGGGACCAATATCCGCTTAGGGAAACAAGTGTATCTGAATATGCATACCATCATGCTGGATGCTGCTGAAATACATGTAGAAGATCATGTGTTTGTGGGACCAAACTGTGCTTTTTATACAGCTGGTCATCCTTTCTCTATAGAAGATCGTCGAGCAGGTTTAGAGTATGCATTACCTATACATGTTGAAGAAGATGTTTGGATTGGTGGCAATACGGTAGTAATGGCAGGAGTCACGATAGGAAAAGGTAGTGTGATTGGGGCAGGCAGCGTAGTCACAAAAGATATTCCACCATATGTATTAGCCGCTGGAAATCCATGTCGCATCATTCGTTCTATAAAAGAAGAAGCACGAATGAAAAGCGATTGCCAATAACTTGTGACAATCGCTTTTTTTACGCTTAACTGAAAGCTACTATACGCTACAGCCTTCTGATTTGCTTATGAAATATTAGAGAAATACTCTCTTTATCCCACTTATTGTTTGTCTAATTGTTCTTGAAGATACGCAGCGGTTGCTTCATCCGCAAATTTCAGCAGATGAAGATAATTGTTCTTGGTGATGTATTCAGTTATTCCCACATTCTCATAAGTCTTTTTCAATAATAAGGAATACAAAGGCTGGTCATCGGCTTCATGCAGATGAGCGCTGATTTCCATAAAGTAGAAATCCTGATATTCCAAGGAGATGAAATCAAAGATTTCTTCTAGATTGTTACATGCAAACAGCTGTTCCTTTAGTTCTGGAGTCTTATATGTTTCCCAATCCTCTTTGTTGGTAAATGTTATATTTTGAAAAGGGAAGACATAGGTTGTATGATCATCTTTTTTCGTTTTTATATCCCCATAGCTTAGGGTATATCTCCATAAGAATTCTTTGTGGTTTTGCAGATCTAACATAGTCATTCCTTCTTTCTTTCTCATACACTTCCTTTATTATAAAGAAATTCATGATACTATACAAGTGAGTTCTTTATGAGGGATAGAAAATGAAATGATGTATATTGGATAGATAAGAATATTTTATCTTATGAAAATATTTCCTTATTTGTCCTTTTTCTTGATGTATGCTAAGATATCGAGGTATGACACTATGGAGGTAAAGTAAGTGAAAGATGCGTTAAGAGAGGAATTGCGTGAAGAGATACGATTGTTTCATGAACAGACACAGCAATTTATAAATAAGCAAATCAGCGTGAAGGATTTTAAAGGATTCAGCGGTGGTTTTGGCAGTTATGCACAGCGTGGTGCACAGACGTTTATGTTACGTCTGCGTATGAACCAAGGGGTAGTAACGAAGGATAAATTAAAGTTTTTATGTGATACCAGTGAACAGCACGGTGTTACCAAACTGCATTTTACAACTTGTCAGACGATTCAGATGCATGATTTAAGTGGAACTGAGATTCCCTATATCATGTCAGATGCTTTGGATCATGATATTGTATGTCGTGGCGGCGGTGGTGATTTTCCACGTAATGTTATGTGTTCACCACTTAGTGGTGTAGATCCGGATGAGTATTTTGATGTACGCCCTTATGCGGAATGTGTTGGGGATTATTTATTAAGCATTGTTAATAAGTTTACCTTACCAAGAAAGCTAAAGGTAGCTTTCAGTAGTTCGGATAAGAATGAAACCCATGCCAATTTCCGTGATTTAGGATTTTGTGCAAATGCCGACCATACTTTTGATGTGTATTGTGCCGGAGGCTTGGGAAATAACCCTCGCATGGGTGTGAAGGTTGGTCATCATGTACAGCCGGATACGATTCTGTTTTATGTATCTGCCATGGTGTTGATGTTTATGGAACATGGCGATTATGTAAACCGTGCGAAAGCAAGAACACGATATTTACAGGATACACTTGGGGTAGATGGATTGCTTCAGGATTATCAGGATAAGGTAGAAAAAGCGTTGCGCGGCGAGAATTTGATGGTACATATTGAAGAACCTGTGCTAAAGAAAACAGGGGATAAAACACTGTCTGATCGTCGTGTGATTGCCCAGAAACAACAGGGGTTATATGCCGTGTATTATCATCCACTTGGCGGCTGTCTGGCACCTCAGAAATTACGTCAGATCTATGAAACTATCAAGGACATGGAAGATGTAGAATTGCGTATCACCCCACAACAAGGAGTTTATATCATCAATTGTACAGCTGATGAGGCGAAAGCGGTGCTGGCTATTACAGAGGATGGAGCACGCAATCGTTTTGAGGAAAGTGTTTCTTGCATTGGCGCATCCATATGTCAGGTAGGCTTGCGTGATTCTCAAGGTACTTTACGTGAAGCTATCATGTACTTTAGAGAAAAGGACTATCCTGCAGATGTCTTACCGCGTATCTTTATCTCCGGTTGTACCAGTTCTTGTGGAACCAATCAAATCGGAGCTATTGGTTTTCAGGGTACAGTCAAGGTGATTGATAAAAAGCCATATCCGGCTTTTCAAGTAAGCTTGTATGGGAATGATCATGCCAAAGATACCCGGTTTGGGGATATAGTAGGTGCTGTATTGGCAGATGATCTTTGTTTGTTTTTACAGGCGATTGCCGATCATGTCAGTGCGCATGGTGAATCTTATGAGACATGGATTGCCCATAACGCTGATGAAATGGAAGCCATTTTAAAGAAGTATATCAAATAGATTAGGACAAAGAATATATATAAAATAGGGTAAAAGCGTTTTTTGAATTAAGAAATGGTATCAAGTATTTCAACTCCATGCATATAAAAAGATGATGTAGATTCTACTCCCTAAACGGGGAAGACAGGAAACACCATCTTTTTTATTCTAGCAATCGTTTAGATTTCTTAACGAAGCAAAGGCAGACTTCCACTTAAACGGTTAATGCTTTTCTTAGGACCTAACAAAGCAATACCATAATATTCGATGGTTTCTTGTGTAGCCTTTTTCATCTTTTGAATATAGTCGTCATAGTCTAAACAACTTTGGGCAATGTTGGTAAAGTCAACGAAATAAACATCTTCCATCGTTTGGACCTTTTGGTAGATCGAAGCTAAAGTTTCCTGGTTGGCTTTAAGAATGGGCAGTGGGTACTGCACAATGCCGGGATGTTTTCCCTCAGTGCTATCATAAACATCCTCACGCGCTAATGTCGGCGCATGTTTACCTAAGGATACGCCAAGAATAGCCGCTGTATTGGCCATGATGCCAAGGGGTAAATCTTCCCATAAGATACATACACTTTTAATTTCCATAATGTTTTTTTGTATACGATCTATCTTGTAAAGCTATCGTATACTTACTCCTTCCTTTTATTACTTTTATATAATGTATTTCATAAGATCAGCAGATGTCTTTTGGGACACTTGTTTTTGCTTGTTTATGAAGAGATAATGCGGCATTTTCTTTCTTTTGCAAATCTTGTGATAAAAATAAGCCGCATATAGTAAAGATGATTCCTATCAGTTTTTTCATACTGATGGATTCTTGTAAGATAAGAAAAGATGTCAATGCGGTAATGACAGGCACTAAGTAAATATAGACACTTGTCTGTATAGAACCTAAAATAGATACTGCCTTGTTCCAGGTGACAAAGCATAATGCCGAGGCACCAAAGCCTAAAAATAGTAAATTGCCGATTACAGGCCAACCACCATGCCAGATTTGTGAAACGTGAAAGGTATCTTGCGTTAGAATGATTGGTATCATGAAGAGTAAACCATAAAAGAAGGTTCTGCGTGTTATGCCAATGGTTGTCATATGAAAAGTAGAAAGTTTGCGACAGAGCAGAGAATAGATGGACCAAACAAGAGCTGCTAGCAAAGCCAATACATCGCCATAAGGATGAAAGGATACACCGGCATTATCCGGTATGCTGATAAGTAAGATACCAAGCATTGCCAAAGCAAACCCTATATAAAAGAAGCGCCCTTTGGAGGATTCCTTCATGATCTTTGAACTTAAGAAAGCAGTAAAAAAAGGAGCAATCGAGATAATGACGCCGACATTGGTCGTTTGTGTATACAGCAAAGCGATATTTTCTAACAGATAATATAAGGTAATTCCGCAAAGTCCGGCACCTGCAAACCAGCGTTCCAGTTTTTTATCTTCTAGTGTACAACGATGCGGATACATGATCCATAGCGTGAGATAGCCAATCACAAAGCGGGTAAATAAAATCTGTAAAGGGGTCATGTCGGTTAATAAAATTTTAGTTGAGATAAAGGTAGTGCCCCATATGAAAATGGTGAGAAAGGCACATAGATGTCCTTGTTTTCGATTATTCGTCATGCATAGCTCCTTTCAGGAAGATACGCTGGTATTGTTTTGGTGTCAGTCCGATAAACATTTTAAAAAAATTGGTAAAATGACTCTGATCACTAAAACCGGCTGCCATTGCGGCATCTTTCAAAGAGAGTCCTTTTTCTAACATCTTTTTTGCCTGATGAATACGAACAGTTTGTAAATAGCGATAACAGGATACTCCGGTTTGTCGAGTAAAGGCATTTAATAAATAAGATTTACTGAAATGCGATAGTTCGCTTAGCGTTTGCAGTGTAATGTTTTCTGCATAATGTTCTTCCATATATGCGCATAATTTTTGTATTGGTTCCTCTAGCGGTGCATCTTCTTTTTCTATTTCCATATAGTTTTCCATGAGTGGCTGCATCAGAAAGTATAATGCTTCTTCTTTCTCTAGAGTACAAGCCTGTTCCATGATTGCCTGATAAAGTGAGGATAACTGCTGGGTATATTCACAGTTTTTAATAAGCGGTGTCGTGAAATGAGGAAGCTGCTTTGTTTGAAAGAGCTCTTCCATGATCGTTTGCATGACCTCGGGCTGAATATTAACAGCTCGATAATCCAAAATGGAATCATCAAGTGGAGCGCAATGATGATTATCTAATGGATTGAATAAGATCATATCGCCTTTTTCACATACATATTCTTTATGACGGCACCACATCTGACGCTTGCCGCCTTCAATAAAGCCAATGACATAATACGGATGAAAATGGTTTGGAAACTTTTGCACAATGCCATGCAGCTGATAAGCTTCAATTTGCAAATCATTATCAAACCATACTTCACGGTGTTCCTTTTCCATAGAATACTTCCTTTCCAATGTCCTTATTTTATCATGAAGCGATAAGTATTTCTTGTAGGATATCACATAAATGTCATTTTGGCATAAAGAAAAGAGCCATTCCATAAAATGACTCTTTTCTATGTTAAACATTACTTTTGAAACTGTGGTAAATAAGCTTTATGTGCTTCTAACAATTCATCGATGACCACATTGGCCAGTTCATCACTTGGACATAGAGGGTTCATATTTAATGCGGTCACTGCCAAATCACGGTTCCCTGTGACAGCAGCTTCAACGACCATGCGTTCAAACGACTTCATCATTTGTACATAACCATTAATGGTACATTTTAATTCACCGGTTGCGATAGGTTTAGGACCATCCGCGGTTATCCGACAGGCTACTTCAACAGCACTGTCATGAGGCAGATTGCTTATCGCTCCGTTGTTTCTTACATCTACGTACTGAATATCACCGGTATCATTATAAATAGACTGAATTAAGTTGCATGCGGCATCAGAATATCTAGCACCGCCACGTTGTTCCAGCTGTTTCGGTTTGACATCTAGTTCTTGATGGCTGTACAGGGCAAAGAGTTCTTTTTCAACCTGTGATACAACTTCGCCACGCACCGTACCTTCTTTCCATTGTTCCAGCTCTTCGTCCAGCTGTTCCTTTGTAAAGAAATAGTAATTATGATAGGGACATGGTATGGCATGTAAACCGCGTATAAAGGAAGGAGAATATGGCAAAGAGATAAAGTTTTTCATTGCAAGCGTATCTTCAGCAGTCACATTTGCATACTTTTCCACGATAGTATCCATGACAGAACTGCCATCGACAAAAACATCAGTCGCAAAGATAAAATGATTTACACCTTGTAACTCTAAGGTTACACGGTTTTCTTCAACACCGAGAATCTTGGCAATGCCAGCAACCATATTCACAGGAACATTGCATAAGCCAATCACCTTTTTAAAATCAGTATAGCGCAGTATGGCTTCAGTGACCATACCGGCAGGATTGGTAAAGTTGATCATCCATGCATTTGGGCATAGTTTCTGCATATCTTTGACAATGTCAAGAATGACGGGAATCGTACGGAAAGCTTTAAACATACCGCCGGCACCATTGGTTTCTTGACCAATCATACCATGCGATAATGGGATTCGCTCATCCTCCACGCGTGCAGGAAGACGACCGATACGCATCTGTGTTGTTACAAAGTCAGCATCCTTTAAGGCTTCTTGACGATCATAGCTGAGAATGACCTTCATAGGAAGATTGGCTTTTTTAACCATTCGCTGCGCAAGAGCACCGACGGTTTCCAGCTTTTCTCTGCCTTCTTCAATATCAACTAACCAAAGTTCGCGAACCGGTAGGGTATCATAACGTTTAATGAATCCCTCCACTAATTCTGGTGTATAACTGCTGCCGCCTCCGATTGTTACAATTTTAACTGTATCTTTCTTCATAAATGCCTCCTCATCGTTGTAAAGTGGACTATACCATTTGAATGAATTGACCGTATAAACCCAAGTGGTCTATACCATAATAACATACCTGTGTAAGCGTGTCCATACGAATGTGAGGTTTTTCTTAACTTTCTTTCTTATTATGTTATTAATTCAAATAAAATCCTTTCTTTATTGTATTTTATGCGCATATAGTCACAAATATGATAGCTCAAAACTTTTTTTAAAAAAAGAAAGAAAACGGTTGCATAAATTTTTAAACGTGTTATCATAAGTGTGTAAAGTGGTATATACCAAGTGGAAAGGAGGAATTCACATGATTAAAATTCTGCTTGTTTGTTCTGCCGGAATGTCAACCAGCTTGATGGTAAACAAAATGAAAGATGCTGCCGCACAAAGAGGTATCGAAGCTGAAATTTGGGCAGTAGGTGATGCAGAAGCAGCAAATAATATTGGCAACGCTGATATTATGATGTTGGGACCTCAGGTTAGATTCCTGGAGTCAAAAATGAAGGGTATTGCCGGAGAGAAACCGGTAACTGTTATCGACATGCAGGCGTATGCGATGATGAACGGTGCGAAAGTATTAGATCAAGCACTGAAACTGCTGGGGAAATAACACAATTACCAGCTTAAATTTAACTCAAACTCAAAACGCAAAAACTCAATTAGTGAAAGGAAAGAAAAATTATGAATGCTTTTATGGATTGGATGGAAAAGCACTTTATGCCAATTGCTGCTAAAATCGGCAGTCAAAGACATTTAGTTGCTGTCCGTGATGGATTCATTTCCATCATGCCGGTTACCATGGTAGGTAGTTTGGCAGTATTGCTAAACGTATTCCTGCGCGATTTACCAAATACATGGTGGGGTGAAGGCAATGAATTTGTTGCTAATGTGCAGCAAATCATCAATGTAAACGGAAACGTTTACTTTGGCTCTATAGTTATTTTAGGTTTGTGTTTCACATTCTCATTAGGATATCATCTGGCAAAATCTTATGATGTCAACCCAATCGCCGGTGGCGTTGTTGCATTTGCTGCCGTTGTTACTTGTATGGGACAAAGTGCTATCTTTGATTATGAATTACCAGGTGTTGCAACTTCTGCACTGGATGCTTTAAAGGGTGCCGGTTTAGATGTTGCCTTAAATGATGCCGGAAAAGCCGTTGTTTTACATGGTGCCAGCGGTTGGGGCTATTTAGGTTCCAGTTATACAGGTGCTAGTGGATTGTTTACTTGTCTGATTGTTGGTATCTTATCTAGCATGATCTATATTAAATTAATGATTAAGAAAATTACGATCAAGCTTCCTGATTCTGTACCTCCAGCAGTAAGTAACGCATTTGCTGCTATCATTCCTGGTGTCATTGCTATTTACGTATTTGGTATCGTAACACAAATTTGTGTTGCTTGCACTGGCTCTTATCCAAACGACTTGATCGTTGAATATATTCAGAAACCTTTGCTTGGCTTATCGCAGGGATTCTTCAGTGTTATCCTGATTGTCTTCTTGGTACAGCTGTTCTGGTTCTTTGGTTTGCATGGTTCCAATGTTATGGCACCAGTTATCGAGGGTGTGTATACACCTGCGTTGCTGGAAAACTTGGATTTCTTCAATAAACATCATACAACTGTCGGTATGCCTTACGATTGGACACGTGGCTCCTTTGATGCTTATGCACAAATGGGTGGTTCCGGGGTAACCTTAGGTTTACTGATTGCCATCCTGATTTTCTCTAAACGAGATGATTCTAAGGCCGTTGCAAAATTAGCAGCTCCTATGGGTATCTTCAATATCAATGAACCTGTTATCTTCGGTATGCCAATTGTATTGAATCCGATTTATATCATTCCTTGGCTGATCGTTCCACCTATATGTGCAGCTATCGCTTTAGGCTTTACAATGGCTGGCATTATTCCTCCTGTATTTGTTCAGGTACCTTGGGTTATGCCTGTTGGTATCTACGCATTTATGGGAACTGGCGGTAACATTCTTGCTGCATTGGTTTCAATCTTATGTTTGGGCGTTTCCTTTGTATTATGGACACCATTCGTTATGTTGGCAAACCGTATGCAAGCAAAAGAAAACGAAGGTCAGTTTGACACAGAATAAGCAGTACACTTGCAGGGAGGGGAAAATCCCTTCTCTGCTTTTTTAAAAAAGGAGAATATAACCATGGAAGGTATTGAACTAATTTGTTTCCAGATCATTTCTGCAGTAGGTATGGCAAGAGGAAGCTACATTGAAGCAATTGATCTGGCAGAACAGGGTAAATTCGACGAAGCTGAAGCAAAAATTAAAGAAGGCGATGAATTCTTCACCGGTGGACACAGTGCACATGCACAGCTGATTCAAAAAGAAGCAAACGGTGAAAACACAGAAGTTGTATTACTGCTGGTTCATGCAGAGGATCAATTGATGTCTGCTGAATCATTTAAGATTCTGGCAGAAAAATTTATCGCATTAAATAAAAAAATTGAAAACAAATAAGGAAACTTATCAACATAAATGATGAAGAAAGAGGTAATACGTATGGAAAAGTGGGCATCTTGGCAGGTCTTTATGATCGGTATCGGATTATTATTTATTATGTTTTCACAACAAATGGCAAATCCATTTCCAATGATCATTGGAGGATTGTCGATTGTTTTGTTAGGTGTCATCATTCTGAAAAAGTCTGCCCAAAAGGAAAGGAGGAAGAATGGGAAATGGTAGAATTTCCAAAATCATTCTTCTTCGGAAGCGCAACCAGCGCTACACAATGCGAAGGTGCTCATACTGCGTATGATAAAGGAGCAGATATCTGGGATCTTTGGTATGAACAAGAACCATTTAAATTTCATGATGAAATTGGTCCAGGCACAACTTCCACTTTTTATGAACACTATCAAAGTGATATCCAGCTTTTAAAAGCAACCGGACACAATTCTTTTCGGACATCTATCAGCTGGTCGCGCTTGTTCCCAAAAGGATATGGTGAAATCAATGAAGATGCTGTTCGCTTTTATAAAGATGTATTTCAAGAATTAAAGGCGAATGGCATTGAGCCTTTTGTGAATTTATATCACTTTGATATGCCAGCAGCTTTGCAGGAAATCGGCGGTTGGGAAAATCGACAGGTAGTTGCATATTATCAAGCATATGCAAAAACTTGTTTTACCTTATTCCATGAAGAGGTAAAACATTGGTTTACCTTTAATGAACCTATTGTCCATGTGGAATGTGGTTATTTAAGTTGTTATCACTATCCATGTAAGGTAGATCCCAAAGCGGCAGTTCAAGTAGCATACCACACAGCACTTGCCAGTGCCCTAGCCATTCGGGAATATCACAAGATTGATAAGGAAGGCAAGATCGGTATCGTGTTAAATTTGACTCCGGCATATCCTCGAAGTGATCATCCGGCAGATGTAAAAGCGGCTACAATCGCCGAATTGTTTGCGAATAAGAGTTTTCTGGATCCTTCTGTTAAGGGTGAATATGATCCCATGTTAGTTGAAATTATTCGGAAACATGACTTAATGCCAACATATACACAAGAAGATTTGCAAGTGATTAAAGAAAATCGTGTTGACTTCTTAGGGGTTAATTATTATCAGCCGGTGCGGGTTTGTGCAAAAGCCAATATGCCTAATCCGGATGCTCCTTTTACACCAGAATATTACTTTGATCGTTATGAAATGCCGGGAAGAAAGATGAATCCTTATCGTGGATGGGAAATTTATCCAAAGGGGATCTATGATATTGCGATGAATATTCGTGATAACTATGGCAACATTGAATGGATGATTACGGAAAATGGTATGGGTGTGGAAAATGAAGAACGCTTCCGTAAAGATGGAAGAATTGAAGATGACTATCGTATAGCATTCTTTAAAGACCATTTAACATGGTTGGCAAAAGGCATAAAAGAAGGCAGTCATTGTATCGGTTACCATGTCTGGACCTTTATTGATTGTTGGAGCTGGCTGAATGCCTATAAGAATCGTTATGGTTTGGTAGAACTAAACCTTGCAACACAAGAAAGAATCATTAAAAAAAGTGGTCGCTGGTTTAAAGAACTGGCAGAACACCATGGCTTTGAATAGATTTATAATACAAGAGAGATTTATGTATAATACCTTTATAAATAAGCGTTTTTAAGGAGTGAGCAAGATGATACAGGTACAGGAATTGTTATATATTGATGCAGCTGATTTCTTCAAGCACATCGCTGAATCTGTTGCGTACGATATTTCTGAAGCAACTGGGAAAAAGGTACGTGTCAAACAGCTTCATAAAGGGTTTTCTTATAAGAAAACGATGAAGAATAAAGTAGGACGCAAAGGGGAAGTGGATATCAATATCACAGAATGGGATCCACCGCATATTTACAAAGCCGAGTTTTCCTCTTATGGAGGGGTGAACACGTTAAGCTATGAGATTGAAGATTTAGCAGACGGTCGTATCGGCGTAACCTATAGCGAAGATTTTAAAGGAAGAAACAGAAGCAGTGACTGGAACTTCAAGCTTATGAACTTGTTTTATAAAGGTAGAGCAAAAAAACGTGCAACACGACTGTTAAGAGCCGTTGAAAAATATGCACAAGAAGAAAAAGCAAAAGAAAATAAAATAGAAGATAACCAAGAAGCATAGGCTGTCAACTCAAAGGAGGCTAATCATGGCTAGATTAGGAATCTGTCTGTATCCGGAGCATTCCACTTTGGAAAAGGACAAAGAGTATATCACACTGGCGGCAAAATATGGTTTCAAAAGGATCTTTACATGTTTATTAAGTGTGGAAAAAAGCAGGGAAGAAATCGTCAAAGAATTTCGCGAACTGATGGACCATGCACACACTTATGGCATGGAAGTTATCTTGGATGTCGCGCCTTTCGTCTTTGAACGTTTAGGCGTATCCTATGATGATCTTTCTTTCTTTAAAGAAATGCATGCAGATGGCATTCGTCTGGATGAGGGATTCGATTCTTTGAAGGAAGCACAAATGACCTATAATCCAGAACATTTGAAAATTGAAATCAATGCCAGTTTAGGTACAAAATATTTAGATAACATCATGAGTCATTATCCCAATTTGGATACGATCATCACCTGTCATAACTTTTATCCACAGCGTTACAGTGGATTGAGTTATGCACACTTTGCAAAATGCAGTAGCGATATTAAGGCGCAAAATATTAAGGTGGCTGCTTTTATTTCTTCACAACAGCCCAATACCTTTGGACCTTGGCCGGTCAATGAAGGCTTATGTACCTTAGAAATGCATCGTGATTTACCGGTTGATGTTGCCGCAAGACATTTATTTGCGACACGTTTGGTAGATGATGTTATCATTGCCAACTGCTTCGCCAGTGAAGAAGAATTGGCTATATTATCCAAGATTGATCCGGGTAAATTAACCTTTAAGATTGATTTTGAGGCGGATTTACATCCTACAGAAGAGAAAATCTTATATGAACATCCACACTTTGTCAGAGGTGATATGAGTGAATACATGGCACGAAGTACCATGCCTCGGGTAACCTTTGCGAAAGAAAGTGTGCCACCAAAGAATACAAGAGATTTGAAACGTGGCGATGTTGTCATTATCAATGATAAGTATGCACGTTACAAAGGGGAATTGCACATTGTCTTGAAAGATATGCCAAATGATGGAAGGAAAAATGTTATTGGACATATTCCAGCCAACGAAACCATGTTATTGGATTATATTAAACCATGGCTGACTTTTGGCTTTATGAAATAAGATAAACGCTTCATCGGAAAGGGAGGTGAATGACTTGGCTACCCCACGTTACCTCGAAATTAAGCAACAGCTATTAGATGAGATCAATGGGAAACCAGTGAATTCACCGATAGCATCTGAGCGCGAACTGGCAATTCGGTTTGACGCCAGTCGTATGACCGTCCGCAATGCTGTAAATGAGCTTGTGGAAGAAGGTGTGTTATATCGCGACAAGAATAAGGGTACGTTTGTTGCTGACCGTAAACTGATTAAGAAAAATCTGACTTCAGAATTATTACAGGAACATGATGCCATGGATTTCAGCGTTATTTATTTTTCTGTAAAAAAGGCCGAAGAAATGGCGCCTTACCTAGAAATAAAAGAAACGGATTATATGTTGAGAGTAGTACGCGTCAATAAGATTAATCATCGTCCATTGAGTGTAGAAGAGGTATATTTCATCCGAAGTTTGGTGAGCGACGATGAAATTAACCATTTAAAAGAGCTGCTGAATCTGAACAGTTATATTGAACAGGGGACGGTAACCCAAAGATTTCATCCAATGATCGTGCCTGCACAATATGCCAATCAGTTAAAAATAAAGATTACAACACCAATCATTATGGCAGAAAGTACGATTCGCAGTAAAAATGGTAAACCTCTGGTTTACATAAAAACGTTTTATAACCCTTTCGAAAAAACAATCGAAATTACTTCATAATACCTGTTCTGCAGGTATTTTTTCTATAAAAAAGATTAAAAATCTGATCATCTGCATAAACACAGGGACTTTAAGCAATATGAATGAAAAGGCAAAAGAGATTTACCACTAATTTACTAGATTGAAAGAACCTTGATACGACAAAGAAAATAGCATTTCATACAAGATATGAGATGTCTTTTCGTTGCTGTAACACAGCATAACTTGTCCTTTTTCTGCTTGATTATCTATCATTTTTTAGAGAATGCATTGTCAAGAGCTTGTTGCGTAAGCAATGCTTGCACTCTTGAAAAAACATGGGATAAAAAAATATATATAACATATAGCAGAAAACGGATGACGGTCTATATTGCAAATGTTATAATATTGTCAATTACCTTATTTATACGGGAGAAGAATATTATGGATTTTGCTATATTTAGATTGTTTATACGGGTTTCATTATTTGTTATAGCTTTAATTGCTTGTATTATCTATCTTATCAAAAAGAGAAAGCTCGTTTATGCGATATTTTTTGATAAAGAAGCGATAAAAAAAGAATATACTGGAAAAAACGATATAATATTTCTTCGATTGACGAATGGCGTCTTTATGATAATTGCCATCCTTTTAATCTTATATTTGAAAGATTTTGTTTTAGATATGCCTTATATCATAAACAAACAGTATAGCTATGCAGAAGGATATGTGACTGAACAAGCTCATGGTGGTGCGGATGTATCTTCTGAAAGAAGAAGTATTTTTCTATATGATGAAGTTACAAATGATGAAATCGAATTTACAGTATTTTCTGGGTATGTTGATAAACATACTTATTTAAAAATACAGTATCTTCCACATACGAAATATGGTGCTATTTTAGAAGATAAATAACATACAATTTTTTCTTTTTTGGTAATGTAATGCTATTAGTTGAACAGACGGAGTGAGCCTGCGGCGAGCGAAGATTAAGCCCCCGTTATCTAACAAAGGGGGGCAGAAAAAACAAAAGACAATGGACATTCACAAACGGGAAACGCTGTATTTACAAGGTAAAACTGCATTTTATAAGGTGTGATATAAAAAGTATCTATTTCACACGGCAAATATATATAAACTTATTGAGGAGGATTATGTAAATGAATATTGCAATGATTTTAATAGGTGGTCTTATTTTTCTTTCTTTTCCAGTTATTGTTTTGCAAAAAATCAAAAAAATGAAACAAGAAAATACAGATGAGGCAAAGAAAAAATTAAATTTATATCTTATTTGTATGATGCCCGTTCCAGTAATAGCTATTGTGCTTATTTTACTTGGTCTTAAAGCATTTATATAGTAAACATCAAAGCTTTATAAGTGAAATGAGGGATTCTATGGATAAAAAGGAACTTATAAAACTTTATTTACAAAATGTGGATAAAATGTTCGGATATGCCAACATGGACACATATATTGATGAGCGATTAAAGAAATATATGAAATACTGTCAAAGTGAAGAACCACTATTGTTGTTGAATGATTTTGAAAAAATTGATTTACCGATTATGTATTTAACAGCAGGTAAAAAAAGACTTTTGGATATTGAAAATTATAGGCAAGAAGCGGTAAAGAAAATACAAGCACTTCATTACGATCAGAGCAGTTGGTCTTAGGATTGACTGCTTTTTCTATACAGCTTTTTATTGACAGGCAATTATCAAGATACGGTAGTTGCCTTTTTGGATTGGAGGAATTTTAGAATGAATGATAAAAACTTTATTGAAGAATTAAGGCAAAAACGTGCCACCAAAATAAACAAACGGTTTTATTACTTGTGGTGTTAACTGTTTAAGTAGAAAATGATACTACATCCGATAACATATGGATGTCAAAAGAGCAAGATTCACACGAAACGGTGAGCTTGCTTTTTTTTATTCCTTTCGACAAATGATATGAGAACGGTTCCATTCTTTATGAATTCATACAAATGATGTGAATTGTCATGGAAATATAGCAAGGACACTATAAAAATATGCAGAATTTTAGTATAATGAAAGATATTGCGCAGGAGGTAATCATATGGAACAAGAGCTGTTTGAGAAATATACGAAAACATATGGAAAACGCTTTACAAGAAAGCAAAAACATAAATTTGCAAAAGCTTTGCATGAAGACATGACGCAAGCCGGTTATGAAAAGACGATGATAAAAGGCAGCAAGCTCATCGTCATGAAAGCTGAGGATTATTTTTATGGCAATCGCAAGCGTATGAAGACGGTCATCGTTGTGCCATATGATACACCGGAACGTAAATTCTGGCATAAGGTCTTTTACTTTCCTCTTGATGGAACGAAAACCATGAATAAAACCTTAATTGCTACTTATGTACCGATTATCTTATTATATGTATTTATTTTAGCGGGGCTGTATATTGGTGGAAATTTTCTAAGTGCGCCCACAATGGCAAATCTAATGTCCTTTCTGATGTTTGTACTGGTAATCTTTTTGATCTATCTGATGGTACATGGCATCGGTAACCGCCATAATGTGAATCGTAATTCCAGTGCAGTGGCGGCTGCGGTGGCATTAGCTAAAAGTTTGGATAAAGATGAACGTCAACGTATTGCGTTTCTGTTTACGGATAAAAATAAAGGGAGCTTTTTAGGAGCGAGATGTGCCGATGAGGACTTTGTCAAGGATGGTAAGAATCCAAATGTGATTTGCTTAGACTGTATCGGTAAAGGGGATACAACAATGATTGGTTATAATCCTAGCAATCGTAAGCTGGCAATGGAAATTGCTAAGTGTTATCCAGAAAAAGGAAAACAAATAGAAACTATTAAGCTAGATGAATCTATGCGTGTACAAACTGCAATGTCTTATTTCCGTAAAGCCGTTGTGATTGCCAGTGGTACTCTTGATGAAGATCATCGTCTGTATGTGATGGGAACAGGGACCGGTAAAGATCGGGATGCTGATGCCACACAGATAACAAAAATTATCAACATGTTGCAGGCTTATATCAAAAGCCAAAAATAAGTAGAGAAGGAGGGAATGTATGTTAAGAAAAATCTTATCCCTTTTACATAACAAAATATTTATTGTCGCTGTCTTGATTCTGATACAGTTGGGAGTATTCTTTGGTATCGTTTTTCAGCTGAGCGAATACTTTGTCTGGATTTATTTTCTCTTAATTGCATTAAGCTTTATCATCAGTGTGTATGTCATTAACCGCAATGATAATCCTACCTATAAGATGACATGGGTCTTGTTGATTATGGCATTACCGGTGTTTGGTGGATTGATTTATTTATTGTTTGGCGGTCAAAAGGTGCCCAAAGAATTGCGTATTCGTGATAATCAGGCATTTAGTGAATATAAGGAAATTATATGGCAAAATGCTGAAATCATGGAAGAATTGCAAAATAGTGATACAGCAGCATTTAAACAAGCGAATTATTTATGGAAAAATGCCGGCTTTCCTATTTATAAACATACAGAAACAACCTTTTTTCCGATTGGCGAAGATAAATTTACTGTAATGGTAGAAGAATTGAAAAAAGCGGAGAAGTTCATTTTTTTAGAATACTTCATTATCGCTCCGGGTGTCATGTGGGATACGATTTTGGATATTCTGATTGAAAAGGTGAAACAAGGAGTAGAAGTACGTGTATTATATGATGATGCCGGGTGTATTACGACCTTAGCACCTGATTATTATAAGGTGTTACAAGGCTTGGGGATGAAAGCAAAAGTATTCAATCCCATTAAACCAAGACTAGCCATCCAGATGAATAATCGCGATCATCGCAAAATCTTAGTTATTGACGGTAAGATTGGGATGACTGGTGGTATTAATCTGGCTGATGAGTATATCAATGCGAAAGAACGTTTTGGACATTGGAAAGATTGCAGTGTCATGTTAAAAGGTGAGGCAGTCTGGAATCTGACATTAATGTTTTTGCAATTCTGGAATTATGATGAAAAGATCAAAGATAATGTATTTGATTTTAAACCGGATTTCAATGAGTTTATAGATATTGAAAATGATGGCTATGTGCAGCCATACAGTGATTCTCCGACGGACAATGAGAATGTAGGTGAATATACACATATCAATATGATCAATGGTGCCAATCGTTATGTTTATGCGACAACGCCTTATTTAGTGATTGACAATGAGATGAAAACAGCACTGACCTTAGCAGCCAAGAATGGTGTAGATGTACGTATTTTAGTACCTCACATTCCGGATAAATGGTATGTATTTGCGGTAACCAGAGCCAATTATCAGCCATTAATAGAAGCTGGTGTTAAAATCTATGAATATACGCCTGGCTTTGTCCATGGAAAGACTTTTGTCGTTGATGATGATATGGCCGTTGTGGGAACTGTTAATATGGATTATCGTTCTTATTATTTACATTATGAATGTGGTGTCTGGTTCTATCGCAGCAAGGTTGTTATGGATGTAAAACAGGATTATTTACATAGTTTGGCAAAATCACATGAAGTTACCTTGGAAGAATGCAAGAATGTGAAACTGCCAGTGCGTATCATGCGTTCCATCTTGAATTTATTTTCACCAATGATGTAACATCAGATGAGGCAAGTAGTCTCATCTTCTTTTCATTTGGTTAAAAAGAAGTGAGAAAACGGGATGTTGATGATGTTTCTTTTACGTGAAAATCCCTAGAATACTTTACCTTTTATCAAGATAATAGTATAATATTTAACTATGAGGTGTATAGAATATGACGATAAAAACAGGTTTGATCTGCGAAGGCGGAGGCACAAAGGCTGCATATACTTGCGGTGTTCTACAATGTTTTTTAGATAATGATATTGACTTCCCTTATACGGTAGGCATCAGTGCAGGTGCAGAGGTATTATTACCTTTTGTATCAAAACAACGTGAGCGTTTGCGGATTTCAGGTGTAGATGCCGCAAGCGATCCTAAGGCGATCGGTGTATCACCATTGTTACATGAACGTGGTGTCTTTGGTATTGATCATGTATGTAAATTTATTGAAGAGCATGCACCATTAGATTATGCGGCATTTATGAAAAACCCGACACAGTTGGATATTGGTGTGTATAATATGGATACTAACGAAGTTGAGTACTTTGGCAAAGAATACTTCGATCCGATCGAACAACGTTTGATGAAGGCATCTTGTTCTTTATTTCTATTAACGAGACCGGTGAAATTCCGCAATCATACGTATATGGATGCAGGATTGGTGGATATGATTCCAATTGAACAAAGTATTCGACAGGGCATGGATAAACACGTCTTTATTTCAACAAAAGAAGAAAATTATGTACGCAAACCAGCACCGGGGTGGCAGATACAATTAGCTCGATTGATGTATCCGGGAAATAAACAGATACGTGAATATTTGCGTATTCGTCATGAAAACTACAACCGCCAATGGGGTATTGTGAAAAAGCTGGAAGAAGAGGGAAAAGCAATCGTATTAAGACCAAGTGCCGATTATGGTGTCACGCGTTATACAAGTGATAAGGAATTATTGCAGCGTTGGTTTGACTTAGGTTATGAGGATACGGAAAAACGTTTGACCATGATACGTGAATTTATGGAATCGTAACAGATTCCTTTTTTTTGTTGTAAAGTGATAAAAACAATCGACGTTTTTATTGTTTATCGGTATTGAGGATCGTTTACTAGGGCACTCTTAGGAATATTGAATATGAAAGCCTTTTTGTGGCAGCTTTTGACAATCAAAATAATTGGTGTTTATGATTCTGCCATAGCTGTCATCCTTAAGGAACGTTTTTTGGCAAGGATAAAAAAGATATTACTAGTCAATCATTCTATCGTCGGAAACAAATTGCTCTTTACAATCAATCCATAAGAAATGATAAGAGGCAGATCTTGTGAAAAAGCAGGCATTCATCCTCCTGTGTCATTTTATAATTCCGGCTTGTCACACAATGATTAGCTTTTTATAAGAAACTAAGAAAAGCTTGGATAGTTTCAACATCCTGTAGTATACTGAAACAAATGGAGGTATGTTATGAAACAGGTAACGTTTATGATGTTAAAACCAGATGCTTTTGCAAATCATCAGGAAGATGAGGTCGTGGCAATGTTGACTGCCCATGGATTGTGTATTGAGAAAAGCTGTCGTTTAGAAGTGACGATGGAAGTTATGAAAGTTCTTTTAGACCATTATCATGGTGTCATTGATGCCATGGATAAAGAATTTAATTTTCCCGGGAAATTATTTGCGTCTTTTTATTACAATGGTCCAAGATATATTCAGCCAATGCGTGTCAGTTATGATGGTGAAGAAGATATTATCACATTGACTAGACAGCTGGTTGGAAAGACAAATCCGGCAGAGGCAGGACCAGAAACGATACGCGGGCGCTTTAGTGAAGATAATTATGAGAAAGCAAGTCGTGAAAAGCGATTGGTGAATAATGTGATTCATGCATCTGATGCTAAAGAAAGTGCCGAACGGGAATTACAAATTTGGCAAAATTATTTATAAGAAAATACGAAATGCTGATAAAGCTCTTGTGGATGAAAAAGCTATTGTTAAAACGAAGGTCCGTAATGGAAAGATGAGGAATTCATCTTTTCTTTTACGCTTCTTCATCTTTTAAACAAGCTATATATTTTCTAATAGATATTACCAGAAATTACCAATTGCATATGTTGCGTTCGCTTAATTTTTATTAGGAAATAAGAATTCTCTTTTTTTACATTGACAACGCTGAAAACCAATGCTAGAATGAAATTGTTAATTCAGACTGTTACTCTTTCGAGGCATCACTGAAAATTTTTCAGGGTGTTTTGGAAGAGTTTTTTGTTTGTTGAGGTGAAGAATATGTTGAAAATATTTAAGAGAACAAAAGAAGACGAAGTGTATTCTCCGGTCGCAGGAACATGTATAAAAATTGAAGATGTAAAGGACCAAATGTTTGCCAATAAACTGCTGGGTGATGGAATTGCCATTCTTCCATCGAAGGAAACCATCTATGCGCCAATCGATGGCCAATTGATAATGTTGGCGAATACGAAACATGCTTTTGGCATTAAAAATAAACGGGGGTTAGAAATACTGGTGCATGTAGGCTTAGACAGTGTGAAACTGAAGGGGAAAGGTTTTACCGTATATAAAGAGCTACATGAACATGTTCGTAAAGGGGAAGCTATTTTAAGCTTTGATCAAGCATTATTTGAACAAGAGCAAATAGATATGACCGTTCTGATTATTATTACGAGCAAGTCTGTGATTACTCATAAAACTTATGGGCAGGTATCATCTGCACATAACATCATGAAGATTGCATTGTAATCATCCTATGTATGGAAAGAGGTGAAATGGTATGCGGGTCATTAAGAAATTAAATAATTGTGTTGCCTTATGCATCGATAAAGATCATAACGAATTAATTGCTGTAGGTACTGGCATCGGTTTTGGCAAGATTCCATATGAACTAAAAGACTTAAGCATCATACAAAGAACGTATTACAACGTTGATCAGAAATACTTCCAACTGTTGCAATGTATTGACTATGACGTTATCGATGTGGCTACGAAAATCGTGGATTATGCGAAACGACGTATCCCATACGAATTAAGTTCAAATGTTATCTTTTCATTAGCCGATCATATTCAATTTGCCTTACAAAGGCATCAACAAGGATATATGATGAATTTCATGCTTACGGATGATTTGAAACAATTGTATAAAAAGGAATGTGCTATCGGTACCTATGCATTAACCATCATCCGGAAACAATTAAAGACTACTTTACCTGATGATGAAAAGTATGCCATTGCGTTACATTTTATTAATTATGAAACCACCAATACAAAAGGGCAGAAAGCTGACCATAAAATACTTAACGACATTACGCAAATCATCGAAAGTGAATTTCATATCGAAATTGATAAAGATGGTTTCAACTATGCACGTTTTATCACACATATCCGCTATTTAATGAAACGCATCGCGGAAAAAGAAACATTGAAAACGGAAAATTCCATTCTATATGAAGAAATGGTTGCTAATTTTCCTAAAACGAATGCTTGTGTCCAAAAGCTTTGTACATATTTAGAAAAGAAGATGAATTGCCAATTAGAAAGTGAAGAAATTTTATATTTGATGCTGCATGTAAATCGTTTATGCATGCGTGAGGGGAAAAGCGGATAACCGCCTGGGGAAAGTCTTTTGGTATTAAAACAATGTATCGGCCGTACCATTGTTTAATACATATAGAGGAGGAGCAAAATGTCTAAAAATAAATTTCAGAAATTATCTGAGAATATCGTAAATTACATAGGTTCAAAGGACAATGTTACGTATTTTGTACATTGTGTTACGAGATTGCGTTTTAATTTAAAAGATAAGAGTTTATCAAAGCCGGAAGAGATTGAAAAGCTTCCTGGGGTATTAGGATGTCAATGGCAGGGGGATGAGTTACAAATCATCATTGGACAAGATGTAGATGATGCTTATCGTTTGATATGTAAAGAGCATGGTTTTGTAATGGAAGATGCCATTGATGAAGATTTGGATGTATCAGTGAAAAAGGAAAAGAAAAAGTTAACGATGAAAGGAGCATTTTCCGCAATTGCGGATATTATTTCCGGTTCGCTGATACCTTTTATCCCGGTATTGATCGGTGCCGGTATGATCAAGGTGCTATGTCTGTTACTATCGACCTTTGGTATACTTGATCCCGCTGGTTCTACATACAACATGTTATCTATTGTAGGAGATGCCGGTTTCTATTTCTTACCTGTTTTTATCGGTAAAGGTGCGGCAAAGAAATTCAATACGGATGAAGGTTTAGGAATGCTAATGGGTTTGATGCTGGTAGCACCATCATTCATAGCATTAGTTGATGAAGGAGCTTCTATCACGTTGTTTGGCTTACCTGTTTATGCAGGTACTTACAGCTATATGGTTTTCCCAGTCATTTTATGTGTTATGATCATGGCACCAGTAGAGCGTTTCTTTAAGAAGATATCGCCAAGCTTTTTAAGAGTGATTATGGAACCATTCGCTACTTTACTTGTGATGATTCCACTAGCCTTCTGTGTGCTGGCGCCTTTAGGTGCAATCTTAGGTACGTATATTACGGCATTTCTGATGTGGCTGTATGAGACAACGGGTTTTATCGGCATGGCAGTGCTAGGTGCACTATATCCATTCCTTGTTATTACCGGTATGCATAATGCGACAACACCGTACTGGTTGGAGTCTTTTACAAAATTTGGCTATGAACCCATCGTATCCCCGATAGACTGTCTGAATAATATTAATCAAGGATTAGCAGCAGCGGCAGTTGCTTGTAAAACAAAGAATAAAGAATTAAAATCAACAGGGTTATCATGTGGATTTACAGCAATCATTGCCGGCATTAGTGAACCATCCATGTTTGGTGTAAATTTAAAATATAAAACACCATTGATTTGTGTTTGTATCGGTAACTTCTTTGGCGCCGGATTATGTGGCTTGTTGCAAGTATATTGTTACAATGTTTATGGAACCGGGGGAATGTTTGCCATCCCTTGCTACATAGGACCGACCGCGACGAATATTATCTTTTATATTCTTGCAATGTTGTTAGGAGGAGCCATTACTTTTATCGCGACGTATATAACGTTTAAAGATTGTGCATAGAAAGGAGATAACTATGAGTCTACGAAATGATTTCTTTTGGGGTGGTTCTACTTCAGCGGATCAATGTGAAGGAGCATGGCAAGAAGGGAGAAAAGGGATAAATGCAGTTGATGTTATGACGGCAGGTGATGTAAATACCCCAAGAGCGATCACCCTGGATATTGATCCAAAGAAAAATTATCCTTCGCATAAGGCGATAGATCATTATCATCGCTATCAAGAAGATATTGCTTTATTTAAGGAGATGGGTTTTCGCATGTATCGCTTTTCCATCGATTGGTCCAGAATATATCCGAATGGTTATGATACAAAACCTAATGAGGAAGGGTTACAGCATTATGATGAAGTTATAGCATATTGCAGGAAGTGTGGGATAGAGCCGACGGTGACATTATGCCATTTTGAGACACCGATAGGAATGTTTAAAAAGTTTGGTTCTTGGCTTCATCGCGATGCCATTGATTGTTTTGTTCGCTATTGTGAAACAGTGTTCAAGCGTTATAATGGAAAAGTTAAATATTGGCTGCCTATTAATGAAATCAATACGATGACCGATTGTCCATGGTGGGCAGGTGCTATAAGCGAAGATGCCAGCTATAAAGAGCGTATGATTGCCGCCTATCATCAATTGATAGCACATGCAAAGGTGGTAACCTTGGCTCATGAAATCAATAAGGAGAATCAAGTAGGCAGTATGTATGGGGGGATCTTTTCATACCCTGCTACATGTCATCCTGATGATATTATGGCAAATGAAACATTTATGAAGAACTATATGTTTTACGTAGATGTGCAAAATCGTGGATATTATCCATCTTATAAACGCAAAGAACTGGCAAGAAAGGGAATTGTTTTACCAGTACAAAAGGAAGATGATGACATTCTAAGAAAGGGAGTTGTAGATTTTATTTCCTATAGTTACTACAATACGGTAGTTGTTGGAAAAGATACGAAAGATTTTGATTTGATATCCTTTACGACAGGCTATACAAATCCCTATTTAGAAAAGACAAAATGGGGATGGGAAATTGATCCGGTTGGTCTTCGCTATTCTTTAAATTATATGTATGATCGTTATCAAAAACCTATCTTTATCGTTGAAAATGGAATCGCAGATTATGATGTATTGGAACATGGCAGCGTACAGGATACGTATCGAAAATATTATTTAAAAAATCATATAACGGAATTGAAGAAAGCGGTTGATTATGATGGAGTAGATGTCAGAGGATATTTATGGTGGGGGCCGCTAGACATCGTAAGCTCAGGAACCGGTGAAATGAAAAAGCGGTATGGTTTCATCTATGTTGATGTAGACGATCAAGGGAATGGCAGTGGAACGCGTTATAAGAAGTGTTCGTTTGCTTATTATAAGAAAGTCATTCAATCAAATGGAGAAGATCTGGAAATCACAGAGTAAAAAAGCAGAAAAGCAGAGTATAGGAAATGCACTTATAATTTATGTATCCCCCGTATGGGGTACACTTTATGATGATGCCATTAAGACTCTGCTTTTCATTCCTTGTGAAATAACTTAACATTTATTTGGAATTTGTGGATAAATTTACATTTGAATCTGTACATAGAAAAAAAATAATGCTATAATATCTGCGCACGATTTCATGTGCCGGCTTAGCTCAGTTGGTAGAGCAACGCACTCGTAACGCGTAGGTCGTAGGTTCAAGTCCTATAGCCGGCACCATATTTGTAATGAAGGCCACGATAAAAGTGGCGTTTTTTATGAAAGCAGAAAAGTATACACTGGTTCCTTACCTCCCAGTATAATAATAGGCAATTCATAACATAAAAATAAAAGCACATGTTTTTTTTGTGTTTTATCTATTTTTACTTATGGCCTTGCTTATTATGTGAGGTCATTTTTTATTGGAGGATATGCAAATGAAAAGAAAAGTGATTATTGACTGTGATCCGGGGATTGACGATAGTTTAGCGTTGATGCTGGCATTATCATCTTTAGAGATTGAAGTGTTAGGCATTACCATTGTTTGTGGAAATGCTCCATTACAACTTGGCTTTGCGAATGCTAAGAAAGTATTGCGCCATATGAATCGCCTGGATGTTCCTATTTATCTGGGAGCAGATAAACCTTTACAAAAACCTTTCTGTGATGCTTTAGATACTCATGGCAGTGATGGCTTAGGTGAAAGTTATTTAGAAGAAGTAGCGGGCTATGAGCAAAACATAGATGCTGTTAGCTTTTTATGTGAAACATTAACAAAGGAAGCTTGTTCCATTATCGCGTTGGGGCCTTTGACAAATCTGGCGCATCTCATACAGCAGAATGCCGCAGCGTTTGCCAACATCGAACAACTTGTTTCCATGGGAGGCAGTTATAAAGCACATGGTAATTGTTCACCCGTTGCGGAATACAATTACTGGGAAGATCCTGAGGCAGCTGCGATTGTCTATCATGAAATGGAACGCCTACAAAAACAAATCCATATGGTTGGCTTAGATGTGACACGAAAGATCGTATTAACACCGAATTTGCTTTCTTATATCGAACGTCTTGATGCAAAACAAGGAAGTTTCATTCGCAAAATAACAAAATTTTATTATGACTTTCACTGGAAACAAGAACATTTGATTGGCTGTGTGATCAATGATCCACTCGCAGTGGCATATTTTCTAAATCCTGCTATTTGCAGCGGCTTCAGCTCAAATGTACAAGTTGCGTGTGATGGGCTATCCCGTGGACAAACAATTGTGGATGCTTATGACTTTTATCAGCGAAAAGCCAATGCACATATTCTCACACAAGTCGATGTGCATGCATTTTTCCGCTTATTTATCAGCCGTATCTTAGCAATCCCAACTGATGCCTTAGATATTTTGGATACCGTATGTTAAGGAAGGAAAGGGAAGACATGAAAACAAAATTTACCATTTATCATATTAGTATGATAGCACTGGCTGTGGTGCTCAATTTGATTGGTGGACAAATCGCACTTATGCTGAAACTGCCGATTTATTTAGATAGTATGGGTACTATGTTTATTGCGGCAGTCTATGGCCCTTTCTATGGGATGCTGCCAAGTTTGTTAAGTGGCTTAATTTTAGGAATAACCGTTGATATGTATTCCTTATACTATGCTCCTGTCGGTATCTTTCTGGGATTGCTTGCCGGCTTTGTTTGGCGTAAAAAGCAAGATAAGCGATGGTGGTTTTTCCTTGGTGCTTTGATGATCAGTGTGCCAACGTCCTTCTTAAGTGCATTGATTACAGCGTATCTATTTGGTGGTATTACCTCGAGTGGCTCTACCTTTTTTGTGCAGCTTTTAGCGAAAACACCTTTAGGATTGACAATGAGCTGCTTTGTGGTGCAAGTGATCACCGATTATATTGATCGTATGATTACGCTGCTATTTGTCGCTGCCTTATTAAAAAAGCTGCCAACAAGCCTACTGCATAATCTAAAACGACATGCAGAACGTTAATTGGACAGCGAACATAAGTAAAATGGTATTAGGTTTTATAGATAAGCAAGAGCTTTAAGAAGCTGCTAGTATAAAAGGAATTAGAAACAAATGAATCACACTTCATATGAGCTATGCGCATTCGGTAATTTTCCGAATGGCATGGACAGGACAAAGCTCATAACAGAGCCCACAGTGAAGACAATGGGATTGTACGATATGGTAAGGCTTGCCTTGTTTGATGCACTGTTGTGGACAGCTGCTCAGACATTTATTACAACCAATGCAATTTGTTTGTATCTGATAGCCATCCTGAAGCAGTTGTACATCATCCTCCATGCGTAAGCATTCGCGATTGATAGGTTCCTTACCTAAATCAAACCATTCCAACACACCCTTTGCTACTTTAAAGGCTTCTAGGATATAACGAGAATCTTTCGGATACACTTGCTTCATCTGTGGGTTCTCCATAAAGATTTTATCGATCCACATGACTTGCTTTGTTAAATGTTCGACTTCTCCCTGCAGGCGTATCATTTGCCAAGAGGCATTCATTCCGGTAATGGCAATGACTGGCTTCATCATTAACTCCTGATAAAAGGCTTTTCCTCTTGCTGTACAAAAGTAAATGGCATTTTCATCCGCCAGCATTACATCAATTATGCGATTCTTTGGATTTCCTTGGGCATCTACACTGGCCATGGCTACACTGCGGATGTTGCGCAATTCTTGTAAGAGATCTTGTTTTTTCATATGCATCCTTCTTTCTTGACAACTTAACTATAACCCAAGCATAACGGAAAAGAAAGTTTGCCGTTTGGAAAATACCATTAAGAAAGAAGAGGCTGTACATAGAGAATCTTTTCATCTTGTTGCTTATTATCTTTTATCATTCTTTATTAAAGACTTGTTGGCTTTTGACTTGTCTTTATTATCCAGAGGCAATGTTAAGTTCTTCTCATTGCATAAGCTTGATTGACATAGTAATCAGCATATAAAAGGTTGCTAGCTCATAACCATTAAAAGAGGCACTGGCCTCTTTTTTGTTGGAATATATAAAAGTTTGCTAGCTCATAATCATTGAAAGAGGCACTGGCCTCTTTTTTTTGTTGGAATGCTTAGATCACTTGCATAATCCATTGGCTTGAAGTTGTGTATATAGCATTTCCTCTTCTTCCTTTGGCATATGACATTTCCCCATGGTGACACTTGGTTTTGTCTTGCCATGGAAATCACTGCCACAAGTAATCAATAAATTGTGTTGTAATGCGGCTTGTTTATAATAAGCAATTTGCTCTGGTGTATGATAACTGCTGTACACCTCAATGCCATTGAATGGCAGTTTCAGCAAAGCTTCTAATAAAGCCGCATCTTCTTTCACATTATTACCGGGATGGGCTAACACTGCCAGAGCATGTTGTGAATGATAGAGGGCAATAGCTTTTTCCATACTCATATAATGAATAGGCACATAAGCTACTTTTCCTTGCGCACAATAATCCCAATAGAAATTCACATAAGGGTTATCACTGCGTGCACCACCAAAATAATAAGGTTTCATATGGGGATTGTCTTTATTACGTGCATCCTCCATGGCGATTTCACAAATGGTTTCGGCCACATAAATGCCGTGAAAGCTGCGTCGTTTTAATTCTTCTTCATCAATATAAATATGCAAATGTTCTCTTAATAAAGCCAATCGCTGAGCGCTTGCCTGTTGCTCCTGGGTTATAATATCTTTTTCAATTTCGGCATATTCTTTTGCCTCGGGATTTATGCCATAGCCTAATAAATGAAAGTCGTGGCCTTGAAATGTACAATCCAGTTCGATTGCCGGTATCAATTGTACTCCTTTGGTATCTGTAACATCGTGATAAGCTCTGGTCGAATTATGATCAGCGATTGCCATAACGCGCAAACCGTTATGGTTGGCTTGCTCACATAATTCTTTAACGCTAAATTCGCCATCAATGCTGTATTGGGAATGCATGTGTAAATCAATGGTATTCATAAAGTAGCTCCTTTCAAGTTTCGATAATATAAGGGATAGGCAGTCGTGCTTTTTCTTCTTTGCTTAGCTGTGTTGTGATAAAAACATCAAACTGAGAGAACTTGGCATATTGATAATGGGCATATCGCTCAAATTTAGAGGCATCGGATACCAAGATGGCTTTATGTGATCGTTCTAAGATCGCCTTGTTCATCATCAACTCATCTTCACGCATATTGGCAGGACCATCCAAATCTTTACAGCCATCCATGCCAAAGATACACACATCAAAGAAAAGTGATTGGATCAAAGGCATGCTAAAATCGCCCGATAAACGCTTACCTTCAGGTACATACGTGCCACCTGTCATAATAATCTTATGACCACTATCCTGCATGGAAGATACTAAGTCTAAAGAATTTGTCACAAAGGTCAGCTGCTTCTTCTGTTTCAAAAACATACCGAGATAAGCGGCTGTGCTGCAAGCGTCAATATAGATGATATCATCATCATGAAGAAAGGCCGGCACTTGTCTGGCAATGCGTCGTTTTTCCTGAATATATTCTTGTGAGCGAATATCGTAGGGAATATCGATATTGCTGGAACGTTCTCGGGCTCCGCCATGGGTACGGTATAAGACACCTTTTTCTTCTAAAAAAGCCAAATCTTTGCGAATGGTTTCACACGATACCAGCAATTCTTTTGCCAGCGCTTGTACATGAACGATATGCCGTGTAGCTACGATCTGTTCAATTTGCTTGCGACGCAGGGTTGTTGTTTTTGACATGTCATCCCTCCTTACTTTGATTTTATCAAAACAAAAGAAAATTACAAGAAAGAATGGAAAACAGAAGAATTTATGTTTGAATTTCAGCAGATATATGTTTTGTATCGTGGAAAACAAAAGGAAATACAATGGGTATCTAATGGTTTTATTCCTTTGCCTGCATGCTTGTTCCTGATTTCCAATGATTGCCAGTAGATAAAGGATCGATGGTATTGACACGATAAGTTATCCATGGTAAACTTCTATCGAAATTTCTGTTAGATTAGACTAACTTATGGAGGACTTATGATTGATAAAAGGTTATTAAAAGAGATGCCACAAGCAAAAGTCATGGTATGGAAACAGGTATTCATGCAATGGCTGGGCATGTTGAGCAATATCGGAATGGTTTTTCTTTTCGCAAATATCTTTGTGGAAATGTTTCAGGATACCTTGACGTTACGCAATCTGATGCTATGTGCCATCGGTGTCATATTGATGATTATCGTTCGCATGCTTACCAGTATGCAGGCAAGCCGGTATTCCTATAGGGCAAGCTGTGATGTTAAAAATCATCTTCGTCAACGCATATATGAGAAGTTGCTGGAGCTAAAGAACAGTTATACGCAACATATTGCGACAAGTGAACTGGTACAGCTCAGCGTGGAAGGTGTTGATCAGCTAGAGACGTATTTTGGACGATATTTGCCACAGTTTTTCTATAGCATGTTAGCACCGTTGACTTTATTTTTGATTCTTGTCTGGCTGGATTGGCGAAGCTCTTTGGTGTTGTTGGTATGTGTACCACTAATTCCACTCTCCATCATCGCCGTACAAAAGTTTGCGAAAAAGCTGTTATCAAAATATTGGACGAGCTATGCCAGTCTTGGAGATAGCTTCTTAGAAAATCTGCAAGGCTTAACTACCTTAAAAATCTATCAGGCTGATGGATATAAGCATGAAGAAATGAATAAAGAAGCAGAAACGTTTCGCCGTATTACGATGAAGGTGTTGACGATGCAGTTAAACAGTGTAAGTGTGATGGATCTGATAGCTTATGGTGGGGCAGCAATTGGCAGTATCGTAGCCATGATTGCATATCGAAATGGTTCTATTTCATTATTTGCTGTCATCAGTATCGTGTTGTTATCAAGTGAATTTTTCATTCCCTTACGTCTGTTGGGCTCATTTTTCCATATTGCGATGAATGGGATTGCCGCAAGTGCGAAAATCTTTCGTTTGTTGGATATACCACTTCAGGAAGAAGCCAAATGCACATTATCCGATGAACCGGTTGTCATGCAACTATCGCATGTTACCTTTGCTTATGATCAACAGCGTGTTGTCTTACAGGATGTCAGCTTAAACGTTTTGGTAAACAGCTTTGTATCCATCGTAGGCGAAAGTGGCTCTGGTAAGAGCACGATTGCTAAGTTATGTTGTGGATTTGCATCGGATTATCAAGGGAGTATCACTGTACAGGGGATAGAGCGTTCTTCTTTAGCTGATGCATCCTTTTATAAAAAGGTGATGTATGTGACCCATAAGCCAACCATCATAAAAGGAAGTGTTCGTGAAAACTTACGAATGGGTAATCCTTTAGCAAGTGATGAAGCGTTATGGAAAGTTTTGCAAGATGTCTGTATCGCAGATTTCTTACAGGAACAAGATGGTCTTGATACGATGTTAGAGGAAGGCGGACAGAATTTGTCTGGAGGACAGCGGCAGCGTCTGGCAATGGCCAGAGCATTATTGGCGGATCGAGAAGTCTATATTTTCGATGAGGCAACTAGTAACATCGACATGGAAAGTGAAGATGCTATTTTACAGTTGATTCATCGTTTAAAGAAAGAAAAAACGGTATTGTTGATTACCCATCGTTTAAGTAGTGTCGTAGATAGTGATTGTATTTATGTCATGGAAAAAGGAAGCTGTGTAGAACAGGGGACACATGAAGAATTAAGGAGACAAAACGGTGTATATGAACGTATGTTTAAACAACAACAGACACTGGAACAGTTTTATAAGGAGCAAACAGTATGAAACAAGAAAGTAATTTTAAACTGATGCTGCGCATGAGCAGCTTAGTAAAACCATTAACAGGTTATATGATATTAGCCATTACATTAGGGGTCACTGGCTTTCTTTGTGCCATCTTCATTCCCTATTTTGCCTCTTTATTGATTGCACATATCGCTATACAGGCACCGGATTTTCCCATCTCTGTATTCTTTATCATAATGGGAGTATGTGCTATCTTGCGAGGTATTTTGCATTATGGAGAACAAGCATGCAATCATTATATTGCTTTTAAATTGTTAGCTATTTTAAGAGATCGCGTATTTTCCACTTTACGTCGCTTATGTCCGGCAAAGTTAGAAGGGAAAGACAGCGGCAATCTGATTTTTTTGATCACCAGTGATATTGAGGCCTTGGAGGTTTTTTATGCCCATACGATTTCTCCTATCTTCATTGCCATCCTTACTTGTTTGATCTTATTAGGTATGTTTCTCAACCTGCATCCTGTTTTTGCCCTTATTGCCTTCTTTGCCTATTGCAGTATTGGCATCTTATTGCCATTGTATATTACCAAAAAAGGGAAAGCGGATGGAAAAGCATCACGTAAGGAATTTGGCGATTTAAGTGATTATACATTGGAGTCTTTGCGAGGAATGCAGGACATCTTGCAGTATGAAGCAGGCAAGGAACGCTTAGCGGGTATGCAAAAGCGCAGTACGATTGTAAATGAACGGCAAAAGAAATTGAAGCACTATGAAGGTGTGAGTATGGCGCTGGCCAATATGGCTATCATGGGTTTCTCTTGTATAATGGTGCTTTGTGCAGGTTGGCTCTATCTATTGAATGAAATCAGTTTTACCAGTGCGCTGATGGGAAGTGTTTTACTGCTTTCTAGCTTTGGACCAGTGATGGCACTCAGCAATTTATCAAATAATCTATTAATTACAATGGCCAGTGCAAGACGCGTATTGCATCTGTTGGATGAACAGGAGCAGGTAGAAGAAATCAATGGTAAGCAGAAGGTGGCCTTTGGTGACATGTGTTTGCAGGAGGTATCCTTTGCTTATGCTGATGAGATGATCTTACAGGACTTTCATGCGGTGTTTGAAAAGGGAAAGATTACAGGTATCTTAGGAAAAAGTGGTTCTGGTAAATCCACTTTATTAAAACTCTTAATGCGATTTTGGTCTGTTACACAAGGTCAGATTCATGTGAATGATACAGCAATAAAGGATATCAATACAAAAGACTTACGGCAGATGCAGGGGTATGTGACCCAGGATACGGTACTGTTTCATGATTCCATCTTGAATAATATTCGCATTGCCAAACTAAACGCATCGATAGATGAAGTAGAGGCGGCATGTAAAAAGGCTAATATCCATGATTTTATTATGTCGTTGCCAAAAGATTATGCAACACCGGTTGCAGAACTTGGAGAATCGTTATCGCAGGGAGAACGTCAGCGTATTGCTTTGGCAAGAGCTTTCTTACATGATGCACCTTGTCTTTTACTGGATGAACCAACCAGCAATCTGGATGCGCTAAATGAGGCGGCCATTTTAAGTAAGCTGGCTGAACAGAGAGATAAAACTATCGTTTTGGTATCTCATCGTCCAAGTACCTTGCGCTTTGTTGATCATTTGATTCAAATGAAGCATACGCGTAGCAGCTGATGGTTCGCATGAAATTCACATTTGCCGCCATGCGTATGCATCAAGAAACATGTAAAAAAGTTTCTAAGTCAATCGAGGAAAAAGGAGTAAATGAAAAGTGAGGAAACATATAACGAAGAAAAGAGACCAGGAAAAACAAACGATTCGTTTTATGATTGATCTATATTGCCATAAGCATCATAAGCAACATCCTTGTCAAGAATGTGAAGATCTATATGCCTATGCCAGTAAGCGTATCGAGCATTGCCCTTTCATGGAAACTAAGACATTTTGCAGCAGCTGTAAGGTGCATTGTTATCGAAAAGAGCAGCGTGATAAGATCAAAGAAGTGATGCGTTTCAGTGGCCCTTATATGCTGTTGTATCATCCACTCATGGCCCTTAGACATATGATAAACACAAGTAAGCAGCATTGGGAAAAAAGAAAAACAAAAGGAGTTTCGTGATATGAAATTAGTGTATTTATTGATTGGTATCATTGCCACGGGGTTAGGAGCAATCGGGGTTGTTTTACCCGTTCTACCTACAACGCCCTTTCTGTTGTTGGCGGCTTATTGTTTTGCGAAAAGTTCAAAACGTTTTCACACATGGCTGATGCAGACATCCATGTATCAAAATCATTTAGCCAGCTTTGTTGAACAGCGCAGCATGCGTTTGCGTACGAAGGTATCGCTGTTAAGCTTTGCCAGTGCCATGCTATTATTGGCTATGTATTTTATGGAGCATTTGTATTTGCGTCTGTTTCTGCTTTGTTTAATGGCATTTAAATATTATTACTTCCTATGTCGTATTGAAACCATACGCTCCTAAGCAAAAGTTCTGATTAATTATGATTTTATGTTTAACCTTTACAAGGGATGTTTGCCATGACAATAGCGACAAACTAGAAAAGAGGAAAACGTAACATGTTGAGCAAGCTTGCATAGGGAATTTCAAAAAAAGATAGTCTGCAAATATTATGAAAAAGCTGTATCAACCATGTTCTTTCTAATAAAGGTGGGAGAATACTTGCTGCTTTTTTAGAAGGATTGCGATGTTTGTTAGTATCCTTGGGAATGCCTTTCGCATTCCTTTCTATTCTGTTTATTTTATGATAAAATGCAAATAGAAAATATGAGGTGAAAAAATGAAAACAACATTAGTAGTTTTGGCAGCCGGTATGGGCAGTCGATATGGCGGATTAAAACAGATGGATCCATTAGGACCTAATGGGGAAGCAATTTTGGAATTCTCAGCATATGATGCAATTAAAGCAGGCTTTGATAAAATTGTCTTCATTATAAAAAAAGAAATGGAAAAGGATTTCAAAGAATTAATTGGGGATAAGATTGCACGAAAAGTAGAAGTGGAATATGTTTTCCAAGACATTGATTCTGTATTGCCAAGTGGATTCCACATTCCTGAAGGAAGAAGTAAACCTTGGGGTACAGGACATGCATTGTTATGCTGTAAAGATGTGTTGCATGAACCATTTGCCATCATTAATGCAGATGATTTTTATGGCAGAGAATCTTATAAGATTTTGCATGACTATTTGGCAGATCCAAACCATACAGACTATTGCTTGATTGGTTACATCTTGGAAAATACCTTAACAGATAATGGCAGTGTGACAAGAGGTATCTGTCAATCCGAAAACGGTCTGTTAACAGAAGTTAAAGAATGTGCCAAGATTGAAAAGCATGAAAACGGTGTGCAATATTTTGAGAACGATGAATGGATCGATGTGGACGCAACTTCATTGGTATCAATGAATATGTGGGGATTCTTCCCTGATTATGTGGAAAAGATTGAAACAAAGTTCCATGCGTTTTTAAATGAAAAAGTACCGGAAAATACTATGAAATCAGAATTTTTAATTCCTGTGGTAACCGATGAATTAATCAAAGAAGGCAAGGCCACGGTGAAGTTATTGAGCAGCAATGAAAAATGGTTCGGTGTTACGTATCAGGAAGATAAGCCGGGAGTAAAAGCTGGTATTAAGGCATTGGTTGATAAAGGCTTATATCCAAGTGATCTTTGGAAATAAGTAAAAAACGGTTAAGAACGATAAAGCATAAAAAAAGGAAGTCGCTTTCATGCTATCTTGTCGCTGGCAAGCACAAGATGCATAGAGTTCTTCCTTTTTCGCTTTTGTGAGACGATTGTTTTTGCTTGTTACTTCTATTGCTTAAAATTGCTTGAGAAATGTTTCATGGTCTTCTATACAGCGTCTTTTTCTTGTGTTTCATAACGCTGTTGCATGGCTTCATATAAGCGCATAAATTCATAATGATCTTTTGTATAAAGCTCCTCCAGCTGATAAGAGAAATTAAAATCATCGTCATATCCTGCGAAGATGTTTGGCAGATACTCATATAGCTGATTTGCTAAGGCTTCGACATGCTCAATATCAACACCGATTACTTCAAACACTTTTTTTACAGTGAAAACCAAAAAGCGTACGCGATAAGGACCACCCTTATATCCTACTTGTGCACATGTCCAATAGATTTTATCACGGGGAATGACGGTAATCTTGGTACTGCATAATAATAAATATGAAGATGTTAAGACAATTTTTTCACCATAAGGTTTTTTCCCTTCAGGAAACTCATATATGTATTCTTCAAATAACAGTCCATTTGCTGCATCCTGATTGATTTTCTCGGCAATTTCTTGCTTACTGCCGTCTTGATAAGGAAGAATGAGATTTTCCCCTTGGGCATCAGCTTTCCTCGTACGAATAGTCCCAATAACATCCGCGCATACAACGATGACGATTAAGACGATACCTATACTATAAATAGTGTTTTTAAAGGATGGATTCCTGGCAAATTCATCTTGTAAAAGAACATAAAGAAGTACCATGAAACAGACAAATAAAAGTGTACAGATGCGCAATCGCCTTCTTGTGGCTTTGTGAATACGTTTGGATTCTTTAACTAAAAACTTTTCAATCATAAAACATCACTCCTCTTCAACTTCTTTTATGCTATCCTTCTATAAGGGATAAGCCATTGAAAATGGTATTTACCTTCTTCATGGTGATGACTATATCATATTTTTCTATTAAAAGCTTGTAAGATATGACACAAATTTCCATTTTGTTTCTATCGTTTTAAGCTTATTAGAAAAAAAGGATGATTACATAGAAAGAGGCGTTTTTTCTTATTAGCTAAGATAGACAGAATGTACGTTTGCTGTATTTGACTTACTGGGAAAAGTTTTATACAATGGAAGCACTTGTGTAAAAATTAAGGAGCTTGAACTTTATGGACGCAAAACGAGAAAAATTATCCTCCCGCTTGGGATTTATCTTTTTATCCGCGGGATGTGCAATTGGATTAGGTAATATTTGGCGTTTTCCTTATGTGGTAGGAAAATATGGCGGTGGAGCTTTTGTGTTGGTATACTTATTCTTCCTTATTATATTAGGACTTCCTATTATCGTCATGGAATATGCCGTAGGAAGAGGATCAGGAAAAAGTGTTGCCCGCAGTTTTCATATTTTAGAGAAACCGAAACAAAAATGGCATATCTTTTCTTATGTGGCAATGCTGGGGAATTATTTATTAGTAATGTTCTATACGACGATTGCTGGATGGATGCTGGCATATTTCGTCAAGATGGCGAGCGGTGAATTTCATGGCGCAACAACACAACAAGTAAAAGAAGCTTTTCAAACATTACAACAAGATCCTTTGGCTTCTGTCTTTTGGATGATTCTGGTGGTGCTGATTGGTTGTGGTATTTGTGCACTGGGATTACAAAAAGGGGTTGAAAAGATTACGAAGGTAATGATGGGGTTATTGTTGGGCGTTATGCTGCTATTGGTTGGTAAAGCCTTGAGTCTTACGAATGCTATGGAAGGTGTAACCTTTTATTTAGTCCCTGATTTTGATAAGCTGTTGCAAAACGGTTTGTTTGATGCAATTTATGCGGCGATGGGGCAAGCCTTTTTCACCTTAAGCATCGGTATGGGAGGCATGGCTATTTTTGGCAGCTATATTGATAAACAGCATTCTTTAACCGGCGAAGGAGTGCGAGTGATGGCATTGGATACCTTTGTGGCTATCATGGCAGGGCTTATTATCTTTCCAGCCTGTATGGCATTTGGTGTAGCTGCGGATAGTGGCCCTGGCTTGGTTTTTGTGACACTACCTAATATTTTTAATGTGATGGACAATGGACAGTTATGGGGAACTTTATTTTTCATCTTTATGAACTTTGCGGCTTTATCGACCATCATCGCCGTATTTGAAAATATCGTTTCTTTCTCCATGGATTTGTTCGCCTGGACCAGAAAGAAAAGTGTCTTATTAAATATCTTAATTCTGATTGTGGGCAGTATTCCTTGTGCTATTGGCTTTAGTGTCTTATCCGGTTTTCAACCTTTTGGAGAAGGAAGTGCCGTTTTAGATCTGTTGGATTTCTTAGTATCAAATGTTATTATGCCACTTGGTTCTTTGGTATTTGTCTTCTTTTGTACGCGCAGCTTTGGCTGGGGATGGAAAAATTTCCTGCAAGAGGCAAATGCGGGGGAAGGATTGCCTTTTCCAAAGAACATGCGTTGGTATATCAGCTATCTTTTACCTGTCATTGTCGTGTTTATCTTTATATTGGGGCTTTGGGATAAATTAAAGCTGATGTAGCTATAATGAAACTTGCTTAATAATAATTACATAGGTTAAAAGATTTCTTTTATGTTGGATAGGTAGTCTTCCATAAGAAATCTTTTTTGCTGTTTGATACAGATGAAGATAAAGTTTTACTGTTTTAATTTGGAAGATGGATTTTTACTGGTCGGATGCAGAAGAAGGTGAAAGAGCGTTTTTTGATAATGGCAAAAAAGGGAGTATAGAATACCATCTTATGTTTAATTTATAGATCGTAGAAAAGAAGATAAAGCAAAGTATAAAAAAGACTTCTCACACGTGCAACTTGTCTAGAAGTCTTTTCATTACTGTGTAATTAGGGTAAGATCATTTGGTCTTTTCAAAAAAGTTTTCTGTAGTAGTACTGATACAGGATCTACTTTTTGGAAATTTCCATTTAAATATTAGAAAGGTTAGCGTCATCCATTGCGGGAACAGAAAGCGTATAGCTATTATTACGCAAATCAATCGTAACTTCACAACCATTCGCAAAGCGCGTTTTTTGACACTTATAATCGTGATCTAAAAATTCATGTGAGACCATCTCTTCCTTGGCGACAAGTGTATGAAAAGCACTTACGATGGCAGAGCGCTCTTGTTTCTCTTGCTTGGTTAAGCTTTTATATTCGTTATCAAATACACCATCTGTATTAGGATAAGCACCATCCTTTTCTAAATACGGTGCACCGCCGTTTAATAAGGCATACAGCATGAGATCTTCGCCATCCAGGTAAACATCCATTGGCCAAGGCAATAAGACACAGTCATGATAAACTAAGTTAAACAAAGGAATGCCGATTCCAATGCGTTCTTCTTTAGGAGAATGCATCATAAAATGATAGGGTCCATAATGAGCAAAAATTTGATAAGGCAAGGCCCATTCATTGACCTCTTCACTACTGGTCAAAATATGCTTAGACAACAACCAGGCAAAGCAAGCATTGCGATATGCTAAGCATTCTCGACGTGTCATACGATGCATAGGATGAGCACATTCATCTGGTTCATTACAGGTGAAGACATCTAAATACACCGCATCCGGATAAATGCCATGAGCAAATAACGCTTCATAATTGCGTTTTACATAGGAGCTTGCCAGACTAGCACATAAGTAATCCTGTTCACCTCCGGCCCAATAGGCATGCGAAGGGATACTGCCGTCTGGTAATTGCACACTATTTTGTGGATCATATTCCTTTCCCAGATGGTAATGATCACGATATTGATCATGCAATCCGAATACATAATGCAGCTGTTTCATCTGTTGGCATAAGGCTTGCAAGCCATCCCAACCACCGGCTTTTTCACAGGGAGGCAATATGGAAGGATGCGCATTGTCATAGCCTTCTACGCCCCAGCCATCCAGATGTAGATATAATTTATTTACGCCAAGCTGCTTCCATTCGATCATTTCTTGTCGGCGTGTTGCAAAGGTTGTTAAGGATTCATAGCGATCCGGCTTTTTCGCATCGTAAAAACGGGATTGTGGCTGGACATGTGTTTGTATGCCTTTATGCAGAAAACATGCGCCAATCAATTCATCAAGGGAAGGCTGTTGGATACTTTTTTCCTTTAATGTGACAAGTAAACCGCGAGCGATGGCATCCTTGCGATAGGCCTTTGCGATTGTGTTATGATTACAATGTTCATAGAACTGCATGCGTAAGCTGCGGCGATAGGACAACTTGCCAAGACTGCTCAGCCAGCGAATGGAAACATGCGTATAGGGACCATGTGCAGGATGCTGTATTTGATAAGCACTATCCCATGGTGTATCGTTGATAAGCAAATATCCCATGTTTTCTTTAATCTGCGAAAGCCAGGGCATATAAGCACTGCTGGAACAAAAGGCTCCATCAAAAGGTAACTGACATACTTCTTTCTTCCATGTATTTGGCAACAGTAAACCCTGTTGTAAAGGAAGCAGTGTATACCAATCCTTGCTTGCCTTATCAAATGTAAAAGGCATAGGCCAAAAAACTTCCGTTACTCCTTCATCTTTAATGGGAAGGAAGTGAAAGGTGATTTCGGATGATGAAGAAATAAGTATCAAGGTCTGAAAATGAAGATCTGTATTGAAAAAGCCCTGATAATCACTTAAAATACCTTTTGCTAAGCCTACTTGACAGTAAGAATGATGAATCTGTGTCGCTTGTGTAAAAGCAAGCTTTTTTTGATGATATAAGAGATAAGGGGCTTGTTGAATGCTTTGCCAATGTTGATGTGGTAAAGCAATCGATATTTGTAAGGTATCTTCTTGTAAGGTAAGGGTGATGGTATGTGCCTGTAAGTTCATGTGTCCTCCTGCTATTTTCTTTTTCTGTGTTATGATACTATGAAATAGGAAAGTTTGCAATTTTTCCTTGAACAAGGAGAATATAATAATGCTATACTATAAGCAGAATGTAGAATTTAATTGCTAAGAAAGAACAGGAGATCAAGATGAAAGTCTTATATGTGAGTGATTTGGATGGTACGTTGTTAAATGAAAACAGTTCGATCAGTGAACAGAGTTTATCTATTTTAAACACATTAATCAAAAAAGGGGTAGCATTTACGTTTGCCACGGCACGATCCTTACATTCAGCAGCCAAGGTCACAAAAGGCTTACAGCTGAAACTTCCACTAATTGTATATAATGGTGTATATGTATTGGATGCGAAGGATCACCATATCCTTGCACAGCAGGAATTTACAAAGCAACAGCTGGAACAAATTTTGCGAATTGGTGATGCCTACCGGCAGTATCCTTTTGTCTATGCGTATATCAATGGCGTAGAACGTGTATCCTATCTGCCGGACACTTTGCATCCCGGGGGTTGGCATTATCGAAACAGTCGTATGGATGATAAACGCTTTCGATCAATCGTATCCGCACAACAGCTGTTGGATGGGGATAGTTTCTATGTGACCTTCATCAATGACAAAGAAGCCTTACAACCTATTTACGAACAGCTATGTGCCTTAGATACATTTACGATTACTTTTCAAAGAGAACTAGGCAGAGAAGAATATTGGCTGGAAGTGATGCCGGCGACCGCTAGTAAAGCGAATGCTATTTTAAAATTAAAGGAACTTGGTGGCTTTGATCATGTGGTCTGCTTTGGTGATGCCGTAAATGATTTGCCGATGTTTCAGGTTGCAGATGAAGCTTATGCCGTTGACAATGCTATTGAGGAACTGAAACAACAAAGCGATGGTGTCATAGGCAGCAATGAGGAGGATGGCGTCGCAAGATGGATGCAAGAGCATGCCCTTTGTGTAGAGTCATAAGGATATGTGCTATAATAGGGAATAGAAAATGGGAGGAATGACGATGATCAAATTGATCGCATGTGATTTAGATGAAACGCTGTTAAACAGCGATAAGAAAATATCCGAGAAAAATCGGATAGCAATACAACGGGCAAAGGATGAATATGGTGTACTCTTTGTACCTGCTACCGGACGCGGTTATACTTGTATTGATGATGTGTTAGACACCTTAGCATTACGTGATCAAGAAGATGCCTATATCATCAGTAACAATGGTGGAATCCTATGCACTGCGAAAGATTATCAGAAGTTACAATTTCACGCATTGCCTTTTGCTTTGGCTTGTGAACTGTTTCAATTTGGTTATGAAGCTAATGTCTGTATTCAAGTGTTTACGGATAAAGATGTTTATGCCTTCCATTTAAATGAAGATGAAAAGAAGTGGCTGTTTATGTTTAAGCCAGATAGTATTATTTGTGAAGAGACATCGTTGGCGTTTTTAAAGGATACACCAATTGCGAAAATCTTATTTCAAAATACGGATATGGCATATTTACAACAAATAGCAAAACAGATGCAACCCATTACAAAGGATAAAGTCAGTGTATCTTATTCCAGTAATCGCTATTTAGAATTAAATGCCATTGGTGTTGATAAAGGATTGGGCTTGAGAGAATTAGCTGCACATCTGGGAATTGCTATCGAAGATACTATGGCAATCGGAGATAATCTGAATGATTATGCGATGTTGAAGGATGCTGGTGTGGCAGTTGCGGTGGCCAATGCCGTAGCAGAAATTCAAGCTATCAGTGATTATGTTACCAAGGCGAATTGTAATGAAGATGCTGTCGCAGAAGCAATTCAAAAATTTATCTTTGCATCATGAAAAGGAGGAAGATGTATGGAATCCAGTGAACGCAGAAAGCTTATTCTGACACATATTAAGCAAAGTGAAAAACCGGTTTCAGCTAGCGCGTTGGCAACACTTGCTCATGTATCGCGTCAGATCATCGTCGGTGATGTGGCTTTGCTTAGAGCAGCAGGGCATCATATCATAGCAACACCGCGTGGTTATGTATGTGATGTTAAAGAAGCCAGTGGCATTAGAAAGACGATTGCCGTAGATCATACGGCTGAACAGATGATGGATGAAATCTATACGATCATTGATTTAGGGGGAACACTAGTTGATGTAATTGTCGAACATCCGATTTATGGGCAATTATCCGGGCAGTTACATATTGCCTCTCGCTATGATGCTCAGCAGTTTTATAAAAATGTTTGTGAAAATAGGGCAAAACCATTATCAAATCTGACCAATGGTTTACATTTGCATACACTGCAATGTCCTAGTGAAGAAGTCTATACACGCATTATTCAGCGTTTGGATGAAAAAGGATTTTTATATAAACGATAGCTAATAAGACGCTTATGAGGAACAATTGCTTTTTATCAAAAAGGAAGAGAAAGGACAACGCGAATAAAAACTCGCGTTTTTTTTTGGCCTTTTTTACGCTTTTTATGATGTCATGTCGTATATACATATGCAAGGGGAGTTTGTAAGAAAGAGGTGTAAGGTATGAAAGAAGGGATGCGTTTAGCTAATAAGTATGAAATTTTAAAAGAAATCGGTAAAGGCGGTATGTCAATAGTGTACTTGGCTATGGATTTGCACATTCATAAGATGTGGGCAATTAAGGTGATGAAGAGAACTCATAGTTCTTCTTCCATCCTTATGCAGGCTTGGACAAAAGAAGCGGATCTATTAAAAGAACTTGATCATCCCGGTTTACCGCGCATTGTTGATATTGTTGAAACAAGTGAGGAAGTTTGCATCGTCATGGATTATATCGAAGGGGAAACGATGGAAACCATGATACGCGATTATGGACCACCGCCACAAGCTAGAATAATTGCATGGGGGGTGGCATTATGCGATATCTTAGCATATCTTCATCAACAGTCACCGCCCATTATTTATCGAGATCTAAAACCCGGTAATATTATGGTAAAACCAAAGGGAGAGCTGTGTCTGATTGATTTTGGAATTGCACGTCGTTATCAAATTAACAATGACCGAGATACAACCGTCTTAGGTACGCAAGGGTATGCTTCACCTGAACAGTTTTCTATTGACCAACAAAGTGATTGTCGCAGTGATATTTATTCTTTAGGGGCAACTTTATATCATATGGCCTGTGGACGTTCTCCTTTACATAAGGAGATGCAAGCTTTACCAGATACAATCTCCAGCGGATTACAAAACATCATGCAAAAATGCATGGAATTAGAACCAAAAAATCGATATGCTTCGATTTTACAGGTGCAATATGCGCTCTCTCATATACAGGAATATGATACGCACTATCGTCATAAACAAAAGCTGCATTTGCGTTTAACGGGTATATGTCTTTTGTTTTGCATGCTATGTTTTGGGGGTGGTGTTTGGGCAAATGCGTATGCTCATCTATTGCATGCGCAGGCATATGAAGGTTTGCTTGAAGCAGCTTTACAGGAAAAAAGAGAAGATAAACAAAAGCAGAAATTGTATCAGGCGGTGAAAGAGTTGCCACATCGTAAAGAAGCCTATATGCAGGTAGTAGCAATCTATGCACAGGATGGTTGTTTTTCTTTCTTGGAAGAGGTTGATTTCAAACGAAACATACAGCCTTATATTTCTCATGAAGATGTTTTCTATGAAGAATTGTGTTTTCAGATTGGCAAGTTGTATTGGTATTATTACGAAACAAAACAGGAGGCACAACCATCTATATCACGTATGAAGGCAGCCTACTTTTGGTTTTCAAAGGTACATACACATGTGAAAACGCAGGCATATGCATTGGCGCAAGCATATGCCAATATTGCAAAATTTCATCAGACGATTACGCTGCGTATGGAAGAGGTGGAAGATGCCGGTATGTATCAAAGGTGTTATCAAGATATGGAACACCTGTATCAGCAGCATCAAATGAAAGCACCAGCAGAAATCGTCGAGTTGGAAAGTGATCGTATGTTTGTCTGTTTATTAGTGAATTATGCTAGAGGATTACATCGTGATGGCATCAGCGAAGAGAGGATGCTATTCAGAATGAAAACAATCAAGGAAGAGGTGATGCAATTAAATACTACCACACCTAAGACAAAAGCGCTGAAAGCAGAGATCTTACGAATGTGTGAAGAAGGGACGTCACGAATACATGTGGCATGTCAAAAGGAGAAACAGGATGGAACGATGGGAAAGACTGCATGATGGCTGTATGATGTTAGGCATCATGGGATGTCTGTTGTTTGTTTGGCTATGTCATCATTGGGCTGTGTATACGGCACTATCACAACTTAGTGGCTGGAAGATGAAACGACAGCTGTCCCAACAAAGGAAAAGGAAAAAGGATCAAGTTTATTGGCGAATGCCTAATCAGCAGACTTGGAAAAAAACACAAGATGAACATTATCATCAAGCGTTTATGAAACAAACGGACACATCAGACAAAGAGCAAAGACGTATATGTTTGGAAACGACGATGCTGACAAAGGATGGGCAAAAGTGCAATGTGCTTGCGCAAACCTGTATTCTGCCAGTTGTACAAAAGGAAGATATAGAAGAAGGGAAAAGGGAAGAGCGTGAGGGTAAGGTATCCTTATGAAAAGAGTAAGTAAGAAAGGTGAAAATGTCATGAGAAAAAGGTATGGATGGTTGGTTATATTGGTAATGGGTATGGTAGTATGTGGTGCCACCTCATTTTTGAAGGCACATGAAGAAACTCCTTGTTTCACCATTCAGCTTTGGAAGAATTATGAAACAAAGGATCCAATCGTGAAGCAAAAGGTGACATTGCAATATGAAGAAGAGGAAACATTGCAGACCTTTACACAGCTAAGTGATGAGGATGGAAAGGTTGTTTTTCCTATCCATGATGCAGCAATGGAAAAAGGTATGGAAGTTTTGGTTTTTATCCATCATGATGAGCAAGAAGAAACAATGAACCGTTTTTCCATATGTTTACAAAAGGATAAGCTCGATTATGTATATCATAAGGAAAAGAATGTCTTACAGCTAAAAGATAAGCAAGCACCTATCATTACGAAGGCAGCCTTATCCACTTACCAATTTAGTAAAGACCCCATTCTTATTAGCCTAACGGCGATTGATGATAGCAATACATCACAAGAGCTAACCTATGGTGAAAAAGGTGGTCTCTTCCAAAAAGAAGCGGTTTTTACAATCGTAAACAATGGACGCTATGTCTTTTATGCCAAGGATGAGCAAGGAAATCTCAGTGCACCTTATGAGGTGAAGGTCCAAAACATAGATACAACAATACCTACACTTATCAGTGGGGAAAAGATAACCCTCTATGATCCTCATGGGGATGGCAGACGGCCCCACACGACTTTATTTCAAACATGTTTTGCGAAGGAGTTTGCAATACGCATTCCGATCATGGATGAGGGAAGTGGCATCGCAAAAGTGACATTGTTTAGTGATGGACTGCCAATTGAAAATGATTGTCTTAACTTTGCGCAGCATCCCCAGAAAGAAGATGCTGTATTTGTCGTGCGACTGCCAGAAGAAATGGTAAAAGCGCAGGGGACAATTTCTTTTAGCTTGGAAGATGCCGTTGGCAATTGCAGTGATGTTATCCCAATTACTAGAGAGAATTCTAATATAAAGGCTGCGCGCAATGATATCCTGTTAGAAAAGCAGGCAATGCAGTTGCATATAAGTGCTGATCTTACGACTGCTCATCAATATGCGAATAAAGATGTGATATGGCTAGATCAACATGTCCCGATTACCATACAAGGAACAGATACACTCTCAGGAATTTATGAGGTGCGCATTTATACCAAACAACATCATCTTTTGAAGAAACAACAATGGGATGATGAACGCAAAGAGGAATTTCATATGAAGGTTAGCACTTCGGATATTCCTTTACAATATCGTAAAGACGGTGCCTGTTTCTTTTATGTAGAAGGAAGCGATCATGCGGGAAATATAAGCAAAACAAGTTATACGTGTTATGTAGATGATCAGCGCCCTACTATTGCCTTTTTTCGTTTACAGGGACAAACGCATAAGCCGGTAGCAAAAACACAATTAGAACTTTTTTATGAGGAGCCTTTATCGGTTTATGTGCAAGCACTGGATGGGGAAGCCAGCAGTGGTATTGCCTTTATTCAATGGTATACCATAGATGCTATGGGCGTAAAAAGTGACATACATAAGGATGTAACAGATGATCATGGAGGATTGTCAATACCACTAAATGATGGTTTTAGCGGCTGGCTGTATGCGATGACGCAAGATTATTGTCATCATTCTTCCAAAGCAAGCAATCAACAGGCGTATGTGCATAGCCAAGGAATTGTCATATGTCATCAGCTTAACCCACATCTTTCTTATCAATTGCCCCATACCCCTTATCAAGATATAGAAGGCTTGCCTTTATATACAAAATCCGCGCCGATTACCATTCATTTGCGAATGCAGGATAAAGACAGTGGTATTCAAAAAGTGTCGTGGCGTTTGCTTGGCGATGAAGAAAACACGCATCAGCTCCTATGTGATTTACAGCCAAAACAGGCATATCAGGTAGATCAAAAGCTGAAACAGGATGAACAAAGTTTTCATATCACCGGTGTCAATCATAATCTTATTACCTCTTTAGAAACAGATATCGCTGTCACATCCAAAGGCAATCATTCAACCTTGGAAGTCGTGCTGGTGGATTGGCACAATCGCACAGATACAGTACACATTTCGTTTTGTAAGGATACAATGGCTCCTAATGTAAACCTGTTGTTTGAAGATCAGAAAGAGGAAGGTGCAGATAACGGTTATTTTACAAAGCGGACGGCGATCCTACAAATACAGGAACAAAACTTTATCGAAAAAGGTGTAGATCTTAACATACAAAAGGATCATAAGCGAATTCAAATGGATCTGCATTGGCAAAAAGTATCTAAGGATATTTATGAAGCTAGACTTTCTTTTCAAAAGGATGGAACCTATGCGCTTGCTTTACAGGCATATGATGCAGGAAAACTGGCATCAAAAAAGCAACACACCATCTTCACGATTGACACCAAACCACCTCTAGTAACCATTGATCGTTTGGATAGTGGAAATACAAAAGGATTTTTTCATCAGCCTCAACGGATTACCATTCAGGTGGATGAGACACATTTTGATGCGGCACGCATGAAGATAGACGGAGTCGCAAAACAGCAAGAAAGACTTCTGCAATTCCCTAAACCAACCCCATGGAAGAAAGGAAAAGATGGATATTTTACTCATTTGGATTTTGTCGTAGATGGCACTTATGAATTACAGGTGCAAGCAGAAGATAAAGCAGGGCAGAAAAGTGAAAGTATATCCATCTTGCCATTTACTATTGATACACAAAAACCTCAGATTGAAATCATGGGAGTTACCGCCAATACAGCTTACCAAGGTATGGTAAAGCCAGTAATTATCTGTCGCGATGCCGCTATTGACCGACATTTGGTATCTGTGTCATTGACTTGTGCCAATCAAACAAAGACTAAGCTGGCTTATCAGGTAAAAGAACAGGGAAAACAATTACGATATCAATTTTCCTCCATCCCCTTTCAGCGTACATTTGATGGTATTTATACAGTATCTGTAAAGGCAAAAGATCGTGCTGGAAATCAGAGTGAAAAAACACTGACATTCAGTGTGAATCGCTTTGGCTCTGTCTATGAGCTGCCAAAGGTTTCCAATGCTTATTATCGTCATCCATTTGCTATTGAAATAACAGAAAGCAATGTTACGCGTTTACTTGAACAACAGGTGTTTCTTAGTGTGAATGGCAGTGTGCAAAAGCTAAAGAAAGAAGAATATACGGTTGTGAAAAACAAAGGCAATTGGTATCAATATACGTATCATTTGCCTAAAAAGCTGTTTCAAAAGAATGGCCGTTATCAAGTATATTTATTATCAAAGGATGCTGCGGGCAATGCAAATGATAATACGGCTTATACAAAACATGCCATCGTAAAGTTTATGATGGATCAAAATGCACCGCAAATTGATTTTATGAATCTTAATGCACATACACGCTATGATGCAAACAAGCGTAAGGTTCAAGTATTCATACGCGATAATATGCAGCTGAAGAAAGTGACAATTCTTGTAAATGGAAAAGCACTTGCGTATGAAAAGAAGGAAGATATGTATACGTTTATGCTTTATCAAAGTTCTTTGCCTCAGCAGGTGAATGTGTACGCAGAAGATGCTGCGGGAAATATACAAACTATTTCCTGTGAGGATATCACCATACTGCCCCATCCTTCTTATACGCTTCAAACACCAAATGGCCAACCTTATGGATATGTGTTCGCCGGCATCATTCTGGTTGGAAGTGTCGCATATATCTATAAGAGAAGAAAGCATGCACGATAAGACAAGTTCTTAAAATTGTGCTATACTTGAACGGTAAGAAGGGATATTTTGAAAAAGCAATCTTTGCTCACAAAGGAAGAGCGTAAACAACAGCTCTACGAAAAAAATAAACCACCCAAGCTTAGTATCTTGGAAGAGGTAGGAAATGCCATCACGCATGGGGCAGGCGCTTTATTTGCTCTTATCGCTATGGTGATGTTACTGATAAAGGCGGATACGATGAATAAATGCGTGGCTGCTTTGATTTATGGCATTAGTATGTTTCTTATGATGTTGATGAGCTGCCTATACCATTCTTTTAAAAGTGAATCAAAAGTAAAACATCTGTGGCGACGTTTTGATTACACCTCCATTTATTTATTGATTGGAGGAACCTTTGCGCCGATCTTACTTGTGTATCGCGGCGATGCGTTAGGAATTAGCTTTTTTATCATACAGTGGCTGCTCATCCTGTTTGGCATCATTATGATCCTTATTTTTGGACCTGGTAAGTGGCCGGCGTTACATTTTACGTTATATTTTGTGATTGGTTGGAGTGGTTTGGTGTTTCTGCCCGGTTTGTGGAATGACAATCAAAACCTGCTTTGGATGATCTTAGGCGGTGGCATTGTGTATACCATTGGGATGATTCCTTTTGCGAAACATGGGAAAGGAAGTCATTTTATTTGGCATCTATTCGTGTTAGGCGGTGCCATCCTACACTGGTTGGGCATTTATTTGTTTCTATATTTATGAATCAGGCGATACGCAGTGTATCGTCTTTTTTCTTATGGTTGATGGATAAAAGCACCTTTTGGTGAAAAGAAGCAGGGATTGTCCTACATGTGCTATTGTATACTCTATGATTCCTCTTTATTGATAGCAAGTCGTATGGGTTAGGTATCGGCGTATGGAAATATGAGAAAGGTTTTCCTTTAGGATGTAAGAAAAAGCGAAAAAGACTTTGACAAATTAAACATCAGGAGTATAATAGTCATAACATGTGTCTTGACACATGTAAACAAGATTTGGGAGGAAATGAAAATGAGTCAAAGTAATAAAATTCATACAATGGTGTTATCGGCACTATTGATTGCCGTAGGTATTTTGATACCAATCATCTCACCAATTAAAGTCATTTTAGAGCCAATGTCTTTTACCCTGGCAAGCCATGTGGCAATCATGATTGCAATGTTTGTTTCACCATTTGTCGCTGTTGCTACCGCTTGTGGAACAACGTTAGGCTTTTTGCTGTATGGCTTTCCTATGCCGGTTGTTTTACGTGCTTTCAGTCATGTGGTATGGGCTTTCGCTGGTGCCTATTATTTAAAGAAGCATCCAGAAACCTTAAATAATGTTTGGAAGAGCCTGTTGTATATGTTGGGGGTAGCACTTCTTCACGGTATCTTTGAGGTTGCTATTGTATTGCCTATTTATGTTGGTGATCCTACGGTTGACTTTATGTATATGGTCATGGGATTAGTAGGGGTAGGAACCATTGTTCATAGTTGTGTGGATATGGTATTAAGCATTGCGGTTTGGAAGGTACTTATTAAAAACAGAAGCATTGCAGCTGTAGCAAATGTAAAGGAAGCAGATTTAAAATTTGGTAAAGAAAAAGCATTACAGACAACATCCAAAGCATAAACGTAAAATAAGATTTGTAAGCATATGTGCTAGCAAATCTTTTTCTTTATATGATTCATCCATGCATTCGATAACAAAACATTTTGTAATTTGCATCGGAAAAGAAACGACATTCTTATGAAAGACTTTTGGCTTAAAATTCACACTTTAAAATCCATCTGCTTTCCTGTATAATAATGCCTAAAGAATAAGGGGAGTGAGGATATGGAAGTTGTTGAAAATCATTTTTCACAGGGATTAAAAGATGGCATTCCGATTGGCTTAGGATATTTATCTGTATCCTTTACGTTTGGTATGATGGCGGTTTCCAATGGAGTTCCTGTAGAGGTAGCTGTAATGATATCGCTCACCAATCTTACCAGTGCCGGACAATTCAGTGCCTTATCTTTGATGTTGGAGAGTGCTTCTTTACTAGAATTGGCGCTATCGCAATTTATCATTAATCTACGCTATGCCTTAATGTCCTTATCCTTAACACAGAAGGTAGACAAGCATATGAAAACATATGAGCGAGCTTTGATTGCTTATGGTGTTACCGATGAAATATTTGCTTTAGCAAGCTCTACCTATGAAAGAGTAGGAAAATGGTATATGTCTGGTCTTATCTTATTTCCTGTTTTCTGCTGGACAATGGGAACTTTGTTAGGCGGAGCATTTACCACTTTAATGCCGGAAAGTCTGCGAAGTGCTTTAGGTATTGCGATTTATGGTATGTTTTTAGCCATTATCATTCCTCCCGCCAAAAAGTTAAAGAGTGTTCGCAAAGTTTTGATCTTAGCGATAGCGCTGAGCTGCCTCTTTTCAGCATGTGCTTCCTTTTTACCGATCTCTTCCGGTTTTGTTATTATTATCTGCACCGTTTGTGCTGCCGGCTTTGGCGCTTGGCTGTTCCCGGTGGAGGAGGTGTCTCATGAATAACTATCTTCCTTATATGGTTGTTATGGCACTGGTAACCTATCTGATTCGTATGGTGCCCTTGACTTTTTTTCAGAAGGAAATCAAAAGTCCTTTTATAAAATCATTTCTTTTCTATGTACCTTATGCGGTGTTAGGCGCAATGACCTTCCCAGCCATTTTTACCAGCGGAGGCAGTGTTCTGGCATCTACTGCCGGTTGTTTGATAGCCTTATATCTGGCATACAAAGGTAAGGGATTGTTAAGTGTGGCAGTGGCTGCTTGTATTATGGTATATCTAGTTGATTTGATTTTCCCATTGCTATCATAAAGAAAGGCTGTGCATAGTTGTCACAGCCTATTTTAAACGTTTGTTTACATGATGGAAATAGCGTAATAATGCTAAAATTAATTCACGCTGATAATCGTCCAGTTTGTGAATTGCTGCGGATAAATAGGCATCAATGGCTTTTGCATCTTCATTATCGGTAGTAAAAATTTTACCTGGATCTAAGTGCAGTATTTCCGCAATCATGAAAAAGTCATCTAAGCGTATGGATGTCCTTCCCTGCAGCAGGCTGTTGATTGTCTGCGGGGATAAATGGAGCTTTTTTGCTAGTTGTTTTTGCGTCATATTATTGATCGCTAAGGCTTCTTTTATAATTTCCCCGTAGTTTCCCACCATAAGATCTCCTCCTCCCTTTATTTACCTATTATAACGGATAGAAAAGGTAAAATTAGAAAGATGAAACAAAAGCAATATTTTTCCATAAAATATTATAATTTTTCTTTAATCTGCCTATACGTAAGCATAAAAAGTGGCATACATAAGCATAGAGGTGGTTTTGATGAAACCAGAACAAAAGGATATAATCATGGCCTATGCTGTTTTAGTATTAGCCTTACTTTCTGGCATTTTGCTAGTTTTATTGTTCGCTTTTTTCATCCGTTAGCTTCCTTATCCATAGCAAATAAAGATCAATTTTGGCTTTTGTTTTCAAACAGCTTATCAAGTAACTGAAAGAACGATGCGTTTGCTAGTTGTCATCGTAAATTTGATAAAGTTTATCATTGTTGTTTTCATGATGCACAATATACATTGCGATCTGATCATTCAACTTGTTAGATGTGTCGTATAAAAAAAGAGGCTGTAACGAAATAGACTGAATTGACAAGTCTATGAGGTTACACCTCTTTTTTCTATGCTTTGTTCTGAAAAAACATCTCTTATTTTTA
>NZ_SMBP01000010.1 GCF_004341945.1 Longicatena caecimuris
GTGGAAGTAAAGAATCAACAAGATTACCCTCATAAATTGGTGTTTTTGATAATTCTTCTGTAGACCATATCTCTTTTTTTAATGTATACCAGTTTGTTTTAATTTCTGTATTATTTTGATTGTTATTTCGACTATATGAAGGTTGATAGGGACTAAATACAGGTGATAACTTCCATCCTGCAAATACATATCCCTCATCAGCGACAGGTATTGGTAAATCTAGTGTGCGAAGATATATGTCTTCTCCACTATCTTGTATGTATTTAATAATTTCGCCTGTTTTATTATAATAAACACCATGCTCACTTACCATATAAGATGTAGGTATTTCTCTATTTTTTATTTCATATGTTACTTCTGAAACATCCATAGGTAATACGATATCTTTTTTATACTCTCCATCTAAATCTTTAACATACAATTCTTCTGTAAAGATGCAGTAAGTATCAATATTACTATACTCATAAGTCAGTTTTTGATATAGTTCAGAATACTTATTTTGTGACAAAAATTTTGAGGCATCAAGTTTAAACCCTTTAGGAGCATAAGTAGTTACCGCTAGTTTGTTCCCATTTCCTTGATTCAATTCAAAGGTTACTTTAATAAAATCATTTCTATTTTTTAATTCTTCTTCACTCATCCATTGTGCATATAGTTGAACTGGTTTCTCTTTTCCTTTTATTAATTCTTTAACATCATCGATAGTTGCTGTCCAATATGATAAGAACTCATCAGGATTCTTATTATCAGGTGTTAAAGACCATCCTATAAAATACTTATTTTCCTTTACGGGAATACTTAGATAATAGTTGTATAATAGAGGAAGTTTTTCAATATTTATAAGATTTTTTTCCAATAGCACATCTTTTTCATTAGGATTACATAAAATGTCTAATTCTGTATAAATCGCATCTAATCGTAATTCACCATTTGTTATTGCATTTATATATTTAAACACAGGAATCGTGATGAATGATCTATAATCATAGTCTTGCCAAACATAGTCCAACGGATACCACCCATTAAAATAACTTCCATTGTATTCTAAACCATCTACGGGCATATTCTTCAACTTAATATCATCACCTAATTCATATTCTGTATTATCCACAGGACATGTAACTGAATCAGGACATTCATATACAATTTTAAACTTTGACTTCTCCATTACTATAGGCTCTAAAACCACTCCATTTTCATACGTATACTGAGCAGCAAAAGGTTCATAAATCTCATCTAACTGCTTATTTTTCCATCCAATAAATACATAATTTGAGTTTTTAATTTCATCCGAGATATCTGGTAGTAAAAATGCATATTTATTACTCCATTTAGAGTTTAACACAATTAATTCTGGTTTTTCGATTTCTATATTACTTGGTAAGGAAGATAAATCAAATGTAACCTCAGGAGCACGTATTAAAACTGGTGTAAGATTAACTTTTGCATTATCTTCGTCAGAATGTACAATATTTAGCAATTTTTGAAAAGTGATTAAATCATTCTCTTTCAAAATATCTCCATTATAGGTTTTCCACCCATAAAAAACACTATCTTCAGAGGTTAATGTACCTCCATCAGCAATAGTTAAATAACTCTTTTGCCCTGGAGCATAACCATAAATATTGTTATCAACTGGTGGCTCTCCTTGCAAATCACCTTTCTCGTATATGACTTTTATTCCTGTATATTCCCCATACAAATGGATATAACCATACATTAATGTTTCTAATATTATATAATCTGGTATCTCATTTGTGAACTCATATGTTTTTGTTGGCTCATACTCTGTTCTGTATAATTCGTTTTGTGCTTTACTACGAATAGGAGGAAAACCATAAAGAAATTCTGGTATCCATGTATAGACAGATTTAATATCATTGATTTTTACTTCTGGCATTGTTACTTCGCCTGTTGTAAATTTATATATTTTACTTCCATTTTCCTCTGTTACATAATGATAACTAAATGGTTTTGTTATTTCTTTTGATGTAATTAACTTATTGTCTTTTGTTATATAGTCAAAAGACAACGTTACTTGATCTGTTTTATATATCGCATATAATTCTATGGAATATTCTCCGTTATGAATAAACACATAATCTGAAAAATCAACCTTTGTTATATCTTCTTCTGGTTTTATTCTAGGTACGCTTTCATCTATATATGCCGTAGTTCTTGCTGCCCAGTATAGAAATTCTCTTGTTTCCAGTCCAGATTCTCTAAATTCTTCAGGATAATTAATTATATCTGTTCCCTCTATAGTTTTTTCCAACCATTCATTATTTGCACTATAGTATATAATTTTTGTGATTTCTAAATCTTTTGTTCCTTTTGCTTTAATTTCTTTTTTCATAAATTGTGCAACAAAAGTGCTATCTTCTTTTATTTCTATCTCTTTCCCAGGCTCATAGACCTTGCCATCTTTTTCATTCTTCCAGCCTGCAAAGACTTCATTCTCATATTCGCTATTGCGATATACCGGTAGTGTTATCTTCCCATCTTTTGTTTCTTCTTCATGGTATATAGTTTCCTTATCTCCATTTATATCCATGAAATTTACCTTAAAGACTTTCTCTTTCCAGATTGCATAAACATCTAGTGTTATTTCGTCTTTCATCACTTCATTCAATTTCGTCTTTTCCGCTACACGTTTACCTTTGCCATCCGCTTGCAAGTTCCATGCTACAAAGGTTCTTCCTTCCCATGTAAAAAGACTTCCTTCTTCGATGGCCTCTTCTTTGCTTGCATATTCTTTGTCTATAATCTCATCTGTTCCATCATTCTTATGATAATGCACGGTGAAGCTTTCTTTTATTTCTTCTGCTTTGATCGTTCCTTGTGATGGCAGTATTGTCAGTGCCATCATAAACACCAAAAACAATACTCCTAATTGTTTCATCCGCTCCTTCATTTTTTCCTCACCTTTCAGTTTCACTTATTTGTGCAATAAGCATTTTTCTGTAACCGTTTACATATAAATTATAACCGATTTGTTTATGAATAGCAATGTAGTTCCTTCGTTATCATACTATTTGGGTTATAAAAAAAGTTCTCATAGGCTTTTTCAACCTACAAGAACCTAATAAATCACTACATCCAGTACGTAGCATATTCCTTATGTTTTTCCGCCCATTTAAGAGCATAAGAGCACGTCGCTGTACTTTTGCGTTGTTCCTTTTCTAATAGACTTTGATAAGCTGCCATCAGTTGTGCGGCAACGCCCTGTCCACGCAGACACTCATCAACAAAGGTATGATCAACATTATAATAATCTCCTTCATCTGTATAGGTCAGCTCTGCCAACAGTTTGCCCTCTTGCATCAGATAAATACGCCCGCGTTCCATCTGAAAATGCACTAGAACACCTCAATCGTATAAGCTGTGGTAAATGTTTTGCCTGGGCTTAACAGCATCGTGCCTTCACGATGGTAGAAATCTTCTTTGACCTCACTAAAGTCCGCATGTCCATACCATGGCTCTAAGCAAATAAATGGAGCACCTTTTTTTGCTGTCCAAATAGCGACATATGGATAACCGGCGATGCTGATAGTAGCCCCATGACCCTTAGGCCCTTTTAAGGTCAGATAGGCACTTCTAGCGTCTTTATAAATCAAGGTCGCAAAGTTTTCGATTTCTTCATAGCTGCATGGCATGTCTTTGATCACAACATCCTTTAATTCATATGGATGTTTTTTATCAGGATCAAATACCAACTGTTGCATATGCTCTTCGTTCGTGAAAGATAAAGTGTATTCCTCAAATTTCTCACCTTCACATAAAGGGCAGTTAAATCCCGGATGTAAGCCAAAGGTAAATGGCATTTCATTTTCTCCGGTATTTGTAATATGATAAGTAATCGTTAATTTATTGTCTTTTAATGTATAAGCAATTTCATAATGGAATGGGAATGGATACTGTGCTAAGGTTTCTTCGCTGCTGTCAAGTTCCATGATAACTTCCTTACCATCGTCTTTTTTACAATGTAAGGTTGCATAACGAATAAGACCGTGATTTTTCATTGCATACGTCTTCCCATTAATCTGATAATCCTTTGTATATGTGTTTCCGATAATTGGAAACAGTGAAGGATTTTTGCCTCCCCAGTTATCATTATCACCCTGCCACATATACTGCAAGCCAGTTTGTTTATCCGTAAAGCTGTAAATTTCTCCTCCTTTTTCCACAAAGGTTACTTCATAACGTTCATTTTCCAGTTTCATGCGTACATCTCCTTTTTTCTATATGTTTATTATATCACGAATATGATATCGCTTAGATAAGATTATGTTCTTTACAGAAATGATATAAACCATCCTCATCAATATGGCCACACACCACATCCGCAGCCGTCAATGCTTTAGGATTTGCATTGCCCATGGCAACACCAACACCGGCTGCCTTTAACATATTGACATCATTAGCCCCATCGCCAAAGCATATGATATCCTGCATGGCAACGTTCCATTTCTCACATAAATGGGCAATTCCTTTACTTTTATCAATATCACGGGCAGTAATTTCTAAGGTATGACGTGAATGTTCCACAATATAGCTTTCTTGTAATAACTGCTTTATTTCTTCTGCCTGCCTTTGTTCACTCGGATAGGCTAGCATATTGTACACCTTTTCATTTTCATAGGGCTTTTCTATTGGCATATTTAAATATAGTTTAAAAAATTCATCAAGGATGCGAGCATCACCGTAATGAGCAATGCAATCATCAGCGAAAGTAGAATAGCGTACTGCTATTTTTTCTTTCTTTGTATAGTCTAATAATTTCTGAATTTCATCCGTTTGCATAGGACTTTCTTCAAATACTTCATTTCCTTCCATGACCAAAGCACCACCATCATAAATACAGGCATCAAAGGCAAATTCTCGGAAAAAGCGGGGCAGATTGCTTGTTTCAAAACGGCATCGGCTGGTCGCAAAACCAACCTTATAACCATTTTCTTTTAACTTATGTAGGGTATATTGTGTAGATTGGGGAAAATCATGTACACGATGGGTATACAAGGTACCATCTACATCAAAAAATAAGGCTTTTATTTTCTTCATAGCTTACTCCTTTACTTCATCATCAAACATCTTACCACAGAAAAAGCGGCATGGACACCCATACCGCCTATTTTCTTTTTAGAATGCTTCTTTTCCTTTTAAGTAAGTCATTTCTACTGAATAATCATCATTTAATACAACGATATCCGCATCATAACCGGCTACTAATTTACCCTTACGATCATCAACACCTAAATATCTTGCTGGGTTGATCGTACAAGAATTGATGGCATAATCCCAAGGAATCATTGCCTTTTCAACCAATACTTTTAAGCCCTGGTTTACTTTTAAAGTAGAACCAGCTAAGCCTTTGGTATCTGTCAAATGTGCACTTCCATCCGGATACAATTCAATCTCATTACCACCGAACAATACTTTGGTACCTACTGGCAAGCCCTTTACCATTAAAGCATCAGTAATCATGATCGTATAATCTCTTCCTTTTGCCATAAACAAATCATTTAAGGCATCTGGTGTAGAATGGTTTCCATCACAGATTACTTCACCAAATGTATCACGGAAACGCATAGCAGCGCCAACCAAACCTGGTTTACGGTGATGGAATGGTGTCATACCGTTAAAGATATGTGTCATACCGGTAGCACCATTAGCGATTGCCATACCAGCTTCTTCGATCGTTGCAGCAGAATGTCCAATGCTGACACGAACACCTGTTTCTGCACAATATTTCGTCAATTTGAAATCGTCATCTTGTTCCGTAGCCATGGTGATAACTTTAATTAATCCATCAGCGGCAGTTTGATAACGTTTGAATTGTTCTACATCTGGTTTTACGATACACTGTTCAGGCTGTGCCCCCTTGTATTTCATATCCAGATAAGGTCCTTCAAAATGAATACCTAAGATTTCCGCACCTTCATAGCCTTCCTTCACTACATTAGCTACATTGCGTACTGCTTTGGTTAATACTTCTTCTGTCTGCGTAATTGTTGTAGGGCAGATGCTGGTAACACCTTCCTCAGGAATGTTCTTCATCCAATTGCGCAATCCTTCAGGCTCTGCATCATTTGTATCAAAGCCATATGCTCCATGTGTATGGATATCAATAAATCCCGGCACAATGCGTTTGTCGCCATAGTCTTTATCTACTTCCTTAGCACCATAAGCCAGAACGTTTTTGATTTTGCCATCTTCAACTTCCAGCTGAGCTTCTAAGAAGTGCCCTATGACCCATACGCGTTTACTTTGAATAATCATGAAAAAATCCTCCTTTAATCATCCTTTTTTATTCTCTTTTATTATACTCCAAACCTTTTGATAAAGAAAGAAACGCGACTTTTTTTTCGTTTTTTTATTCCTTTTCCTCTTTCCTTAAGATGCATTCCACAAAAGTTATGCTTGTGTATGATAGATCCGCCTATTCTTTATTCTTATTTATTATTAGTAAGTTCTATAGTAATTATTAGTGAGTTCTATGCTTTAATTTAACAGAATTTTCTGATTTCTTATAAAATGTCTTAATTTTTAAGCATATAACTTTCATTTTATATAAGAAAAGCATAGAATAATCAACGGTAAAAGTGATAAAATTAACAATACGAAAAGGAGTGATTGAAATGAAACAAGCCATTCAATTAAAAGAAAACATGTATTGGGTAGGTGTTCATGATTTTAACTGCCGCCATTTCCACGGGGATCTATTTCCGATTAGTGAGGGGACAACCTATAATTCCTACCTGATCGTTGATGAGCAGATCACCTTGATTGATACGGTGGAGGAAGAATTTTTTGACATTATGATGGAGCGCATTCATTCCATCATCGGGGACAAACCAATCGATAATGTAATCGTGCAGCATGCTGAACCAGATCATTCCGGAGGTTTTGTGAAGTTCATGCAGGCATATCCAAATGCGCAGCCATATACTTCCAATGCCGGTGTGAAAATTATGTTGAAGCAATATTTCAGGGAATATGATTATCATAAAGTAAAAACCGGTGATACCCTATGTACTGGTGACTATACGCTCACCTTTGTGGAAATGCCGATGATTCATTGGCCGGATAACATGCTAACCTATGTGGATAAAGCAAACATTGTCTTTTCTAATGATGCCTTTGGACAGCATATAGCAAGCTATGATATCTTTGATGATGCACATGGTTTAGCAAAATGTATCGATCGGGCAAAAGACTATTATGCAAATATTGTAATGCCATATGGTATGCAGGTTGCCAATAAATTAAAACAGATTCAAGAAATGGGATTACCAATTGATATGATTGCCCCTGCGCATGGCATCATATGGCGTACGTACATAAAGGAATTATTTGATGCTTACCAGGAATTTGCGACATTTGCCGCAAAAGATAAAGTGGTTATTGTGTATGAAAGTGTTTGGAAGCATACCCAGATGATGGCTGAAGCACTGGCAGAAGGCCTTGGAAGAAATAGTATTTGTGTAAAGATCTTTAAATGTTCCCTAACTTCTCCTGCTATTATTATGAAGGAATTACTGGATGCTAAGGCTATTTTAGTAGGTAGTGGTAACTACAATAATGCTATGGCACCAAGCATCGCTGCTTTCTTAGAAAAACTAGCTAGCTGCAAGGTAAAGAATAAAAAAGCTCTGGGCTTTGGTTCATATGGCTGGGCGGATGTAGTGACAAAGCAGGTAAATGAACGTCTTGTACGAGCTGGTTTGCCTTTATTACAGGATGGTGTGGTATCACAGAATTATACGCCAACCCAAGAAGATCTCGATGCTTTAATGGAACTAGGTAAAACGTTAGCAGCAGAAATAAAAGCAAATTAAATATTAAAAAAATTCTTACTCCATACGTACTTCAAAGAGGCACTATGATGAGTGAGAATTTTTTATATGCGTGCTTATTATATGTGTGCTATTCTATGCGTGCTTTTCTATGTGTGCTATTATGAAAGATACCACAACATTGTAACTATGATAATAACGGCTCGTATGCGGATATTAATTACACATAATATTTAGCTTGTGCCTTCCACATTTTCGCATACACTTGTTTTGTATCCTTCATCAATTCCTCATGCGTCCCGCGCTGCAACAATTGTCCATGATCAAATACTAGAATATCATCACAGAAACGACAGCTGCTCATACGATGAGATATATAAATACTTGTCTTATTTTTAACCATGTCGTGGAAATGCGTATAAATTTCATATTCACTAATCGGATCTAAGGCACTGGTAGGTTCATCAAGAATCACAAAAGGTGCATCTTTATACAATGCTCTGGCAATCGCTATTTTTTGTGCTTCCCCACCAGATACATCTTCGCCATCCTTTTCTCGATAAAACATAGGCGTTGCTAAACCATCCTTCATGCGTTCTACACGCTTTCTTACTCCCGCCTGTTGTAGCACTTGCCAAACTCTTGTTTCATCATACTGCTGTTCACATGCGACATTTTCTCCTACTGGAAACTCGAAAAGAGTAAAGTCTTGAAAAACAGCCGCAAACAGATTCAGATATTCTTGATAATCATATTTACGAATATCAATCCCATTCAAAGTGATAGAACCCTCACTCACGTCATATAAACGGCATAATAGCTTAATAAAAGTTGACTTTCCGGCACCATTTGGTCCAACCAGTGCAATCTTTTGTTTCAAATTCAATGTTAAGGATACGTTTTTTAATACGTAAGTATTCGTATTCGGATAAGCAAAACTAACATTATGAAAGGCTATTTCAAATTCATTATCTAATCGTTTTTCAACAGGCAGTGTACCGGTATCCAACTTATTCTCTTTTTTCATATATTCACTATAATAGCTTAAATACCCTATCATCGTACGTAACTGCCCATTATTTTCTACCAAAGATCGCAAAGCTTCATTTAACTTGGCTATCGCACTAGAATATTTCGTGAATTCCCCAATCGAAATAGCGTGTGAGAAGAACTTTAACGTGGCAAATATATAGGACAATAACATAACGATATGATTGATAAAAACATAAAACAAGGTGGACCTGCGTGTATATTGCCACTCTTTCCTAAGCGATTGATTCAATCGTTCACATAATGCATTCCATGCCTGTAATAACATTGGCTGCATACGATAGATACGTACATCCTTTCCCTTATCTGCATGGAACGCATAACTATCGAAATATTGCATTTCTTGATGTACTGACATATCATGCTCAAATATCTGCAAATTGTTTTTATTGACATACTCTGCGGATTTCCCATATAACAGCAGTAAGCTGATAAATAAGACACATAGTGTGCAAAGCGAGCCAACAGGTGTCAGAAAAAAGCCAAGTACCCCCGGCATCCTCTGCCCATATTTTTGACACAGTTCCAAGAGCAATACGATAGCAATGCTCACCGATAACAGATGTTGTACCATTTCGGTATAAATTTCAAGCAGCAGACCAAATCCTCCATGAATCGCCATTGCCGCATCCGCTTGTGAAAAAGCTTCTAAGCCTTCTTTATCCGCAAATGTCGCATAGTCTAGATCAATCGTCTTTAAACAAATCATCGCATTGAACTGACGATGAACAGACATGGAACGAACCTGACTTTTGCTTTTTACATAATCCAATAAAAGCCCAAACAGTAAATTAACGATTAACATGATGAGAATGGTATAACCGGCTTTTTCCCAATGCCGTTGTAATAAAGCATCAATAATGATGGCACTAAACAAGATCTGAAGATAAGGGGATACAGCTTCCATGGTATGGCGTAATAAGAAAATTGGTAAAGCAGAATGATCAAGACGATAGATAAAACGTAAAAGCTGAAAGCCTTGTTTATGCATTTGGTATAATTTCTTCATTCCTTCCAGCCTCCTTTTGATAATAATGTGCCTGCATCTGAAACATCTTCGCATAAGCTCCCTGTTTCTTAAGCAATTCCTCATGACTGCCTTCTTCGATGATCTTACCATGCTCTAAAAATAAAATACGATCAGCGAAGCGGGTACTGCTTAGACGATGTGAGATAAATAACGAAATCTTCCCCTCACTTAACTGGGCATATTTCTGATAAAGCTCACTTTCCGCAATTGGATCTAAAGCACTGGTAGGCTCATCTAGTATGAGAATAGGTGCTTTTTTATATAAGGCTCTCGCTAACATCAGTTTTTGTATTTCACCGCCACTTAACAAAATACCATCCTTTTGCAGATACGTAGTAAGATGTGTATGAATTCCCTGTGGCAGCTGATCAATCTTATCTTGCAGACCGGCCTTTTGTAAACAGCTTAAAATACGTTCTTCATCATAGATGGCATAGGTATCGCCACACTGCATCTTCTTTAATAATCGATTCATAGCAGCATCTTTGCTCTTGAGCGTTTGTTTGTCCTGGCTAGTCGTACAGGCAACATTACTGGCAATGTCAAAGGCAAAAATCTGTGAGTCTTGGAAAACGATGGATAACATCGAAACATATAATTCATGAGGAATTTGTGCAATATCCATATCATTTACATAAATATGTCCGGATGTTAAAGGATACAAACCACATAACAGTTTTACCAGTGTCGTTTTGCCGGCTCCATTCATACCAACCAAAGCAATTTTTTCATTGGCATGCAAGGTGATATTAAAATGTTCAAAGATGGGTGGCTGCCCCGGATAAGCAAAGCTTACATCCTCAAAACGTATTTCATGACATTCTTTTAGCCTGTTATCTTCAAGCGCATTCGTTGCTTCAAGACGCGTTTTTGCGTTTTCTCGTGGTTGAGATGTAGTAGATATTTCTGGAACTTCCTTACTTTCCATAGCCACCGTTTCTTGTCTGCCTTCCTTTTGATCTTTATCTTCCTGTGCCAGATATGCCTGTAGAAACGATACACTCAAAGACTCCTGATTCAAGATGGTCAACGTTTCAACAATTGTTTGCATCCATGCTGTAAAGCCACTGATAACACCTAGGTAAAGCAAGAACTGTGCAACATCCAAATCTCCATTGATCATGAGATAAAGCAAATATCCATAAGCTGCCCCATCCCGCAGAAAGGTCGCCATTCTAGCGGTAGCATCTGCTAAAAAGCGTTTCTGCATGACATCTTGATAAATATTCACTGCTTCTTTACGCAAGCGTTCAAAATTATCCGCAAACCATGGAGCTAAATGATACATGCGAATATCTTTGGCTTTTTCCAAATTGATGCTGTCATTCTTCATGCCCCAAAACTTACCATTGTTCTCCCAGAAGCGTCCCATCTTTTGGTATTCATAAATATTAGCTCGTCGTTTTGCAAACGCGGCTGCACCACCGGCAATCATAATCAAAAACAGTAGGAATGGTTGCAATTGTCCAATGCAAATGGCATATAGCAACAAACCTAATACACTGCTGGCAAGTGATATGCTGCTTTCTAACAAAGCTCCAACACCATGACTGCTTCCCTGTAACAACGCCTGGCGAATTTCCATTTCCATCTCGGTATTCTCACCATTCTCTAAGCTCAAAAGATCCATATGCACGCGCCGTTTATAAAAACGATGCATGTACAATGCCATTCGCAACATCTCAAAGATGCGCATGTTTTGCGCATGAAACCATGTATCAGCCAGATAAATACCTAGAATTCCTACGATCCATATACTCAGTTTCTCACAGATCGTAACAAGATCTATCTGATGTTCCAGCAAGCCAACTAAATAAACAGGAAGCAACATCAGAAGAATAGGCGCAATAGTTTTTAAAATAATTTCCAACACCATATACACATAATATTGTCTTCCACAACTTCTGATATCTTTTAATAACATCCGCATATTATCTTTATAGCGATAGTTCTTTCGTATTTCTTCTCTAGTCATAACATCAACCTTTCTCATACCAACAGTCAATACATGAAACCATAATTTCATAACGATTCCTAACCGCAAAACAATCCTCCTATTTCCCCATTGTTTGACAGTTCTTAAGCTATCGTATGACTTCTAAAATGTTTCTATGGAAAAGTATAACAAAACAATAGTAAAAAAGACATTTCATTCACGAAATCCCTTTTTTCGTTCATAAAACGTCGTTTTCTATATGCCTTTCTATTAGAATATTATCCCTTTCTATCAGAACATTACAAAAGGTGCGCAGCGTGAAGCTATGCTTTATGTGCAAGCTTCGATTGCTGCTTCTTCATCACAGGATACAATCGGCAACATGACTTCACTAACGAATACACCAGGTTCATTTTGCAAGTTTAAGTAACCATCATAACGTTCAACCGTTAACTTTACCCGCTTCATGCCATGCCCATGATTCCCACGCTTTTCGCTGATATAGCTCTTTTGATTGAAGTTCAGATCTTCCATAGCTGCATTCGTAAAAGACATATACAGCTGTTGCTTCACAATTTCTAAATAAATCCTGATAAAACGTTCCTTTTCCTCTAACATCTCACATGCTTCAATGGCATTATCTAACAAATTGCCAATGATAACACATAAATCAATATCACGTATCGCGATATGTTTTGCGACATGTGCTTTACACTGCACATCTATCTGCTTCTGTTTTGCGATGGTCAACTTGGAATTGAGAATCGCATCAACCATCAAATTCCCACTTTTTACCAAGGCATCAACATTATCGAGATCTTTTTCCAGCTCAAACAAATAGGCATCTGCCTCTTTATACTGTCCTAACTGCAAATACGCTTTTAAAGATTGCAAATGATTATGATAATCATGCCGCCAGCCACGCATATTCATATAAACACTTTTTACTTCCGCATAATGATGCGCCATTACATCTTCTTGAAATGCTCTGGTATTTTTCTCAAAGTTCGCTGCATATTGCCCATGCAAATACTGCACCATTCCTATCCATAGCAACAAGAAAATGCCTGCACTTGGCTGTTGCATCGCCAGATAACAAACCAGCACGCTGACTCCACTATGTAATAACAGCATAAACCAGGTGACATGTAACTGTAAATACAATAAGATCCCATACTGTAGCGCAACCATTGATAAAGCAATGATCCAAACAGGCGCTGCCAACAGCCATACCATGACAAGATAATCGATGAAAAACGCAAGTATGCTAAATAGACCATACCGCAGTTTATCATACAAGGTGGCATCACAATAAAAGAAAAGAAAACAATACAGTAGAAAGAACCCACTTAACCAAATAACAAATTGAACATGGAGCATATACCCTATCCCAAAACTACATAAAATCAACAGCCACAATACCATATGTTTAGTTTTTCCAGAATCAAAATGGAAAAGCTGTAACTGTAACAGATAAATGCTGCATAAGGCAAATGCTATAGCCAAGAGTTCCATTTACTTAGCCTCCTTAAAATGATGGGCAATAAAGGCCTTGCTCAGCAGACGGTATTTCCCTTTGGGAATCGGTATGCATTGTCCATTGCTCATCCATAGCGTTTGTGTATTGATTTTTTCTATGGCCTCAAGTTGAATCAGATAACTGCGTGATAAATGAAAAAACAGGGATGTTGGTAACTCTTCCTCCATTTCCTTCATCGTTTTTTTCACATGATAACATTGTTTTTTCATATGAACATCCAAATAATGACCATCACTTTCTACATACAGGATATCTTTTACAGGAAAGCGCAGCCACTGTTTATCACAACAAAGAGCGATGGTTGGCTGCTGTGTGTTTAGTTTCTCTATTGCCTTATCTAAACAAGCGAACAGCTGTTCTTTTTTTATAGGCTTCATCAGATAATTTAAAGCCTGTACATTAAATCCATCATAAACATAATCACTGACACCGGTAATAAAAATAATGATCGTATCCTTGGAATACTTTCTGACAAGTTTTGCCAGCTCCATGCCATTTAATCCTTTCATTTGAATATCTAATAATAGAATAGGGATGGCATAGTCTTCCTGATAAGCAAACAAAAGGGCATCCGCATTGGAATAGCATTCTATTGTCAAAGGTTGATGATAAATGTTTTGATATTCTTCCACATAGCTTGCGATAAGTTGCAGCTGCACAGCCTCATCATCACATATTGCGATACGCATCAAACCCCTCCATTCTGTTTCCATTATACGCGTTGTTGCTTTATCTTACAAGCATAGGAAAAAAGAGCCTTTCCTTGCCTAAGTTTGGTTTATGCAGGTGGCTCTTGCTTATAGAAGAAGCATTATTTCTTCTTTAATTGTTTCATGCCCTGACGAATCAGTTTTTGTTTCTGACGTTTCCCCTTCGTAAAGAAAACACCAATAAAGATTAATAAGATACCGCCAACAGCTGTTAAATAGTATGGTAATTCTGTCTTTTCTTCTTCATATGTGCCATCACTCCACATGTTCAGCTTTTGTTTTTTGGCTGCTTTTTCTAAACTCTTTAATTCATCGGTATAAGCATAATCCCCATAGATGTATTTGACTTCGGCTAAGCCTTGCTTCACCAATTCTCTTTGTAAAAGCTTCCCATCCGCATACACCCAGGCTAAGGTTCTGCCATATTTATCTGTTTCATCACTGCCATCATCATACTCTAATTCTATTGTTTTGGCATTGGTTAAGGCATCACACACATAGGCACTTGCTTCTTTTCCATATGGTTCTTTTTCCTTTGTATATTCCGGTGCATTTATAGCCAGAAAACGTATCGTTGTATCTTTCCCTTTGACTATGAAATGTGCTGTATCGCCATCTGTACATTTACTGAGTGTAACCTTTTGCTTTGTATTTGCCTGGACTGGCAATAGACATATCAAGCATACCAAACATAAACAAATGAATTTCTTCATCCTATTCCTCCTTTATAAGACTTTTATTATACTAGATACCACCTACATTGAGCAAGTCGCTTTTAAAGATGCAGGTATCCTTTGTGTAGATATGCAAGTAACCCTTCGTGTAGGTAGAAACTAGCCCTTTGTGTAGATATGCAGGTAACCCTTCGTGTAGATATGAAACTAGCCCTTTGTGTAGATATGCAGGTATCCTTCGTGTAGGTATGAAGCTTGCCCTTTGTTAATACTGATGCTTCTTAGGTAAAAATACATGTGCCACCGAAATCATCAATGAAAAAAAGATGAATCCTATTTCAAGAATCCATCTACGATAACTTTTTCTGCTTCTTCTACACTTAAGCCAAATGTCTGCAATTTCACCAATTGATCGGAATTGATCTTTCCGATAGCTGCCTCATGCACAATTTCCGCATCCACATGATTCGCTGCGATTTCCGGAATTGAGCTGATCTTTGCATGATCCATAATGATGGAATCACATTGAATGTGCGCACGGGATTTATTGTTTCCAATGGCAATAGGGTGGAATACCTGAATCGAGTCATCCTTCCCCACCGAACGGGATACGATTTGCACAACGCTGTCTTCCCCATTCAAATTCACGGTTACATCACTATGCGCAGTCTGCTTGCCATGTGTCATTAGTTTTTCATTGATGACCAACTTGGCATGCGGACCTAAGTTCGCTTCGGTTTTACGCATCGTAGAATCTACACCTTTGATCTGGCTCATATCCATCTGCGCATAAGCACCATCTTCCATGTGAATGATCGTTACCGGATTTAAGATACGACCACCACTGCCATTACCTTCTCCATAATGCTTTTCAACATAGCGCACCTTTGCGTTTTTTGCGATATGAAAGGTATGAATGCCATCATGCTGAGATGTATCACAGCCATCGTTATGAATACCACAGCCGGCAATAATCTCCACATCTGCATTTTCACCTATGTAAAAATCATTGTATACAACATCCTTAATACCGCTATCGGTTAAGATAACCGGAATATGCAGACTTTCTCCTACCGTGTTGGCATCGACAATGATATCAATGCCTGGTTTATCCAATTTGGCATTGATTCTGACATGCTCAGTAGAATGGCGTTCAATGCCTTCACCATTCTTTCGCAGACTAAATGCACTTCCCGGCATAAAGCCACGTATATCGGCAATTGTCTGTAACAAGTCTTTTTCCATGTTTTCCATATGCTCACCTACTTTTTCAATCCGCAAGGCTCAAATTCATTCATCAAAGATGGCAAAATAGCCTCGCGTGTTCCTCTTGTTTTCATGCGACCATTCTCAATGATAATGATTTCATCCGCCAGCTGCATGATTCTTTCCTGATGCGAAATCAGGATGATAGACTGTTTGGATTGTGCCTGTAAATGCTGGAAAGTTTCCACCAGCTTCGCAAAACTCCATAAGTCAATGCCTGCCTCCGGCTCATCAAAGATGGACAGCTTTAAATCTCTGGCTAAGATTGTCGCAATTTCAATACGCTTCACTTCTCCTCCGGATAAGGAAGCATCCACATCACGATCTAAATAATCCTTCGAACACAAGCCGACATCACTTAAATAGCTGCAGCAGACATCTTCATCCAGATCCTTGCCATGAGCAAGTGATAACAAATGCCGCACACTCATGCCTTTAAAACGTGGGGGCTGTTGAAAAGCATAACCGATTTTACGTTTTGCTCGCTCATCAACACTAAGCTCGGTGATATCTTCGCCATCAAATAAGATCTGTCCACTTGTTGGCTTCTCGATTCCCATGATGATCTTGGCAAGGGTAGACTTCCCTCCGCCATTTGGTCCGGTGATGACTGTAAATTGATTATCCGCAATTGTCATCGTAATATCATTTAGTATATGTTTTCCTTCTACTTCAAAGGATACATGCTTTAATTCCAACATCTTCATCGCTCCTTTATATCGCGCTTTTTTATTTTATCACAAAATTTGGAAAATATAGCATGATTTGATTGGAAAGCATGTAAAAATAGTAAAAAAAGAAGAACAGGTCTACTCATCCTGTTCCATTTCATCAAAAAGCCTTTGTATTTTTGTATGTAATGCATTTTGTCGTTCTAAACACTGACACTTTTCATCCAATAGCTGATCTTGTAAAGCAATGATATTTTCAAGTCCTGCTTTCAGTTGTTCATAGCTTTTATTAATTCTCGAATATGCCATAAAATCAAAGATGAAATTATCAAAGAAGATATCTGCTGTACTTAGCCAGCTCTCTATTTCCATTGGCGCAATATCAATGCTATGCACATCCTTAACTTCCTTTTGTAAACGTAACAAATCTTGTTGCAGTTGGGCAATTTTTTTCGATGCTTCTTTTACATGCGAATGCTTGATCATGGATGTCATCATACCGCCTCCGGCAATATCCATCATGCCCCAATCAGATGCACTGCTCATTTCAGATACAGCGAAACGTAACTTATCCGTAACAACATAGCTTGCCGCAATAGCCTCTTGCAGTTCTTTATCCAATAATTGTTCCTGTTCCAATTGGCTGTATAGCTCTGCTGCCTCTTTGCCATGTTCCCCTTGCAAAGCTTCCTGTTTTTGCATTTCTTCCAAAGCGCCGCGTAAAGCATCTTCTTGAGCAATTTCTTCTTCGCACTTTACTAATTCGGCATTGGTGATTTCTAGGTCTTGCTGTAGTTGACTGACTAGGATAGCTGCTTTGACAGCTTCCTGTTCTTCTTTGACTAAGCGCTCTTCCTTATCTTTCGCAAACCAGGCTACTAAGCTGGCTAAAGAGGCATGCTGGAGTTTTTCAACATCCTGTTGTTCTTTTTCTGCGATATGCATTGCCACTTCCAGTTTCTGGCTGATTTCTTCATAGCGCTGTTCCAATTCTCTTTGATAGTCTTTTAAACCTTCTATTTTTGATAAGCGATGTTTAATTTCTATTATACTTTCATTCATATCCGTTTCCCCTTTCGTGTTATATCGTAATGTAAAGGAATATCTAATAGCGTTAACCATCCTTATAGAATTACGATTTTTGCAAGTCGCCTTGTAATTACACGCAACACTTCCCTAGGATGATTCTATATGGAATACAGATAACTTCTTGTATCTTTCATACAATCATACTGAACAGAAAAAGTCTAAAAGCTATCTTCCTATAGTTTTTAGACTTTTGTATCATTTAATTCTTCAAGCTCTGTAAAGGAGCTGGTATTCTTCCCATTCGATGAATCATGACAGAATTATCACTCTGATTAATTTTCATGATAGGGCCACTTCCTAACAAACCGCCAAATTCCAGTTCATCACCTGCTTGTTTACCAACTGCCGGAATCACACGAACTGCTGTTGTCTTAGAATTCACCATACCAATTGCAGCTTCATCCGCAATGATACCACTAATTACCTCAGCAGTTGTTTCACCAGGAATTACAATCATATCTAAACCTACGGAACATACCGCTGTCATAGCTTCTAATTTTTCCAGGCATAAAACACCGGCACGTGTCGCGGCAATCATACCGGCATCCTCACTGACCGGGATAAATGCTCCACTGAGACCGCCAACCGTGCTACTTGCCATGACACCGCCTTTTTTTACCGCATCATTCAGCATTGCCAGACAAGCTGTCGTACCATATGCCCCACAAGTCTGTAAGCCCATTTCCTCTAAGATATATGCTACGCTATCACCGACAGCCGGTGTCGGTGCTAAAGAAAGATCCACGATACCAAATGGTACACCTAAGCGCTCACTTGCCAAGGAGCCAACCAATTGACCCATACGTGTGATCTTAAAGGCTGTCTTTTTGATGATATCCGCAATCTCATTCATCGGCGCATCCTTAGGAGCTTTCGCTAACGCAGCCCTTACCACACCCGGACCAGATACACCTACATTTATGACACAATCCGGTTCTCCAACACCATGGAAAGCACCGGCCATAAAAGGATTATCCTCAGGTGCATTACAGAATACAACAAGCTTTGCTGCTCCAATACAATTGTTATCTTTTGTCAGTTCAGCCGCTTCCTTCACCATACGACCCATAAGCTCTACTGCATTCATATTAATGCCTGCCTTTGTGCTGCCAACATTAACAGATGCACACACATGCTCCGTCTGTGCTAATGCCCGTGGGATAGATTCCATTAATTCGCGATCGCCGGCTGCACATCCTTTCTGCACTAATGCGGAATAACCACCAATAAAGTTAACCCCTACTGCTTGTGCGCACTTTTCCAATGTCAATGCATATTTTACAGGATCACCGCCACTAGCAGCTACCAACATGGCAATCGGTGTAACCGAAATTCGCTTATTAATAATAGGGATACCATATTCACGAGAAATATCTTCTCCTGTTTTGACCAGGTCTTTTGCCAACCGCGTAATCTTATTGTATATCTTCTCACAAGAACGATCGATATCACTGTCGCAGCAATCTAATAAAGATATACCCATGGTAATCGTACGAACATCTAAGTATTCTTCATCGATCATCTTTATGGTTTCCAGAATATCATGTACATTTATCATAGACAATTCTCCTTCTAAATTTTATGCATGGAATTAAAAATATCCTCATGCATGACGTGGATAATTAAACCTTCTTTTTTTCCTACCTCTTCCATATGCTGTGCAAAATCACTCAAGGATGTATTACCTTTTGTAATATCAATCAGCATGATCATCGCAAACATATCTTGCAGCAATGTCTGTGAAACTTCCAGCACATTCATATTCGCCTTTTCGCATTCTACACTGACTTTCGCCAGAATGCCTACCATATCTTTACCAATTACACTTACTACCGCTCTCATCTTTTTGCCTCCTCTTAAATCTTATCTTAAATTATACTGTATAGTGAAAAAAAGCACAACTATAAATCTAAAAAATGTATACATGTGTATTTACACCGCATACATTTTAAAAGAATATACCTATTTAAACGTCTCATTTGCAATTGCCATTGGCTGTAACTCAAACGGTTCCCAAGCCGCCTGCAACCCTTCTAGATTACAAATAAATTCTTCTTCGCGATAAGGGACATCCTTCTGCTGCTTTAAACAGTCCGCAATCTTAAGGGACATCGCATTTGATAGTTGCACGATTTTTCTACCTTTCACTATATTCTTACCATCAAGTAAATATAACGTGCAGGTATAACCACTGCCTGTAGCAAAATGTGTAAACAATGTTTCATCATAATCGTTATCATGCACATTAAATACGAAATCACTCGTATCAATCGCATCCTCCAATGTTAATAAGAAGATGGCGATATCATATTTATATACAAACGCTATTTCCAACGGCTGTTTCTTTAATGCCTTCAACTCGAAATCCGTCCATGTTTCATCCTTGATCACAAAGACAAATTCGTGATCGACATAGTCCATAACCGTTCCTTCCTCTTCAATGGCTATCGGAAATTGCTCATTTACTTCACAACGCATACGCTTTCTTTCCTTTCTGTACTATTCACTTCATGCATAAGCCACCAGCATCCTTTCAGCTTATGCATGCGCTGCTTCTTTCTCCAAAGTTTCTTTGGGCAAATCAATATAAAACTGCAAGGTATCCTGCAAAGAACTTGCCCTAAGGATGCCTTTATGCATATCAACAATCTGTTTTGCAATACCTAAACCCAATACATGCTGCTTACCACTTCCATGCAAATCCTCTAAGCGATAATAGTTATGGAAAATATGAGCAATCTGATATGCGGACAAATGAGGAACACTGCCTTTCATCACAATCGTATAATGCGCACTATGCTCCATAAGCTGTATAACAATGGTACTATTGGCATCCCCTAATGCAATCATATTCCGTAATAAATCACGCAGAACTCTGGCAATCTTGTCATTATCCGCATATAAGGGCAGCTGATGTTCATACTGCACATCCACTTTCATACTCTTTTCTTCCAACATTTGATAATATTCATCCAACACCTGCTCCACCATGCGATCCAAATACATATGCTCCGGTGTCCATTTCGCATAACGCAGATTGAATCGAGTGATATCAAAGAACTCATTGATCATCTCTTCCAGATCCATGGATTTATAAAGAACACTTGCCATAAACTCCTTACGTAATTGTGGCGATATTCTTTGTTCCTTTTCTAACAGTTCTAAATACATTAAAATATTTGATAAAGGCAATTTTATATCCTGTGCTAATAAATAAATCAAATCCTTCTTCTTTTCTTCATCCTCTAAAGCTGCTTTCTCATTGCGCTGATAATCCTCCGCAATGGATAAGATTAGTTTTTGGGTAGGCTGCAACTCTTTAGGAAAATTTAACTTTTCGCGTTGCTTTTCCAAAACATCATCCATACCTTCCATTAACACGCGAAGATAGTTTGACAGCTCTCGGCATAGAAAATAAACAAGCATAAAGCCAGTAATGGCAATAATGGCAGGTAAAACAATAGCAAAAATCTTCTTAAAGGTTGAAAATGGGTCACCATCTATCAAAAGTACTTTTAAAAAATCAATGACAATGCCATTTAATACATTATCAAAAATATACAAGATCGTAGCTCCACCTAGGCTCAATGCCAATACAATAAAGGTATATTTCAGCACCAAGCGGCGTTCTAAGTTTTTCAAATATCGCTCTTTCATATCGATGCCCCTAACGTATAAGGTAGATGCAGATAAAAGGAAATCTCATCGCCATCTAATTCTGCATGAATATCCCCATGATGCAGCTGCATAATTTCTCGAGCAATGGCTAAACCTAAGCCGGCACCACCACTGCTGGAACTGCGGGCACTCTGTGCACGATAAAATTTATCAAACAAATGTGCAACGGCTTCTTCCTTCATATCCTCAGCTTTATTGCGATATAATAGTTGAATGCCCTGCTCTTGTTTTGTGACCGTAATATAAATGGTCGTATCCGGTTTTGCGTAATTGATAGCATTACGCATCAGATTATCAAATACACGCTGTAGTTTATCATAATCACCATCAATCAACATATCTTGTGGGATTTCTTCCTTTAATTTAAGACCTTTTCCTTCTAATAAAGGATAAAAACCTACCAGTTGCTGCTTTAACATCATAGTCAAATCAATATGTGTAACATCCAGTTGTGACACCTTATCATCATAACGTAAAACTTCAGAAAACTCATCAATCAATTCATTTAAACGATTTGCTTTACTATGTGCAATGGCTAAAGAAGATGCTTCCTGTTCTTCATTCAAATGATGATCCAAAATGTGATTGATATAACCGATCATTGATGTTAAGGGGGTTTTCAGATCATGTGCCAGATACATTAATAATTCATTCTTATGCTCTTTCTTTTGTGCAGACACTTCTTCACTCACACTGCGTTTGGCAAGCAAACTTTCGACTTTCTTTTGAGCCTCCAGAAATTGTGGAAACATTTTGAAAAATAAAGGCTGCTTACGCAAAGGTTTTCCTTGTAGACAGAGTAGTAAGGCATCCATGCTGTGAAAGAAGGATACAATAAAAAATAACAATAAAGCGATAAACCCAATGGTGAATAACAAGGTATTAATCTCCCATGAATGCTGTAAATAGTAATAATAAAAATCCCCATTGTTTAAAGTTCCTTTACTGGCTTCTAAACCAGCTTTACTGCCGATCATGGCAATAAAGAGTAATAAAACAGCAGATACGATAAGCGTCAACAGCAGAAACCGCAGAGTCAATTGTTTCCGCAGCTGCTGATACCAATTATTCTTCAATTTTATATCCTACGCCCCAAACCGTTTTAATAAATTTCGGATTACGAGGCGGTTCCATCATCTTCTCTCGCAAGCGGCGAATATGTACCATCACCGTGTTATTGGAATCAAAATATTTTTCTTTCCACACGGCTTCAAACAATTCTTCACTAGGAACGACTCTGCCACGATTCTTACATAAATACCACAAAATCGAAAATTCAATCGGTGTCAGATTTAAGACTTTATCATAAAGTGTGCATTGATGAGAATCATTATCGATGATAAGTCCTTTAAAATCAATCACATTTACATTATCCTTTGTTGTATTATATTTCTTATAACGACGCAATTGTGCCTTTACTCGTGCTACCATCTCCAGCGGATTAAACGGTTTGGTTATGTAATCATCCGCTCCTAATGACAATCCCTGAATCTTATCCATATCCTCAATTTTAGCCGTTAACATGATAACCGGGAATGTATATTTTTCACGTATGATCTTGCATATCTCAAAGCCGTTAATCTTTGGCATCATGATATCCAACATCGCCAAGTCAACGGGATTATCCTTTATAAAACGCAATGCATCTTCGCTGTCATAAAATTCGTGGACCTGATATCCCTCATTTTTCAGATACAGGGTGACAAGGTCAGCGATTTCTTTTTCATCATCCAGTACCAATATTCTTGTTTGCATAGTATCCCTCCATGCTTGTATTATAACAAATCCTTCACATAAATTCCTTATCTAAAAGAAATGTAAGAAAATTGTAAGCCACAATCTATAATTTCTGTCTCTTTTTCTTTTATACATGCTTATAACCATGAAGGTTAATGGATGCTTATAAACGTGAAAATTTACAGATGCTTATGAATTGAAAAAATGCTTATGAACATAAAAGTTAACAGATTCTTATGAACCTAAAAGCTAACAGATGCTTATGAATGTAAAAGCTAACAGATGCTTATCTACCTAAAAGCTAATGAATGCTTATGAACTTGCATGAAATTGTACATTACATGCCATACTGGTAGTTACTTATTCTTTAAACTTAATGCTTGCACAAAAGATTTCTCTCAAATATCACAAAAGCTACTTGTATGAAAAAAGAAGAAGGAAAGGCTCTCCCTCTTCTCTTTATCGATATGTATTATTCTTCAATAACTGCTTTAACAATATCCTTACTAGTTAAGCCATATTTTTCCAACAAGCCAGCAGGTGTACCACTTTCTCCGAAAGTATCCTGAACGCCAACCATCTTGATTTTTGCTGGAGCATACTGGCTCAATGTTTCAGCAACTGCACTGCCCAAGCCGCCGATGACACTATGCTCTTCACAAGTAACGAATAAATCATGGCTCTTCGCCAGTTCTACCAATAAATCTTTATCAATTGGTTTGATCGTATGCATATCCACTACAGTTGGTTCATAGCCTTTTTCCTTTAGCTCATCATAAGCCTGTAATGCTGCTTCGACCATAATGCCACAAGCTATGATTGCGACCTTTTTCCCTTGACGTAGGACATTTCCTTTTCCAACTTCAAACGCCATATCTTCTGAATATACCGTTTCCACTGCACTTCTGCCTAGACGAACGTAGCAAGGTCCATCAATTTCCGCCACAGCACGGATAACTTTATCCGTTTCCACTGCATCTGCCGGACAAATGACAGTCATACCAGGAATGCCTCGCATTAGGGAGATATCTTCAATGCTTTGATGACTGGCACCATCTTCACCAACCGTCAGACCGGCATGTGATGCACAGACTTTTACATTCAGATGTGGATAACCGATAGAATTACGAATTTGTTCAAAAGCTCTACCAGTCGCAAACATGGCGAAGCTGGATGCGAAGACGATATTACCACTTGCTGCCAGACCTGCCGCAACAGCCATCATATTGCCTTCTGCTATTCCCATATTATAATGCTGTTCAGGTGCTACTGCTTTGACTTCTTTTGTCTTTGTTGAACCAGACAAATCAGCATCTAACACGATGATATTTTTATTTTCTTTTGCTAATGCCGCTAAAGTTTTCCCATAAGCTTCACGTGTAGCTACTTTCATTATTTATTTCCCTCCAATTCTTTGAGTGCATCCTGACACTGTTGCGCACTAGGGGCAACACCATGCCAACCTGCCTGATTTTCCATGAAGGAAACACCTTTTCCTTTCACCGTTTTCGCGACAACTACCGTAGGTTTGCCCTTAACGGTTTTCGCCTCTTCACATGCCTCAATTACAGATGCAAGATCATTACCATCTTCCAGCGTAATGACATTCCAGCCAAAGGCTTTAAATTTTTCATCAATTGGTGAAGGATTCATGACATCACTAATCTTGCCATCAATTTGCAATCCATTGTTATCTACAAATGCCAAAAGGTTATCCAGCTTGTAATGAGCAGCTGCCATAGCGGCTTCCCATACTTCACCTTCTTGACATTCTCCATCGCCTAACAATGTGTATACACGATAAGGCAGTTTATGATACTTGTTCGATAACGCCATTCCCACAGCCGTTGAAATACCTTGCCCTAAAGAGCCGGTTGACATATCTACCCCAGGCAACTTACGCATGCTAGGATGTCCCTGTAAACGAGAATTCAGCTTACGGAAGGTTGCTAATTCTGTTTCTTCAAGAAATCCTTTTTCTGCTAATACAGCATACAACAGCGGTGATGCATGTCCTTTTGATAACACAAAACGATCACGCTGATTGCTCGTCAGATTGTTCTCATCAATATTCATCTGTGTGAAATAAATAGCCGTCGCAATTTCCACAGAGGATAAACTTCCACCCGGATGACCAGATTTTGCTTCTGTCACCATTTTTACGATATTCTTTCGGATATTCGTCGCATGTCCCTTTAATACGTCGATTTTTGACATTCCTTAGTCCTCCTTATAATTACCACGTTTATTATACTATAAAATCTTTATTTTTCATAAGGAAATTACGTTTTGTGTAAAACTTTCGCTTGCCTTTATTACAAAGCGATATCGTCAATATTTAGTTATATGGATACTACATGTCACATGTTTAGAAATGATGAAATTTTAAATTTAAACTGTCAAAGAAAGCTTGGTTTTCTTCACTTTTTAGCTGATCGTAATTTGCATTGCAAATGATAAAAAAATGTTGTTCAGATACAAAAAAAGATCATAATGAAATTAATTCCATTAGGTTGTAAAGGATAACGCACATCATTATCTATGAAAGTGGTTCTACTTATCCATATTAAATAAAGATGAATAGATGATGCTCTTAACGTAGCATCTTTAAGAAAAGGATGTGTTTTTTAATCGAAATGATCCTGCGGGTGAAAAGACCAACACGTCATTTGCTTAGAAAACACATCCATATCTTCATTATAAAGTACTTCCATTACTACCTGATACTATTTTTATCATCATTGACTAACCAGTACCCTCTTCATCAACCACAGCTTTATTTTTGCAATGGTAACAGACTAAGTTGTACTTTTTGTTTTTCTTGATCAATATTGTATACCCAGACTTTGACAACATCTCCTACAGCCACAACTTCACTAGGATGTTGCACTCGCTGACGGCGCATTTTTGAAATATGTACTAAGCCGTCTTCATGCAAACCGATATCTACAAAAGCACCAAAGTCCACAACATTACGAACAACACCTTCCAATTCATCTCCGATATGCAGATCTTCCAGCTCCAATACATCACTTCGTAAAATTGGCGCATCATAGCGTTCACGATAATCACGCAATGGAGAACGTATGGCATCTAAGATATCTTCAATCGTATATACATCAGCGCCTAATTCTTTTGCTAAGGCTGAAGATGTCACTTTTTCCAAAGAAGCTCTTGCTTCCTCGCTTCCCATCATAGAAGGTGTTAAAGCAAATTGGGCAAGAATTTTTTTCGCCAAAGCATAACTTTCAGGATGAATAGATGTTCGATCTAAAGGTTCATCACCGTCTTCAATGCGCAGGAAACCAGCCGCCTGTTCAAATGATTTTGCTCCGACCTTTGGAATTTGCTTTAACTCGATGCGGTTTCTTATTTCACCATGGTCTTCACGATAGGTCACAATTGATTTCGCGGTGGCTGCACTTAAACCAGATATATTTTTCAATAACTCACTGCTGGCAGTATTCACATTTACTCCTACACGGTTCACTGCTTTTGTAACGACAAAATCCAAACGTTCTTTTAATCGTTTCGTTGGCAGGTCGTGTTGATATTGACCAACACCGATAGATTGTGGATCTATTTTAATCAATTCTGCAAGTGGATCAATAACTCTTCGAGCGATTGATATAGCTGAACGCTGTTCTACTTGAAGATCCGGAAATTCTTCACGGGCGAGCTTACTGGCAGAGTATACGGATGCTCCTGCCTCACTGACGATGGTGTAAGACACCGCAAGGTGATGATCACGTATCAACTTTGCAACAAAAGCTTCGCTCTCGCGACTGGCTGTACCATTGCCAATTGCGATGATTTTTATAGGATATGTTTTTAGCAAATTCAGCATGATACTTTCGGCTTCTTTTGTCCTGGCATTTGGCTGATGGGGGTAGATGACACTGATTTTCAATAGCTTTCCGGTTTCGTCTATTACCGCAAGTTTACATCCTGTACGAAAAGCTGGGTCAAAGCCTAAAACCATTTTTTGTTTCATTGGTGGTTGCAACAATAGTTTTTCTAAATTCATAGAGAATACTTCGATTGATTGTTCGTGTGCTCTTTCACTCAGTTCATTGCGAATTTCTCGTTCTACGCTTGGAAATGCAAGGCGTTTTAATCCATCCTGCACAGCTTCTTCAATATAAGGAACCGCTGGACATTGGCGTTTTTTGGTGAATCTCTGGATAGCCCAATTCAGTTGATAATCTTCATCAAAATCTATGGAGACTTGGATGACCTTTTCTTTTTCTGCACGATCGATTGCCATGATACGATGACTCGCTAGGGTGGAAATACGTTCATTGTAATCGTAATACATTTTATACACTTTTTTTGTATCTTCATGTTTCTTTTTCTCTTTTGTCACTAGGCGTCCATAATGTTCCATACTGTTTCTGATGCGTTTGCGGATTTCAGCATCATCACTAGCTTTTTCGGCAATAATATCTTTTGCCCCTTGCAAAGCATCTTGAATAGTTGGTACATCTTCTTTTATATAGTTTGCTGCTTCTTGTGCGACATTTACGTTTGGCAGTAGTTTTAATAACCATTCAGCAAGTGGAGCAAGACCTTTTGCCTGTGCATCTGTTGCACGGGTTTTGCGTTTTTGTTGATATGGTCGATATATGTCTTCTACTTGTGACAGCTTTTCGCATGCTTCAATTTGTTTTTTTATTTCTTCTGTTAATTTTCCTTGTTGTTCAATAAGACGTGCCACGTCTTCCTTACGTTTTTTTAGGTTTAGCTGATATGCATAATTTTCCTGAATGACGCGGATTTGTTCTTCATCTAGACCATTTGTGACTTCTTTTCGATAACGGGCGATGAAAGGGACCGTATTTCCCTGCTCTAGTAGATCTAAGGTGTTTACCACTTGTTTTTCACTGATATTAAGGGATTTTGCAATTGGTGTGATAATCATTTGTTCCATTTTAATGTCCTTCCTTTATTTGGTTTTGGTTAGTGTTCTATAACTTGTCAATTTTACGCATAAGTGCTTTGAATGAATATGTGTTTTAAATATCATGTGTTTTAAACGAATATGCGTTTTGAATTAACATGTATTTTGAATATCATGTATTTTGACTGAATATGTAGGTTTAGATGGAGTAATCAGATATAAAATACGATTCATGCTCTCTTAAAATGATAATATAAAAGCAAAATATAGAATCAATCCATGTATATAAAATACATGATATCATTATAAGACGAAATACCAATGATTGGCAAGTTTAGTTTATTTCTGAAAGGAGCAGATTTTTGAAAAAAAACAAAAAATTGGCTTTGATAATCGTCAAGATATAATCATAAAAAAGATGACTATAGTTTTTAAAAAGATTCACTTTTATCATAACGCTACTTCATCATATTTTATAAGGAATAGATGTAAAAGGACCTTTTTCTCTACATTTTTTAGGTTTATAATTAACGTGAAAGACTCTTTTTCACTATATGTTGTCAATGAGTAAGGATTAAAGTAAAAACTATACAAGATTATTCTTTTCATGATAAAATTTTGCACCATGATCAAAAAGTATATAGACTTTCATAACATGGGTGTTATAATGAATCCATTAGAATTTACTTAATTAATTTAACCGTTATACACAAATAACTTGGAGGTTTAAATGAAAATTGAGAAACCAAGAATACCCTCATATTTAGAAGAACAGACAGAATTCCACAAAATGGTGGAAGAGGAGCCCTATCTACAAGGACTAAGTTTTAAAAATTGTCTAATTCGTGAACCAGAATTGTCATGTCTGCATTTGGATGGCATAGTATTTGAAAATGTATGTTTTGAAGACTGTAATTTTCTTAACATTGACATGATTGATGTCATTTTTGAAAATTGTGAATTTAACAATGTTGTTTTTAGTGATGGTGCCATACATCGCACTATTTTCAAAACATGTCGCGCAATGGGAACACAATTCATTGATTGTGTGTTACATAATATACAATATATTGAATGCAATCTGCATTATGCGAATTTCAGTGGAAGTCGTTATAAACAGACGATATATAAAAAATGTGATATAGGTAGTTCTAGCTTCATTCAATGTGAATTTAAAAAAACGTTATTTGAACATTGCAGTTTAGTAGATAGTGAATTTTATAATACTAGTCTTGATGGCATGAATTTTGCGACAAGCGAAATTGATGGTATTGGTGTAACACAAGATTTATTAAAAGGCGCCATCGTAAGCACAGATCAAGCGCTACAGCTAGTAAAACTATTAGGCTTAATAGTAGATGAAACTGAGTTGGAATAACCATAATGGTTATCTTTATCTTATTACACGCCACAACAATCCACATAAAGTAATTTATACTGTAATTACATATTAGAAAAACCAACTAAAAATTTGATTGTCCCCTAAAACACTGCATCTATCAGCATTATCAAAGGTTTTAAGATATGGGAACTCTGTATTCGAAGGAGGAATAATATGGCGGAATTATTTAAGGACAGATTTAATTATGAATCACTATACAAGCTCGCATCACAGATTCAAACGGTTTATGATGAGTTTCCGGTAGATGCGTTTTTAAAATCCACGATGGACGAAATGTGGGATAGTTTAAAATTGAAACAGAGGATCATGCAAATTAGTGTAAATTTAGGGAAGTATTTACCAGACGACTATAAAACAGCCATTCACATTATTGATAAAGTGATAATGAATTATGATACCTGCTCAGATGGTTTTGTTTCCTTTTTCCCAACTTTTGTTGAGCTTTACGGACAGGATAAAGAAAACTGGGACGTCTCTATGTCAGCTTTAGCAAGATATACTCCATACGCATCAGCTGAATTTGCAGTAAGAGCGTTTATTATTAACGATGAAGAACGTATGATGGCGCAGATGGCATCATGGGCTAAAGATAATAATGAGCATGTCCGTAGGCTTGCCAGCGAAGGTTGTCGCCCCAGACTGCCTTGGGGACAAAGCTTGCCGAACTTCCAAAAAGATCCATCTCCGATTCTCCGTATTTTAGAGTTGCTAAAAGCAGACCCTTCACTGTATGTTCGTAAAAGTGTAGCCAATAACCTGAATGATATATCAAAAACACATCCTGATATAGTGGTGAAGGTTGCTAAGGATTGGTATGGTAAAGACAAGAATACAGATTGGATTATCAAACACGGGTGCAGGACACTTCTTAAAAAGGGCAATAGCGAAGTGATTCGTATTTTGGGATTTTCAGATGCTGGCTGTGTCAGAGTTAATGCTTTTTCACTAGAAACTGTATCTGTTCCTGCAGGGGGTATTTTGACTTTTTCCTTCGAGCTTGAAGCTGAAAAGAAAACTAAGGCACGGCTGGAATATGGAATTGATTATGTTAAAGCAAACGGTAGGTGGAACCGTAAAATATTCCAAATATCCGAGCTTGTTTTCAAGGAAAAGGAAAAGAGGTATTACACAAAAACACATTCCTTTGCGGATACAAGTACAAGGAAACATTACCCTGGAATCCATTCAATTACGCTTATAGTTAATGGTACTGAGCGGGGTACACTAGAGTTTGAAGTATTGGCGGCAAAATAGAATTTGCAGGAGGTGTAAAATGAAGAACAAAGGAATGAAGTTTGAATTTTCAGCAAAGCCATATCATTATTCTGCGACAGAAGGAATGGTTGGATGGGTTTTTGTTTCTCTTCCAAACCCATAGATATAAGAAATATTTTTAAATGTTTAGAAGAAGGTTGGGGTCGATTAAAAGTAACAGCAATAATTGGTAATACACAATGGCAAACTGCTATTTGGTTTGATACAAAGCAGGATACTTATTTACTTCCACTTAAAGCGGCAGTTAGAAAAAAAGAATGTATTGAACTTAATAAACCTTTGCAAGTTATTGTCTGTGTTTAATTTAAAAAGGAAATCTAAATACCTCACTGTGATATAGGATATTAGGAGATTTATTAAATCATCCTATAATCATCACATTAAAGATAGATTTCCTTTCTTTTAGTAGTCAGATGTTAGTACTAATAGAATATCCTTACCGTCTTTTCTATTTATAATACTAATGATTAATTTTATAATTTCAAACTATTTTCAACTATTTTCAAAAGCAATGCGACGCTTTTCTCCATTTCATTTATGGAAACATATTCATATTTACCGTGATAGTTATAACCACCGGTTCCTAAGTTAGGACAAGGGAGACCTTCATATGTCAGGCGTGCTCCATCAGTACCACCACGAATAGCTGCGGAAGCAGGCTGTAAACCTATTTCTTCCATAGATTTTTTTACCAACTCAATAATATTCATATTTTGTTCGATGATTTGACGCATATTTGCATAACTATCCGTTATCTGTAATGTAATCGTATTTTCAGGATACTTTTTATTTAAGTAATCAGCTATGCGCTTAAAGTCTTCTTTTTGTTGTTCAAATAATGTTTCATCATGATTACGAATAATATAAGACATATGCGCGTGTTCACATTCTCCATGCATATCAGTTAAATGATTAAATCCTTCATAACCTTCTGTATATGCTGGGTTTTGTTCAACAGGCAACATGGAATGAAATTCCATTCCAACTAAAAGAGCATTTATCATCTTACCTTTAGCGGAACCTGGATGAATGCTTAATCCTTGTATATCCAATACTGCACTAGCTGCATTAAAGTTCTCATAATCAATAAACTCAACTTCGCCGCCATCTACTGTATAGGCGAAATCCGCATCAAATGCTTTCACATTAAAGTGATCTGTACCTCTGCCTACTTCTTCATCAGGGGTAAATGCTATTTTTATATCACCATGCGGTAAGTTTTTTTGAATAATTGTTTCTAGCATAGTCATTATTTCGGCTATACCGGCTTTATCATCAGCGCCTAGTAAGGTTGTTCCATCAGTAACAATTAGGTTCTCACCAATATTACGATTTAGGCTTTCAAAATCATTTGGCCCCATATGAATATTTAATTTTTCATTCAAAATGATATCAGAGCCATCATAATTTTCAATTATTCTTGGTTTTACATTTTCACCACTCATATCAGGTGAAGTATCCATATGAGCTATAAATCCTATTTTAGGACAATTAGCCTCGCAATTGGCAAGTAAACTTCCATATACAATACCAAATTCATCTACATATGCATTTGTAACACCAATATTTTTCAACTCATCTACTAAGTATTTTGCCAACTTTAATTGTTTTAAAGAACTTGGTGTTGTTTGTGAGTTCTCATCAGATTGAGTGTCAAAAGTGACATATTTTAAAAATCTTTCTTGTACTTTCATATCTATCCTTCTTTTATATTGTAAATGACTTATAAATGTTATTTACATAATTTCCTTTCTTAGAAGAATTATACAATGAAACAAGCAAGAAAGCCAAGTATTACTCTTCAAATTCAATACGGTATCTATCTAATTTATGATATATAGAAGCATAATCATCTTTCATAATGGCAATCGTCTTTTCTGTTTCATCATCCAAAATGAAATTTCGTGCGTCAAAATCATGCAATGCTTTTGCTCCCATTTCCATATTATGAACAGCCACTTTCAATACTTCTTTATCACTATCAACCGTTAAATTTTTAATATGTGATATGACATCTGTGATTGTACCCATAATTCCTGCTGAGTCAATAGGTTCGCCTCCATGGGCTAATATTAATCCTGTTAAAGATTTTTCATGAATGTGTAGCATGAGTAAAATTTCATCAAATTCTTTATGCAATGTTTCACTTTTGATTTTTTCACGCAAATCTTCAAATATGGATGCACCCATATGTGTTCCTTTCAATAGTTGATTTAATTCTTCTAATAATTTATCTTCCATACTTTTCACCTCACGATTATTATGGAGTTCATTCTTTATGTCTATTCTCAAATGTGTACGTGCCGAGAAAAAGCCATGCTCAGCACGTACCATATAGGGTTCGAACCACATGGCTTTTTTTCCATTGGCTATGCCTTTGGATATGGATGTGCCTTCACCCGTCCTGTAGCGGTATCTATGAGATACTACAGGCCGATTCAGAAGAATCAAAGTGCATGGAGGATGTTAATAGCTGCAACAACATCACGATGTCCATGATATCCGCACTTACATTGATAGGTTCGATCTTTTGGTTTATTTATTCGCCCGCATTTAGGACATTTTTTTGATGTATTATATGGATTTACATATCTAACTTCAATACCGGCGAGTTGAGCTTTATATGTAATAAATTGTTGAAGTCTTTGATAAGACCATAAATAGGCATTAGAGACTTGCCTGACATTAAAGCGATCATGGATAGAGGTTAATTTTTCTAGATATATCATTCCTACATCATTTTCCAAAGCATAAGAAATTATGTCTTTTGAAATCTTATGATCTTGATCAGCCAAGACATTATGTAGTTTATGCCGGAATTGGCGCAATTTCTTAAACTGCTTTCTTCGTTGCATTTCTTGTATATGACGTTTATATTTACGTAGATAAAATTGGCGTTGCCTACCATTTCCAAAAAAACGATAATGCTGATTATCAAGAGCAGCAACTGCGGGTACTTTCATTCCTATATCAATACCCATTGTTTTACGACTTGTTGAAAAAATGATGGGAATATCTACATTTATAAAGGCATACCAGTTTTCTTGAATATGCATTAATTCTAAATTCATCATTTTACCCCTAGCTAACTGCATTAAAGGTTGTTCATTATGATACATAGGAAGATCAATGAATCTTTTATGTTCAAGAAGACCTAACTCTAGCTGCAGGAGATCACCGTTTAGGCGATAGGAGGAGTTGCTCCAACAGCTAGAGCAGCGGATCTTTCGGCTATTTTTACATCCACAACGATATTCGTATTCTTTTTTAGCAAAATCGAGTACTAAGTGTTTGCTATGAAAAGAGATATGATTACTAATATTTTTATATAGGTATTCGTAACTATGATTTTCTTTTATAAAAATATCGGCTATGCGTTTTATCTCTTTATGATATATAGTTTCATACCAAGTTAAGCAGTGCTTTAAGTGTTCATTTAAATCTAATGATAGTTTGATCGTTATGTACATTTGATTTCACCTAGATTTCCCTTCACTTATATATACGATTCTAAAATAGAAAATCGTAATTTTTGGTGAATTTTTTTTAATTTCAATAAAACATTGAATTTATGATATTATTTTTTACATTTCCACCCTTTTATATTTATATTATGAATTCGTGCCGCAGAGGGTCTATGTACACGTTTCTCCACCATATTCTTATTAAATAGAGCCCAAGTCCTAGGACTTGGCCATCTTAGCGTTCTTAAGAGCGCAATAGCCAAGCGAAACACGCTATTATTACCCCAGCCGAGGCACTATCAAGAAGCATCTGACTTTTTCGATATCGCCAAGGTCACCAACACGTTAGACTATTTAGTGACATTCAGCCTTCCTTTCTTTACTATGAACTCCATTGTCATTCTCAAGCTAACATGAATAGTGATTCTCATCACATCAATAAATATCCACCAGCTTAGCTGGTGGTTTTTACGTAATCGCCCCAAGGGGCTCAGATTCAGGCTACGCTTACCAGCGTAACAATACGGTCTGGCATTTGCATTTTTATTTCTTATTACCCGTAAACGGGTCTTCTATATCCAGTGTCAATTGTTCACTTAGTTCATCTTCTTTTAATTGATTTTTTATATATGCTTCAATTACTTTGTCATTCTTTCCTGCTGTATCTACATAATATCCTCTACACCAAAATGATCGATTCCTATATTTATATTTCATATTCCCCCATTTCTGATAGATCATAATACTACTTTTCCCTTTCAGAAATCCCATAAATCCTGATACTGTCATTTTAGGTGGGATTTCAACTAGCATATGCACATGATCTGGGCATACTTCTGCTGTTATAATTTTCACACCTTTCCACTCGCATAATTCTCTCAGTATTGCTCCTATTTCTAGTCGCTTTTCTCCATAAAAAACTTTTCTTCTATACTTTGGCGCAAAGACTATGTGGTATTTGCAATTCCATGTGGTGTGTGATAAAGTATGTACGTCATTTAATGGATTATTATTCATTATTTGTCCTCCTTTTGATTTTTATGCAGTTGCCAGACCGCATTCTTATTCTATCAAAAGGAGTTTTATTTTTAAAGGCTCATCGCTAAAGCTCTACGGAACCCCCAGACTATCTGGGGGTTTTCTCATACAAAAAAAGCAATCAGTGTATGATTGCTTTATTGAACTATATGGAGCGGGTGATGAGAATCGAACTCACGTAGTCAGCTTGGAAGGCTGAAGTTCTACCATTGAACTACACCCGCAACATTTAAATGGTGACCCGTGGGCGATTCGAACGCCCGACCCTCTGATTAAAAGTCAGATGCTCTACCAACTGAGCTAACGGGTCATTTATAATGTTGATTTTTTAAAATGGCTGGGGTAACTGGACTCGAACCAGTGGAATGCCAGAGTCAAAGTCTGGTGCCTTACCGCTTGGCTATACCCCAATAAGAGATGGTGGGGGGGGACGGATTCGAACCGCCGAACCATAAGGAACTGAGTTACAGTCAGCCGCGTTTAGCCTCTTCGCTACCCCCCCAGCTCTATTTATTAAGAATGGTGCCGACTATAGGAATTGAACCCACAACCTACTGATTACAAGTCAGTTGCTCTACCAATTGAGCTAAGTCGGCACATTTATGGTGGAGGCTAAGGGACTTGAACCCCTGACCCTCTGCTTGTAAGGCAGACGCTCTCCCAACTGAGCTAAGCCTCCACATAATTTATGCAATCACTGATTTCCTGAGTCCTTTCCATCAGCGCCTTAATATAATACCATCTGTTTATTTTTCTGTCAACAATTTTTTAAAACTTTTTTATATTTTTTTCAACACACTTTTATAATGCATAATCTTCCCATTTTAAAGCCTTTTTATATTGCCTAAGGATTGATTTTTTTAAAATAAGTTGAAGATATAACATATATTTTTACTTGACCTCTAAACGGCTCAGACATTCCCGGATGCCTGCCTCCTTCATTTTCTAATATCGCGATAACATTATCAGCTTCACCTTTTTCCACGCCAAGTAATAAAACAATATCACCATATTGTAAAAACTCTCCATTGCAACCAATTTCAGTAGCAGAATAACCATGCTTAACAAGTAATGATGTAATATTATCTGAATATTCTTCACTAGCTATGATTAAGATTAATTCCATCTTATACACCTCTTGTAATATGATAACATATTTCAATTATTATTTCCGCCACTTTCTAAAAACTAATTATAAAATAGAGAATCATCATGATTCTATCAAAAAAGCCAAAGTATTTTCCATTCATATCGTCAACCTTGGCTTACTATTCTATATACAGATAAACTTTTCACTTACTGTTAAATAATGATGATCCTTACCATATATTAAATTTCGTCAATAACATCATCTAAATCATTGATGATGATATCCTCTTTATTCAAAATCTCATCACATTCATCACATACATAAGCAATATGTATGTTAGAGCCACAGCTTTTATGTTTTAAACATTTATAACTTTTATTCAGATGCTTATCTCCCCATAATAATATAGCATTATAAATATCATCTAAATCACTAGATTTCTCTGTTAACAAATATTGATATCTAGGAGGATGTGTTGAATATAATTCACATGTAAGTAAATCATCTTCACATAACCCTTTTAGTCTCTCCGATAAAAGATTTGTAGGGATACCGACTAAATGTTTTTGTATATCTTTGAATGTATGACACCCTTCTTTTACTGCATGTAAAATCAATAAAGTCCATTTATCTCCAATTAAGTTCAGTGTTTGTGCTATATTACATTTTAAATCATATTGTTTTTTCATATCATCATCTTTTCCCTATAACTTTCTTATACTAATTAGCATTTAACGTTTTTAAAATCATATTCTCCATCATTTCCATTGTCAAAGCACCTTCGATATATCCATAAGGTTTTCCTTCTTTGTCTAGCATAAAAGTAGTCGGCATACTACCAATACCAAATGTTGAATAAATAAATCCATCATCAAATAAAACAGGTACTGTCAGAGCATTATCCGAAATGAATTCTTTTAAATCAGATTTACCCTTTTCTTGCCCACCTGGATAAACAATTGTCAGAATTGCCACATGCTTATCACTTCTATATTTCTCATAAAGTTTTTGAATATTTGGCAGCTCACCACGGCAAGGCGGGCACCATGTCGCCCAAAAATTCAGAAAGACAACTTTACCTTTGTAATCCTCAAGTTTGATAATCTTATCATGTTGATCTTTTAATTCATAACTGCCTAACTGTTGCAATAATGCTTTCTCCTGTTCACTATTTTTCTCATCTTTATTCTCTCCACCATCTTCTTTTTTATCTTCATTCTTATCTTTAATCATAGCATTATTACTGCTTTGTGTCATGTAATTACTGATAAAGTTCATTTTACCGCTTACCATTGATACACCAAAAAATATTAATATGATTGCTCCTAATTTTACTGTATAGTTCATAATACTCTTATGATTGGACAGCCAATTTAATATACTATCTGTAAAGATACCAATAAGTAGGAAAGGTATTGTTAATCCAAGAGCATATATGACCATTAGAAAATTACTCATCCAAAGATTTTGTGAGCTATTCGCCAAAAGTAGAATACTGGAAAGAGCTGGCCCTATACACGGTGTCCATGCAAAACTAAAAGTAAACCCCATCAAAAACGCAAGTAGTAAGTTCATTTCTTTCTTTAAAGTAAACGGGAGTCTTCTTGTTTTCCCCAAAAAATTAGATTTGAAAAATCCCAATTGAAATAATCCTAATACAATAATAAGTATGCCTCCTACTTTTATGAATACGGACATATGATCTCTGAAAAATGAACTGATCAATGTGATTGATATATTCATCAATAAAATGGCGGTAAATATACCAAATATAAAACTAAGTGTAAAAAATATTACGAAACGTTTTTTTCTTATTTGTTTGTTGTTAACATCACTTCCAATTAAATATCCCATGTACACCGGCAATAATGGGAGCACACATGGCGAAAGGAAGGATAGCACTCCTTCCATAAATACCATAAGTATGCTTATATGTTGCATTGTATCCTGTAAATTCATCATAGGCAGTTATTTCCCCATCTTTCTTTTTCTATCTTTTAAATTTAAAATAACATTTCTTTTTTAACATAGCAAATCTAATATTTTAAAATTAAGTCTTTTTTATATTTATATTGTTATTTTTGTATTATAACTATTGCAATACAATATTTTAAGACATGTTGCATTATAACTATTGCGATACAATACTTTAAGGCATTTTACATTATAACTACATATTTTTAGGTTCTATAATTTTCAGTTTACCAATATCAGCAAAGAACTTTTATTCTATTAGAAACTTTCAGCAATACCCATGACTTACAGTAAACACCATTTTATCTTTATTTTGTTTATAAATTTAACATTTTGTTTATAAATTTAATCATATCAGAAGTTACCAAACAGATCATTTAACGCCTCACTCATTGTAGGATGAGTGAAAATGTGGTTTGCTATGTCTGAAGTCTTTAATCCAAGATTTATTGCAAGCTGAACGAAATTGATCATTTCTTCTGAAGCAGTACACAACAATACACACCCTAGTATTTTATCCGTTTTGGCATCAGCAATTGCTTTTAACACGCCTTCTTTGCATTCATTTACATGTGCTCGTGGTATAGCAGAAACTGCCAGTTTTGCCACTTTGATTTCATACCCCTCATTTTTTGCCTCCTCTTCACTCATCCCTACGCGTGAAAAAGTTGGTTCAATAAAGACAGAATAGGGTATCGCTCCTCTATTATCAGTTGTACGTTTTTTATCACCAAATATATGATCTTTTACAATACGATAATCATCTAATGAAATATATGTGAATTGTAGTCCACCTTTAACATCACCCATTGCGTAGATGTGTGGCTGAGACGTTTGTAGATATCGATTTACCTTAATAGCTCCACGAGCATCTGTTTCTACACCGGCTTGTTCAAGATGTAATCCATCTGTATTAGCTTTTCTTCCAGTTGCCAATAACACAGCATTTACTGTTAATTGCTGTATATTACCATCTTTGTTTTTATAAGTAACTATCACATCAGAATCATTTACATTTTCCACCGAAAGGACATTGCTTTTAAACTCAAATTGTACACCTTGTCTTTCTAATATTTGTTGTATATGTAAAGCGATATCCTCATCCTCTCGCTTGACAAGACGATCACCATATTCAAAAACGGTCACTTGAGTTCCATAACGAGCAAACATGCTTGAAAATTCTAAGCCAATATATCCGCCACCAATAATTGCTAACGTTTTAGGCTGTTCTTTCTCTTTCATTATATCAGCACTTACATATATATGTTTTGTATGCTCGATACCTTGAATATTAGGGATGATAGGAACACTTCCTGTGTTAACAAAAAGATAATCACCATATATTTCTTTCGTACCCTTTTCATTTTCATATGAAATTACGTGGGTGTTTACAAAGCTTGCTTTAGCGGTAATTACATCAATGTTAGGATTTTGATTCAGCTTCTCAAAGTTCTTTTTTCTCAAAATTGACGTTATTTCTTCTTTTTTGTTAATAGCATCAGAAAAGGTTCTTTTACCAGCTTGTACAATCAAAGATTTTGATGGTATGCATCCTTCGTTAATGCATGTGCCACCATACATCTTTGACGATTTTTCTATCATCGCGACTTTTTTACCTTGCTTTGCGAACTCTGCTGCCAAAGTTTTTGCTCCTTTTCCAAATCCAATCATGATTGCATCATATTTTTTCATGAATATTGCCTCCTTATCATTTATGAACTCAGTATAACATAGTTACTTTATATTTTAAAGTGATTTGATAAAATATATTTATATGCAAGCAAAAGTAATTTAAACTCTCTCTTTTCTTTATATCTCGATTTTCATAAACTTTTTCAATGCTCCCTTTCATATAAAAAGAATCAGGCAGCTATAACCACCCGATGTCTTTAACATATAATAAACTTTATCAAATTCCTCTTAACTCTTGATATAATCGTTTCGCATAACTATCTGTCATACCTGCAATGAAATCCGTAGCAAGTAGTAAGCGGGCATACACTTTATCTTCTTCACTTTTTACAGTTTTTGCTGTTTCATGATATTGCTCTAAATAATTTTGTGATAAAAGATCAATATACTTTTTTTGTATCTCCGTAATTTCTATATCTGTATCATATGGCAATAAAGCATCGACAAAGCGATCTAACAGAAAGCTGAGAATTTCATTTCCCATCAATTCTAATTTTAGAATTGAAGAATGACAATATATGCGTCGATAGGCAAATTCTTTCAACGCATTAATTAGTTTACCTTCAGAGCTTTCTGTGTTTAATTCATCAAAAAATTCGCCATTCATAATTTCATCATAGTGAAGGATAAAAGCATCACTAACTCTTGAAACACTATAAAGTTGTTTTTTTGTAAGCCAAGAAAAGACTGCATATTTATAAGGATCCACTGATGTTTTAGATCCAATTTGCTCCTGGATTCCGTTTTCCAACTCTTTTTCTAATAGCGCTTTTCCTTTCTCATCGCCAGCTTTAATGACAACATCCAGTAAATCTTGATATGTATATAATCCTTTGTTATAACCATCCTCCAGATCAGCAAAAGTGTATGCAAGATCATCTGCCGCCTCTAATAAAAAGCACAGTGGATTACGTGTATTTCGTGTACCGGTATTATTCTTTATCATAGCAAATTGCTCTTGCTCATTTTGAAAATACCCAATTTTCTTTTTTAGTAAATTGCGTTCATGTTTAGGTTTCTGTTTTTCCTTCATCATCGTCAAAGAATCGCATGGATATTTTATAATTGTATCCATAACAGCAGATGTAAGATGCATTCCATTTTTCCCTATTAACCTGTGCAATTTCGTAATAATACGCAATGCCTGGGCATTTCCTTCAAAGTTTTCCAAATCTGCAATTTGTTGCGGATCTAGTATGTTGCGCAACTTTCTACCTTTAAATTCTTTTATGTCTAAGTTTTTTTTGAACCAATCGCGTATGCTGAATTCGCCAAAATGACCAAATGGTGGATTCCCGATATCATGTAGCAATCCTGCACAATTTAAAGTTTCCATGACTTTGATAGTATCTGGCTGATGTTCTTCATCTTCTAATTGTTTTTCTAATATCACATTACACACTTGTTTTCCCATTAATTTTGCTAAAGAGCTGACTTCCATAGAATGTGTCAGTCTTGTTCTTACAAAGTCACTGTGATCTAAAGGAAAGACTTGTGTTTTATCTTGTAGTCGACGATAAGAAGCACTGCGGATTATACGATGATAATCGCTTTCTATTTCGCTGCGATATCGATGTGCTTCTTTTGTCTTTCTACTTGGAATACGTTCTTCACTAGTGATTAAATCCCATTGTAATCGTCCCATTTTCAAACCTCTTTCTTGTTTTTATGTCATTTACACTATACCTCATTCGAAACTAAAATGGAAGAATTTCACTACATACAATAACTTTATGTTCATTAAAAAAAATCATTACTTCCTATTTTTAAAATATCACAATTTCCGCATCTATTATTATCTATTTTACTGACTCCGATATAATATTTCTAGTAAGCACTTATCTCGACGTATAAAAAAACCTTTCGCCATGAATAGCAAGGATTACTTACTAAATTCATAACGAAAGGATATGCCAAATAACTTCATTATATTATTGCATAGTTACTTCCCTTCATACCATGCTATAAGGATTTCATTTCCAGCAATACCGGCAATTTTTTATTGCTGATTATAATCATCTACTATCATCTTATCCGCATCGCTTTAGATTTCATAACATCATCTTATCCGCAACGCTTTAGATTTCATAACATCATCTAATCAGCATTGCATTTAAATGCCATAACTATCATCTGAACAGCATTGTGTTTAGATGCCACAACTAGTATTTAAACAGCATTGCGCTTAGCTTAGGTACATTATTGCTCATTCAATCTTTTCTCAATATCTGCTAATTCTTCTTCTAACTGTTGGATGAACTCTTTCTTTTCTTCTATACGCTCTTCCATTTCATCAATAGCTCTTTGTCCCAATAGACCAACCATTTCATCTTGCATACGCTTGATTTGGCGTTTTTGGTTTTGTACAAGCTCTTGTTTACGAGAACGCGCATCCATCATACGTTGACGCCATTGCTGATGCTTTTGCTCGTTCCATTGCTTCAAACCATTAAAATAGGCATCCATAATTTCACGGAATTCTTTCCAAACCTGATCTTCTTTATCTTTACCACAGGAACCAATTGTTTTCCATTCCACATTGAGATCTTTCATCTCTTTTGTATTTTCTCTCGTATATTCATTCCTATCAACAATTACTTTAGCTTTAGCAATTAATTCCTTCTTCTGTTCATACTTTTGATCTTGCTCAGCGTGTAATTCATTATAATATGCATTTCGACGTTCATAGAATGTTTGTCTGCTTTCATTAAATGCTGCCCATAACTGATCTTCATACTCTTTACCAGCACTTCCAACAGCTTTCCACTCTTCCATCAAATGGCGGAACTCTTCACTTGTTTTCTGCCAATCCTTAGAATCTACAAGAGCAGCAGCTTTTTTAATCAAGTCTTCTTTTACTTGGCGGGCATTGCCAAATTTTGATTGTAATTCTTCCCAATGTTGATGTTTACGATCAAAAAACTTTTGACGTGCTGCATTAAATGCATCCCACAATTGATCATCGGTATCTCTACCGGCAGAACCTGTTGCTTTCCATTGATTCATCAGTTCATTCATTTCTTCACTTCCCTGATTCCAATTATCTGTTTCGGCTAATGTTTCAGCGCGCTGAATCAGTTCCTGTTTCAATACTTCATTACTTTGATATCCCTCTTTACGTTTTGCATAAAACACATCAATATAACTATCAAATTCTTCTGACAATTTTTCTTCATATGCAGAATCCCAATAAGAAATTCTTTTCCATCTTTTCTTTAAATTTAAGATTTCTTTCCAATCTGCTGTCTCTGGCAAATTCTTTGCCTCTTCTATCAAGGCTTCACGACAGCGAATATCTTCATCATAATCATTTACTTCATACAATTCATCATTCTCGTTATACATATATATTCCTCCAGTTCAAATTCCTTTATAGTGTCGCTCACAATATCAATTTTACCTCATCTTGGTGGAAATTTCATCCCCATTTTGAAATTTACTCGCTTATTATAAACGATTTTTTCATTTGGATAAGATAAATTTTCCTAATTGAAAGAACAAACGACATAATTATTTGAATTTGCCTATAAGAAGGGCACCCTATGATATCTATTCTATTAACTGTATCTTCATATAAAATAAAAATGATAAAACCATTGAATTTTGCTTCATTCTTAATAATAGTTTACCATTTTAATTATTCCATCTTATCCACGAGCTTATTCACTGATTATTTTAAAATCTTACAAACATCAATCCCATATAAAACATGCAACGTACTTCCATTATCCCAATGTACTAGCAAACTGCCAATATCAACTCCATAAACCGTACCTTTTGTACCTACAGGAGGAGCTTGTACATCATCCATTTTCACTAATTCCACTCTTGTTCCTATCGGATATAACTTCCGCAAACATGCTAGCATCTTAGTTGATATACATATATTATCTTGTTTATTATACATATTACCGCTTGCCTTTCTATAAAGGATTTCATCTTTTTAATAGGGTCTATTTGTCTTTTTAAAAAGTTATTTCGTTTCCTTTTATTAACCTTTAAATAAGTCATTTCATCATTTTGAAACAACTTCCTTTCCTTTAAAAAGGTTTCATTCATCTTTCGAATTTTATTTAATGTGAAACTTCCTTCATCTTATGAGAAAACTTCTTTCACCCTAAGCGTAAGACTTCTTTCACCTTTTGATAAACTATAACACATAGTGCGTACAGCAGTATCAAAATACAAGTTACTTAATATATTCGAAAGGAAACTATCGAAAAACTTTCATTCTCAATTCTCCAGCCCTCTTTTAACAATAATGAAACGTATACCGGTTTCAAACATGTAACATTCAAAACACAATAAAAAAAGAAGATTTGATCTTATTTTATCAACATGATCAAAATCTTCCTATTTTTTATTCACCCTTTATTTCACTCTTTAAAAGCAAGAATCCTATCAACGCGCGGATTTTTTACTTTCTTCATGTAACACAAACATAAAATGATTTGTAGCAATCCTAATTACCCCTTAAATTAATCCTTAAAAACCGCTTTGATTTCTTCTACTGTTTCCGCCTTCAACAAGGTTTCAATCGCTTCATCGTTACCAAGCTTACGTGCGATTTCTGCTAACAATAACATATGATTCCGCGCATATTCATGATCATTGGAAACAGCAAAGAGGAAAATCAGCTTAACGCCATTCCCATCCAGCGTCTCCCATTCTATTTCATGATCCAACTTACCAATAGCAATACCAACATTGGTCACAGAATCACTTTTACCATGAGGAATAGCCACATAATTGCCAATTCCTGTCATACCTTCACTTTCCCTTAAATAAATATCCTTCTTAAAAGATGCTACATCATCGATATAATTTGCATCCTTTAACCTCTGTGCCAGTACAGTCAAAGCTTCATCCTTATTCTCTGCCTGCACATGCATATCGATAATTCTTTCATCTAATACATCATTCAGTTTCATTGTAATATCCTCCCTATTGAATTAAATATTTATACAATTCTACATTCGATTTCATCTGCTTAAGTTTCTGTACTTTTTCATCTGTTTCTACTAATGAGATGTATTGTTTATAGAACACCTGGATGCGTTTTACTTCATCTGGTGTATCCATCTTGAATCCTAATAGAAACACTACATCTACTAAATCATCATTCCACAGAATAGGATTTTTCAAGGTTGCTATAACGACTTTCGAGTTATTGACTTCACTCTGTGCCCCATGTGGCAAACTGACGCCATTTCCTATGGAAGTCGTCGTTGCTTTCTCTCTTTCCAAGACACTCTCGCAGAATTTTCCAGTTACAAAGCCTTTGTTTTCCATCTGTTGAGACAAATAAATTAACAATTCCGTTTTATCTTTCACATCCAAATTCATAAAAATCAAGTCTGGAGAAAATAGTGGAAAACAAATAGGTGAGAAAGGATTTGGCACATCATCTGTCTTAAGATTCAATTCCTCCATATGGGAACGCAACTTCAAGATACCACCATCGCTTAGAATATTAGAAATTTCGACGATTCGTTTATCATGAAACGGCAAGGTGTGCGGTGTGATGATCATATCCATCTCCGCCTGCTCTTCCAATTTAAAATCATGAATACCTTCCACACGAATTTCATTAATTTCAGGAACCAACTTACGCAGACGTTCTACTAACAATTGTGCATGTCCGCGGCTGGAATCCGTTAACAGACATACCCGATATTGTCTGGTCTTTCGTTCAATGGCAGATTGAATGTACAGCACGATATATCCCAATTCATCTTCGGTAATCTGTAAGCCATATGTCTCTTCAAATAAAATGCTGATAGCCCAGGTTGCTCGGAAAACATTTTTATACTCTTTCTTAATAAATGGCACTAAAGAATTGCTTTGCGGTGTTCCATAACGAATCCTGAAAATCGTTGGTCGCAAATGAAATATCAAAGATTCCTTTAATTTTTCATCACTCAGCAAATCAACGTCCAGAATATTTCCGATAACATCCAGCATACGATTCACAAAACCAATCAATTTATCATCGTACTGTTTCACTTGTCCAAGTGTTTCACTCAACTCACTGCGCCCAATAAACTTCGAACACATGATTTGAATAGAGAGAAATACCACTTCTTCATTCGATACCAGAATATGCATTTTCTCATGTAGTTTTTTGAAGATTGCCACGGTAAATGGATATTCGTTGTAACGCTGGATTAATTCTAATTCTTCATTGTCATAACGCAGATGTGAATTAAAATCTTTTCGCTGATAGGCAAGGCAGCAATAAATCAGAATTTCATGAAAAGAATCATCCGTGAAACGATAATTCCATTCATTTTCTGTTTCGATAATGCATTTTTTTATCAGATTGACATCCAGATTTCCAAAGAAATAGAACATATTCTTTCTAATTTCTTCTAGATCTCCTTTTCCCATAATGAGATTTTTTAAAGCCACTCGATAATTGTTTTCCTCATACTGCATCCGCAAACCACGATTACGTTCATTTACAATAACAATATGATATCTGCCCAACCATTCTTCACATTCTTTGATGACCTTCAATACGGTTGGCGTGCTAACATATAATTCATTTGCCAACTGCTGTGTTGTCATGGTTTCATTAGGCAACATGCGAAACAGACGTTTTAAAGTCAGCATCATTCTTTCCATAGCATCATAACTGACACTGATTTCATCGCTGCTTTCCAACATTCTGACAATGCGTGAGCGTTGTTTTTCATCAGCCTCTAACCAAATACCTACCCTTGGTTTTTTACAGATTTCGCCTAGATCATTATCACGCAGGTAATCTTCTATCGCACTGAGTTTATTTCGTGTCGATTTTTCACTTAATCCGATTTCTGACGCGATTTTGCCTGTTGAGACGATATCCCCATCCATCAGAATTGATAATACCTGGCGTACATAATAATTTGTTTTCGCATCTTTCAAGGACACATCTCCACCTTTCTGCATCTATAAGATATCATGTAATAATCTTCCCTGAAAAAAAGGATAGGGAATTTTAATACGGTATTTTTCCCATATAGGGAAAAAGGGAGGGGCATTTTAATACGGTAATTCATCCGTTTTTTCTTTTTTAACTAAATAATGTATCAGATGCCTATTCATCTTACCACGAGGATAAATCCACAAAAATGGATATATAAAATAAAAAAATTTGTTGATGATGGTGACCCTATCGTAAGAAGGGTTACATAGGTTAACATTGGCAAATAGAGTAAGTATTTATATGGTAATGCTGGCAAAATAAAAAAAGGCAAATTGAAATAAACCATTGTGATTGGTTTCATTCCATTTTACATTTGCCTTTTTCATCAGGATCGTTTTAACAGTTGTAATGTATAACCATCAGGATCTTTTATAAAATAGAAACAAATGGTCGGATTTGGAGCAATAGGACCTGTTAATTCATAACCATTCTTTAATAACATCGCAACGAAAGCATCAAGATTTTCTATCTCTAAACCGATGGATACTCCATTTCCTACTTCTTTATCAGCTTCCCTACGATTTTGAATAAGCTCAATTAAGACCTCATTCTTCGTTTTTAACATCGCAATTTCATGTATACCTCCATGAAAACGTGATACTACTTGCATACCGAAAACTTCTGTATAAAAAGCAATGCTTTTCTTTATATCAGAAACGCTTAAGGTTACCCAGGTTATCTTCATAAACTATACCTCTTCTTAGTAATGATGCATTCATGCGAATACATTTATAATGGTTAACAAAATTATAGCATAGGTAATTTTTATCGTCGATACCCGCTAAAACGATGTTTCAAACCTAGTATACATAATTTATGCTAAGCGTTAAAAGATTATAAATCATCCACTAATGCACTTGACTTTGCATAGGCAGAACTGCGGGCTTCAAAGAAATCCGTTTTAATCAAATTGGCATTCGCATACATCGATACCCATTCCATGGATGCCGGTTCTTTTTCATAGCCTTCATATAAGGTTCCAAAGCCTAATGATGTGCTGCGCAAATTTCCCAGGTAATAGATATATTCGCGAACCATTTGCATTGTTAAGCCTTCAATATCATTTCCTATCACATACGAGCCCCAGCGAATTTCTTCTTCTACCCCATAACGCAGCATATCCTTATATTCTTCCACCAACGCAGGTGTAAAAAGCTGTGGTTCTTCTTTTTGCAGTTCTAGGATCATAGAACGGAAAAGCCATAAATGGGTATTTTCATCACGGTTAATATAACGTATCTCTTGTACCGAACCTGGCATTTTTCCCATACGACCTAAATTATAAAAGAACATGAAACCGGAATAGAAATAAATACCTTCCAATATATAATTGGCCATCATCGTCTTCATTAAATGGATGCCATCATGATGGGTAATAAAATCATTGTATAAATCGCCAATAAATTTATTTCTTTCCAATAAACGCGCATCATTTTTCCATTGGTATAAAATATCATTACGTTCTTGCGAAGAACAGATGGAATCCAACATATAGCTGTAACTTTGTGAATGTAATGCCTCTTGAAAGGCTTGTATAGTTAAACAGAGGTTGACTTCATTTGCGGTAATATAGTCCCCTACATTAGGCAAATTTGCCGTTTGAATAGAATCTAGAAAAATTAAGAAGGATAAGGTTTTATCATAGGCATTCTTCTCGGCCTGCGATAATCGGCGATAGTCTTTAACATCCTGATTCAGATTAATTTCTTCAGGAATCCAGAAATTGTTCATCGCTTGCCGATACCAGTCAGATACCCAAGTATATTTCATATTGTTAAAGTCATTGAGGTTCGTGGTATTGCCATTGATCATGCGTCTGTTGATTACATCGCAATCCCCATGTTCATTAAATAACGGTTTTCGTTTTAAATCAGTCATAAGTTCTCCTTTAAGATGCACAAGATTCGCATTCTTCTACTTCTAATGCCTTACTACGCACATAATATAGTGTTTTAACACCATTTTCCCATGCCTGGATATATAAATTCAGAACCGTGCGCAATGTAAATTCATTTGTGATATATAAGTTTACAGACTGTGCCTGATCGATATGGCGCTGACGGATACCAGCAGCTTTCACGATCCATTCCTGTTGTATCTGATGGGCGTTTTTGTAGAGCCAGAAAGTCTGTGGATTAAGATCAGGCGCCACACGGGCAATCATACTGCCTTTTTTCTCTTCTAAAAAATATTTGTTCATGATGGGGTCTACACCGGCGCTGGTGCCCGCGATGATTGATGTTGAACTAGTTGGCGCAACAGCCAACAAATAAGCGTTGCGCATCCCATATGTGTGAACATCCTGAGCAAGTTTCTGCCAACTTTCGTTTTGATAACCACGTTTCGTAAAGTAAGCGCCACTGTCCCAGTCACTCCCTTTAAAATATTGATAACTGCCTTTTTCTTTGGCTAAAACATTACTTGCCTGAATGGCATAAGCATTGATCGTTTCAAACAGCGTATCCACAAATTGCAAATGTTCCTCACTTTCAAAGCGCAAACCTTGTTTTACCAGCATGTGATGATATCCGCTAACCCCTAAGCCAATTGCTCGATATTGACGATTTGTTATTTCTGCATATGGAATCGGATAGTAGTTTAAATCGATGACATTATCTAATGCGCGAACGATCGTATGTATGATATGTGAAAGCTCTTGCTTGTTTGTCACATCAATATTACCTAAGGATAGACTCGCTAGATTACAAACAACAAAATCGCCTGGCTTGCTTTTATTTACAACAATCTCTTCCTCATCAACCTTTATGATTTGTGGTTCTGTTAAAGTGATAGCTGACATGTTTTGGGCAATTTCTGTACATAAATTACTACAATAGATCATGCCCTTATGCCCATTGGGATTCATTTTATTTACCTGATCGCGATTAAATGTGAAAGGTGTTCCTGTCTCCACCGCGGACTTTAGAATCAGACGCACTAGATCTTTTAAGATCATTTCACGTTTTGAGATGCGAGCGTCATTCACACAGTCAAAGTAACGTTCTTCCCATTCTTCGCCATAAAAATCTTCTAATTGATAGCCTTTCACTTTCCCTATCTCATGCGGACACATCAGATACCATGTTGCGTTTAAATCCTCTTTCGCCATTTTCCAAAATAAATCCGGATAACAGATAGCCGGGAAGACATCATGAGCTTTCATGCGATCATCCCCATTATTGGTACGTAAATTTAGAAATTCAGGTAAGTCCTTATGCCATGCATCCAAATACACTGCAACCGCTCCCTGACGCACTCCTAGCTGATCCACTGCTGTAGCGGTATCATTGACCAGCTTGATCCAGCGTATCACTCCACCGGCCGCTCCTTTAAATCCGCGAATATCGCTGCCATTTGCGCGTACTTTTCCAAAATAAAGGCCCATGCCACCGCCATATTTGGAAATTTGCGCAAAGTTATCAATAGACTTATAAATATTAGCTAAAGTATCTGCGACCGTATCAATAAAACAGCTGGATAGTTGATGGTATGGTTTGCGAGCATTGGCCATCGTCGGTGTTGCCATTGTTACCTTTAAGGTGCTTAGGATATCATAAATCTGTTTTGCCCAATATACACGATTCGTCTCAGGTATTGCCAGATGCATGGCGATTCCCATAAACATTTCCTGTGGCGTTTCCATCAGCTGTAAATCATGCGTACGCAGTAAATAGCGTTTCACCACTAATTCTAAACCGCTATATGTAAACAAAGCATCACGCTCATCCTTTACGTATCGCTTTAGTTCATCGATTTCTTCTTTCTGATAAGCATCTAACATATAAGCACCATATAACCCTTGTTTGCTTAAATACTGAATCTTCTCATAAAAGGAAGTAAGCTGCAGTTGCTTCATACGGGCATTAATTTCCTGATGTAGTTGGTAGCTCAAAAAACGTGCTGCAATATATTCCCATTTCGGTGTTTCCTTACTAATCAGCTCGACACATGCTTTCATAAGCATTTGCAAGCGTTCTTCATGCCCCATGGTTTCTTTTAAAAAGGAATGAAATTTGATATAAAGTGCATGCAAATCATATGTTTCATCAAAATCTTTCTGGATTTGCATAAAGATGGGCAATAGTTTTTCATCCTGTACCTCATGGCATAGTTCTAAGAGCATTTGTCGTTTTTCTTTACGTTTTTCACGATATAAAATATAAGCCTTAGCTTCATTATAAAATTGATATGCCATCAGCTTTTGTTCTACAAGATCTTGGATATCTTCTACGCTGACTTTAGCTGAGCCTTGTATTTCTTGGGTGATTTCCATTGCGATCTGCTTTAACTGATCCATAGGAACATCCGTCACAAAAGCTTTTTTCATCGCTTGGATCATTTTTTCAGAATCAAATGTTTGAATGGTACCATCGCGTTTTATGATTTTCATATACATTTTCCACCTTTTCTCTTACCGTTAGTATATAGAGAATCTTATGGTTTACGCAACTGAGATGCACAAGGAAGATACTGGCAGAAAAAAAGAATGCCTTCTTAATAGCAGACATTCTCTTACTTGACTATTTCCCTTTTATCATTTTATTGATTTTTGTTTCATATGGTGTATCTTTCATATCTGTTTTCGCGATACGCAAGTGTTCCATTTCTTTTTTCTTTTGATCTAAATAGCTATACTGTAATGCCAACAGATAATGGAACATGCCTCGATCAAAGCCTGGTTCACATGCTTTCACGTGTTCTTCCATCACATCAATATAATCTGTTTTCTTCAATAATAAGATCTCATAAATCAGATTGCATTGTTCATATAATGTTTCATCCGTTACACCTTGCATACGATCAAGGATTTCTTTTGCCTTCACCTTATCTTCTTCATCTACATAGAAGTAAAATGCCTTCATGCATACATCTAAACGCTGCTTCTTGTTGATGCGCATATTTAAGATCAAATCAAACTGCTCACGAATCTTGGTACTATCTCCCATCATGAAGAAGGCATTTAAACGCATATGTTCACGATTAAATGGCGCAAAAAAGTATTTGCAGGCAAGCGAGTCTAAGATAGTGAAGAATTTGTCAAAATCCTGGTTTTGTAAACATTTCAATAATTTATTGAATGTACTGCGTTTGTACCATTGTGTACCAACTACAGAAATAATCAAAACGACGATAAAAGCGATCCATACGATTGGTTTCATAAAGCACCTTCCATTTCTTACTCAATGTTTATATTGTACTATAACTTTCTTTATTTTTCATCAACATTTTACATTTTTAGGTGATATTCACAAACTTAAATGTTTTTTTATCATCTTTTTTAAGATAAAGCTGATTCATTCAGATACATATTCACTATTATTTCTTACTACTTTTATGATAAAGAATAACATTTGCATTCTTTTGATACCTTTCGAAGATATTTTACATAACAACTTACTATCTATACATAATTTCACAGAAGGAAAAACCATTTTTCACAAAAAACAGTTTTATTTTATACAATTTATACAAATAAATGTATCTTAGCCATCTAAAAAAATAATTACCAAAGGGAATTTTTCAGAAAATATAAGAAAATAAAAAATATATTGAATTAACCTATGAAATTTTTATAATGCCCTTATAGAGGGAGGAAAAAGCAATGGAATTGAAACAATTATTCAGTACGCAAGACAATGAATTAGAAATTATAACGGATTCTTTCAAAATTAATAAAAACATTATTGAATTTAACAGCCGTATTATTCAAGTATGTAATATTGAAAGTATATCCATGGTTGAACCAAAAAAGAAAGGAATTACGATCGGCGTTTTCATAGGTTTTATCATAGGACTTGCATTACTTTCTTATCAACCTTTGGTAGGAACCATTGTCATTGGTTTAAGTGCATTTTATATTTATTGTATTGTTCAAGGGAATAAAAAATTAGGTAAAAATCTTTATATTAATTTAGTATCGGGGTATTATATCGTAATTAATTTTAAAAATGTAACCTTTGCCTATAAAATCATGGAAACCATAGAAAACTATCTAAATGGTTCAAATGAATCAAGTGTATCGATCAACGTTCAGGATTCTGTCATTACCTTTGGTGATGATAGTCCTATTTATGGGAATGCGAAATGAAAGATATAAAAATCGAACATAGCGTGGTTAGTGTTGGAGATAATAGCCCGATTTATATTCACAGTGAACAAGCTATTCAATGGCAAACATTAGAAGATGATTGTTTTAATTTACTATCGAAATTAGCGGTAGAAGATATACAAAGATTTCAACTTAAACAATTAACGAAAAAGATTTTTCATAAGGACACAAATGGCTTAAAGGAATTTATGAAAAAACACGCTGAGTTATTAACTTCTAATATTATCAGTGCTATTGTCTCTCAATATTTCATACAATTTCTTTCATCTTTATAAGGTATCTTATAATGTATCTTGAAGGTATACAGGAAGTATTCAGAAGTAAAAAGTCATTTGTCATTCCTCATATCATGCCTATCCTAAACGTCATCGCCTGAACGTCAGATTCTAAACAACAGGTTCTTAACAACAAATTCTAAACAACAAATTCTAAATAGAAAAGCTCTCCTTTCTGTGAGAGCTTTTCATGTTATTATTTGAAATTACGCAAACGTAACGCATTTGATACGACTGATACCGAACTAAATGCCATCGCTGCACCGGCAAATACTGGTGATAGCAGTATACCAAAGAACGGATATAAAATACCTGCAGCAATCGGAATACCAATGCTGTTATAGAAGAATGCCCAAAATAGATTTTGCTTGATATTGCGGATAACCGCTTTGGATAAGCGAATCGCTGTTGCGACATCCTCAATACTATCTTTCATCAAAACGATATCGGCACTTTCAACAGCTACATCACTGCCGCTTCCTATCGCAATACCAACCTCACTTTGCGTTAAAGCAACAGCATCATTGATTCCATCGCCAACCATCGCAAGCGTATGGCCTGCCTTTTGTAATCGTTCGACTTCCTTTCCTTTTTCATCCGGTAATACCTGTGCAATCACATGGGTAATGCCTGCTGAAGAAGCAATGGCCTGCGCTGTGATTTCATTATCTCCGGTTAGCATATACACATCTATATGAGCGTCCTGCAATTGTTTGACGACTGCTTTCACTTCCGGTTTGATCTTATCGGCAATGGCAATAATCCCTTGTACCTCTTCATTCCTTGCGACCCAAACGACGGTTTTACCACTTTGCAGATACGTCTGTTCCTGTGCTTCATAAACGGCGGTCGCAATCTGCATTCCCTGCATGAATTTACGACTTCCTACCAATAATCTGCCATCATCCATCTCTGTGCTTAAGCCTAAACCATTATGTGTTTTTACATGGGATAAGGTTTCATAGGATAGCTGCAATTCTTCTGCCTTTGTTAAGATGGCAGTAGCAAGGGGATGCTTAGAGCCTTGTTCCAGCATAGCAGCAAATGTTAATACCTTATGTTCATCCTGTTGTGTCGCAACATCTGTTACTACCGGTTTCCCTATGGTAAGAGTTCCTGTCTTATCAAAGACAATGGTATCAATCGTGCTTGCTGTTTCCAAAGCTTCTCCGCTTTTAATAAAAATACCTAACTGAGCGGCTTTGCCTGTACCTACCATAATGGCGGTTGGGGTTGCCAAACCTAATGCACATGGACAAGCTATTACCAACACACTCACGAAAATAGTTAAAGCAAAGGCGAAATCTTGCGTCACCATGTACCAGATAATAGCAGCCACTATTGCGATGCTCATGACCGTTGGGACAAAGAATAAAGAAATACGATCGGCAATACGGGCAATAGGTGCCTTTTTCCCTTGAGCTTCTTCGACCATATGAATGATCTTTGCTAATGTGGTATCTTCTTGCGTAGCACTGCAACGCATCAAAATACGTCCATCTAAATCAATGGTTCCCTGCTGCAGCTTATCCCCTACTGTTTTCTTAACCGGCATACTTTCTCCGGTAAGCATACTTTCATCAACATTAGCACTACCTTCCAACAAGATGCCATCCACTGCCATATGTTCACCCGGTTTTACGACCAAGGTATCCCCGACACTAACTTCCTCAATCTGAATGAGGATTTCTTTACCTTCTCGCCAAAGCGTAGCCGTCTGTGGGCGAAGTTGCAACAATGCCTGAATAGCACCGGTGGATTTCTTCTTGGATATGCTTTCCAAATGCTTGCCAAACTGCACCAATGCCACAACAACACCGGCACCTTCAAAATACAAAGCATGGACGGCATGGACATTGCCTTGATAAATTTGCATAAGAGATACCAAAGAATAAAGATATGCACTTCCGGTACCAATCGCTACCAGTGTATCCATATTCGGTGCCTTATGCAGCAACGCCTTGATCCCTCTGGTAAAGAAATGATGTCCACTGATCAAGATGATCGTTGCTAACACAAATTGGATACCTGCGAAATTAAAGGGATGCGTCTTATAAGAAATAATGTTTGGCAAAGGCAATTCAATGCTTCCCAACATATGGGACATACCGATATATAAGAGGAAAAAAGCCAAGACCAGTGTACCGTAAACATGTAACTTTTCATAAGAGCGTTTTTCTTTTTCGATTGTTTTTTCCACATGTAAGTGACCTTTAAAACCGGCTTTTTGAATCGCTTCTAGAATTTCACTGAGTTTAATACGCTTTTTATCATAGCGAACTTCCGCTTGATTCATCACAAGATTCACATCTGCCTGTAAGACACCATCTTTTTTACGCAACACTCGTTCAATACTGGCACTACAAGCCGCACAGCTCATGCCTTCAATATCCAACACTACCTGTTCTTCTTCATTTTCCTCTTCCAAAATAAAACCGGCCTTTTCCAAAGCTTCTTTCCAAGCCTTAAAGTTTTTTTCATGATATGTTATTGTCACATTGTTCATGATGAGATTTACACTGGCATCTTCTACCTCATCGAATCGTTTTAAGATGCGTTCTACGGATGCACTGCAGGCTGCACAGCTCATACCTTTTACTGTCCATGTCTGCATTTGCGCATCACTTTTTTCCAGCAATTGATACCCACCTTTTTCCACAGCTTTCTGCATATCCGCAAAAGCCGGCAAATCCTCACCTTCAACAACGACTTCTTCTAGTACAAGATTTACCTGTGCACTGGTTACACCATCCATTCTTTTTAATATTCGTTCAACAGCTGACGCACAAGCCGAGCAGCTCATACCGCCAATCTGATAAGTCTTTTTCATAGTATACCTCCTAGCAATATCCACGTTTTAACAGCATCACATGAACTATTTCAAAAGAATAGCTAAAACATCTTCGATTTCCTGAAGTTTTTCATCAGAATCACCTGTTGCAATCGCTGTTTTTACACATGTGTGCAAATGCCCACTTAGTATATGCAGATTTGCTTTCTTTAACAGTGACTGACTGGCCATGATTTGATTTGAAATGTCGATACAATAGCGTTCATCCTCAATCATACGGATGATGCCATCGATCTGTCCTCTGGCTGTTTTTAGATTCTGTAATGCTTTTTTTCTTTCCGGTGTCATAAAGTTACCTCCCCCCAGGGGTGCTGGGTTCATGCTTATTATAAAAGAGGGGAATTGATAAGTCAACGCTAATGCCTACTGCCCTTTCAACATGCAGGTGGTACTCTTACAAATAGGTATATTCATAAGGGTAATAACTTTTAAAGCCTTATTTTATCACCTTATCATTAGGTAAAGAAGTTTATTTTCTTGTAAGTTTATCCATATCAAGTTATACTGTTCGTACTGGAAAGTATTTATGAGGGAATAAGTATGTGTGCTGAATTTATAAATTTGACAATGGAGAATCTAGCTGATGAACATTTATGCTGCATCATTCGCAGTAAGAAAAAACATCCCGGTGTTGAAGCAAAACGTCTTTGGTTACAACAACGTTTAAAGGAAGGTCATACCTTTCGTAAACTTAATAAAAAAGCAACTGTCTTTATTGAATATGCTCCATTAGCATCTGCCTGGGTGCCTATCCGCGGTGAGAACTATATGTATATTTATTGCTTATGGGTAGAAAGTAAAGAAAAAGGCAATGGCTATGGTAAGGCCTTATTAGAGTATTGCATTCAGGATGCTAAAGCGAAAGGAAAATCCGGTATCTGTATGCTTGGAGCAACTAAGCAAAAAGCTTGGCTATCAGATCAAAGTTTTGCCAAGAAATATGGTTTCCAGATTGTCGATACTGCCCATGCATATGAATTGCTGGCTCTCTCCTTTGATGGAACGTTTCCTCACTTTAATGAGACCGCTAAGAAACAGCAGATTGAAAATACCGTATTAACAATATATTATGATATGCAATGCCCTTTTATCTATCAAAAAATTGAAAAGTTGCAACAATATTGTGAAGAACATGCCATACCTGCAACCTTTCTGAAAGTGGATTCCTTACAAGAAGCTAAACAGCTTCCTTGCGTATTTAATAATTTTGCCGTTTTTTATAAAGGACAATTTCAAACGGTGAATTTATTAGATGTAGCTACTCTGGAAAAAATCTTGAAAAAGTGATCTGCCCCCTGTCAAGTAGACAGGTGAAATAAATAAAATCAGTAATTGATGACTTGTCGTAAAGATAGGTCATCTTTTTCTATAATGTCTTAAATGAACAATATCCAATAGAAGTAAATCAACGCATTTAACTTTATTCACTGTTGATAACGCTGCTGTCCTTACTTCTTTTGGTGTTTGCTCACAATGTCTTCCTTGTGGTCTCTCATATTATAAAATGATTCGTTTCACACGTTTCTTGTTGTATTTCTAATGGTTGAATCTATTGATTCACCTTGTCATTCATAAAGTGACACCCATCTATATAAATCATTTCCAGATTTATACAATTTCCGATCACAACCCATCTGGCTTTTTCCACGTTTACCACTCTTGTAATCCTGTACTTCTTCAACTTTCTGTTCTATTGTGTATTTGCTTTTCCTTCCCATAAGAAAAGATCCCTCCTTTCATAAACAGCGTTTTATTTATTTCCGTTGTCTACTTTAGAGGGATCATATCAATTTATTGAAACTGTTTTTTCTTACTTTTTTATAATGAAATTGCGGTTTCTAGGGCAACTTCCATCATCGCATGAAAGGATGTTTGTCGCTGTTCAGCTGTAGTAACGGCACTTGTGACTAAAGAATCACTGATAGTTAATAAACAAGCCGCTTTTTTACCCAGCACTTTAGCATTATGGAACAAGGCGAAACTTTCCATTTCTACACAGACACAACCATGTTTTTCATAGAATTCTTTATGTCCATCTACATTTTCCTCATGATAGAAAACATCACTGGAATGAATTCTTGCTTCAACTAATTGCTGATCCAATTTTTCTGCTGCTTTACGAATGGCTGCATTCAATTCTTCGCTTGGATACTGTATATCGCCATCAACATCTGCCTGTGCTTTTGCAAAAGTTGACTCGCTCCATGCACCATCTGCCAGAACTAAGTCAAATAGATCAAGTTTGTCTGTATATGCTCCGGCACTTCCGATACGAATAATTGCCTCAACTCCATAAAACTTAAATAATTCATAGGAATAGATTCCAATACTAGGCATTCCCATGCCACTTCCCATAACCGAAACTCGTACACCTTTATAAGTGCCCGTATAGCCAAACATATTACGAACCGTATTGAACTGTACGGGATTTTCCAAATAAGTTTCGGCAATAAATTTCGCCCGCAATGGATCTCCAGGCATTAATACTACCTTTGCAATATCACCGGCATTTGCCGCATTATGTGGTGTTGACATAACTATATCCTCCTTATGATTACCAGTATTAGTATACCATATCTAATTTCGATATCCTAATGATTTCATATATCATTTTTTATGAAAACGCCTACCTATTTCTATTTTATTCAATTGTATCACAAGGCAGAAATTCTGTACTGATAAACGCTTTTGCTAACTACCTTTTTAGCAAGTCTTCATCTCTTTTTTATGATCTTTTGGTAGAATACTCGCGTATTATTTTTTTATTTTATTATCTGATCATCTGAACGTTTTCTTACATTTTCTTAAATACCATACGCTAGATTAGATTTATACGTTATAATGATTACATAAAACAACAAGAGGTGTCTTATGAAAAAGTTAATTCCTATCATTTTAAGTATCGTAACAGCATTCAGCTTGTTAATGCCTGTGCAAGCCAAAAAAGATGATTCTGCGTTGCCAGATGATAACAAGATTCGCTTGGTCAATGTTACAGAAGACGGCCATTATGAAATCATCAAAGAAAATGATTCCTATGCTGCTGCTAAGGTTTCTCATACCCTTTTACAGCATCAATATGAAAATCTAGGCATAGCAAAAGGACAAACCTTTTTATCGATAGAAAATGGCGTAGTTGAATTTAAAAAAGCACAAGATTGCAGTGTCAATATTACCTATACAAATGCAGCGAATCAAGAGGAAGGTTATACCAATGGGTGTTATGGTGCCGATGGAGCCTTTTTAGAATATAACGATGGCAATGGTATGGTGAAATTTCAATTGTCAGGTGTCATCGGATCTACTTCCATTGAAAATGTGACAATCCATCCCCTTACTACTCTTCCAAATGTTTCACACTTTGAGGTGCATAATGGTATCTTGTTGCATTATTTGAAAAGTGATATTGCCAGTAAGGGCTATGATAATGTTTTGCATTTAGGTCAAGCCCCTTCTTACCTTAAAGAAAAGACAATTTACTATAGCTATGACAGTCATTATTTTTATAAAAACTTTTCTGCCATGATCACAGATGTGCGCAAAAGTATCCATACACAAGCAGTAAACGCAAAACAGCCATATTATAATTATTATCAATATGTCAATCATCGTTCGACAACCACTTATTCCTATGAAGATGTTCATGCTTATTTGCAAAACACTCGTCTCTTAAAACAATCTATCACCAAATTTGAAGGTACTTATCTGCATGACATTCTCACTCAGTCTATGATCGTACAAGGGGAAAAAGGGTTTTTTCAATACCAAAATCAGTTTGGCGCAAATGCCCTTATGATGCTTTCCTTAGCCTTAAACGAAAGTGCCAGCGGACGCAGCGCCTTATCTTATAATCGCAACAATTTGTTTGGTCATGCGGCCTATGATTCTGATGTAGAAAAAAATGCCTCACGCTACTTACGCGTAAGTGACAGTATTTACGCTCATGCAGCCCATTACATATCATCCTCTTATTTAAATCCGAACCAATTTCAATACCATGGCGGTCATTTCGGAAACAAAGCGGGCGGTATGAATGTTTCTTATGCTAGCGATCCTTACTGGGGTGAAAAAGCGGCACAATACTATTATGACATTGATCATGCCTTACAAGATAAAGACTTAAATCAGTATGCGATTGGTATTACCGGCACTAAAAAAGTTAATGTCAGAAAAGATCCTAAAGAAGCTGCGAAGACATTATATGCTATTCCCAAAGGCACGCAAGCCAGTTTGCTTCTCTTGGATAAACAAACAGAAGGAAATGCTGTCTGGTATCTTGTACAAACCGATGTACCTTTGACAAATGATCGAAATGTTTCTGCAAATCCAACATATAACTATCGTAAAAGTTATGGGTATGTAAAAGCCAGTGAACTTTCTTTTATCACAAATGAAAAGCATCTAAATGAAAAAAACTATGTCGATGTCAGTTTTGATGCCAATGGAGGCACTTTCTATCCAGGTTCACATACTATCACTATGCAAATAGAGAGTGGTAAAATTCCGATTATCTTAGAACCTGAGAAGAAGAATGCCTTATTTATCGGTTGGGACAAAGAAATTAAAAAAGCTGAAAAAGACATTGTTTATAAAGCAAATTATCGATCTGTAAAAAACATCGCCTTTATTGAAAAACCGAAGCAAACTTACCAACAGCATGATTACCTGGATGTATCAAAAGGAAAGATTCAAGTAAGCTTCGAAGATGGTTCTACACAAGAACGCTCATTGACCACAGATATGGTGAGTGGCTATGATCCTACTACGCTTGGCACGCAGACATTAACAATTCGTTATGCGGGAAAAACCTTATCCTATGAAATTCATGTAAAAAAGCAAAGTGAAAGCACCGGATCTAAGCTGCAAGAAAAAGCAGCATATATCATTAAGACCTATAGTGATAAGGTAGGGTTAACGGATGATGCCTTAACTGAACTAGAAAAATTTCAAAATGATGTTTTGCAAGAAAGCAACAACCCCTTAGATGATGATGTATTACGTGCCGTGGATCGCATTTTGCAACCAAATTTAAAGCCACGTCTCAGTGTGCTCATTCATGATGATACCTATGATTTACAAATATCTGGCCTTAGTTTAGCAATGCAGAAAAAGACATCGTTCCTAAATGCATGGATGCCGAAAACAGTCGTTGTGAATGTACATGATTCCATCGGCAATGAGGAAGAAACATTGTTTAAAAAAGTTGCAGAAGCAAATTATGTTACCTATGAAGCAGGCTTTACCATAGATGGAAAAGAGGATATGTCCGGTTATGATCCTGAAACCCAAGTTTTGTATTCGATAAAGAAACCTAAAAATAGTAAGGGGAAATTATATCGCATCTTAACTGTGGATGGTGAAAACATACGCCAGTTACCCACGACACAATCCGATACTCGCATTCTTTTCCAGGCAAAGAAAGGTAGTTTTGCGATCGTATCGATCCAAGGTGCAGCGCCTAAAGGAAGTATGGATTTTACCGAAGTCGCTACCATCAAAGGAAATGGAAAAAACTATATCACAACATACATTCTGATACCTTTTGCTGTCATCTTCTTGATCTTAATACTTGTGATTGTCCTTCTACTCATTCGCAGAAAAAACAAAATAGCTTATCGAAAAAAGAAAAGAGCGATATATAAAAATCAATAAAATCATCAGATGCATCTGAAAAAACAATTTGCAGAAACTTGTGAATTGTTTTTTTTCGTACTACAATACTAACTAGAGGTGATGATATGAAACGAAATCAGATAGATAGCGCATATACATGGGATCTTTCCAGTATGTTTGCTTCACAAGAGGCATTTAACACATGTTATCAGGAATGTGAATCCTTAGTCAATGCACTGACAAAACAAAAAGGTCATATAGCGGATACAAAAGAAAGCTTTTGTGATTTTTTTGATCAACAAGAAGAATTATCCCGAAAACTGAATAATCTTATCAGCTATGCCCGTATGTATACAGATGTAGATCCTGATGAAGAAACAGCACAACAAAATCTTTCCAAAGCATATGTTCTTTATCAAAAAACGGTGGTCGCACTAAACTTTGTGGACTTAGAAGTCATGAAAGAGAAAGAAAGTATTGAAAAGTATTTAGCAGAGGATGCATGCAAAGCATATCGTTATCCAATGCAAGAAATCTTTCGTCGCATGCCTCATCAATTGGATGAAGAAAAAGAAGCGATGATGGCACAAATGCAGGATATTTTACGTGTACCGGAATCCACTTATGAAAGTTTCCGGCTAGAATTTGAACCAGTGATGGTAGATGGAAAACCGGTTTTTCTAAATGGTGGTAACTACCATCAATTCTTACTAAATCCTGATGAAAAGGTACGTAAAGAAGCATTTGAACATTACTTTCAAGAATATAAACGATATCAAAATGTCTTTCTGAATCTATTAAGCGGACATATCAAAGGAAAAGCTTTTGAAGCACGCTTACGGGACTTTCCTTCTACCTTAGAAGCAAGTCTGTTTGAAGATGGTGTAGAAAAAGCGCTGTTTGATTTGGTAGTACGAATGGGTAATGAGACGTATCGACCTTATGCCCATGAATATTTTAAGTTACGTAAAGAAATCTTAGGATTACAACAACAGCATGTTTATGATATTGCCCTTCCTTTAGTAAAATCTGTAGATATCACATATACGGTGGATGACTGCTTCGCCATTTTAAAAAAAGCGTTAGCTCCTTTAGGTGAGGATTATATCGCTATGCTTGATGTAGCTAGAGAAGAACGTTGGATTGATTTTATGCCACATGAAAAGAAGCGCTCTGGTGCTTATTCTGCAGGTACGTATGATTCCAAGCCTTTTATTCTAACAAACTTTACAGGAGAATATGATTCCCTTAGTACACTGGCACATGAATTCGGACATTCTATGCATTCTTATTATTCCCATAAGCATAATCGCGCAATGTTAGCAGAATATCGTATTTTTGTTGCCGAGGTTGCTTCTACAGTCAATGAATTATTATTAAACGACTATTTATTAAAGCATTCTGATAATAATGACCATAAGGCTTATTTATTAAGCAATCTATTGAATCAGATGATTGGCACGATGTATCGTCAAACCATGTATGCTACTTTTGAATATCAGTTATATGAAGCCATTGAAAAAGGAGAAGCACTGTCCTCAAAAGATGTATGTGATCTGTATGAGCAGCTTAATAAAGACTATTTTGGTGACAGTGTCATTGTGGATGATTTACAGCGTTACGGCTGTTATCATGTTCCTCATTTCTATTATAACTTCTATGTGTACAAATACACTTTAGGCATGTCGGTTGCCATTAGCTTTGCCAAGAAAATCTTAAATGGTGAAGTTGATGCCTATCGCGAGTTCCTTACAAAAGGCGGCAGTGAAGCGCCTTTAGATGAATTGATGCATGCCGGTGTAGATCCACGCCAAACGCAGGTTTATGAAGATGCCTTCGGTTACTTTAAAGAAATCCTTGATCAGTTTCGCTCTTGCGTTACCCATGAAACTTCACAAAAAAGGTAGGTAGTTCATTTCCATGAGCTACCCACCTTTTTAATAAGAGAATTTATCATAATATTCCATATCTTCTAACATGGAAATATCTTCTATTGGATTTTCATCCAACCGCAATTCATATAAATTTTTTAAATTCTTTAATGGTGTCAGATCTGTAACATAGTTTGCTTTTAATGTTAGAGAACTCAAATATGTCAAATCTTTCAACGGTGATAAATCCATGACTCCATTATGATCTAAACGCAACGATGATAAATTAACCAATTTCTTTAATGGTCTGATATCAGTAATCACATTGTTGTATAAATCAATGGTACCCAGATTCGTTAAATTCTCTAAAGCAGTCAGATCGGAAATATTATTATGTGATAAACAAAGACATTCCAAGTTTTTCATATCCTCTAAACATGAGATGTCACGTACCGCATTATTCCCAACATCCAATGCCGTCATTTTCTCACAGCCTTTTAATACACTAATATCCGTGATCGAATTATTATACACATTGACTTCAACTAACTCTTTCGCATTTTTTAAAAAGTCAATATCGTGTAGGAAACAGCAGCTTGCCTTAAAATAACGCAAATTTTTCATATCTTTTAAGACTTCCGTATGTGTAACACGATTCTCTGAGATATCTAATTTTTCTAACTTATTCAACCCTTTTAAGATACGCAAATCACTTAGCCCACTTTGGATAAGACGCAAATCTTTTAAGTTTTTCAACTTTTTCAAAAAGGAAAAATCTTTGATGCTGTCAAAGGATAATTCCAAGACCTCTAAGTTAGGAAACTCTTCCAAAATGCTACAATCACTCAAATATTGGTTATTCGTCAGGTTAAGACTGCGCAACGTTTTTTTCATATATTGCAAAGGCGATAAATCAGAAAACAGATTGGTTGATAAATCTAATACTTCAATGTTTTTGAGATAAGTCAGATCCGCAATATCATATAACCACATCTTATTCATATGAAGTTCTTTTAACTCATTTAACGTGCCTAAGATACTGAGTGGAAATGGACCATTCTCAATACTGATATATAACTTATGCAGCTTTTTGGCATTTTCCAAATAAACCAAGTTATCAACTTTACTACGTTCCAGATTTAGTTCTTCTAGATTAATCATACCCGCAATTGCACTGATATCCATGGTATATAAATTATTACGGGAAATATCCAAACGCAATAATTGCCGGTATCCTCTTAAAGCCTGTATATCTCGCAGCATATTCTTAGATAGATTCAAATACTCAACTTCGCGTAGATCTTTAATAGGATCAAGATCTTCAATACTATTTCCACATAAATCCAAATATTGCAGATTCACAGCTGTATCCAGTCCCTCTAATGATATAATGCCGGCACTTCGAGCAGATAAACTGACTAAACGCTCCATTGCCTTTTCATCAATTTCCTCTTCCTTCAATTGCAATGTTCTGGCAATCGCTGCACGCAGGAATTCATCTTTTATCAACATAGGCGTACTCCTTTCGTTTCCTCTTCTTTTATGTATCTATTATACCCCAATTCCGATAAATCTGAAACTGCTTTCAAATATTTTTGCCATTTCGATGAACGGATACAGCCATTGTTAATAAAACATCCAACTTTTTTAGAAAAAGGTTAGATAAAAATAGAAAACGATTGACTTTATGCAAAAGAAGTGTTATTGTAAATCTGTAATAAAAAGCAATAACTATGATTTCAAGATTCACAAATTCTCGGAATTGTATTTATGACTCAATATGTACAGGATCCGATGTTTGTGATTTTTTTATACATTTGAGTGCTTCTTATTAAATTTATAAGGAGGTACTAAAAATGAGTACAGGTAAAGTAAAATGGTTTAATGCAGAAAAAGGTTATGGATTCATCACTTCTGATGAAGGTAAGGATGTATTCGTACACTATTCAAGCATCCAGTCTGATGGTTTCCGTACATTAGAAGAAGGACAGAGAGTTTCTTTTGATGTAGTTGACAGTGACCGTGGTCAGCAGGCTGCTAACGTTGTAGCTGAATAATCATTTATTCATTAAGCTGTTGCAAATGAGCCTTTCTAGGTGATATGCAACAGCTTTTTTATTTTGGTCAAAATGCAGAAAAGACGCGAAGTGCGTCTTTTCTTTACATTAAGCTTTTTGTTTTTCTTCCTGCTCTACTTCTTTCCATCGTCTGTCTAAAATAAAGACAATAAGCTGTACGATAGCAAAACATAGCATATAAATTGTCCAGTTATCAATAATAACCATCGGCAAACTCATATCCTCCGTTAAGAAGAAGACAATGATTGAAATAATCGCAAGCAGTAAGGCAAGACTTCTTATAAATAAGCTGCGTTTTTCTTCCTGATAATCTTCTTCCTCATCATAAGAATACGTCTTATCATTTTCTAATTTCTCTTCATTTTTACTTTTTGATAATAACAGAAGTATTGCCAGTAATACCGTAATGATCATGCATATGAAATTCATGATCGCCCAGTTTGCTTCCGTGCCTTTCGCTTTCGGTGTTACATGTTCCTTAATTACTTCTACATCCCCATTTGTTAACGGTGTCTCATTTTCATCAACATGTTCACTTTCTCCATTTGATTGCGTATTCCCCATTATGTTTGGTGCGAATGGTCTTGTATCTGAAACTGATGGCATCATAGGCTGTTCTGCTACGATTGGTCTATTCGTTGTTTCTGGAAGCTGAGGAGCATCAACGGTATTGCCTCCATTCGTTGGAGGTATGGTATCAGGTTTATCTGGTGTTACAGGAGCATCTGGCTCCTCAGGGTTTTGAGGAGTATCTGGCTTCTCGGGATCACTTGGTGTCACTGGTTTTTCAGGTTCTTTACTTGCTTGAAAAACAACCTTAAACGTCGTATCTTTTGTTATGATCATATCGATGGTCGGTTTTTTATTTACCCAGGACGCACTTTCTTGCTCATATCCTTCATCTGCTGTAGCTGTTGGAATCTGATCAACCCTTAGTTTACCACTTCCATGTGTTGCAAAATTTCCTTCTTCATCTCGTAATGTCACATATACACGATCAAAAGCAACCGTTCCATGTTCAGCTTCATAATGAACTGCCACTTGATATTTATCTGGAATGCCGTCTCCTTTATCGGGATGCTTTGGATCTGTCCCATGAATGTCTTTGGTGTAATGAACAACGATTTCTTTATCTTCCGCATCCATGCTGCCTGTGATTATATGATCATTTTCATTTTCCAAAACATAGGTATCCACATGTGGAGATGTTATTTCATAGCGATTCAGATAAGCAATCTTTGTTTGATAATCTTCAGCTACGCGATTGCCATCCTCATCAACATATCGAATAATCAATTGATAATCAGCCGTTTCAAACTTGGCTTTAAACGTCATCTTTTCTTTGATTTTCATACCAGCTTCTGGCCATACTGGATACCATTGTAGGCTGCTTTGGTCATAGCCTTTATCCGCAATTGCCAAAGGAATCTGCAAAGCTGTTAATTGACCGTTTCCAGTTTGTGAAGGCTCATTGTTTTCATCATATAGGGTTACATAGGTCTTCCTTGTTCCAATAAGTGTACCATTTTTTACTTCATAGTTTACTTCAACTTGATATTTATCTGGAATGCCATCTCCATGATCAGGATGAATAGGATCTGTTCCATGCTCATCTTTAGCAAAGTAAGCATAAAATACGGTATTTTCGGTTATCGTATATTCGCTTGGATCCTTAATCTCTATCCCTTCCTTATTCGACACCGTTTTAACGATCCATTTATCAAAAGTATAACCAGCAGCTCCTTTTGGTTTTGGTGTCTGATAATCTATTACATTTTTAAGTTTCGTATTTGCTAACACTTCATTATATTGAGTAGTCCCTTCTAATGCACCATGTTCTGCCACAACGAAATTTACCCTTAATTTTTCTTCACGCTCATCCGGAATTCCATCATGGTTGTCATCCTTTGCAAATACTGCCTTGACAATCGTATCGCCGTGAATCACATATGCGCCAGGTTCTGCAACTTCTAAAAGTGCATGTCCATCTTTATCAACGATCACCCATTTATCAAACACATAGCCATCTTCTGCTACCGGTGTAGGTTCTTTATAATGCTGTGCGTCATGAATTGCTGACTTGACCAAATAATTTTTATATGTGGTTGTTCCAAGTAATTTTCCATGTTCTCCTGCTATAAATGTAACCGTAAAGCGCTCTTCCTGATAATCCGGAATATGGTTACCATTTTCATCCATTGCCCATACGGCATACAGTGTCGTTGTTTCCATAATGGTGAAGTAATCCTTTGGCTGTAACATCTCTTGAGGTGCCTTGCCATCTGTCGGAATCACTGTTAGTGGCTGTTTGCTCCAACCGATGAAGATAACATTTTCCTTTGGATGAGTGAAGGCATTATCCTTTACTAGTACTTGATCGTTTACATGATACGTCATTTCATCGATGACACTTCCACTGCCACCGTTTGCATCATAATTCATCGACAAAGATTCTTGATAATCTGGAATATGGTTACCATTTTCATCCATAGCCCATACGGCATACAGCGTCGTTGTCTCCATGATGGTGAAGCTATCCTTTGGCTGTAACATCTCTTGAGGTGCCTTGCCATCAGTCGGAATCACTGCTAGTGGCTGTTTGCTCCAGCCGATGAAGATAACATTTTCCTTTGGATATGTGAAGTCATTGTCCTTTACTAGTACTTGATCTTTTACATGATACGTCATTTCATCGATGACACTTCCACTGCCACCGTTTGCATCATAATTCATCGACAAAGATTCTTGATAATCTGGTATCTGGTTACCATTTTCATCCATAGCCCATACGGCATACAGTGTCGTTGTTTCCATAATGGTGAAGCTATCCTTTGGCTGTAACATCTCTTGAGGTGCCTTGCCATCTGTCGGAATCACTGTTAGTGGCTGTTTGCTCCAACCGATGAAGATAACATTTTCCTTTGGATATGTGAAGTCATTGCCCTTTATTAGTACTTGATCTTTTACATGATACGTCATTTCATCGATGACACTTCCACTGCCACCGTTTGCATCATAATTCATCGACAGAGATTCCTGATAATCCGGAATATGGTTACCATTTTCATCCATTGCCCATACGGCATATAGCGTCGTTGTTTCCATAATGGTGAAGCTATCCTTTGGCTGTAACATCTCTTGAGGTGCCTTGCCATCTGTCGGAATCACTGTTAGTGGCTGTTTGCTCCAGCCGATGAAGATAACATTTTCCTTTGGATGAGTGAAGGCATTATCCTTTATTAGTACTTGATCTTTTACATGATACGTCATTTCATCGATGACACTTCCACTGCCACCGTTTGCATCATAATACATGGATAAAACTTCATTCTCATCAGGTTTTCCATTATGATTTTCATCTGGTAAGAAAACAGCTTTATAAGTTTCACTTACCCACACATGATCCTTCTGTGTTGGCATAATCTCAAAATCATATACTTTCTGCTGATTTGGTGTCAGCCAATAAGCAAATACATAATCATCATTCGCATTATCATATACCACTTTTGAACCTGCTGGTTGACCAATCACCGGATTCACCTGTTCTGTTTCCAATGATAATTTTCCTACGCTGAGTACATTTCCCTCTTCATCAACAATCGGCTTACCATCTTTACCTGTGATACTATATTGTATCGTTACATATGCTAATTCTTTATATTGTGCAATAAACGTAACATCTTGATAAAAAGCTACCTTTCCCTGTACATATTCTTCAAATGTATATTTTTCATCGTTTGATTTCCATGCAGGGTCTGCAGCATCATAACCATGATCCGCGATAATTAGCGGCATTTGATAGTTATGATCAGTCCAATTTGTTCCTTTTAATACTTCCATATAGAAAGAACCATTCTCATTAGGTAGTAAATTTTCAGTAAAGGGATTATTCATTAGTTTTCCATGTTCCCCTTCTTGAAACGTGATACGTATCCATTGCGTATCATCCTTGATCCATTTGGCAACTAACGTGATTTCCTTTACTTCTTCATCGTTTTCAACGAGTGTTTGATATGCTGTTTTTGAAGCGACTTTGGTGTCCTTGTAATACCAACCATCAAACGTATAACCCTTGCGCATTGGCTGATATCCAATATTCACAATGTCATCAAATTGCACTATTTCATCAGCAATCGATGCATTATTTTCATAAAGACCGCCTTTTAAATCATAATGCACCTTATATGCATGCAAAGGTTCCCATAAAGCGGTAAAGGTATAAGTGATGTCATAATCATTTTCATACTTCCAAACATCTTTTACTTGAATTTCATCATGCGCATGGTAAATCTTATCCTCATCCTGTAATTTCCATCCTTTGAAAACATACCCTGGACGAGTTGGTGTTTGTTCACTCACTTTGATTATATTTTCTTTTACATTTGTATCTGGATGATGATAAACGTTTTGATCAGTAATCGGGGTAACCGATGTTCCACCATTTAAGTCATATTTAACTTGAATATTTACGATTTTAGCAGCAATCTTAAATTCTCTATATTTCAGATTCGGTGTGGACTGGCTATAGAAAAAAGCCGTAGTACATCCTTTCTCAATCGCCAATTCTCTTGCTTGCGTGTTCTTAAAAGAATGGATTGGCGTATAGATTCCTCCACGATAAATCGCTTCTCCTGTAGTAGCATCCAATCCTTCTAAAGTTGATGCATTATGATGCAAAAACTGTGTGCCTGCCGAATAGCCTGTTGGCACTTTTACGAAAAATTCCACATAACCATCTTCATCTATCACTTCATGTGAGCGGCCTTTCTGCATCTGCTGAATGGTTTTTCCATCCTCGCTATAAAACACCTCGACATTAGAAGATTCTTGCGCAAAGATAAAATGCCAACCTTCTTTTTCTGTATTCTGATATATTGCTACAAAGGTGGCATTCGCCGAAAAGATAAGCTTCGCTATATCTTCATTTGTATATAGCTTATCTTTATCCTGTGTATTTGATTCATCTTCCTGCAGTGACCATCCCATAAATACTTGTCGCGAATCATTTGGGATAGGGGTAGGAATTTGATTGTCAATTAAAGAATTGTTTTTATATATTTGCTGTTCATATTTATCGGAACTGCCATCGATTGTTCCATTGGCAGGATCAAAGGTAATGGTGATAAGTTCCTCTTTATTCCCTTTATGAAAAACGAATTTTGTATCCTCATAAATTGGTGTCTGATTGGGGACGATTGCATTTCCACCAGGGCCATCTTTCGTCCAAAATCCACCATTAACGATTGGTGCATGTTTGGGCATTTCACCATGCTTCACATACTCTATTGTTTCTTCTTGATTCACAATGTAAACTACCTTATGCATCGTTTCTTCATACGGCTGTGTTCCTTTTGTTAATGACGCTTGTTTTTGATCTTTTGCGACTTCTATCGTAAGCACTTTATGCAAATTACTGCCATCATTCGCTTTTAAGGATATCTTACTTCCAGAAATAAACGGCTTTTGATCAAGCATCATGTTAATAACACGATAACCATTTACCAGTGAAATTTGGGTATCACCAGGATCATTACCATCCGTTAAGATCATATTGATATCATCAAGAATTTCATCAGCTAACAGAACCTTAACATTCAAAGAAGGTTGCTTGTTTGCCATTTAACGCAACTGTTCTTTGGTAATCACTTGAACAGAATCATTTTCCATCGTTACTTCCACAACGTTGCCCGTCGTTGTCTTTGTCGTTTTTGCCGTGATTGTCATAAAATTACTCGGTACCAGCTGTAACAACAAGGCAAATATCACAAATATTTTAGCGCATTTTCTTCTCATCTTCTCCATCTCCTTTCTCTTTCATTTATACTCCCTAACATAAAAATAAAGCCACCACTGACTTTACTTTTTCATTATATGAGCAGACTAGTTATAAAATGGTTTTATTTTAAATCAGCTACTGTTTTCTTTTGAAAAAAAGACGTGTTTGGGCTTAGGTAACATTTGAAGTGATTCTTTTTAACCCCTTTTTTCAGCATGTTTTTATTACTTTTCACAACGATACATATCAGTGCATAAGAAACTACATCCTTGGTACACTAGATAACGATAAAAACGATATTTCCCCTCAGATAATAAAAAGAATATCCAAAATCTTTAGCAATCTGAATTAAGGGTTCGTTTAGGGGATTAAACTTTAGAGGGCTTAAAGATTTGTTTGTTTTTTTACTTTTCTCCCTAAATTTCTGGTGAAAACCTCTAAAAAATTTGGCTATCTAATAATTAATTGCCCTAAAAAAGAACAGAATCGCTTCTGCCCTTTTTGTTTATTATTCTGCTTCCTCTGGATCAAGTAATTTTGCTTCCGTGACATAATAATTCAGACGTAATTTCTTATTACGGAATTTTTTATAAAAGCGATGACTGATACGCTGAATAATCAGATAAGCATTTTCTACCGTCTGACAATCTACTAAGACAATAAATTGTCCTTCATTGATTTTCGCAAACAAATCATTCTTACGTAAGGATAACGCAATCAGATGTTTCACCTTGTTCACTACTTTAAATACTTCTTCTTCTTTATCATCTTCATGACTGATTTCAAAAGATATCAGATATAAACGCTTATTATCTCGCATAGCGCTTTTCATGACCAACTCGTACATGTACTTAAACATTTCAAAGGTACAGTAGAATCCGCCTTCTTCCTCGGTTCGTCTTGATAGTTGTTTCAATAAACTATCAATTTTTACACGTTCAATGTTTTCATGATCACTCATGATGGCATCATATAATTCTTTAAATCGCATCGATAAACCTGTTCCAAGCTCTTTTACAAAAGATTCATTTAAATCATCATAATATCGCAATGCTTTGTGATAATCACTCGTTTCAAGTAAGCCTTTCATATAATAATAGTGCAGACCTTCATAAAACGGTTCTAATAAGATTGCCTGATAATTTAAAGTCATCATTTCCTCATATTTTTGCTCTTCCAACAGCTTCTTACATATCTTTATCACGCATTTCACATACGCATGCCGATAGAATTCACATACTTGTTGTGTCCACATAAGCTGTGAATTTGATATATAAAATTTCCCCTTATATAGGTCTACCATGCGATACGCTATCTTCATCGTTTTTGCACTGAGATTCTCCTCAAATTTGATTTCTTCCCAAAGATTACCAAATTCTTCCGAATCAATATGCCATTCAAAATCAGGATTTAACTGATAACCCTGTTTAACGGTCAAGATCAATTCCTTACCTTCAAAAAAAGGTATTTTTTGTACATCCTTTCGAAAACGATGAATCGTAAACTTTAACGCGCTTATCGGATTATCGCTTTCCGGCCATAAAATTTCGATAAGCGTATCTTTGTGCACCGGTTGTTCACGGTAATAAAGAAATACCTGAAAAAGATTTACCAGCTGTTTTCCAAGATATTCGGTGATAATCGCTTTTTCTTTGCCACATGTAATCGTGAATTCATTAAAAAGTGTAACGTCAAAAATTTCCTTTGCCATTTCGCCACACGTCCTTTCACTTATTTTCTATAAGTTTTGAAATGCCCTACTATCTATCCGCTAGAAATAATGTACATAATGTTGTTCCACCTTCCATAAGGCTCCCATCCTTACAGAAGAAACTCGTTATACTGTTTTTAAGATAACGATGAAGATAGCTGCATTTACATCCTATTTTTGATTGCAGTTTTGTGTATGGAAGGATTACACAAACACGCGAAATAATCCTATCCTTCGTTACTATTTTAGCATTCTATTACATGCAAGTCAAATAAGCGATTATGCAAGATAAAAAAGTAAATAATCTGCCATTTTTATGCATTTTTAGGACAATAACCACATATAATATATTCTTCTTGTTCGGTAATTTTATTGCGTAAATAGTAATTATGGTTAGTTTTTATGAACACGTTAAAAAACTTTGTCGAACAAAGATACTTATGACCAAAACACTCTGAAAGCCTATACAAAGCACTGTATACATGCTAGAATAATAAAAAGAGGTGATGATATGGACCGCCTGGAATTAATACGCGAAAAAGTTGATCAAGAAATCAACAAATTACAAAAAGAAGAAACACGTAAATTCGCTTATATTCATACGTATGGTGTTGCACAAGCCGCAGCGCTTTTGGCAACCATTCGGAAAGCTGATGTAGAGCTTGCCTGCATAGCGGCTATGCTACATGATATTGCTTTATATACGGAAAATTGTCCTCATGCTGTTCACGCCAAACGCAGTAGTGAATACGCGGAAAAGCTATTAAACGAAACGAAGGCCTTCACTGAAGAAGAAGTTCAGATCATTCGTAATGTCATCGCTGTTCATTCTGATAAAATGAGTCGTCATGATGGTACGATATCGGAAATCTTAAAAGATGCCGATGTCTTACAACATTACTTATATAACGTAAATATTAAGCTATCGGAAAAAGATAATTATCGTCTCTTCTATTTGTTAGAAGCACTAGAAAAAATACAGAATCAAAAATAAGCCTGTTTCCTACATGATTTCTCAAATATTACCCAGACATGTCCACATGCTGTATATATAAGAGTTGATCATGAAAACAGGCTTTTATAATACATATCAAACGATTCTAAGCATTAAGAAGATACTCGCTTTCTCTTTTTATATTCCGTATGCATAAACCAAGTACTGCATAATAAGGTCATACATTCACATAACAAGGTCGCAAGCCATATGCCATCTCCTTGAAACAGCCATCCCAGCACCCAGATAGAAAAAGCTATGAATACAAATCCCCGTAACATAGAGATTGTAAAAGAATATCGGTTTTTTTCCAAAGCTGCAAAATAACCACTATATATAATGTTATAGCCAATAACCAAATAACATAGGGAAAACATGCGAAAGGCTTTTACACTATCATGAAATAAGGGCTGTATATTTGTATCAATAAATATGGAAACTATAAGCGGTGCTGCCAACAGGCAGAAACCAAGGGCAACAATTGATATTGTAAATGTTGATATACGGGCATAGCGTAAAAATAATGCACAGGTCGCGGGCTCCTTTTTTCCATGATAAAAGCTGACTAAAGGTTGTGTTCCTTGTGATATTCCTGTAAAGGTCATCATCACCAGATTGTATATATACGTAATCACCGTATAGGTGACAATTCCATCATCCCCTATATATTTTAAAATAGCATGGTTAAAAAGAAAGACGATGACGCCTGCCGACATTTCCGTGATAAAGTCAGCTATACCGATAGGCAGAATGCGCTTATACACCGACATATCTAAAGTTGTACGACACCAATGAATATTTCCCCTTTTCATCAAAAAATGAAGAAAGAATACGGTAAAAGTTAACACCTGTGATAATCCGGTAGCTAAAGCTGCCCCTTTGATTCCCATAGGAAATACAACGACTAAGACAAAGTCCATCACAATGTTTGTGACTGCCCCAACACTTACGGCTGCGGTAGCTAAACGAGGAAATCCATCTGTTTTTACTAATACTTCTAAAGAATACGATACGATGAAAAAAAAGCTGAACCATGCGATTGTTCCCAAATAATCCAGCACATAGGGCATCGTAGCTTCACTAGCACCTAAAAAGCGTGCTAAATCATTTAAGAAATATTGTGCAACCAACGTAATAACGATACCGCAGACGCTTAAAAACAGTGTATTTCGCGTAAATGTCTGATTCGCTTGTACCAGCTTATTTTCTCCTCGAAAAATAGCCACGACCGTCGATGTCCCAACGGAAAATAAAATGGAAAAAGCAAATATAAAATTTATATAGGGCATAGCGATATTGACTGCTGATAAGGCTTTTTCACCAACAAAACGTGCAACATAAATACCATCGATCATCGTATATAAATTAAATACTAGCATTGATACTATGGATGGCACGACAAATTTTAAAAACTGTTTTTTATGATTCATAAAACACCTCACTTGCATGAGCATTATAAACCTTGGTATAATACCAGAGTCAAGAGGTGTACATGAAAAACTACTATAAAATTAATGAAATTTCTAAATTATACAATATTGGCGTAGATTCCTTACGTTATTATGAAGAAATCGGTATTCTTCATCCCATGCGTGACAAGAATCGCTATCGGCAATATACGACAAGTGACATTTATCGTTTGAACATGATCCGCGATTTACGTAATTTAGGATTCTCCATGAAGCATATTGCCGCCTATTTAGAAAACCGTACAATTGAAAATAGCCTTGCCTTTATGGAAGAGGAAGAACGCATTGTCGATCAACGTATTCAAGAGCTAAAAAAACTGAAAAAGGATTTACAGCGTCGTAAAGCTTCTTTATTAAAAAGTACCAAAGTTGTCTTTGATAAGATGGAGCTTTTGCATCTTAACCAACGTAAATGTGTTTCCTTAGCTACTGATGATATTCACGATGATATTGAATATCAATTGATTAAGCTCAGCAAAGAATATGAAGACAATATTTATACAATCGGCAATTTTCACACTGGCTGCTTTTTGAACATTGAAGATAAGAACCATATTCATCCTTCCTCTGTTTTTATCATGGAAGACACTTTAACAGATTATGAATTCACATTGCCTGAGGGTCTTTATCTCAATCTTTATTATCAAGGACCGCGTGATCCTGATTATCAACATTTGAAAATGATGATCGAATATTGTCAACAGCATCACTATACGATCGTATCGGAAGCCATGGAGTTTTTTGTCATTGATGTGCATGAGACACGCCAAAAAGAAGAATATATCACCCAACTGCAATTACAAGTATGCCAAACGAAATAAACAATAGTATCTCACTTTCTGATGACGTAGGATATTTAAAAAAGCTTGCTTAAAACGGTTGTGTTTTCAAATTTTTAACGCTTCTACAATTACTTACATATCCATTGATCTTATCTGGTCCTTTTATTCCTAGCTATTGATTTGGTAACATCATGCTTATAAGATATTATAGAAACATTTCACATAAAAAATCCCGCTTATCACGGGATTTTTTGTCAATCTGCAATTCCTTCCTGATGTCAGATCGACTCTTCCTATAGCTGAAGAGGCTATATATTAGAGGAGGGGACATGCTATTTATCCATATCTGCCTCTTCAGCAACACCTTTCCTTATGGAAAGATGGGGGAATTCTTATTATACAATCGTTAATTCTGTTTCTTGATCGAAGAAATGTACCTTACTTAAATCCATAGCAAGTTCAATCGTTTCATGTGCACGGGCTTCCATACGTGCCGCAACCTTTGCTTCTAAACGTTGTTTGCCCCATTTGCCATGCAGGATGAATTCATGACCTAGCAATTCGCTGACATCTACATCAAATTGGAAATGTGCCGTTGGATACGTATCGGCAACGATACCTTCACCATGCAAATCTTCTGGACGAATACCCATCACAATTTCTTTGCCATCATATGGCTTCAATGCTTCATGGAACATTTCCGGCAGTTTGATTTCATGATCATTACAGATAAAGCTGTGTCCTTTGCAAATTCCGGTTAAGAAGTTTGTGGCAGGTGCTCCCAGGAATCCGGCAACGAACATATTGGCAGGATTATTATAGATTTCCTTAGGACTTCCGATTTGTTGAATATACCCTTTCTTCATAACAACAATACGGTCAGCCATCGTCATAGCTTCGGTCTGATCATGAGTTACATAAATCGTTGTCGCATTGATACGCTCATGCAATTTGATAATTTCACTACGCATCTGCACACGCAGCTTTGCATCCAGGTTTGACAGTGGCTCATCCATCAAGAATACTTTCGCATTACGTACAATCGCACGTCCTAAAGCAACACGCTGACGCTGTCCGCCTGATAAAGCTTTGGGCTTACGATCCAAATATTCTTCAATTTCCAGAACACGTGCAGCCTCATGCACACGTTTGTCGATTTCTTCTTTTGGCACTTTTTTCAGCTTTAAGCCAAATGCCATATTATCGTAAACACTCATGTGTGGATACAATGCATAAGACTGGAAAACCATCGCGATATCTCTATCCTTTGGTTCCACGTCATTCATCAATTTGCCATCAATGTAAAATTCTCCGGCACTGATGTCTTCCAACCCGGCAATCATACGCAATGTTGTTGATTTACCGCAGCCGGATGGTCCTACAAAGACGATAAACTCTTTGTCTTTAATCTCCAGGTTGAAGTCAAATACTGCCTGGACATTATTGTCATATATCTTATCAATATGTCTTAATGATAATTCAGCCATTCTTATTACCTCCTGTTATTTGTATTTTCTGTTGTATAAATACAGCAGAACGAGCAATCCCGCAAGGCCGATGAATTCCATGCCTAGATTTGCCACACTGACGGTTTTCTGTCCGACAATGATCAGTCCAAGAAACACGAAGAACAAGATTGCCATGATTATATTTTTCACTGCATTATTTTCCATCATTTATCACCATCCATCTTATTTCACCAGGGGCGAGTGTTACTGCGACATGATTGCCTTCTCCATCATACACATTTGTTTTTTGTTCTTGATTGGTATTATTTAGAATTGCATACATGTTGTTATCCGGATATGCATGAACTTCACAATAGAGGTTATCTGCATACCATTTTTTAAATTCTTCTTCTTTATGTGCCGCATAATAGAGAGAACGCAGCAGTACGCGTGTATTCTGCGTGCTGTATGGAAGACCAGCAATATAAACGCCTCTTCCTTTTCCATAAGTATGTGCACCTAAATGTACTTCGCCGTTGCTGTAGGAAATAATCTCGGTATCTTCATTCAGCGCATAAATGTTTCTCATACCTTCACCAAAGTCCAATTCTTCCACTACATCTTCCGTAATGAAGTGACTTGCTAATGGGGTGTGGAAATATTTATCCGTGTGTAGTGTGAAACCTAATTCTTTATCGACACCTAAAGCATCCGCCAGCTGGAAGAATCTTCCGCCGTTTTCAACTGCTGCTGGTTCACCAATACCGACAAATCCACCGCCATTATAGATCCATTCACGCATCATGGAGATTAATTTTTCATTCTTCCAAACATCTCCACCGGAGAATGCGGTGTGGGCATCCCCTGCATTGATGATAACATCAATATCTTCTGGGATACCATGTTCCAACACCTCATCGAAGCTGAGGAAGACAACATCTACGCTGGCACCACTAAGCGATTCAAGCATACCATTGTATGAGTAAATTTGTTTGCAATACAAGCCATGGGCAACCATATATGCATGCCAGCTGCGTAAAGCACCCCAGCTGTTTAAGATTGCTACCTTTAATCCGCAATATGGTGTTTGACCATGTACACGATCATAGATTTCACGGAATTCATCACAAACTTTTTCAATATAGTCTACAAACTTTGGAAATTTGTAAGCTAAGCTAGGATATCCGCCATAGCCGATACGATCAATTGGTTTACGCATAATCGCACGACGTGCACTTAACCAGTTATCAATTGCCTCAATCGTCGGATCATTTCCTTCATAGAAGGTATCCGGGAAGAAATATGGAAGGAATCTTCCTTCGTGATATTTCACACCGGGAATATCGGAAATCAAACGCAAGGTAGCACCTCCGCCAACACTTCCGACAACAGCATCTAAGCCGATTTCCGGAAAGTATTTGCCATAAGGCTCCGTACCAATCCAGTTATCTCCCAAAAACATCATAGCTTCTTTGCCAGCATCATGAACCAACTGTACCAATTCTTTTGCCGTTTCCGCAACAAAACGCTGTTGGAAATCAATGTATTCCAAATATTCTTTGGTTGGTACACAGAAAGTTGAGTTGTAGTATCCATTATCTACAAATACTTCTGGGCGTAAGCGATAGCCATAGGCTTTCTCGAAGGCTAAAATTGCCTCAGTAGAAACACTAGCGCCATATCCACACCAATCCACAAATTTTTCTTTTGCCAGCTTATTGAAGATTAACGTAAAGTGATAGAAGAACGTTGTAAATCGTACGACATCACAGCGTTTATTCTCTTCATCAGCCAACCAGTCTTTTAAATATTGTACGACATATGCGCGAGAGAAAGGTTTTCGTACATCAAAGGGAATTTCATGAGGTTTATCACCCCAGTCATTGGTGATGTGATTGTACATCTGTGTTGGATCCCATAAGATATAAGCCAGAAAAGAAACGGTATATTCATGGAACTTCTTAGCATGATGTATCGTAAGCGTATGGTCTTTTGTATTTATATCCCAATCCTTCACATCAACAACTTCTTGTGTTGTACGATCAATAACTTCCCACCATTCCTTTGGATCATGGTCATAATCCGGTGTTACCTGCTGATCAAAATATTCAGCCGCAAAGGCAATCGTAATTTCTTCTTTATCGGCTAGTGTATAAGGACTCATCAGATAGATCTGCTGACATTCCTCCATATGCTGCTGAGCAAATTCATTATGTCCTCTGGCAACAAAATAAGTCGTATAAATTTTGGCATCTAACGATTTGATTCCTTCATCCAGCTTAGTGCCGTCACTGTCACGAATGGCATCGGCACCCCAGCGTTTCAGCAGGTCTTTACTTTCTTCAAGGAAATTAGATTCTCCAGGTAATGTCACTCTTCCAGTCGTTTTTCCCATAATCGTCTCCTAATCTTTCAAACCGCCAAGGCTCATGCCCTCGGTCAGTTTCTTCTGTACTAAGATGTACAGAATCAGTGTCGGAACCATGACGATTACCAAGCCGGCATACATAACACCAAAGTCTGCAGCCGCTCGCTGATCTGCCATCAAGAATTTCAAACCGACACCCAAAGTTGAGTTGTCTTTTTCCATTAATGTAAAGGCCATGATATATTCATTCCAGAATGCTAAGAATTGGAATAAGATAACCGTAATGATACTAGGTCTGGCCATCGGTATCATGATCTTGGTCATTGTCTTAAAGTATCCGCAGCCATCAATCAAAGCCGCCTCTTCATAAGCTTTCGGCAAAGTTTGGAAGTAGCCGCTGAGCAAATAGATCGTAAATGGCAGCGACGTTGCCGCATATATCAGTGACAGCATGATTTTATTGTTTAAGAACACATCCTGTACCTGTAATGCAATTTCCCAATGGAACAGCATAACATAAATCGGCAATACAATATAGTTCGTATTAATGAAAAGTCCTGCCATAAATAATGCATTAAAGAATTTCTTTCCTTTGAAACGGAACCGTGCCAATACATAAGATGCAGGCAGTGCAACGATCAATAGGAAGAATATACTCATCGCCGTTACAATGACGGAATTCACCAGGTAGTCACCCATGCGCGCTTTTTGAAATGCAGTCGCAAAGTTTGACCATAGTACCTGTGTAGGTAAGCTCCAAGGACTGCGCTGAACTAAATCAGACTGACTCTTTACACTGGCCATGAAGACCCACACGATTGGTACGATAATAGTGATTGCTAACGCGATTAGAGCGACATAAACAAACACTTTATATAGCGAAAATTTCTTTTTTTCTTTCATTTTGTTTACCTCCTAGAACTCTAATACGTCACGTTTTGTAATATTGTTCAAAATGCCCGATAAAGCAAATGAGAACAGGAAGATACATACACCAGCAGCCATACCATAGCTGTAGTTGCCGGCAAATGCTTTATTATACATATAGTTCAATGGTACTTCTGTGCCTAGAGAACCTTCCGTATTAATCTGGACAAACATGAAACTTAAGTTGATCGTAGAAATAACGAAGAATGTAAGTGTTGTTCGTATATTATTCCAGATAAGCGGTAAGGTAATCATAAAGAACTGTTTGATCTTACCGGCACCTTCCAAAGAAGCTGCTTCATACAGGTTTTCCGGAATGGATGACATGCTCGCCATGTACATAACCATATAGTAACCAATTGCCTGCCAGATCAATGCTACGATAATAGAGTAATTTACAATATCCGGATCCCCCATCCAAGCTCTTGTCAAGCCACTCAAACCAATCATTTCCAAGAAGGAATTCAAGATACCATTGGATGGCTGATAAATAGCCGCGAAGATACCGGCAATAACAACGATACTTAAAATATTAGGAATATAGAAGATGACACGGAAGAAGTTCTTTCCTCTGAATTCTTCTCTTGTCAGCAGGGTTGCGAATAAGACAGCCAGTACTAAAGTAACAAGTGTTACAAGCGTAATGGTTAAAATAATATTCTGCATAGATTCAATAAAACGTTCATCGGAGAATAATACTTTAAAGTTGTCTAAAGCGACAAATGCACCGTCATGAATCAAATCTGTCTTATCAAAGAAGGATTCTTTAAAGACGGTAATCGTTGGTACAGCAATAAAGAGGATAGCCAATATTACTGCGGGCGCCAGACATCCGAAGATAAATGTACGCTGGGCCTTCTTTTTGTTCATATAGAAACCTCCAATCTTTTTAAAAAGCGATGAACTGGATGGCTCATCGCTTAATTATTACCAACTTTTTTACTTATTTAACTGGGTTAGCTTTCAGTTCTTTCCACAGTTTAATCAGTTCAGATTTCCAAGTGGCTACATCTTTCTTGCCAGTTGCGATGTCATCAATTGGTCCATATAAAGATGCGTTGAAGTCCAGTTTAGGAAGTGCTTTTTTGTCGTATGCTGCATAAGATGCACCAACGATAGTTTCCACGTTCTTTTCACTATAAGTAGCGAATGCTTTACCTAAGTCAGAGTTCTTGTCAATCTTGTCAGTGATACCCTTAACAGGAGCAACGATATCATGTTTCAACATAATTTCAGCGCCTTCTTCAGAGTAGATGAATTCCAAGAATTTCTTAGCATCAGCTGAATTTTTAGCCTGCTTAGGAATCCAAGCCTGTTCTGTAAAGGATGCAATTGCACGTTTACCATCTTTTTCGAATGCTGGCAGAGCCATAACGCCCCATTTGAATCCTTTTTCTGGAGTTGTTTTGCTCATTTCATTCTTTACCCAATAACCATTAGGCATGAACAATGCTTTACCATCAATAACAGCCTGCTGGTTGTTTGTAAAGCCATCTTTTGCGTTAGCGTTTGCTACCGTATCTTTAAACAGATAACCGTTTTCTTTAGCAACTAATTTACCAACAGTTTCAAGAATCTTTGTACCTTCTTTTGAAGTCCAAGTAGAATCATCATAAGATAATGCTTTATCTAGGATACCTAATTGTTTGTACATACCGATCAATGTGTTATCGAAGTAACCTTTTACTGGATATGTGAACAATGCTGGTCCCTTTTCTTTCTTCAGCTGATCACCTAAAGCAAACATTTCATCCCAAGTAGATGGTAATGCATATTTCTTACCTTCACCGATCAATTCAGCATTGTAGAAGAATGCACCTGGAGTATACATGATTGGTGCTAAATAGTTCTTTCCATCACCTAAATATTTAGATACGGAACTATCAGCAAATGCTTGATCAACATCTTTTGCGTTTGCGAATACATCAGAGATATCCATAACTTCGCCGCTGTTCAGCTGGCTTTCTGTGAATCCTGATTTCTGTCCTACGTTGTAGTAAACCAAATCAGAGTAAGTACCTGTAGCGTTTTCTTTATTCAAAACTGCTGGTAAGTCTTTTTCAAAGCGCATCTGAACGTCTACTTCTGGGTATTTCTTTTCAAATGCTGCTTCCAGATCCTTCCATACTTCCTCTCCGTTACCACCAGAGAATGAGTCAAATTTCAGAACTCTTTTTTCTCCGCCGGATTTGTCAGCGTCATCTTTCTTGCTGCCGCATCCTGTAACAACGCTTGCAACCATCAGGCCGGCACAAGCTAATGCTACCATTTTCTTCATAAAACTGTTCCTCCTTCATTTGGATTTGTTTTCCATACCTAAATATTACATAATGAAAGCGTTTTATACAATCCCTATATTGTTCTGTTTTTTATATTTATTGCTTTTTTGATAATAGAAACAATATTTCTTCCCTTTCATTCACTTACATTCTATTTCATATGAAATATCAGCTAAGACAATTGGTAATACATGTACTAAAAATTCCCGATACCCACAATATCCAATCGTTTCCTCTAAATAAATATCGCGTTTGCGCTTGCATCCTCCACGACAAAAATTAAGATAGGAGCACGTTTGACATTGTTTAGGAAGTTCTTGTTTTAAGAATTGCTCTGCCCTCTCACATTGTCTTGCTGACGTCAGGGAGTGAGTAGCAAGCGTTCCGCAGGCAAATTGTGGCAATGCATAAAAATCACATGGATAGATGGTACCATCTGCTTCTATGACATACTGAAATGCACAGCGTCCCAGCCGCCCACAAGTTAAGGGTAAAGAATCCATACACATGAGATACAGATCATCAAATAAGCCGATATGTAAGGGATGCCCCTTTGAAATGCCTTGATGCCATAAGTGAAACATCTCGATGTAAAAGCGAGCAAATCCCTGTGCCGATAAATAACGATGTTTATTTGTCAAATCCGGTAAACAGGGAATCAATTGCACATATTCCATCTTATGCTGGATGAAAAAATGATACAAGGCCTTAACATGTGCCACACTTTCCTCATGCACCACACTTAAGATATTCACTTTCACACCATGCCTTTGTAATAATTCATACGCACGCAGTACACGCCAATACGTCTTTTCCCCTTGCGCATCTTTTCGCATATGCTCATGCAATGATTCATAGCCATCAAGTGATATTCCTGTTAAAACATCATGCTGTTTTAAGAAAAGGGCCCAGGCTTCATCCAGCAACAAGCCATTTGTCTGCAGGCTGTAACGTATTTGCTGTTTATGTTGTTTTTCTTTCACCCGTTTGATAAAAGAGATAAAAAAAGGCAATCCAGCTAAGGTAGGTTCTCCACCTTGAAACGCAAAATGAAGACTTCCCTCATCATCTACACATGCAAAAGCGCGTGCAATGACCAGTTCCATCACCTCATATGTCATAACACCTGCAAAATCCTTGCGATGATTTGCGACATCATGGTAAAAACAGTATCCACAAGCCATATTGCAGGCCGCACCTGCCGGTTTGATTAATACACTAAGCTGTTTCATATAGAACCTTCCTTCCCTGATCTTTTCTTTTTCATGCGTATTATTTTATTACATCATTTGGTAGAATGAAATATATTTATTATATAAGATGGTCTTTTTTATGAGTATCTTGACATCTTTTTCGGCATCATTTTACAAACCGTCTGTTTTTTCTTATAATGAAGATGTTGTAAGCTTACGCAAAGCAAAGTATCTGTTTATAGCGTAGCGTATCTCCATATAAAAAGTAAAGGAGTTTTCTATGAAAAAAGCAAATGTCCTCTTATTGATGTGTGATCAGTTCCGCGGCGACTGCCTATCCATTGCACATCATCCGGATGTAAAAACACCTTATTTAGATTCTTTAGCGAATGATGGTGTCTTATTTGAACAGGCCTATTCTGCTTGTCCCAGCTGTATTCCCGCTCGCGCTGCTTTGTTAACAGGGCGAAGTCAAAGAGCACACCGGCGTGTCGGCTATGAGGATAATATTCCTTGGGAATATGAGCATTATTTGGCAGAAGAGTTTAGCAATGCCGGCTACCAAACGCAATGTATCGGCAAAATGCATGTTCATCCGCCGCGGTTATTATGTGGCTTTCAAGGATTGAAGCTGCATGATGGGTATTTGGGATGTTATCGAGGCAATGATATACCACATTGGATGCATCAAGAGGTCTGTGATGATTATCTGTTTGACTTACAAAATAGCTTAGATCGCCATGCGGATGTCAATGCCAGCGGTGCTGAGTGTAATTCCTGGGTCACTCATCCATGGATCTATGAAGAACGATTGCATCCTACCAATTGGTGTGCTGATAACAGTATTCGTTTTTTAAAGACAAGAGATCGCAGTAAGCCGTTTTTTCTCATGAGTAGTTTTGTTCGTCCGCATCAGCCATTAGATCCTCCGCCTGCTTACTATGCAATGTATAAGGATAAGCAACTGCGCGAACCTACAAAAGGTGATTGGGATGATGAAGCGATGACAAAGCAATATGGCTTTACAAGTGATTCCATCTATGGTTGTAATGATGCAGCTATGCGTCATGATGCTATGGCTGGATATTATGCTTCCATCACGCATGTAGATCATCAGATTGGACGTATTCTCAGTGCCCTTCGTGAAGAAGGAATGTATGAGGATACCATCATCCTCTTTGTCAGTGATCATGGTGAAATGCTGTTTGATCATAGCCTATGGCGTAAGGTTTTCCCTTATGAAGGCAGTACCCATATTCCCTTCCTTATGCATATCGGTAAAAACATTGCGGATCTTCTTCCTAAACGCATACGGGGTATCTGCGAATTACGCGACATCATGCCAACTCTGTTAGCTTTGTGTGACTTGCCGATTCCTGAAACGGTGGATGGTCTTTCCTTGTATGATACGATTTTGCATGATACAGAGATCAAACGCTCTTATCTGCATGGCGAACACAGTTTTCATTCGGGATTCAGTAACCACTATATCGTAACGCCAACAGACAAATATATCTGGTATAGTGAAACTGGCAGGGAACAATATTTCCATCTCGCCAATGACCCAAATGAAACACACGATGCTCTTCATGATGTACAATACCAGCAACGCATTGAGCAACTGCGTAAATATTTAATCGCTGAATTAAAAGATCGAGAAGAAGGATATAGCGATGGTTCTCGTCTATTTTCCGGTAAATGTGCCAAAACCATCTTACAACAAAAGTATTAAAAAAATGAGGGAGTGACTTTTCTTCACTCCCTCTTTTTTATCATCATTTTATCGAAAACCAACGAATTTCCGTGGCCGCTAGGGTAAGAGCATAACTTTCCCTATCTGTATATACCGTAGTCGTCTGTTCTTCATATGTGTTATTCACGACACAATAGCTTTGGGTATTTGGATATACATTGACCTCCACATTAGGATTTTCACTGTACCATGTCTTGATTTCATCCTCTTTGCCAGCCGCATAAAATAAACAGCGATATAACAATCGAGCATTTTCAAAGCTGAATGGCAATCCGCGCAAATAAACACTGCGTCCCTTTCCATACGTATTGGCCGCAAACATGATATTATGACGGTCATCTTTTAAAACCGTGGTTCCATTTAATGCATATATATTTTTTACTTCTTCACCAAAATCGATCGTCTCAGCAAAGTTCTCCGTTAAGAAATGCTCTTTCTCTTCCCAGTTGTATTTATCCGTAGACAAAGAGAATCCTAATTCTTTATCGACCCCTAAGACATCATAGAGTTGGAAGAAATGACCATTGCGCTGATAAGCCGTTGGCTCCCCAACACCGATAAAGCCGCCACCGTTGTATACAAAGCGACGCATTGCTTCGATGATACGTGGGTCAGCCCAATACTCGCCACCACTATAGGCAGTATAAGCGTCTCCGGCATTGATAATAACACCGGCATCATCTAAAACATGCGGATCCTCTAGAATATCATCAAAGCTGATGAATGAAACATCAAATGGCATACCGCTTAAAGCCTCTAATACACCGGAATAAGAATAAATCTCTTTATACCACAATGCATGCGCCACCATATGGGTACCCCAACTGCGCACCTTTCCCCATGCATTTAATATCGTCACTTTAAATGGCATACAATAAGGTTTTGCCCCATGTACATGATCATATAACTCACGGAATTCATCACAAACATGTGTGATATACTCCACAAAATCAGGGAACTGCAAAGCCAGTTTCAAATAACCGCCATAACCAATACGATCCAATGGAGAACGTAAAATTGCACGTCTTGCGGTTACCCAATTGACCTTAGCTTCCTGAATAGGATCGCCGCCTTCACAGAAGACATCCGGGAAGAAATATGGTAAAAATCTTCCTTCGGTATACTTCACACCAGGAATATCCGAAATCAAACGTAAGGTCGTACCATTGCCAACAGAACCAACAACAGCATCAATTCCTAAGTCCTTGAAATATGGTCCAAATGGTTCTGTACCAATCCAATGATCGCCCAAAAACATCATGGCCTCTTTTCCTTCTTCATGCGTAATATCGACAAATTGTTTTACCAGTTTGGCAACCTCACGCATCTGGAAGTTCATAAAGTCTTTATATTCTTTCGTAGGTACGCAGAAGGTTGAATTATGGTAGCCTTGCGAAATGATATATTCCGGACGGAATTTGTATCCGACTTCCTTTTCAAATTGTTCCAGAATATATGGGGATACACTGGCACTATAACCAAACCAATCCACAAATTTCTCTTTTGCTTCTTCATTAAACATCAGGGTAAACTGATGGAAAAACGTTGTATAACGAATCACATCGACTTCCGGATGTTCCTTACACCATGAACGTAATTTTGCTAAGACATACGCTTGCGTTTTCGGCTGACGAACATCATAGGTCATCTGATGCTCCTCATCTTTCCAATCATTGGTTATCGCATTATACATATGTACTGGATCCCATATTACAAAAGCCAGAAAGCTTACGGTATAAGCATGAAAAGGAATTGCCTCTTGAATGACGACCTCACCACATTCTTCCTCATACAGCCATTGTCCATAAGGAATGATGTCACCACTTGTACGATCAATTACTTCCCACCAGCGACTGATGTCATCAATCGTATTAACTTTTAATTGTTTTTCGTAATAATGTTTCATTAATGGAATGCGTAGAGTTGAAGTGGATGCTGTCATGAAATCACTCATCAGATACATCTGCTGGATTTCTTCCGGATGTGCTGTGGCCCATGCATTATCTTTGCGGGTCGTATAATAAGTCGCATACTGTTTCACATCCAAGTCACTCAATTCCTTTGGCATGTTGGTACCATCGCAATCGCGAATGGCGTCTGCGCCCCATAAATCAATGATGCGCAGGGTGTCTTCAATTACATCTACATCGGTCGGCACGGTTAAACGGCCTTTGTTCGTTTTCATAAACGTCCTCCTTGTGTTATCTGACAACATTGTATGTATTCCCTATAGTCTTGTCAAATGACCTAATCCTTCATTTTCCCCATTTTTGTAACAAGATTTCTAAAAAAAGAATCGATTTATCGAGCTTTTTCCTCTTCATTTTGATTTTTTTAGATATATTGGCAAGTTTGTTTTTTTAACAATATCTTGTCAACTATGAATTTTTTCTATATAATGGTAAAAAAGGGAGGACAGATCATGAGTATTCAGCGTTATCAGATGGAAGATATGCCTCGTTTAGATAAAATGTCTTATCGTCTTTTGTATATTTCTACATCACGCTATGAAGGGGACTGGCATAGTACGCCACATGCGCATCATTGCACCGAACTATTTTATGTAATCCGCGGCAAAGGAAGCTTTCTTGTCAATGATAATGTGTTCGATGTACGTGAAGATGACATGATCATTGTCAACCCAAACGTCGTACATACTGAGATGAGTCGTGGTGATTCCCCATTAGAATACATCGTATTGGGAATTGAAGGATTGCAGTTCACCAGCTTTTCTGAACAAGAAGATGAAGAGGAAGAGGAAGAAGAAAAAGATTATAGTGTACATAACTATTATGAATTTAAGCATGAAATCCTGTTTTATTTGAAGACCTTATTACAAGAGATGGAAGAAAAAGACAACAACTTTGAAGTTGTCTGTCAAAACTTATTAGAAGTACTAATTATTAATATGGTTCGTCGTACGAAAGCAAATTTGTTGATTGCGCCTGCAAAAAAAGTGGCCAAAGAATGCCGCTTTGTGGAACAATACATCAACAATCATTTCCGTGAAGAAATATCCCTCGAATTACTAAGTGAAAAAGCCTTTATGAACAAGTTTTATCTCGTACATGCTTTTAAACAATACAAAGGAATCTCTCCCATCAACTATTTGATACAATTGCGAATCAAAGAGGCGAAAGAGCTTTTATCGACAACCAATTATTCCATTTCCCAAATTTCCGAATCAAGCGGGTTTTCTTCCCAATCCTATTTCTCACAAGTATTTAAGAAAGAAACCGGCATGACGCCGAATGAATATCGAAAAACCGTTCACTAACCTATGTACAGATGGTAAAACACCATCTGTTTTTTTTACAATTGTTTACTGCCCCCTTTTGCCTGCAATTGTAATACATTTGTATCAAAGCTCACAATGCGCTTTTCTTCTCTACGCCAACGTTTCATGCCTAACTGGATCAGTTCCTCTAACAGTTTTGTAAAAGTCAGACCACTGGCTTCCCATAAATAATACGCTAAAGAACCCGGAATAGAATTAATCTCATTGACATAAATATCTTTCGTATCCGCATTCATCAAAAAGTCAATACGGACAACCCCTTCCGCCTGCAGCGCTTGAAAGCTTGCCAATGCATAGGACGTAATTTCTTGCGCTTCTTCTTTTTCTAAGGAAGCCGGTACGCGACGATTGGTACCAGCCATTCCTTTACTTTTCGCATGTCCTTCATATTTGTCCTGAAAGGATAAAATTGTATCCTGTTTTACAACTTCTTCTAGGACACTGCATTTGGCATCTTCCATATCCCCTAACACAGATGCGTTTATTTCTCTTAATGGGGTGATCACCTTTTCAATGACGATCTTATCATCATATTGAAATCCCTCTTCCATCGCTTTCTTTAATTCCTGCGCATTTTGTACTACCGCAATCCCAATACTACTGCCAAGATTGCTTGGTTTTATGATCATCGGATAGCCAAGGCGCTGTGCTTTCGCAAAGAATGCTTCCTCTAATGGCTCTTGTTTCCACCAATAAAACCATGGTACTAAAGGTAACCCTTGATCTTGCAGGATCATTTTCATAGCTACTTTATCTTGTCCTAAAGCACCGGATAATACACCACACTGCGCAAACGGTACATGCAAGGTCTTTAAAAAGCCTTGAAAGCTTCCATCCTCTCCGTTTGTCCCATGTAAAATCGGCAGTACAAAGTCAATTACGCGAGATGTTTTCCAAAAGTGATGTTTTTTCCATTGCATCAACACCCGTTGATGCTCACGTACAAGCTGAACTTCATAATTTTCCTGCGTAACCTTTGTTAAATCTTGAAATACCTCCGTTTTTTGAAATGAGGCATCACTATACATTCTTCCATCCTTGGCAATATATAAAGGTACGATTTCATAAGCATCTGGAAAAGCCGCAATTGCCTGCATTGCTGAAAGGATACTGATCTCATGCTCAACGGAAACACCGCCAAAAGCTATGGCAACACTTAATTTCATAACATCCATCCCTTTCCTATTCGCATATTTCAGTCTATGCAATAGCAGGATAGGCGTTACGCAATCCGCTTAGTGGTTAAAAGCGTCCGGTAAATCATTTTCTAATAAAACATAGGCGTCCTTTTCTTTAATCTGTTGTAAACAGGCAAAGGCTTCTTGAATATTCGTTACGACATGCAATCTTTCTATCGGAAACTTCTTAGCGATTAAGCCTTTTTTTATTTTTTCGGTCTGTGTTGGGCCTACCAATATAACATCATCTACACATGCAGCCATATAAGCTCCCAGCAGTTCATTTTCTTTATCCTGTGCATACCCCAAGTCAATCAGACCGGGGGTAATGATGATACGCTGTTGGGGCATTTCTCTTAACACATCCAACGCATAACGAGCCCCCTTAGGATTGGCATTATATGCATCATCAAGCAGTGTATAATCCGCCATCTGTTTCTTTTCTAAACGATGGGTTACATAAGGCAGCTGTTCACATTGCTTACCCAAAGCATCCCAGGACATTCCTAATTGATGTGCTACCGCAACCCCACAAGTGATATTCATCAGATTATGTTCCCCTAACAAACGGGTATGAAAAACATGAGCAACGGCCTTATGCGTAATGGTAAAACGGCTGCCTTCTTCATCATAAGAAACATTTCCATACCGATAATCTGCTAACATATCCTTACCAAACCAGATGACACGGCAATGAACACGTAATGGATAAGAACGTATCCATTCATTATCCGCATTTAAAAATCCTATTCCCTGTCTGCCTAATTGCTCAATCATCTGCATTTTTTCATGCAAAATGTTTTCCATACTATGAAACGTAGCCAAATGCTGTTGGCCAACGGCTGTTACAATACCATATTGGGGTCTGACAAACTTCATCAGCTCTTCAATCTCATGAACATGATCGGCTCCCATTTCGCATAGAAACAGTTCATGCAGTGGCTGTAGATATTCCAAGATGGTCTTTGTAATTCCCATGCGATTATTATAGGACTGTGGAGTCGCCAAGGCATACCAATCTTCTTTCATCAGCTGGTACAATACATTTTTCACACTTGTTTTCCCATAACTTCCTGTAATACCTATGATACAAAGATTTTCATGATCCCGCAGTTTTTTCGCTGCTTTCTGCATATAAGACTGTTGGATAAAGCGCTCGATAGGTAACATGATACATGCCGATACAAGAATAAGCACCCATGGCAAAAAGTAGAGGTATGGCGTAAAGAAAATCTGCCAAAAGATATTGCCATACTGTTGCAATACCCATAAAATCACAAACATCAGGAAAAGTTGCATCCCATATAACCGTTTTGCTCTTGGCGTAAATACCAACGGCTTGCGATATTCACTTTGTTCTTCTTTGCGCCACATCAAGTAACCATATATCAATAGCAACATGCTTAATAACAGCTGGGGAAATTGATCGTTTGAAATAAAAAATAAACCATATATCAAAAAAAGCAACAATACTGTCTTCACCAAATGTTTGCGCAGCACATATAACTGTTGTTTCAGCCATGGCAGATAGCGATCATTGCGATAGCGATTTTGCTGGAACATATGCAGACTTTTTTTCAAGGGCACAAGCACAAAAAACAGATAACTACATAGCATGAAGGTTTTCATGAGATGCCCTCCAGAAAAGCATCCACAATAGCCTTAAAGCGAAGACTTTGATGAAAGTATGCAAAGTGATCATCTTTGGCTAATGTCACAAGGGTCGCATGCGGCATCAATGTTTCCATCATTTTTCCCATCCATAAAGGCGTTTGTTCATCTTGTTCCCCCCATACTAAAAGCGTTTCAACTTTTATCTTCGCTAATTCCGGTGTAATATCATCATTCACACTTTTTACCAGCACACTGCGCATGATATCACTAGCCTGTTGATAATCAACACTGCCCATTTGTATCTGACGATGCCATTTTTTCATGAACTTATAACTATACACACGGATATAATAAGAAATCCCATGTTTTTTACGTATGCCGGCAGCTCCGGTTAAGATCATTGCCTGAAGCGGATATTGCAATGCATAATGAAATGCAATGCGGGCGCCAAAGGAATGGGCAATAATGATCGGTTGATTTATTTCATAGTAATCACATAGCTCATGCATGGCACTCGCATATTCCTTGAGGTCCCAAGCATGATCGGGTTCTTCACTTTCACCAAACCCCGGTAAGTCTAAATTGACAACTTTATAGTGCTCACATAAATGATCTTGGAGAAATTTCATCATATAGGCATTTTGGCCCCATCCATGTAAGAGGAGAATGCCCTGCCCTTCTCCTTTTACGGTGACATTTAACTTACAATTATGAATCCTGCACATACACATCCTCCATTCGTTTCAGTATATGAAAAAAGGAACATGTTTAGACAATATTTTCTTATCCATACGAAAAAAACTCTATGAACATATCGTGTTCACAGAGTTTATTTTCACACAAACAAATAATTATCGTCCTTTTTTAGTTTCTGTTTTGGGTTTATTAATACGGAAAATAACACCATCGGCTGTATTTTCTCCACATACCTCATAATGATTCGCGTTAACGACTTTGGATACGATACTTAATCCTAAGCCAAACTTACCGCCTTGCCCTTTTTCATATGGTTTAAAGAGTACTTTGATACGATCTTCATCCATACATGGGCCATCATTGGCAATCGTCAAACCTTCTTCTTCACTCAAGTGAATATTGATGGTCGTTTTCGCATAACGCAATGCATTTTCTAAAATGTTTTCCACGGCAACGCGCCAAGGTTCGGCCAATCCATCAAACCACACTTCTTCCAAATCTGTCTGAATGGTGATTTCCGGCTTTATGAATTTGGTATTTTGCACAACTGTTTCCACGATTTCCTGCATATTGCTGGAAATACCTTCACAATCCTGTGAAATCAGATATTCAACACGATTCATGAACAACAAGGAATGTACTTTTGCCTCTAAACGATCCGCATTTTCAATGATAACATCAACACTTTTCTCCAAGGTATCGTATGGATAAATACCATCTTTGATACTTTCTCCATAAGATTTAATCGTCGCAATCGGTGTCTTTAAGTCATGTGATATATTGTGAATCATTTCTTCCTTCGTCTTTTCCTGACGCAATAACTCATCTCGCATGCTGACCAGAGCATCCGCCAATTCCCCGATTTCATCCTTGCGATTTACATGCAGCTCAGCATCTTTTCCCAGTTTCACACGTTCAATATAATTACGTATCTGATTCAATGGATGAATGAGCGTAATGACCCACATCATTAATACGATAAAGAAGAAACCAACGACGATTACCGTGATATAGACAACACTGTTTACTAAAACATTTTCCAGCTTATCCATATTATCGCTATAGGTTTTAGAAATCAAATACTGTTTATCTGTGATGCGCAAAACACTGTAATAAGAATCCAGATCATTGCTGGCATTCTTAAAGATTCCATGATATTTTTCCAAATTTCCTCGCATGACCTTAAGCAAATCATTGCGAATCTGTTCCCATTCCCGACTGTTTGTATCAATATTTTTTTCTGCCGGGGCAATCAAGATAGGGGTATCACCATTTTTGATCATGACCGGATAATTTTCAATATTACTGGCATTGCTGTACGCATCCAGCGTTGCATTTGCACTGATCAAAGTACTTTGTGTATCATCTAGCGATTTAAATATCTGTTCTTTAATTGCGTTATTAACACTGCCATTGACATATACAAAGAAGAAGACCGCAAAAAAAGTAACGAAAAAGAAAATCAGCGCAAACAGCTGTTGTGTTAAAGACAGCTGTTTAATGAATTCATTAAAGCGTTTCATTAGCCTAAACGATAACCATAGCCATAAATCGTATGAATGTTCAGATTTGGCAGTTTCTTACGCAAGCGACGCAGCGTATCATCAACGACACGATCACTTCCATAATAGTTTTCTTCCCATACATTCGTTAAGATGGCTTCACGGTTAAATGCCATACCTTTATTTTTAATAAACATCATCAACAAATCAAATTCCTTAGTGGTTAAATCAATTTCTTTTCCACCGTCAAAAACCTTGCGTTGTTCTTCATCAAGTTCATACCCATCTACCATGATGCGGTTATTGTCATTACGATAGACGCGCTTCATCACATTGTTCACACGTAAAACCAATTCCTTTGGTGAAAAAGGTTTTGTGATATAATCATCACTTCCTTTTTCCAATCCAATGATACGGTCAAATTCTTTATCACGTGCTGACATAAAAATAACCGGGATATCTTTTCCCTGTAAACGGATTTCTTCAATTAAGTCAAACCCGCTCTTATCATCCAGCATGATATCCAAGATCCATAAGTGTACATCATCGTCACCGACATGGGCACTGGCCTCTTCATACGTATAATAGGAACGAACCTCATAGCCTTCTTTTTTTAAATATTGATTCACTAGGTCGTTGATTGCTTTTTCATCTTCGACCACACAAATTACTTTTTTCATAAGACTTCACCTCTTTCCTTTATTTTAGACCAAATTATGTGAAAAAAAAAGGGATTTTGAAATGTCCCTTAAGTTTCACATAAAATAACATCAGTTTTTATGGTTTTTCCTATAAATCAAATAGCCAAAAGCATAAAACATAAAAAAACTCGTTTTTTTATCCTATTTTCCCTATTTACCGAAAACCTTCAAGATACCACATCACCCCAAGGTGAATGCCCCTTTCATTCACCAAATATAGATGATGTGTTTTGTTTTTTCTATACTTACAGATGCTTTCTTTCCCTTTGCCATTGTCTCCACCCAAATCCTAGTAGCATTAACATACCGCCCCAAAGAAGATAATGGTTTGTTCCTGTAAATCCGGTATCTGGTATGGTCTGCTGTTGATAATTGGGCAAACGATAAGATGCTGTGGAAGATTCTTTCTTAAAGGCTGGAGTACCCGTAACATTCCCCACGATTCCCGTTACTTTAAATTCTTTTTCTTGTGCATCATAGCATAACTTCCACGATCCATCCGGCAATAAGTATCCACTCGGTGCTTTGTATTCCATCAACCGATATTCTTTATCTATGGAGAGTTCCGAAAATGTCACATTTCCATCGCCTGCTGAAATCACACGTTTCTTAGCCTTCCAGCAAGCAGATGAGGAAATCAAATTACCATTGTTATCGACCTTTAATTGCTCATTTGTATGATCATGAGAAGTACTTGTACAGTTCAATTCATAAATGCCAAAACTTGCATTTGCTAAGGGGACATCATTCATTGTCGTTTTGGTAAAGGTAAAATCAGCTGTCTTATTTATCGTATTCATAAATACCACATGATTTTCGCCCTTTTCAATTACACCATTGATTTTATTATCATAATATATCGTTTCATCATTCACCTTTATGGATACGTTATAGTTATTACTTTGTTCTGAATCCAGTGTTTCCTGAATAAAATATTTCTCATTAACATCAATCGAAGGAAAGACCAGCTTTTCTTTATGCTTTAATTCGGCATTTAAAATACCATAAGAAGTGGTGATATCTTTTTGCTTAGAACCATCGGCATTATATATTGTAGCGCTATATTTCTTTGAAACGGCATCTTGGAACATGACTGTAAACTTAAACGTCTCATTTAGATTATCACCGATTACCTGTTTTTCAATTTCTAAAGATGTCGCTTTTTGATCCATTACTTGTATAACGGTTTGTTCCATAAAAAGACCTGCTACATTTTTACCATTCAAGTTAAATTTGTACATAGTATCTGTGCCGCTATAACGTTGTTCTACCTGAAGTTTTCCCCAACCGCTATCCGTTTGTAAAAAGGATGGACCACTCTCTACATCATAAATCCCATCAGTATTGCTAGCGTGATATTTCAAATTCGTGGTTTGCGGTTGTTTTATATACGTACCCGTAAATGTATCTGCGGTTGATAATTGCATTTTCATATCTTGAAGTGTCGTATCGATATCATCTGCTTGCGCATAAGGTAGAAAGCTTGCGATGACATTTTTTATATGCTTTTTCACAAGAATTCCATCATCTTGTTTTTTTGCATTCGCAAACACGCCTTGATCCGTTACCTTGATTTCAACGATTTCTTCATTCAAATCATAGCCTAGCGGAGCTTTCGTCTCCTTTAAATAATATGTTCTTCCACTTAACAAAGGCTGATTTTGCGCTCCAAAGCAGGCCTGTCCCTTTGCATCTGTTGTTTGCTGCTCATAAGGGATATCCTTAACAATTGTGATCGTACCATTTTCATTCTTAATATTGTCTTGGTCATAAAGCGTGAATTGGGCATCGGCTAATGCTTTGCCATCCACATTAACTTTTTCAACACTGAATTGGTTTCTTTTGTTTGTTAAGACAATAGTAGAGGAATAGCATACCTCATCTGGCAATTTGGAAAAGCCATTCAAACAATTGCCCGCATGATCACAAAGTCGTATGTAAGTATCATATCGTGGAAGAGGAGGTGGTGTTGGCATGACTTCCCATACCATATTCGTGCTAGTGTAATTATATGGCAAATCCATGATTGCCTCATACGTATTATCTGCACCTAAGGATAATACTATTGGATTAGCCTGATATGCCTCTGCGTACTTACTTTCGCCCTGTGTACTGGTACTTTTCCATGTTTTTGATGTTGTTTGATAGAGCAACCTTCCTGTATCCGTATCTTCAATAAAAGCAGCCACATTCGGGTATTGCGCCTTGTTATTATCAATTTCGCTGTTCTTGTTAAAACGGATCTTTTGTTTCACTTGTGTGATAGCACCACTTTCCCATTGGTTCTTCACAATAAAATATGGATGATCTGTATCACCGATAAGTGCTAGATGTACATCCGCTGCTTTTTGATAACCAGCAGGAGCCTGTTCTTCTTTTAATACATAATACTTACTTTTGGCACGTAAAGCGGCTAAGGTTAGATCGGTATTCACGTTAGGATCTACGCTAATGTTACCTTTTGTATCGGTGATGCCTGTAAATACAGGTGTATCCTGCTGAATCGCATAGGAACTATCTGCGACATACAATGAATAGGTCGCATTTGCTATTGGTTTCCCTGTATCATCAATCTTTTTTAAATCCCATGTTTCATAAGGCTTTATCCAATTTACATTTAGATTTAGCGATACAAAATCCGTAACCGTAATCGTTCCTTCGGTCTGATTATTTCCACCAGGCGAAAAAGCAAGTGGTGCATATCGGTATAAATTTTCGCCCTTCAGATTCTTATACTGTTTATTTTCTAAATCTATGCGCTTAGTCTCTAAATAAAAACTCTGTCCACCATATACCGTTCCGGTTCCACCCGTCTGTGTTTGCCCTGTTGTTGTGTTATGAAGTGTTACCCCATCTTCTAATGGAATATATACAGCAACTTTGCTTACCGCTTGCAGCGTAATCGTATTGGTTCTTTGTATTTTATTGTTTGGATCATAAGTAGCTTGTAAGGTATCATTGTTAAACTGCAAGATATTTGGTGATGGATAGCTAGTAATTAGATTATATACGCCTCTTAATCCAATACCATGCTGATCCCACCAATCAAATCCATGTCCCCCATACAAGTCACCACTATAAGCATAGGATGCCAAAATATGGGTGTAAAGATAAGCAATATCTTCCGTTTCCGTAAGGAATACGGATTGTCCCGCACCCCCATAGGCATAATATAAAACTTTTAAGAGATTATCATTATTCACTACCGTCGTCTCATAATTACCATTAGGAGGTGTATTTTTACTTGCCTCCAGACAATATGCAAGTTTCCCGTCAATGGTTCCCATGACCGTACTCCAATTGCCTAACCAGGAAGGATAATAAATCTCTCGAATACGTACAAAGGAGGAAACACCTCGTGGTTCAGCAACAGCCACGTTTTTATCTGTATCATCTTCTCCATCCTTTTGCTTTACTATCGCATGTTTCTGTCCATCTGTTGCCATGTTCTTAGTGGTTGGTTCCTCACTTTTCGCAAAAGCGATATGATCCATAGTAGAAAAAGAAAAAAGCAATAACATAGCAAAAAGTATTCGTTTCCATTTTCTTACCATCTCTTACCTCCTCTACTCTCCTTCGTTCTATGCTTTTTTATTGAAATACATCCTTTTCGTTTAGCACATAACAATAAGAAGATTACAAAACCACCTAACATACTCATCGTATGAAAAATCTGTTCTTTTTGAATCCATTCTTGACTTGTTTCATATACCTCACTACGTTGTTTAATAGTTCCTTTATGCTCCCCTTTTCTTTCACAGTACACGACATAACGCTGGGTATTGTTCGGATAAGGATGACAGGTGATAAGCGTCACCATATCGCTAGAATCTACAATCTTTACCGCATCAATATCTTTGGGTAAGATGACAACAATTTTCCTTACCGTATACGTTAATGTACGCCAAGGATTGGTGATATGAATATCATCATTGATCTTTAATTTTTCTATATCGCGAAACATAGATGCTCCAGCATATCCACCCCGATGTGCAGCAATAACGCTATTTGTATTTTCGCCACCTATCGGCATACTCGTTTGCGACAGGATTGCAGCGCCTTTGGCGAGATGCTCTTTGCTGGCACCGATGTACAAAGGCAGCTTAATCTTCATGCGTGGTATTTCAAGATAGCCAAATACATTCATAGGAAGGCTTGCCATCTCTTTCGAAAAGATGTTTTCCTCATAACTCCAAGCATCCTTCAGTCCAATCTGTTTTTCTTCATAAATTTGCTTATTATAACGTTCTACTTTCAAATACATATTTTTCGTAATAAGCTTTTTATTCGCTTCAAAGCTATCCAGACATTGTCTAGTTTCCATGCGAAAAGATAGATGTTTCATATCAGGATATAACAACAAAGCAAAGCCGCCGATACATAGCAAGATGGCTAAAAAAGCTATTAAATAGCTAATGTTTCTTTTTTTCATATGCCCGATATCCTTTTTTTAATGCGAAGAAAGCAATACCACCGACAAATACGATCACATATTCCAATTTCCAATTATTTTCTATCCTAATTTCCTTTTCTTGCTCATTTTTATACGCAATACGCCTTCCCCTTACCAATAAGCGATGTGTATTTACGCCATAGGGCGTACAAGTCATTAATGTGATCAGATCTTTTTTACTCTCAAAATGAATGTACTTCATATCCTCAGGTTTGATTATTTGAATATCATCAACTTCATATGCATGCACCTGATCCAGTACATGGATATAAAACAGATCATGTTTTTTCAATTCATCCAAGCGTGAGAATAATTCGGCACTAGGTAAGCCTCGATGAGCGCATATCATCGCATGGTTCCCTTTTCCTCCAATCGGAAGAGATGTCATTTCCAGATGGCCGCCTCCCTTACGCAATACCTTTTCTGCCGTTCCATGATAAATCGGCATATGAACATTCAATTTTGGTATACGAAGATAACACATGACACCATCTTCGCTAAGCCGCAAAACATCTTCATAATTGTTCGGTAAGACAAAACCGCTCCCTAAAACAAAGGGATCATGTACGGGTTGTCCTATTAAATTCTCATTATATATCTTAGCTTTTTCCCATTCTTTTTCTATTTCCTCTTTACTTGCAGTATTCATCTTCGCATCATAGGTCTGTATAACATTCCATTGCTTTTTTTCTGCGATGTAATTGCTAATAGCGGGATATAGAAAAATGGCAGCACCTGTAATAAACAATATTACAGGTGCCAGGAAATAAACACGGTTCCATCTTTTTCTCTTCATTCAGATAAAACCTTAAAAAGCTTAATGAAGGTTACTTTCTTTTTTTCGCATCGTGATCACAAGCGTAGCCGCCCCAATCATTAATCCCAATCCTAAGATGGTAAACAACATGGTGCCCATACCACCTGTCACTGGCAAATCAAAGCCTTTTCCATTTATGACCGTAAATTCTAAAATAATATCATTGATTTTCACTTCTTCACCTAATTGGATAGAACCGGTCTTAGTAACACCAGAGCCAGCATCCAACATACCGTTTGGTTCACTGTCAATCAACGTAAGCGTGATTTCACCATTAGGAAGCACATAGCCGCCATTTGGTGCCTTTGTTTCTTTTAAGATAAATTCACCTGTTGCGATTCCTTCCACCTGCAGCGTACCGGAAGCCCCAGTTGTTAATACTGTTGTTTTTCCTGTTTCAGAAGCTTCTGCTAAACGGTATTCACCATCTGCCATTTTGATAAAGGCTAATGCCTCGCTTCCATTCTTTTTCTTTACTTCAAATTCTGCACCTTGCAGATTCGCATTATTTTCTCCGACCTTATGTAAGATAAAGCCATAAGAGCGTGCTACGACCTGAGTACTGCCTCCATAATTGAAAGGACCATTCACAAAGGCGGTATTAATCAACGCATATTCAACATTCTTATTCACTGTTCCCGTATATCTCAAATATACCATTTCTCCACCATGGGCAGCTACGAAAGCATCATTAAAACGTACTGAGAAAGTTGCATCTGCAGTTGGCGTTTCATATTTTGTAAACCCTGTTGTAAGCTGCGTTGTGCAAGCTTCATCGGCATATACTTTTACATCCTTGTTATATGTCAAACCTTCTGGAAATTTATCGCCAACATTGACATATCTGTTTTCAACATCTGGTGCATAAGCAGGGATCGTGGCACTGATCGTATACGTAAGCTTCTGCCCCACTTCCACTGTCTCATCATCAATTGTTTTAGCAATCGTACCATCTGAAGACTTTAAAGATACGGTAGTGTTTTTCAGATTCCAAACTCCATTGTCAAACGTTGGGGTTAAAATCGCTGTAGTTGGCTTATAAATACGAGAAGAATATTTTCCCGGTGCGGATGGCTCTGGTGTAGCTAACACAAGATATCCCCCCATGTTAGAATTCGGAAATGCTACACTACCATCTGATTTTTGCGATGCGGTTACCCCTAAATCTAAAGTACCATTTCTAATATCTTTTGCCATGGTCTGCCAGAATTCATCCTGTTTTGCAGTATCCATAGAACCGTTAAATTCATCTGTTACAGCATTATGGATATCACCAGTTTTCGCTATGTAATTTGTACCATGGGCATTATCATATGCTTTTACCCATTCCATAACATCCGGATGCCATAAATACATAGGATTCTTTGGTGTATTGGTTGTACTATCTACATCCACACCGATAACCTTATATAATTCAACATTCGTATCACCTTTTATACCTGAAACAGTAATCATAGCAGTTGAAGATGGCGTAATAGCAGCTTTTACATTACCGTAGCCAATTGGCACAATCATGAGTAACATAACAAATATTGCCATCATTTTTGTAAATTTCGTTTTCATCATTCCTTACCTTTCCTTTCTGAATAATTTGTATGATCTAAAACATAAATATGTTTTTAGCCTCCCTCCCTTCTGGTTCGATAACGGTACATCCCAAAACCTCCAAGCATTAGAAGAATACCTCCTATTACATAAGCGATTGTATTTCCGCCATGCCCTGTGGAAGGCAAATCATTAGGCTGATAATTCGGCAAACGATAGTCTGCTGAAGACATATTTATTTTTTCAAAGGCAGGAGTACCTGTCACTGAACCAACAATTCCGTTCACGATAAATTTCTTTGTTTGTGTATCATAGGATAATTTCCATTGCCCATCCGGTTGTAAATAGCCGCTAGGAGCTTTATACTCTATCAAACGATATTCCATTTGCGTGTTTAAGTCATGAAATAGCACTTCTCCCGTTGCGGCAACCGAATTTGTATCAGCAAACTTCTTCCAGCATTTTTCGGTAGTATCTTTTAGCTGTCCATATTGATCAACCGATATCTTTTCATTCGCATGATCATGTGTATCCTCTGTGCAATTCAATTCATAAAGTACAAAACCTGCTCCTGCTAATGGCACTTGCTTATTTGTCGTTTTTATAAACCGAAAGTCTGCTTTACTATGAACCGTATTTGTAAAAACAACTAAATTTTCCCCATACGCAATCGTTCCGTTGATTGACGTCTGTTTTTTAACTTCGCCTTGATTTACTTGCACTGATACGTCATAAGAAGCAGGAATATTGATTTCGGCAATCTCATAGCTTGTCTGATAGTTCATAGTAGGTATTCGCAATGTTTCTTTATCCTTTAAAGAGAAAGTTGCTTCTTTGTCGATTGTCATTGTCTGAATTAGATTTCCAGAAGCATTATAAATTTCAGCTGTATAGCTTTGTGCTTTAGGCTCTGTGAGTTTGATCTTAAATGTAAAGGCACTTGACGTCGCTTCGCCATCCACTTGTTTTTTAATTTCAAGTGAAGATACTTTCTGATTGGTAACCTGCACAATTGTCTGATCTTTAAATGAACCTGCAACATTTGTGCTATTTAATTTTTGTTTGTTTGCATTTACCGAGGCGCTGTCATGTTCCAAACATTGCTGCAGATTTAAACGGCTCCATCCCACATCTGTTCCTAGATACGCTTTTCCTGTGATGCTATCATAACCAGTTGCTGTATATTGCAAATGCGTACTATCGGGTTGTTTGTTCCATGTGCCATCTAAATTATCGGTTGTTTCTAATTGCATCTTTAGACCATGCAAAGTAGCATCGATACCATCTGCATCGGCATATTGCAGCATGCTGCTATACAAAGAATCGATACCTTTTTTCACATAGATCCCATCGTTTTCTCTATTCGCATTTACCGATACTCCATTCGTATCGACAACCACCTTCACGACGAGATCATTTTTCACATAGCCAGCCGGTGCTTTGGTTTCGATGATATAATATGTTCCCGCAGAAACGGCAAACTTCGCACCTCCGCGTAATGTCACACCATCCAATGCTTCTGTAAGATTTTTCGTGGTGACTGTTTGCAAAACTTTCGCTCCACTATTGATCGTATAGGTTCCATCTTCCTTAACGTTTAGACCACTTTCTTCATACATCGCAAATTCTGCTCCCGTCAATGGCTCTTGAGCAGCATCAAGTTTTTGAACAAGTAGGGTATCCGCAACATCAGTAATCTGGAGTGTAGCTCCATATGTATAAGAATAACCGGTCGCCACATCTAATTCATCTATTTCATATGTATAATTTATTTCATCAACACTACTTTCCATACTATAATAATATGCAATTTTAAAATCGGAACCACCGGCAAAATCATACGCATTGATATTTCCCGGCAGCGGAATATTTTTTCTATTTTCCCCTGTCATTCCTTTTTCAACTAGCACATTAGGATTTTTACGGATAGCTGTTTTTAAGGAAGTAAAACTACCATCTTTTGCTACTTTCCATCCATCCGCATCGTTTCCATACACCGGTTTCCACACACCATTATCGTTTTTCATAACGACAGCAAATATGATACCGGAAGATAATGTTATATACGTACTATCATAATTCAAGGAACTGCCATCTTTCTTCTTTATCGTCTTCAAATTAAAAGTAGGAGCTATGTTTGTTCTTGCAAATGCACCACTATTCCATTGATTGTTCACCTTTAATGCATAGTTACTGCCGGCTTTTACGAATTGCAATTGTATATCCTTCGTTTGGCGATATCCTTGCGGCGTTCCTGACTCTTTTAAGACAAAGTAATTGCTAATGTTTTTTAAGCTTTCTAATGTGAATGGATTGCCTTCATCATCCATAAATGCCGCATATCCATTTTTATCTGTAATAATTTTGCTGACTTCATTTAATGTCTGATAGGAAGCATCTGCTTGATACAAGGAGAAAGTAGCATTTTCTAACGCTTTGCCATTTTCGTCCGTTTTTATAAGAGAAGTTTCTGTTTTAGGTATTAAATTATATCGTAAACGTAAATTTGCTTGTGCATGTCCTCTTTCTAAATAGAAAAATTTCAAAGTATGTATGGTATCATCCGCAAATGTATTGCCACTAAAGCCGGTAGTGGTTGCTTTTCCTGCTGCTTCAAAAGCTGCTTTGATTGTTGTTCTTTTATCAAAATTGGTACCTATATTTCCATAGACTCTAACCTCACCTGTTTGGAAATTAATATCTAAATTCGTTGCCGCATGACAGCCACCAACATCCCCAACAAGTACACCATCGATAAACACCCATACATCATCATCTCCCATAAAGCTATATGTCACAGGTTTCCCTCTGTTTGTACCTCCTTTTTGTTGCACAAAGGATGTCGTCATGGTAAGCCCAAAATAATGATTTAGTTTTGCATCTACTTCAGATAAGATTTTTGAAGATAGTTTCCCATTCGTTTCTTGAAACATATCCGATGCACTATTGAGTGGAAAAAATTGCCCACCAGATAAGCCTTTATTCTCTTTCATAGCTGGCGTATCATATAACGTAAAGGTTTTTTGTTGTTTATTAAGCTCGGCAAAGTTTTCATCACTATTGTATGAGTAATAACCATCTTTATCGATTTGCAATAATCCTTTCACATTTTCATATGATTTTTTTCCACCTGTAAAAATATTATTATTTAGATTGGCAGGGTCAAATAAATAATCAAGTATATCAAAGTCTTGTACAAAAATATTACTATTTGTGCTATCCTTGTCACCACTTAAGCTAGAACTTTTTAATCTAGGGTATCCATCCTTATTGGTATTCCCATTTTTATATAAGACATTTTCAACAATTCCTTGTTTCGGGGTAGAGGAACTATCCGTTGTATTTGCCCAACCATAATTCGAGCCGATTCCAAATAGCAATCCATGACGAACACCAACATCTACACCTTTAAAGCCATTGATGCCATATAAACGATATTCCTCTTTAAATATATTATCGGGATCATTTTCATTCGTTATCCAATAATCAAACAGATCAATTTTTGTACTTGATGGGCTAATTCCCTTAATCGTATGATCTGCCAGCGATTGCAACGCGATGTCGGTTTCTTGAAAACAAACAGTACAGGACAATTCTGCGGCTTCTTCTGATAAATGATACGTTGGATCAACAATCGTCGCTGAAATAACATAGTTTCCTGTCCAGATAGGTTCTGGTATCTCGGTTACATCCCATGCTATTTTAAGTGGTTTTTGTCCACCATTCTCATGTACAAGAATTTCAGAAGGCAGCAACGTCAGTAACTGACGGTGTGATATCGGATTCTTTTGACTTGCCCCTGACACAGGCAATTCCCAATCTTGCTTTTCCGTTTTAACGATATTTACATCCTTTGGCCAACTCCATTGATAGATCATAGAGGTCGTGGTGCTAACATCTTCTGTCTCACTGGCATAAAGTACATCAACTTTTGTAAAATGAGTCATCGCACAGACATCTGCTAATAATAGAAAAGAACAAAAACCTAATAGCAATTTTTTAATATTCTTACTCATAAAGCGTCTCCTTTCTCACGTTTTACAAACGATGAAGTAAACCTTTTTATGCCATTACATTAAAGAATATATACAAAGAGGCTGTAACGAATAAGAAATAGCCTCACAAATAAAAATACGTCAAACTCATAAGAGAATGGCGTATTTTTTTGGTATAATTTAACTATGGAA
>NZ_SMBP01000011.1 GCF_004341945.1 Longicatena caecimuris
ACTTATGGTTAATGAAATTTTTACATCTCGTATTGAAAAATATCTTAAATAGATGTCTTAATCAATTTTACTTACACACTTTTCTTGACAAACCCGTTATCACAGCCTTCATATTATCTTAAAATCCCATTCCTACCTCTTCAGGAACGCTGGCATTACTTGCCCGTAAAACACTAACTCCCAACGCCTTGCACACTTGTAAAAAGTCCGCTTGCAAGCCATCATCCCCATGATGATACCGATAAGCCATGCTTGTATCATGTTCAACATAAATAGCTTTCTCTTTTAATATTTTCGCTAATTTATGAAATGTATGATCCATAGAAAAACTTGGTTTTATCTGACAAATCTTAATCGCATCAAACCCTGCAACCCCATCAAATAATTGACTTGTTAACAAGGCGTTCATAGTTTCATAATAGCGACGATATAAGAAATTAGCATTATACTTATTCCACATCATCTCATAAGATTCATTCCATGAAAAAGCAACATTATCAATAAATTCAATATTGCCGACAAAAACATCATATGGATACGCTTGCTTCAACTGCTCAAGAAAACGTTCGTGTTGCGGCAGATAACTGACACATAGACCGAATTTTATTGCTATTGGGAACTCCTCTTGCTTCATTTCATCAATAAAATTTTGATATTCACGAATAGAGCATTTGGTTATATTATTATACCATTGATTCTGACATGGATAAGTTGCCCGTATTTCCTGATACAATAATTCACATTCTTGAAACTTATAGGTTGGCTCTAACACATAAAGCTCATCAATGTGTTTCTTTTGTGCTGCCTTGCTATATTCCATCAACAACGCTTTGCTGTAGGATCCCTGTAAAGATACATGTGCATCTATCATATGCTAATACCATATCTTTTTAATGCGTCCAAAACCAATCGTGCCAGGTCCGGCATGAGACATAATAACCGCTTTAAACACATGCTGTTCTACCGGTTGATGAATTACCTCTTCCAATTGAAGCTTTAATTCATTGCTTACCTCACGATTATCAGCATCAATGATCATCCAATCATATTCTGCCGGATCAATGTCCTTTGTAACATAAGCAATTCCCTCTTTGTATGCTTTTTTCAAGGTACGTACTTTATCTACTAAATCAATTGCCCCATGTTCAACCTTTAGCAATGGTTGAATTTTTAATAAACCTGCTAACGCTGCAGCAGCTGGCGAAATTCGGCCGCCATTCTTTAATGTCGTCAAATTTTCTGGGATCAAAACGGCAAATAGGCTGCCTTCCTTCTCCAGTTTTTCTTTTACTTGTAAGCTTGTATATCCCTTTTCAAACATCTTACGGGCCGTTTGCAACATTTTGACAACAGGATAACAAACATATTCACTATCTACTACTATGACTCTTCCTTCATATGCATCAGCCAGTCCGATAGCAACATGGCAAGTTCCGCTTAGTGCTTTTGATAAAGGTAAATAAAATACTTCATCGTATGTTTGCAATAAGTCATCCCACATCCGCGTAAGATCTCCGATGATGGGCTGTGCTGTTTTTACCTGATCACCATTCTTTAATGCCTGAATGATATCTTTGTCAAATATTGTCTCTTCTTCAATAAATTCTTTTCCGTTCATGCTGATCGGCATGCGGATGACATGAATATCCAGCTCTTTTGCTTGTTCTTTGGTGATATCTGCGCTGGAATCACACATTAATGCTATCTTTTTCATGGAATCACTCCTTACGTGCAATTATAGCAATTTTACTTTAAAATCACAATACAGAATTAAGAATTACAAAGTTTTCAAGGGCAGCCTCTTTGAGCTACGTCATTTCTTCTTTCTTATTTTTACGACACGTACCGTTTATCCCCATCGTCCGCGCATAAAAAAACCGGCGATGCCGGTTACCTGTTCTTATATGGGGCGGACGATGGGGATCGAACCCACGCATGACGGGACCACAACCCGCTGTGTTAACCACTTCACCACATCCGCCATGATTTCTTTCATCAGGCGAGTTATATTATATCTTATCCCTTTTTATTTGTAAATAGTTTTTTTAATTTTTTTATAAAGACAGGAATGGAATCGTAAAGTCCATTCCTGGTGTTTTCTTTAAAACGGTTGGGATCTTCGCTTACACCTTACTTTTTCATCCAAGTTATCAACCTTGAGTTGCATCACAAAAGACCGGTTAAACCGGTCTTCACTGCGCCTTAATGTAAAACAAAATACTGCTCATACCATAATAAGAAAGAATAGACTGTATAAATCTTACGCTGATAATTTCCCAAATTATTTTTATGATCTTCAAGCCATTGTAAGATTAACTTCTGGTTGAAGAACTCTGCCGCATATGGTTTTTCAAACATCGTTTTCACTTTTGCATAATACGCTTCTTCTCGCAGCCATACACGCAATGGAACAGGAAAGCCCATCTTTTTACGTTTGCCCCAATCACTTGGTATATTTTTCATAGCCGCCATACGGAACGCACGTTTGCTTTCTTCGCCTTTTATACAATATTCACTTTCCAGCGATTTTGCTAAGTTCCAAACTTCTTTATCTAAGAAAGGAACACGCAGTTCCAAGGAATGTGCCATCGTCATCTTATCGGCTTTTAATAAGATGTCATGAGGCAGCCATAAGTGCATATCTAAATACATTTTCTTATGTAGGTCATCTTGTTCTTTTACACGTTCAAAGTAAGGTCGTGTAACATCCTGATAGCATAAAGCTGTCTTATAACCATCTGCCATGACCTCATCCGCATCTTCATTATCCATAATAAATGCCTGTCCGATATAAGAATCCTCTAAAGAAGTAGCATTGCGTTGTAAAAAGCCCATACCTCGTTTTTCAGCTCTGCCTTTTGCCCAATGCCCTAACTTTTTGCGTAATGCAGCAGGTACGATTTTTTTATAAAGTTCATCATTTTTATTTTCTTTATAAGCATCATATCCGCCAAACAACTCATCGGCACCTTCACCACTTTGTACAACTTTCAGATCCTCTACAGCCATTTCAGATAAATAGAATAAAGGTACAGCCGATAAATTGGCATGAGGTTCATCTGAATAATATTGCACCTTTGGTAAAGCATCGAAGAAATCTTTTGAAGTTAATGTTTTTTTCTTGTTTTTCAGATGTAGTGTCTCACATAAATCTCTAGCATGGGTCGTTTCATCAAACCCTTGTACTTCAAAACCAACAGAATATGTTTTATCCGGACGTAAAACAGATGCAATATAGCTAGAATCTACTCCGCCGGATAAGAAAGAACCTACCTCAACATCAGCTATCTTATGATAAGCAACAGAATCCTTGACACTTTGATGAATGCACTCTACCGTTTCTTCTAATGATCTTGACGTTTCCTCAAAGGCAAAGGTAAAATAGCGTTTCACCTTAAAGTCACTACCATCATAGGTAAAACATGTACCTGGTTCTAATTTATAGACATCTTTGAACATTGTTTCTTCTAATGGATTGTATTGAAAAATCAAATACATTTTTAAAGCATCTTTATTCACCGCTTTGTGAAAAGCTGGATGAGGTAAGAAAGATTTAATTTCTGAACCAAATAATAAGGTGTCGTTCATCTTAGCATAGTAAAATGGTTTAATGCCAAATTGATCGCGTGCGCCAAACATCGTATGTGTTTCCTTATCATAAATCACAAAGGCGAACATACCTCTTAACATCTTTACGGCATCTTCACCATAGGTTTTATATGCCTGTAAGATAACCTCTGTATCGCTATGTGTCGCGAATGTACAGCCATGTTTTTCAATCAGTTCTTTGCGAATATCCTGATAATTGTAAATTTCTCCATTGAATACGATGACATGTCTGCCATCCTCACTGTGAATAGGCTGAGAGCCTCCTTCTAAATCGATAATACTCAAACGACGAAATCCCAATGCTACATGATCATCTAAAAATGTTCCATCACTATCAGGGCCACGATGAGCAATACATTCACCCATCGCATCTAATATCTGTTTTCGATCGTAATTACCAAAACCGTAATAACCCGTAAATCCACACATTGTTAACACCTCTTTACGCTATTTCATGCGTTATCTTCCAGTATCCTGTTTGTCTCATATAGATAATTCTTTTGAATAAGACAGGAATCTTATTTATTATAAAGGATGTACAAACGTTTCTCAATAGCTGATTGCAAGAAAGCTATTAATAATTCTGAAAATTGCGGATACTGTTGTATACTTTTACAATTTGTACAAGGAAATCGATGCGTTTAAGAAAAAAGGACAAGCACAATGTCATGTCCTATTGTGAAATGCTTCCTACTTGATTCTATCATAAAGAAGTTTTTCTTTTCTCTTCGATCCATTTGCATCAATCAACAAGCTTCGTATTATGGAGCACTACTTCCTGTAACACCTCGCCAATTGGATCATGAATTACGATATCTGCTTGATCATCCATTGCTGTTACCTCTTTATTTAACAGCACCAAGGTCTTACCTCGAAAATAACGCAATAACCCCGCAGCCGGATAGACAACTAAAGAGGTACCACCGATAATCATCACATCTGCATTGGCAATCGCTGTCACAGCTTCCTCCATTACTTGCATATCTAGTGATTCACCATACAACACTACTTCTGGTTTGATGGTATGATGACAGTTCGGGCATTTAGGAATGCCATCTTTTTGCTTCAGCATATCCTCCAATGTAAAAAAACTATGACAACTCTGACAGCGATTACGATGTATGCTGCCATGAAGTTCTAACACTTTTTTACTGCCTGCTTTTTGATGAAGTCCATCAATATTTTGGGTAATCACAGCATCTAATTTCCCCAATGCTTCTAATTTTGCTAAAGCGAGATGTGCTGGATTTGGCTGCGCATTCGGATAGACCATCTCATGAAAGTAAAAATCATAAAAAGCTTCTGTATGCTCATAAAAGAAATCATGAGATATCATTGTTTCCGCAGGATAAGGATATGTTTTTTTGCTATATATACCACTTTGTGAACGGAAATCGGGAATATTACTTTCTGTGGATACACCAGCTCCACCAAAAAAGACGATATGTTTATTTTCTTCTATAACTCTTTTTAATTTATCATACATATTTATGCTCCCTTTCGTATTTGGATATAACTGCCTTCTCTGGTTTTAACAACAGCGATACCTGCCTGAATATTTTCCTTTAAAATTTCCACATGGGAAATGATACCAATCATGCCTTTGCCTTGTGTCATTGTCTGCAAGATAGCCAATGCGTCCGCTATGCTATGCTCATCCAGAGTACCGAAACCTTCATCAATAAACATACAATCAAAACGGATTCCGCCATTCCTTGCTTGTACGACCATGGATAGTGCTAAGGACATGGCTAAGGATACTAAGAATTTTTCTCCTCCACTTAAGGATACCACATTTCGTGGTTCCATGGAATAGGTGTCAAAAATGGATAGCTCTAAGCCATATTTGCGACTTCTTCCAGTTGTATCATCATTGCGAAAAATCTGATAGCGACCTTCATGGATATGGGCTAACAGCTTATTGGCTTGGGTGGTGATGTTATCTAATAATACCCCTAAGACATAGCGTTCTATGCCAATGCCTTGATCTCCGCGCATAGCTTTTACAAAGTGCTGCATGCGAAGATAATCTGGTTCAATAATTGCTAATTCTTTCATTTGATTTTGTAATGCAGACAAAGTGCGCGCATAGATCTTTTGTTCACTTTGTCTTTGCGCTAAGCGTTCCTGTATTTGCAACAGTTCTTCCTTAAGTTTAGCATCTTGTGCAACAAGTTTATCTAGATCAAGCCATATGATCTTAGCCAAGTATTCTTCTTGTTTTCGTATTTCTTTTTCTAAATGAGTAAGGTTCAAGAAATAACGTTCAACCTCACTTGCATTGTTTTCAATATCCGTATCAGATGGCATTGTTTCCAGTTCCACTATCTTGACCTGTTGTTTGATAACTTCTTCTTCCAGTTGTTCTTGTTGTTGCTGTAACTGTTGCTGCGCCTGTCTATATTCCTGTTCGCTGGTCTGATAATGTTCAATAGCCTTATTGTATTCAATGATGCTTGCTTCCCTTTGCTGAAGCTGTAGATTCTTTTGCTCTTGTAAGTATTTCAGACTCTTTTGCTGTTGTTCATATTGTGTCTGCAACTGCTTTAAATCTTGTTGTGGTAGTCGCTTTTGTAAGGCAGCCACTTCTGCTTTGGCCATTAGATAGTTTTGTTGCTTTGTCTGCTCTTGTAGAAGGGAAGCTTCCAATTGTTCTTGTCTTTGCAAAGCACTGGATTGTAATACTTGTAACTTTTGCCGCCTTTGGCTCTGCCTTTCTTCTGCTTTAATTAGCTCTTTATACTGCTTTTTGATCTGGTGATATTCTTCCAAAAGGAACGGTTTTTGTAATAATTCCTGTATCTGCGTTTGGATATCCTTAAGCTGTTTCTTTAACAAGGCATAGGCAGCTTGTTGCTTTTCTTCTAAACGATACAGTTGTTCTTCCTTTTGCTTTCCTTCTTCCAACTGTTGTTTCAAAGAGCGAAGCGTAAGCAAATCAACGGCGGCTTTTTGTGCTACATATGGTTTTGGATGATGAAAAGAACCACAGACAGGACATGGCTTTCCTTCCTGCAAGCTTTCTGCCAACTGTAAAGCACTGTGTTCTAAAAACTGCTGATACAATGCATCATGTTGCTGCTGCCGTTTTTTTAAAGTTTCCTGTTGTTGCTGATACGCAGATTGCGCATTCATCCATGCCTGTTTCTGCTTGTTCATCTGTTCTTGTAACGCTGTTTGTTTTTGATAACGTTTTTCTGCTAGCACGTAATACTGCCAATCTGCTTTGAGTTGTTCATGTTGCTTTGCTTCTTGCTCAAACGCTTGTATTTCTTGCTGCAACAACTGCTGTGTCTTTTGTAATGCCATATTCTTTTGCTTCCATTCGATATTCTGTTTATGTATTGCCTGGTATGCTGTTGCCAGCTGTTCACTTTGTTGTTTTTGCTTATCAAAGGTTTTTAACAACCGCAGCTGCTCTTCGCACTGTAGCAATTGTTCTCTTGCAGTCTGTATTTGCTCTTCATAGCCCTGAATGCTTTTATTTTGCTCATCCAAACAAGCATATTGCTGGCTAGCTTTCTGTTTTCTGTCCTTTGCCTGTATATATTGTGCTTTACGTAATTCCTTCGCTTTTTGCAAGCGCTGCATTTCCTGATACATATGTCGCAGTTGCTGCATCTGCTTCCAACGCAGTACCTGCTCTTTTTGTTGCTTCATTTGCCCTTCTTGTTGCTTCTCTTTTTCATATTGTTGTTGTTTCAGCTTATAGTCTTCTTTCCAACGATGATATTCTTTCTGCTGTAGAAGATCTGCTTGAACGTTTTCCTGTTGCTGTAAAAGTGCGTTTTTTTGTTCATTGTCCTGTACAATCTGTTCCGTGAGCGAAGCATAGGTTTGCTGTGCTGCTTGCATGCTTTCTTCATTTAAAGAACGTAAATCCGCTGCCATTTGCTGTTTTAAAAGATCTAAGGCATTCCGTTTCTGATTCAGTTTATCTGTAAGCCATCCATTTATAGAGCTCCAGCGTTCCATCTGAAATAATGTTTTCAGGATATCTTGCTTCTCTTCACTACGACTTGTTAAAAATTGTTCAAATTTTCCTTGTGGCAAAAGCATCACCTGCACAAATTGTAAATAGGATAAACCAATCAGTTCTTGTGCCTTTTCTTCGACACTACGCAATTTAGGATTCTCAAAGAAAGGATGAAAGCAACCATCGATCATTTCACCAGCATCGACATTCACTTTATATGCCTTTTCTTTATTTCGTTTGGTGCGAACTTCAACACTTCGAAAAAATCGATATTCCTTCTCCTTGATCGTAAACGTAAAATCAACAATCGTAGGCATTTGCTCAGAAGCAAAGCGAGAACGCATACTTTCCAGATCTTCCCGCTGTCCACCGCTGCTCTTTCCATATAAGGCATATGTCATGGCATCTAACAACATCGTCTTGCCACTTCCGGTTTCTCCTTCCAAAAGAAATAGGCGATCCTTCATAAATTGTGTAAAATCAATTTGCTGTTTCTTTACATATGGACCAAATGCCTGTACTTCCAATCGTTTTGGCAGCATTCCCTACACCTCCTCAAGCATAGACAGACCCTCTTGCAAGAGCTGAATATCTTCATCACAAAGAGTTTCCTGAAACATGTCTTGAAAGTAGCGTTTCACGATATTGACATCATTTAATCCATCTAGTTGCTCAACATCCAATGAAATTTTACTCTTTATCTGCTCATTTTTCCCACTCAACTGTAAAAGTCCTGGATAATGTTCCTGAAAATAAGTCAGCATTTCATACGATACACACACATCTAACAATTGCAATTTTACATAGCCCTGTGGATATCCGTCATCAACTTGTCTTAGCTGTTGCAGATATGATAAGCTGCCTTTTAGAACATAAAGGGGATGTAAAGGTTCTATGGTACGTGCATATACCTTTTGATTGCATGTATCATATAGCAGCACCTGTTTCTGCTGTTCAGCTTCTGAAAAAGAATACGGCAATAATGATCCACTGTAATATACATGTTCCCCAACCTTTTGAGGACGATGAAGATGCCCCAAAGCTACATAATCAAATTCTTCAAATAGTGTGGCAGGCACCAGATCACTGCCTCCCACACGAGCAAATCGATCACTTTCACATACACTGGAGCCCGCAATAAAAGCATGCGCTATTGCAACATGGCATAAATTTTTCTCCTTATGCAGATGAATATCTTCACAAATAATACGAAAAGCCTCTTCTTGTGTTGCACATGGTTGTTCATACACTTGAGCTACCTGTGCAGGATGTAAATAAGGAATTGGATAAAACATTGTATCTTTGATCCGTAATCCTTTGACCTTCTCTTCCAACTTGCCATAAATATGCAGTCCCATAGGTGCCAACAATTCTGCACAGGTAGCCAGGCGAACAGCCGAATCATGGTTACCGGCAATTACTATGACCTGCTTTAGTAATTCTAAGCATAACATGCTCATACAACGATTATAAAGTTCAATTGCTTCTTTGCTTGCCAAGGTCGTATCGTACACATCTCCAGCAATTACGATTACATCCACATCTTCTTTCATAACGATTTTCTTTATTTGCCATAAAGCATATTTTTGATCTTCCAGTAAAGATACCTTATGCAAATCAATGCCCAGATGCCAATCCGCCGTATGTAATATTTTCATTGTGATACCCCGTTTCCTTTTATTTCTTCGCATTATTTTCGTCTAGTAAATCAAGATGCCCTATTCTCATATTCTATTTGATAGCATTTTGATATTATATGCAAATAGGTATTCCTCTTTCTATTTGCTACCAGCTTACATCGTTTGACCCTTCTATAAAAAATTGAAAAAAGATGGCGAAAGATCCTCTCACACATCTTTGTGAACTACGCATTGTAAAAAGCTGAGGAAACGCGGTCATTTTATCACGAACCATTTAATTTTCATTAGGATTTGCCTGCGTTGCGTTTCCCTTTTCTAATGTAAAATCAACACTGTCATTAATATCCTCAAAAGCCCAGCGGATGGAAAATTGCTGATACTCGACTGGATATTCATACCATTGGAATTCATATGTTGTTTTCGCGATAATCATTCCATTTTCTTCTTTATATTTCGTATCAATATAATCCATACGATTATAATTAATCGTATCATCCAACATGATCAATTTGGGCACCTTAACCGGATGTTCCTTTTGATATTGATATGTTAGTGTTACTCTAGTACGTCCCTCTTCCTGCTTCACCTGTTGATCAAAACGAACGACATATTTCACAAATACATTTATTGTCTTTTTGATTTCCTTACCATTTGCCTGTGTAATGATCAAGGTAAAATCATTATCCCCTGTCGTTAAGCCATAGCTATCTCTTGGTAAAGTCCAAGAGCTATAGGAAGATACATCAATGGGATTATCCTTTGAATGATACAAATGAACACTTTCGATTTCAGTTTTTCCTGCAGAATAGCTCCAATGGAAATGAATTTGATCATCCATGCGATTATAGGTTCCTAAAAATTCGGTAATCATAGCATCTTCTTGCGTAGGTTCTTCTTGTGTCGGTACATCAATCGGTGTATTGTTTTTCTCTACTAATTTCTGGGTTAGGATATAGATCGTTAAAGATAGGATGATTAGCAATAAGACACTCAGCAGTAATACAAAAAATTTGTTTCTGCGAATAAACCCTTTTTCTTTATCCATACGATCTCCTCCTGTTCATGTTTTTATTTATTATACTGTTTTTTGGTGAAAAAAACCACTCTTTCTCATGCCTTTACAACAATTCCCTTAGCTTTTCCTAATAATGGCAGACGGCTCTTAAGAAAAAAAAGCATCCGTAATGGACACTTTTTCAGCCTATTTTGTCGGAACTAAAGGCACGACAATCCCATGATATGTTTCGTCAATATAGTTTTTCACATCTTCTGTATTTAAGGCATTGATCAATGCTTTAATTTTCTCATCATCTTTATGTGCTGTTTGTACAGCGATGATATTGCCATATGTTTTTGCAGCCTCACTGTCTTTTGATTCGGTTGTAAGAACATTTTCACTGATTTTGGCATTTAAAGCATTATTCCCATTAACAACGGCATAGTCAACATCTTGAATGCTGGCTGCACATGTTTCTGCCTGCATCTCGATAATTTCGACTTTAACATTATATTTGGCGATATCGCTCTTTGTTGCATCTACACCTTTTCCATCCTTCAAAGTGATGATGTTATTATCCGCTAATAATTTTAAAGCACGTCCACCATTGGTAGGATCGTTAGGTACTGAAATTTTCATACCATCTTTCACTTCATCCAATGATTTATGATTTACCGAATAAATACCGATTGGTTCAAAGTGAACAGAGAACACACTTGTGATCTTATCTTGAGCACCCGCTTTTTTCGCCCAATCATCCATATATGGTTTGTGCTGGAAGAAGTTTGCATCCAGATCACCATCTACTAATGCCTGATTTGGTTTTACATAGTCTGTGAATTCCGTAATTTTCACCGTATAGCCTTCTTTTTCCAAAGCCGGCTGAATATGCTTAATAATTTCTGCATGAGGTGTTGTACTAGCACCAATACGCAATGTCTTATCTTCCTTACCTGTATCATCACTTTTTGCGCCGCAGCCTGCAAGTAAGACAACAGCTAAGAATCCTGCTACTAATTTTTTCATTGTTTTTTCCCTCTTTCTTTCTATTTTTTTATATTTCATCCAAACCTGCCTGACAGGTACAACACATTCGACAGATTCGGCTTCCTTGTTTTAATATATGTTTCATATTTCACCTCTAATGGGTGGTTTTCCGGATTAAGATATTTCCTACACCCTGAATCGTTGTCGTAATCAACAATAAGATAATCACACAAACATAAGTCACATCATTTTGCATACTATTATAACCATAGCGAATAGCAAAATCACCGATGCCACCACCGCCGACAGCACCGACCATGGTGATCAAACCAATCAGTGAAATCAAGGTGATCGTTGTTGCACGTATAATGCCAGGAATACTTTCTTTCAAATATACCCGAAAGATAATTTCCATTGGCGAGCTTCCCATTGCCTGACTGGCTTCAATTAATCCGCGATCGATTTCAGCCAATGCACTCTCTACCTGACGGGCAAAAAAAGGAATCGTTCCTACCATTAAAGGAAACAAAGCTCCGCGCAAACCAATCGTCGTTCCCGCAATAATGCGTGTCATTGGCCCTAAGAAGAAAATCAAGATAACAAAGGGAATCGCACGAAACAAATCAATAATTTTTCCCAAAATGAAATAAATCACTTTATTCTCTAAAATATCACCACGTCTTGTAACAGTTAAAATAACACCAAATAATGTACCAAAAATAAAGGATACAGCACCGGTAATTCCCAACATGATAAAGAAGTCAAGAATGGCTTGCCAGAATTCCGGAAGTTTATTCATAATGTTTGGAATTAAATCATTTAGTACTTCTAACATTCTTTCAGCACCTCAACTTTCACATCATGTTTTTCCATATAAGCAATTGCATTTTGAATATCTTCTTTTTGGCCACCAAAGATTACAACCAAATCTCCTAATGGGCTGTCTTTGATGATTTCTACATTGCCAAAGATGATATTCGTATCCACATGGAAATCACGGGAGATTTCGGATATTAACGCCTTCGAAGTATTTACCGCATCATAATTTAATTTCACTAGATGCTGTCCTGGTTTTAATTCTGTTAATGCACTACCCTCATCTACCATTTCGTAAATACGGGATATATTGCTTGTAGTCGCAATGAAATCTTTGGTTACCTTCGCCTGTGGTTTACAGAAAACTTCTAAGATATTTCCTTCTTCTATGACTTTACCTTTTTCCATTACCGCAACACGGTCGCAAATTTCTTTTATAACAGCCATTTCATGAGTAATCAAAACGATGGTAATCCCCAGTTTTTCATTTACCTGTTTTAATAATTTCAAAATGCTCTTCGTCGTTTGCGGATCTAAGGCACTGGTTGCCTCATCGCATAATAAGACCTTTGGATCATTTGCCAAGGCCCTGGCAATTGCCACGCGTTGTTTCTGTCCACCGCTTAACTGTGATGGATACGCATCTTTTTTATCGCCTAAATCGACTAATTCTAATAATGAAGTGATTTTCTTATCCATTTCCTCTTTTGATAAGCCACTCCCCTTTAATGGAAAGGCGATATTTTGATATACGGTACGTGAACGCATCAAGTTAAAATGCTGAAAGATCATACCGATTTTCTTACGCACCTCACGTAATGCCTTTTCACTCATTTTCGTCAATTCCTCGTCGTCAATCCAAACTTTGCCGTTGCTAGGGCGTTCCAACAGATTGATACAACGTACCAAGGTCGATTTACCGGCACCGCTGAAACCAATGATGCCAAAGATTTCACCATCCTGGATTTCCAGATTGACCTCTTTTACTGCATGCACATCACCAGAAACGGTATCAAATGTTTTACTGACATGCTCTAAACGAATCATCCAACTACCTCCTTCTTATAAAAAAAAGCTCTCATCCATTAGGACGAAAGCTTGTGCTTATCGTGTTACCACCTAAATTCACCCATCTTTTGCAAGATAGATCTCATCAAGTACGCCTTCAAACAGAAAGTTATACTCTATCGCTGTAACGAGCGAACACGTCATAGCCTAAACGTTCTTCGACCATGCGACTCCAAGACCATTTTCAACAGCTTCGCTTTATCCTCTTGCACCAAATGAGAACTCTCTGAGAAAGTATACACTGTCTACTCTTCTTTTCTACGTCATTTTGTTTACGTGAATAATGTTACTTTATTTTCCTAGATTCGTCAAGTGAAATAAAACAAAATTCTGAATTATTCCAAATAAACGCTTCTTCAAACGTTTTGTTTACTGTCACACATAAGATTGCCACCAATATAGCTTTCGGATAAAACGAACCTATTTCAATTGGAAAAACCATATAGCGAGACACTTTGCTCATACCAACAAAAGCATATACGACACAATAATGATGTTGATTCACTCTTATTTCATCGTACAACACAGAGGAAAGTTCCTGTCACTAACCAGTATAAGAAGTAAACAGCATTGACTCCAAAAATAATGACAAAGAAAAAATTGCTTTTCTTTCGAGTGTAATAAAATTGCGCCAAATTATATAAAAACATGCCTATTTGGGCAAAGCTATGAAGATAATAATAGCGATCTGTATATGGCGGCCCTATAAGCCAAACCACAACATCATATACAATCAACACACTCATAATAACACGAAAGCTCCATGAACTGGAACGCTCATCCAAATAGGTTATTCGCTCATCACCATGCTGATTCTCTTTGCGCGCTTTCTGCAATAGCTCTTCTTTCTCCATGTCTTATTCCCCTGTCATTCTCCTATGATGTAGTATCATCGTATCCTTTATCAAACGTCAAATAAAGTTTAGCACATTTTAAAAGCTTATAGCAAGTGTACTTTGCATAACGCCATCCTTACACCCTTATGCATTGTTTACAAAAGACACATAAAAAGATAATAAAAGCAGCTATCTAGTTGTCGAAAGTTTTCTTATATCCAACAGCAAAAGAAGCATCGTCTAGCACAGAGAGAAAGCAAAGCTTATGGAAAAATCTTAGCCAAAGCAACATTTACCTTATTTTCACAGATAATAAAGAAAAGCGATTTGCTATAGCTGTAAATGCAATGCAAATAGCTTTAAAGAACTCTGTAATATAAAATCCGCCCCTAAGACGGATCTTACCCTATTTTATATTTAAGCTTGTACGTTTTCCCCTCACTTTCATCATCAAAATATTCCGTATAGCTAAAGATGATTTTTTTTGCTGTAGATGAAATGATAAAGATCAAAGAGCCATATATTTCTTCCATTGGTTTTAACGCATATTCATCAGGAAGCTGATTTTTTACACCAAAATAATCTTCTGCTTCGAATGGGCCTTCCTCATCAAAAGTTATCATAAAGTCATCCTTATACATATTTAATATTTCATTTGTTATATTTTTGATGCGGACATGCAGCATTAGAAACTGCGCTTGCTCCTCAACTACAAAATCTTTTAATTCCTTACCCGGTAATTCAATTTTTGTCACCTTGCAAGTAAAAAAGATTGTTTGAAATTCATTAATGAGAGCCTGATTAGGACAATAATCACCTGTCAGAAGCACATTCTGTTTTTCCTTTTCATGTTGTATGATTTCCACTTGTTTTCACCTCTCTAACATACTATATGACGAAGAGCTGAAAAACTGTCGAACTTTGTGTTATATGAGCAGATTTGGATAGATGCGGACACCTTTCTTCACGATTTGCGTTATATGATTCTCATATAAACCTTGAAACAGATGTGATAAAGAATTACCATGACAAATCAAGATATCCGCCTGTTTTCCTTTTTTTAATACACCAACATGGGGTAATTGTAGCGCTTTAGCAGGATAGCATGTCAATGCCTTTAAAAGCAATAAGGCATCCATGCCCTGCTTGATATGTAGCAACTGTGCCAGCAATAATGGATCCTGCATGATGAAATGGTTATCTCTGGTACTAATACAGAACCGTTTTTTGGTATATTTTGTTGATGCTTTGATAATAGCATTCCCATATAGAATAGGATAGGTCAATGCTTGTTTGGGGACAATATCCATTTCAAGAAAGGATTGTGCATGGCTATCCATCGCCATCGTTAAGACCCCATGCTGCATATACTGCATGCGATATTCTTGCAACTTTCTGGTTTTATTCCATTCATCACATGCAGGGTAAACTGCATCAGTTTCAATAAATGCTGGAATCGCAAAATGACTGCGTCCTTCTAAGATTCGCGTATCTTTATCCAAAAGATGTGTATAGCTTCCCTCACCGATTTCCAATATGACATCATGATGCATTGCCAAATAGGCGTGTGAATAAATAACATCTTTTTGTTTAATTGTTTGCATAGTATAAATTTTCTCAAGATTTGTAATGAGTAACGTTGCTTTTTTCTTCATGAATTCTCCTTATAGACTTCTCTTATTATATGACAATTTCACACAGAAAGAAAAGTAAATTATGATATAATTAAACAAGTAAAGGAGGGATGTTATGTTTGATTGGCTAAAAAAACACTTCGAGAAAGAGAATCTAGCAACAACCCCAAAAACAAAGCCTGTAATCCTAACAATTCATGGCTATGGAAGAAGACGTAAACATGAATTTGATAATCTTGCCTTATGGGGTAAAAAAGATGGATATGATATCGTCCAGTTTGATATGTATGATTTATTTGATGAAGAAGATCATGATTGGATGTGCTGGGTACAACGTGCAAAAGATCAGCTAGATCAATATAAAAAAACAAATCGCGATATTTACCTAGTGGGCTTTTCTATGGGCGGTGTTATAGCTTCTTATTTAGCCGCTATGGTACCTGTAAAAAAATTAGTTTTACTTGCGCCGGCATTTAGCTATATAAATATGGATATGATTACGGATGCGATCACCAAATCGGCAATTTCTTTATGGACCAATGATAAAAAAGAAGAAATACAACTTCCCCGTTCCTTTTATAGTGCTTTTAGTGAACTCATTAAAAACCTTAAAAAGTATATTACAAAGGTTGATTGCCCAATCTTATTTCTACATGGTGATGAAGATGAAGTTATCTCAATCAAAAGCTCCATAAATGCATACGATAAAGTCCCACATGAACGTAAAAAGCTCATTATTCTTCACGAAGGACATCATCGTCTTTTGATGGATGAAAAAGTAAACTGGGAAGCTTATCAAATTATGAAATTATTTTTTGATGATCATCTATTAAATGAACAAAAAATAGAGATGGCAGAAGATATCATGGATAAGCTAATTGAAAAGAAACATCGCTTGGATGCTGAAAAAGAAAACTTAAAACAAGTGACGATACATGAGGAATCGGTTACATCGTAATCGATTCCTTTTTCCTTAAAGAAGTGATCATGTAAATAATATTATAAAGAAAAGGAAGGATGCCCTTCCTTAACTAATATTTAATATATACTTTTCTAACAGTACTATAGGAACCAAAAACTTTGCTGCCTAAAGAATCTGTTTGATAGGCCCGTACCTTAACATAATACGTTTTCTTTATTTTCATATTGCTCAGCGTTTTTGAAGTGGCACTGGTATACAAGCTTTTGGTTGTACTTTTCGTAAACTTTGAACTCGTGGAATACGTAATCTGATATCCCTTTGCGTAGGTTACCTTACCATATTTCACACTTAGTTTCCCTTTTGCACTATTTTTTAAAGTTGGTGTTTTTCCCTTACCTACACTAAGCTTACTCCATCTTGCATACAGTTTCTTATTGCCCGTACTACCTTTCTTAATGGATGTCACTTTATACTTATATTTACTGTCACTGTACCATCCCTTAAACGTATAGCCTTTCCGTGTTGGACTTTTTAAGGTAATCGTATTGCTGGTTACCGTATAAGAGGATGGATTCTTGCCATTTTTCCCACCATTCAGCTGATAGCTAAGTTTATAGGTGTTTTTGCTCCATTTCGCATACAGTGTCTTATTTCCGGTACTGCCTTTCTTAATGGATGTTACCTTGTATTTATATTTACTGTCACTGTACCATCCCTTAAACGTATAGCCTTTTCGTGTTGGACTTTTTAAGGTAATCGTATTGCTAGTTGCCGTATAAGAGGAAGGATTCTTACCATTTTTCCCACCGTTTAGCTGATAGCTAAGTTTATAGGTGTTTTTGCTCCATTTCGCATACAGTGTCTTATTTCCGGTACTGCCTTTCTTAATGGATGTTACCTTGTATTTATATTTACTGTCACTGTACCATCCCTTAAACGTATAGCCTTTTCGTGTAGGACTTTTTAAGGTAATCGTATTGCTGGTTACCGTATAAGAGGATGGATTCTTACCATTTTTCCCACCGTTCAGTTGATAGCTAAGTTTATAGGTGTTTTTGCTCCATTTTGCATACAGTGTTTTATTTCCGGTACTGCCTTTCTTGATAGACGTTACTCTGTATTTATACTTACTATCACTGTACCATCCCTTAAACGTATAGCCTTTTCGTGTGGGATTTTTTAAGGTTATGGTATTGCTAGTATTATTATAAGTAGAAGGATTTCCCTGTTGTGTACCGCCATTTAGATAGTATGTGATTTTATAAGTATTGGGCTGTACGGTGATATTCACAGTAAGTTTCTTCCCATTTGGGCAAAGTGCATATACTTTTGTACTGCCTCCTTTAACACCAGTAACTACGCCATTACGGATGTTTGCAATTGAGCTATCACCACTGGACCATTGAATTACACTTGGTTCTACTTCATATCTTACTAAACTCCATCCATTGTTTTGACCGTATACACTTAAGGTAGTTGAAGCATTTGGTTTTATTGTTTTACTCGTGCTGCTGATAGAATAGTTCTGAGAATTGTATTTTGCCTGTATCTGATAAGTTTTTAAAGCGTCAGATGCGTATGTCGTTTTTTTGGTACCTTTACTTCTTGAGAAAACTTGCACCCAATAATGTACTCCATCATGATAAAAGCATCCAATACCGATGGACTGAAAACTTCCATTTATGATATTAGAATGATGCCCAAGTGAATGATTCCAATCATTCATTACACTGTTTGCATTAGATTGAGCCGCTGCTATATTTTCACCATCGATCAATGATGAAACACTATAACAGCTTAAACCGGAAGGACGCGTATGACTATAATATACGGCAAGCTCAGCTGCTCTTTGCTGGGCTGCTTCAAACAATGTTTCATCCATGATCAAATCAGCTCTGCCATTTGCCCGACGTTCCTTATTAACTAGATCAAGCACTTTTTTCGCTTCCGTGTACATGGAAGTTCCTTTAATTTTTAAATTTTCTATTTGAATATAACTACCATCGCTCATCTTAGATAAAGTAGATGGTACCACTTTCGCTAAATCCACACCGGCTGCTTCAAAGGCTCCTGCTTCAATATATTCCAATGAACTTGGGAATTTTAAAGAAGTTAATTTTTTACAACCATAGAAGGCATACACATTAATTTGTTTAAGACTATTAGGGAATACAATATTGCTTAAACTATCACAACGATAGAAAGCTCTTGCAAAAATGGTCGTTATTTTCCCATCAAACACTACACTGTTTAATTTTTTGCATTCTGAAAATGAAAGATAAGGTAAAGTATCCAAAGAAGCATGAATCGTTGCTGTAGTCAGATTTTGGCAATCTTCCGCAACACCATAACCTAACTCTTTCAAAGAGGATGGTAACGTCAAAGAAGTAATGCCTGAGCGTACAAATACCCAATCCTTCATTGTTTTAACTGATGAAGGGATGTATATAGCTTGTAATTCTTCAACATCACTAAAGGCATAAGATGCTATTGTTGTCACACTGGATGGTATCGTAAAAGAAGCTGATGTTTTATTTGCTGGATAAGCAACTAATTCTGTCTTATCTTTGTTATACAACACTCCATCTTTACTACTATACACTGGATTTCCTGCAGCTACATTAAATGTTGATACACTTCGCATAAATGCTAGTTCTTTACAGGTTTTCAATGATGCAGGCAATGTAACAGTGCTTAATGCTGTATCCTGAAAAGCGAAAGACTCGATTGTTGTCAGTCCTTCTGGAAAGGTAAAAGAAGTAAGATCGCTACATAACACAAAAGCTCCTTCACCAATGCTTTTTAAAGATTCTCCACCGCTTACTTTTTGTAATCGGCGACATCTGTAAAAGGCGGAATCTTTAATGCTCGTAAGCCCTGCTGGCAGACTTACGCTTTCTAATGCATATAGATAGCGAAATGCTTGCTGTCCAATACTGGTAATCCCTTTATTTATAATGACCTTCTTAATATCATAATCATAATCGCCCCATGGTGCCGTACTCTTATCATAATCAGGAATTTCACCAGTTCCACTGATTGTCAGAGTATCCCCCTGTAATACTGCATGAATATTTGCTGTCAGTGTATAAGTCTTACTGTCTGTAGAAGCACTGACACTTTTTAACGCTTTGACCTTGCTGGCTGGTCTTGTTAGTTGATAACCTTTCGATGCCTCTTTGTTTATTGGATTCGTCTGCGAAGTCTTTTGCGATTCTCGTTCAGCAAACGAGATATTTCCATTTTCCTTCGCTTTCATTTGGAAAAACGGTTGTTCTCCCATTGCCATTCCTAACATACATGCTAGCAATACTACAATTATCTTTTTTAATTTCATAACTATTCCCTCATTTCCCTACATTCATAGTAACGCGAAACATATACAGACGCAAGTGTTTCATAGCAATAATCCTATGAATTTCATGAAAATAACCAAAAAAACAAGAAAATAACCAAAAATATTTGCAACATCCAAGCCGTAGATGCATATCGCTTAATGAAGAAAAAAAGGCTTTACGCCTTCATTCTTGGTTTGATATTACGTTCATAAAATTTCTCATACACATTCGTAAAGAAATTACTTTTCCCACTCTTATAATACCTAACAATCAATAAGGTTAATAAGATACCGCCAACGGTAGCGCACATAACATCGGTAATCGTATCATGTACACCTTGTGTATAATGATTGATGCAATCGTTGTCAAAGAAGATCAACATCGCATATTCATAAAACTCCCATATTTCTCCAATCGCGATATTCACAGCATTAATAAACACTAAAAATAAAGTGAAATCTTTTTTTTCAGGAAAGGTATTACTTTTCCGAATGAAGAAAAACAGAATAACGGCTACTGTTGTAAACATCCAACCACTGGAAAAATGCAGAACCTTATCAAATCCTGTCAAAGAATACCAATGGAAACTGCTGCCGATCAATGACGCAAAATAGGTGAAAACAGTCGATATGATATAGATTTCATATACGGGTTGAAAATGCAATACCTTAAATAGGACAGGAACGATCAACGGTGTCAGCATTGCTACAAACCCCATGCCTAGCGCATTATAATCTTTGACCATAAAATTATGATAAAGGGCAAGAAACAACGTGATGATATAAACAGCAGCACAACCATAAAGCAGACGTTTCAAAAAACGTTCGCGTTTATTTATTGGCATTGACATGCTTAACATCCTCCAACATTTTAAGTTTTAGATCTAAGAGCTTTTTCGACAGATCCACATAGTATGTCTGTGGATATTCAAAGCGCAGAATTTCATCCCACATATGTGAGAATTCTGCTTCGCTGTAATCACGTATTGCGGATAATTCCGGCACATCATATACAAGCTCACCATTTATGAAAATTGGCTCTAATAAATCTTTTATGATATAGGTTCCAGCTGGAATCGTTTTATTTTTCCAACTGTTCATCTGATGATAAATAGTCAAATCCTGATTAGGATCAAGCACTTCTCCATGAACCGTCATGATATCACCAATAGCTTTCATCGTCTCTTTATCATATATCCGGTATAAATCCTTAAATGCCGGATTCGTTACTTTTTCGACATTTTCACTGACTTTGATTTTAGGAATCATTTTCTCATCTTCATAAACCGCACTCATTTTATAAACACCGCCGAACACTGGCGTGGATTTGCTGCACACAAGATTTTCGCCAACACCCATACTATTGATTTGGGCCCCTTGCGAAATCAAGGATTGTATCAAATACTCATCCAATGAATTGGACACAACGATGTTGCAGTCTTCCATTCCCGCCGCATCCAAAGCTTTACGAATCTTCTTAGACAAATATGCCATATCTCCAGAATCAATGCGCACACCCTGCATACGATAGCCATTAGGTTCCAAATATTCCTTAGCGACGCGAATCGCATTCGGCAGACCGCTTTTTAAAGTATCATAGGTATCTAGCAAAACGGTACAGCTATCCGGATATGTTTTTGCATAAGCTAAGAATGCATCATATTCATTATCAAAAGATTGAACAAAAGAATGTGCCATTGTACCTAAGACAGGCATACCAAATTTTTGACCGGCATATGTTGTTGCCGTACCTGCTACACCACCGATATAAGCAGCTCTTGCTCCATAATTGGCTGCATCAAAATTATGGGCACGGCGTGCACCGAATTCCATGATTGCTCTTCCCTTTGCAGCTTTGACAATTCTTCGTGCTTTTGTCGCAATTAAGGTTTGATGATTCACACATAAAAGCATTGCTGTTTCCAACAGCTGTGCTTCAATAATTTTTGCTCTTACACGAATTAATGGTTCATAGGGGAAGACTGGTGTTCCTTCTTTGATGGCATAAATATCACCCGTAAAGATAAAATGACGCAAATAATCTAAAAAGGCATCTGAAAATTTATGTAAGGAACGCAAATAGGCAATATCTTCATCTTCAAAATGAAGATTTTGAATATAGCCGATGATTTCTTCTAAGCCGGCAAATACAGCATATCCACCATTATCCGGATTCTTACGATAAAACAAATCAAAGGTTACGATACGCTCACGCGCTTCTGAATTAAAATAGCATTGGCTCATGGTCAATTCATAAAAATCCATGACCAAACTCAAGTTACGTTCATCTCGAAAATCAAACTTATAATCTAGACTTTTCATACAGCTTACCCTCTTTCTATCCTTGAAACCATTAAGATTCCATTACTCTCCATATTGCGGATACTATATTCATTATGCGTAACACACTCATGAACATTTTCGATATGAAAAGTATCAATACAATCAATAGGAATAATAATACGCATATCATCATAATTATGTTCATTTAACCAGGCATTCAAACACAGCGCAAATTGTAGGATACAAATATCGGTACAACAACCGGTGATGACAATATCCTGGTAATTCTGAATACGTTTTCCCAAAAATGCTTGAAAGTCTGGACATGTAAAGGTATTTGTGCTGTTTTTATGCATTACTTCATCTACATGAGGTTGTAATTCCTCAATGATTTCACTTTCACTTGTACCAATGACACAATGGCTTGGATAAGCATTAAATTCTCTTGTCTTTGGCGGATGGGCATCTGCGATAAAGATACACCGACACGCTTTATCTTGAAGCAAATGTTGGATATTCGCAGTGATATCATGAATTGCTTCATCATGTAATGCGCCTTCTTTTACAAATCCATTAATCATATCCACAACAAAAATGATTGGTTTTTGAAGCTTGTCCATCTGCATTGCTTGATACGAATTCAAAAAAGTTTCACTAACTCTTGCCATAAGAAAGATTCTCCTTTAAAAAATTTATTCTTTATCATTATAGTCTTTTTTTTCAAAATAGGAAACAAAAATCAAGGAATTGCTATTTGTTTTACGGTTTTATACATCATAAGGAAGGACAATTACTGTGAATAACAATCATCCTTCATCAAATAAGAAAAAATCAGGAAATTCCTGATTTCTTATACTCCTGCACAGCTTTCCTTTGTATTAGTATTAAAATAAAGAAAAGATCTGAAAGATAAGTAAGGAAACTAGATATGGTATTAATAACATACTGCCAATCGATATGCTCATCAGTTTCCATCCATATTCATGATACATCGCTTGCAAGGTCATAATACAAGGAATGCTTAATAAGACGTAAACCATAAAACAAAAAGCTCTAAGATTCGCATGTTCATCTGACCATAAGGATTGTATCATAGATACCTGGGCATCGTTATCCGGCTTCAGACGAATTTGTGGTCGGATGAAGGCAAAAATACTATCCGTTAATGCCGTTTGGGCATGTTTACCAATTGCCGCCATATCTTCCAGCGGCTGTAAGGATTGTTGTGTTTGTTCCTCTTTCAATGGATGGGAAAGCGTTTCAAAGTAGCCGACAATTGTTTCTTTCGCAATGATACCTCCAGGCAATGCTGCCACACATTCCCAACGATTGCCAAAGCCTAATGGCTCAAAAAGAGGCGCTACCTTCTGCGATATAGTTGCTAAATAACTAGTTGATACCTGTCCATTAGGGAAATAAGATAGACCCCATAAAATAACCATGGCCCATAAAACTATCCCAGTGGCTTTTTTGATATAACCTTTTACTTCCAAGACTACTTTGGCAAAGACCATGCGTAGTTTAGGAAGACGGTAAGGAGGCAGCTCTAAGATAAAGATAGCATCTTCTTTAAACGCCGTAAATCGTGAATAGACAAAGGCTAAGATAAGGGCCAAAAAGACACCTAATGCATACATGGTAACAATCATCAATCCGGCTTTGTGGGGAAAGAATGCCGCAGCGAATAAAACATAAATAGGTAAACGCGCTCCACATGACATAAAAGGGATTAATAAAGCACACATTTTTTTCTGTTTTTCATTATCTAAGGTGCGGGTAGAATAGATTGCCGGTACATTACAACCAAAGCCTAACAATAAGGACACAAAGCTTTTCCCACTTAAATGAAAACTTCGCATAGCTCGATCTAATAGAAAAGCAATGCGTGACATATAACCGCTTTCCTCTAGGATCGATAAGACCATGTAGAGAAAAGCCATTAAAGGAAGAAAAACCAGTACTCCGCCAACACCGGCAAGAATACCATCCAGAAGCAGTTTTTGCACTGCTATTGGTAAAAAACTTATTCCAACTGCCAGATATTTGTATAAAATGTCATGAATCAGATAATCAATAAAAGTCGTCCATGGGGCACTGGCTTGAAAAACAAATAACAATACTATTGTAAAAATAGCCAAAAAGATTGGCATACCAAGATATGGATGCAAAATCATACGATCAATGCGCCGTGATATTGCATAGCGTTGATGTTCATCTTGTTTTACATACTTCATAAAGGAATGAATGATCTCATAGCGGTGTTGCTGCATCGTTTTATCATCCAACCTTTGTGCAAACGCTTGTAATTCTATCTCTTGTATCCCCCAGTTTTTTAATTGCCGCCATGTTGCAGCATCCTTATGGATAAAACGCATACAAAGTCGATGCAATTCATCTTCTTCATAAACGCTATCTTTAGGAACTGCCTTTTCGATACGCTCAAACAACTGTATGTATACCTGTAATTCTTGTTTTTCTAACAATGGATAATAACAGACCTTTTGTTTCGTCATTTGGATGATTGCCTTTTTTACTTCTCCATAATGTTTTTTATCCAAAGCACTGTAAGGCAATATTGGTATTTGAAGGCGTCGCTGTAATGCATTCATATCGATGTGAATATGTTGTTTTTCTACTTCATCCATAAAATTAAACAATAAAAGCATGGGCAGCTGCAATTCACGCAATGACAAAGTGAGTAATAAATTTCTAGACAGGTTGGTTGCATCAAGCACATTTACGATGATATCTACGTGTGCTTCTTTTAGGAACTGTGTGGTTATACGTTCTTCATTCCCTATTGTTTCTAAACTGTAACAGCCGGGAAGATCAATAAAATGATATTGAGCATCTCCCCATGTGACGATGGCTTCTTTCTTTTCAACGGTAACACCTGGCCAATTCCCCACTTGGAAATGCGCATTACTTAACGCATTGATCCAGGCACTTTTCCCAACGTTTGGATTGCCTACAAAGGCCACCTGATACTGTTTCATTAAATCACCTCCACCTGAATGTTTTGAGCATCTTTTTTTCTTAGAATCAATTGATTGCCTTGTGCAAAATATAATATAGGATCCTTCATGGGCGCTTTTTGCAGCATCGTAAGGACGCCTCCTTCATAGATGCCTAAATAGAATAAACGTTTTTTATCTGTCTTTGACATTTCAATATGCTGAATTATAGCACGCTGCCCTTCCCGCATTTCACTTGCTTTCATCTTATCACCGCTATCATCGTAAGCGATGCAGGTTTCAAAATGCGTCGGAATAACACGAAATTATATGGTTCTATTTTTCATAAGAAATGAATATATTTTCAAAAATATGAAAAAATTAAATTTTTTATTTTCATTTTTTCTTTTTGCGTATATAATATAGGCAGGCTAAAAGGAGGAATACTATGGCTAAATTAGATTACATTAAAGAAGCTGTCATCAAACGCAACCCAAATGATGTGGAATTCATTCAGGCTGTTGACGAAGTATTACTTTCTCTGGAAAAGGTTGCAGAGAAACATCCGGAATATATAAAAAAAGGTGTATTTGAGCGCATCGTTGAGCCAGAACGTCAAATCATCTTCCGTGTGCCTTGGGTAGACGATCAGGGAAAACTACAAGTGAATCGCGGTTATCGCATTGAGTTTAACTCCGCTATCGGACCATACAAAGGTGGTCTTCGTTTTCATCCAAGCGTAAATATATCAATCATCAAATTCTTAGGATTTGAACAAATTTTCAAAAATTCTTTGACTGGACTGCCTATCGGCGGAGGCAAAGGCGGAAGTGATTTTGATCCAAAAGGAAAAAGTGATGCTGAAGTTATGCGCTTTTGTCAAAGTTTCATGACTGAATTATGCAAATATATCGGTCCTAACACAGATGTTCCAGCTGGCGATATTGGTGTTGGAGCACGTGAAATTGGATATATGTTTGGACAATATAAACGCATCCGCAATGAGTTTTGCGGAGTCTTGACCGGTAAAGGTTTGAAATGGGGCGGTTCTTTAGTAAGAACAGAGGCTACAGGTTATGGCCTTTGCTATTTTACAGAAGCTATGCTGCAAGATAAAGGTAACTCCTTTAAAGGAAAAAAAGTTGTTATCAGCGGTAGTGGAAATGTAGCTATTTATGCAGCGGAAAAAGCAACGATGCTAGGTGCCAAGGTCATCGCTATGAGTGACTCCAGTGGCTACATCATTGATGAAAACGGCATCAATTTAGATGTTATGAAAGAAATCAAAGAAGTTCGCCGCGGACGCATTTCTGAATATGCAAAAAGCGTGAAAGGTTCTGTTTTCCATAAGGATGGTCGTATTTGGAATACCCCTTGCGACATCGCACTCCCATGTGCTACGCAAAATGAATTAAACAAAGAAGATGCTGAAACATTAATCAAAAATGGTGTTATCGCCGTATGCGAAGGTGCTAATATGCCAACAACGCCAGATGCGATTGATGTACTGATGCAAAATCACATCCTGTTTGCTCCAGGTAAAGCAAGCAATGCCGGTGGTGTTGCCACTTCTGCATTAGAAATGTCACAGAATTCTTTGCGCCTTTCTTGGACAGCAGAAGAAGTGGATGCTAGATTAAAAGATATTATGGAAAACATTTATAAGACAGTGAGTGAAACAGCAAAAGAATATGACGCTCCTGATAATTTTATGGTTGGCGCAAATATTGCTGGTTTCATTAAAGTTGCGGATTCTATGATTGAACAAGGTATCGTTTAATCACCTATTCTAAAAAATCCCCTACACTTGCCCTTCGCTAGTTGGCAGTGCGGGGATTTTTTTTGAGCTTATGTATAAGACTTTTTTCAAATGGATGCTTAAATTTATGATTACCTATTTTGCTTTGGTTAATAGGGCATTTATCCATCGCCCGATTGTTTTATTATATGTATAACTAATGAAAGAACATAGCGCAAACGTAGCTAGGATTGCCCCTATCGCATATAAAATTAAACGATTATCGTTCGCATGTTCCGCACTATGAAATACCGTTTTCCATAAGAATGGTCGAATATATTCATTTTCATGAAGTAAATAAACACCGAAGGTTGTTGCGGCAATCGTATTTATCACCTTAGAATGCTTAATATTTAGATTTTTGAATCCTATAAATAAGAAGATTGAACAAAACAACATCGTGATGGAATCTATTCTTGCAAAATAAGTAGCATAATCACTAAAAATAGCAATTTTTGTACCAATGATATCAAATAGTACACAAGATCCTAAACAGAAAACATATCCTATTGCCCCAATCATTAAACTGTGATCAAAAACTTTATTTGTCAATGCATATAAACGTATTCGGGCAGCGATGATATATAACAGAAAAAACCACATAAGGGTAGATGTCATACGTGCTGCCATAAACGTAGGCAGAATCGAACATATGACGATTAACAATAAGATGAGATGATCCAATTCCCTTTTAGATAAAGCACAAATTAGTTTATTGATATATCCGGATAGCAAATACATCATGAAATAAGATGTCGCAAACCACCACATGTTATAAGGTATCGGAAAGATATTCTTTACGACTTCAAAGAAGTTGAAATCGGTACCGGCAATAGCAAATATAAGCATGATGATAATCGCATATATAGAAATATCCATCCACAGCTTCACCGCTTTTTTTACTTTGAATTCATTCTTTACCAAAAAATAACCACTGATCAATACGAATAAGTTAACGCCAAGCTGACCCCCATATGATAAAAATTGAATGAAGACGCTATTCATTGTTATCGTGGATGAAGGATATCGAAAACCACTATACAACGCAAAATGATGACATATGATCAACAACATGCTGATGATTCTTAAAATTTCAAAATTCGATAATCTTTCCATGGTTTTTTTCATAAACAAAATGTCCTTTCTGCTCTACAGGATACGAGCATGTTTCTTATTTGGAATGGCTTATTCCATATCAAAAAGGGAAACAATTTCATCATAAGACATATGATAAATACTGCCTTCATTTTCTTCTACAAAATGATCTGATAAATCTTTTTTCATCTTCTGCAATGTTTGTATTTTTTCTTCAATACTATCTTTCATAATCAGCTTGTAAACCTGTACATTCTGATTCTGACCGATGCGATACGCACGATCAGTTGCTTGATTTTGCGCAGACACATTCCACCATGGATCAAAATGTATAACAGCACTTGCTGCTGTCAAATTCAATCCGGTTCCCCCGGCCTTTAAAGATATTAGGAAAACATCTGTCAAACCATTTTGAAACTGCTGTACCATATCGCGGCGCTGTTGTTTTGTATTGTTGCCTGTCAGCTTCAAATAAGAAAAACGACGCTTGATAAGTTCCTCTTCCAAGATATCTAATACAGATGTAAATGATGAAAACAACAAGACTCTTTGATGATTTTCCCGTAAAGTTTCTAACAAATCCAAACAATATAGTAATTTACTACTTGCAGTAGTAATGTTCTCATATAGGATACGCGGTTCACAACAAATCTGACGAAGCCGCGTTAACATGGCAAGAATCGCAAATTTATCCGGACGTTCCATCTGCAGATGTTTGCTTAATGCTTGATTGACCTGAGATAAATTTGCCAAATATAGTTTCTTTTCAGTATCTTCAAATGGAATCATGAGCGTATGTTCAATTTTATCTGGTAACTCCTTTAAGACCTTGCTTTTGGTACGTCTTAAAATAAACGGTTCCACCATCTTTTTCAGTTTCATTTGTGTTTGCTCATCATGATTTTGTACAATATTCTTTTCGAAATGTGTTTGAAAATAATGATAATTAAACAAATATCCCGGCATTAAAAAATCAAAAATGCTCCATAATTCAGCTAATGTATTTTCAATCGGAGTACCACTCAATGCCAAGCGATGCACAGCTTTAAGCTGCTTCACACATTCCGCATTTTTCGTCTTTTGATTCTTAATGAACTGTGCTTCATCTAATACAAGATAGTAAAAATGAATGGTTTCATACTGTGTAATATCACGTTTTAAATAATCATAAGATGTTATCAATACATCATATTGTGAGAAAGATGCTATTTGCATGCATCTTTCTTTGGCATTTCCCATAATGCATTGTACACGCAAATCCGCCTGAAATTTCTGCAATTCATCTTCCCAATTTAACACCAAAGAGCTTGGAGTAACAATCAAGGAAACCTGTCCTTCTTGCTTCATTGTTTCTAATAAAGCAATGACCTGCAAAGTTTTTCCTAAGCCCATATCATCTGCTAAAATACCACCGAAATGATAATGGTGCAATGTCTGCATCCATTTCACACCTTCTTTTTGATAATCACGCAGCACATGTTCATAACGAGAAGCAATGTCCGCTAGCTTGATATCCTTTTTGTGATATTGTGAAAGATAATCTACATAGCTTTGCTTCGCTGTAATATCGACATCATGATCTTGCTGTAAAACATCTTCCATATGAAAGCTGCGATATGCTGGCATTTGTACACTGCCTTTTTTAATATCTTTTAAATCAATTGCTAAATCATCTAATAAAGCATTGGTTTCTTCTAGCTCTTTTCCTTCTAAAGATAATAAGCGTCCATCCATCAGACGATAATATTTCCGTCTCTTTCGATATGCCCTTAAAATATCATATAACTCATCCGCTGTAACATCAACACTGGCAATATCAATCTGTAAAAGATCATTTGACATGCCAATGCCAACACTTACATGCATGGCCATAGGTTCATTGATGCTCTTTAACGCATCGGATACAAAGATATCACAATAACGGCTTAAGTATGGTAAGCCTTCCTGTAGAAAGACTAATGTTGTATCCTGCTGTTGGCTTAGATAAGCAACATGTCCATCATAATCAATCGTTTGTGCATATGCCTGTACGCATTCACATACCAACTGTACATGCAAAAGTTGCTCCTTCACCGTATCATCAAAGCCATTCACTATGGTACCATCAGGCATGTGTGCTTTGATGCGGATACTAATTAATCCTTGCTCATCCATATCCGCAAATAGCTGTATATAGTCTTCTTCCATATAAACAGGCAGACATTCTTTATTCTTCACCGTAAGATAGCCTTTACACTGTTTTATGATATGGCCTTGAAAACGACGAATATCGTTTTTACCAATCCAAAAATCTTCTTCTAGTAGTTGTTTTAATAAAGAAACGCTGTAATGATTCATCGTTTTACGAATCAGCGTCTTTTCCTTAATTTTATACACATGCTCTTTCCCCAAGATCATATTGCGTTTGGGGCTTAACAGAACAATCTGATAATCCTCATCCTTAGGAAGTATTTCAATGCACATCTTTCCTTTTTCTTCCACAAGATTAAAATCACGAAACTCCCTTGGTATATCCAGCATCTTGTCATAAAAAGCATCCAGTTTTTCTTCTTGTATCCGCATTTCACGTCCTGAATAATAATAAAGATGATCGGACATATTATCCTTTAACAGTTGAATAAGCTCTTGTGATGTTACATCAAATTGCTCCATCGTATGAGTAAAAGCTAGCTCTTTTCCATAACTGATATATTCTTCATGAGCGATAGCTTCCAGAAATTCCTGTATTCTCTTAACGATGTACATGCGTTTACGGCCTTTGCCAATTTTTAATGAAATATAGCAATCCCTTAAATGACTTCCATATTCACTACCTATATTCTCTAACTGCACATATAAATGGATATCCTGATGTCCTTGCAGAATGGGAAACTGTTGATCCTTATGCCACTGCTCATCCAGCCATTCATGCGCTTTCTCCATAAGACGCTTACGCTGTTCAAGTTCTAATTGACGCCGATATTCCTCGTATTCACGCAACCGTCTTGCCTTACGTTCTTCATATCGCTGTAATAGGCTATTTTGCTGTTTTTGCTCTTCTTCATTATTTCTGGTTTGCTGATATTCCTGATAACGAAGTAAGAATTTCTGTCTTTGAAAATGATAAGGGAACATACATGGCTCCATAATAGAGATGATCATCAACACTTCACCAACGTGAGCACAGCCACTTTCTTGCGTACAAAAAGGGCAACTACATTCATATGCCGTCACATGATAATTTTCATCTATGGTAATGGTAATATGATTACTATAAACATCCTGATTTATATGGGCATCCACATGATATTGTCCGGATGCATCACATAAAACGACCATGCTTTCTATATCAGCAGCCTTCAGATATTTCTTTGCCAAAGTATAATTTTGTACATTACTAACGACACGTTTTATTTCCTCTTTCGTTATCTGCATATATACCCTCCATGCGCTTCTTGTAGGATACTCAAATGTTTAATAAAACGCACATGAACCATGTGCGTATAAAGTTATTTATTATCCGTTTCCATGTGACGTCTAATGATCGAACTGATTAATTCTGCAGCCAATTTAGGGTCATCATTACAAACAATATATTTATAATTATTCACCATCTTCATTTCTTTTCCAGCTTTCGCCAAACGCTGCTGTACAACCTCTTCTGGCTCACTTCGACGACCGCGAATTCGATTTTCCAATTCTTCCATACTCGGTGGAATAATAAATATTGTTAAAGCATCTGGACATTTTTCTTTTACTTGCGTAGCCCCCTGCACTTCGATTTCCAAAAGGACATTTTTTCCTTCATTGCGCAGTTTTTCTACCTGTGACATGGGAGTGCCATAATAATTGCCAACAAATTCAGCCCATTCTAAAAGTTCACCATGTTGGATTGCCTCTTCAAATTTTTCCTTCGTAGTGAATATGTAATCAACGCCATCCTGTTCACCAGCTCTTGGTGATCTTGTCGTCATGGAAATGGAATATGCCAATTTCAATGACGCATCATTCATAAAGTAATTACGCACGGTTCCCTTTCCTACTCCACTAGGACCACTGATAATAATTAACAGACCTTTTTTCATTTGCACACCCTCTATTCTTTATACTTATTTTACTAGTAGTGATTTCGCTTGTCAAACATGTTTTCGCTATTTTCTGCTTTTATGCTATAATGTTACTCACGAGGTGATAAGCATGGCAATTGATGGATTATTATTAAGACAGTTACGAATAGAAATAGCGCAAGCTTTACCAGCTAAATTATTAAAATTGCAACAAATAAGTGATACTGAATTATTATTTACATTACGTACCCAAACAGGCAATCAAAAACTGTTAATCTCTTTGCACAGCGTTTATAATCGTATAAATTTCACAAAAGAATCCTATACGACAATGGAGGTTCCCAGCAACTTTTTAATGTTGTTGCGAAAACAGATTGATGGCGGCATCCTCCATACCATAGAACAGCTTGGTCTTGACCGTATCCTCCATATGGAGTTGGAAGCACGCAACGAATTAGGTGATATTCATAAAAAGCACTTATATATTGAATTAATGGGCAAATATGCCAATATCATTTTGGTAGATGAAGATGGACGCATCGTTGATGCCTTAAAACGTATCCCGCCGTTTGAAAACAGTAAACGTACCATTTTACCCGGTGCAGTATTTACCTTGCCAGAGCCACACAGTAACAAACAAGACCCATATCATCACGGACCATTTGATGCCGAAGAATCTTTCAGCAAACAGTTTCATGGCTTTTCCCCACTCTTGTCTAAAGAGGTACAATACCGCATGCACAAAGGTGAGGCATTCAACGATATTTTAAAGAAGATTCACGATTCCAACACTTTATATATTAGCGATGTTAAAGATCAGGTTTATTTTCATTGTATTCCACTTACACATCTAACAGATACGTATCGTCAATATCCTTTAATGCATGGCATGGATATTCTGTTTTATGAAAAAGAAGAAAAAGTGCGCATCAAACAACAAAGTCAAGATTTATATCGCAGTGTCAAACGCGAGTTGCATAAAAACACCTCAAAGCTCCCAAAACTTAAGCAATCTTTAGCTGAATCTATGGATTGTGATAAATATCGAGAATATGGGGATTTATTATTTGCTTATATGCATGAAATTGAGAAACAACCGATAATTACGCTGCCCTCTTTTGAAACAGGAGAAGAGATTGCGATTCCTATCGATATGCGTTTTGATATAAAAGGTAATGCCAATCGCTGGTATCAGAAATATCATAAAAGCAAACGAGCACAGAGTATTTTAAGGGAACAAATCGCTTTGTGTGAGAAAGAAATTGCATATTTTGAGGCTATGGAAACGCAATTATCGCAAGCTGGTGTTCAAGATGCCATTGAGATACGGGAAGAATTGGTAAAACAAGGGTATTTACGTGCACAGAAAAGTCGTATCCGGAAAAAGAAAAAGCAAGAGCTTCCTCATTATGAAACGTTTCTATTTGATGATTATCGCATATATGTAGGTAAAAACAATTTGCAGAATGACTATGTCACATGGAAACTCGCACGAAAAAAAGATACATGGTTGCACGCAAAAGATTTGCATGGTGCTCATGTCATCCTTACTTTAGAACAGCCAAATGAAGCTGCTTTACGGACTGCGGCCATGTTAGCTGCCTGGTATTCTATCGGGCGCTATTCCTCCAGTGTTCCAATCAATTACTGCCAACAACGACAATTAAAAAAGATTCCTGGCAATAAAGGAAGCTTTGTATCCTTAACGACCTATAAGACCATTTATATCGATCCAGATGCAGCCGTCATTCAACGATTGCTAGATGAACACAGAGAAAACAAAAGAAAATAGCTTTTTCACGGCATTGTCAGCTAAAATCCATGCTGTTGATTAGAGCATGCTATGAATAAAAAATCATACAGTGTAAAACAACAAAATGAATATGCTAGTAAAAATGCTATCCTACTTAAGAACACATCAAAAAAGTGAACAGGATACGATCATGTGTCCTCTTCACTTTTTTTCACTAGCTTTATCTTTACCAAAACACACAGTGCTATTGTTCCAACCTTTATTTACGTAAGCACTTTTTAAACCATCATACTATGAATTAAAATAGCAATGATAGTTACTATCATATGCAATAATATGCCTCTCAAATATTGATACTTATCACTATAATAAATATATATGATGTCGTTCACATTCGGCAATCATATCATCGCTCCACTGTGATACCTGCACCTCACCGATATGTGCTTTATTTAAAAGAATCAAACATATTCTTGATTGCCCAATCCCTCCACCTATTGTAAGCGGCAATTCATCATGTAACAACATTTGATGATAAGGCAAAGTTAAACGTTCTTCACAATCAGCTTTTTTCAGCTGTTCTTGTAGTGCCTTAGCATCTACACGAATGCCCATACTGCTAATTTCGACAGCACAATCCAAAATAGGATAGTAAATAAGAATATCTCCATTTAATGACCAGTCATCATAATCCGGTGCACGTCCATCATGTTTCTGCCCACTGGATAAAATATCGCCAATTTGCATGATACATACTGTTTTATGTTCCTTTGTAATCGTATATTCTCTTTCTTTAGGCGTCATATCCGGATAGCGATCTTCGAGTTCTTGTGCGGTAATAAAATACACATCCTCGCGTATAAACGGTTCTAAATTTTCAAAGATGATATCCAATTCTTTCTCTGTTTCTTTAAGCGCCTTCATAATATTACGCACTGTCATTTTTAGGAAATCAAGATTACGATCATGACGATCGATAATTTTTTCCCAATCCCACTGATCAACATATGTGGAGTGCAGATTATCCAAATCTTCATCACGACGGATGGCATTCATATCCGTATAAATACCTTTTCCATAGCCGATATGATAACGTTTTAATGCCATTCGCTTCCATTTAGCAAGTGAATGGACAATCTCCATTTCATCTTCATCAATCTCTTTAATATCAAAGCCTACTGGACGCTCAACACCATTTAAATTATCGTTTAATCCACTACTTTTTCTTACATACAGCGGCGCCGAAATGCGCATAAGATTCAAATGATGAGCCAATCTACGTTCAAATAAATCTTTTACATATTTAATGGCAACCTCTGTTGAGATGACATCTAATTTATTTTCATAATGTGATGGAAGGATCAAATCCTTAACTGCCATACTATCAACTCACTTTCATGTCTTTTATTATACCGCATTTATGTTACAAAATATATCTTTTTTTGAAATTTTTTACAATCAATTTTTACATATGTTTCATCCACTTTCTTACTATATGCAACAACCTCTTTCATCATGCCAGAGAAAAAGCAAACAGTCTCAATTATACTGTCTGCTTCTTATTTTCTTATTTTAAAACAGCACCTTCATCCGCCGAAGTTACAAGATGTGCATAGCGATACAGCCAGCCTTCTTTGATTTTCGCTTCTGGTTTCACCCAAGCATCCATCCGTTTTTGCATTTCTGCTTCATCAATCATCAGATTGATCTTACCGGCATTGATATCGATGCTGATGGTATCTCCCTCTTGAATGATGGCAATCGGGCCATGCGCTGCGGCTTCCGGTGATACATGTCCGATAGCTGCCCCACGAGTTGCCCCAGAGAATCTTCCATCCGTAATCAAAGCGACTTCTTTATCCAGTTTCATACCAGCCAATGCACTTGTTGGATTCAGCATCTCTCGCATGCCCGGTCCACCTTTTGGTCCTTCATAGCGGATAACGACAACATCGCCTTTGACAATTTTTCCCTGATAAATAGCATCAATAGCATCTTCTTCACTATCAAAGACACGGGCACGTCCTGTATGCACCAACATACTAGGATCCACAGCGCTGCGCTTTACCACACAGCCTTTTGGTGCTATGTTACCAAATAATACGGCAATGCCACCAGTAGGTGAATTAGGTGTATCAATATCCTTGATGATCTTATGATCTAAATTGACAGCCTTAGCTAAATTTTCTTTGATTGTCTTGCCAGTTACGGTCATTAAAGAATCATCAATCAATTGTTTCTTCTGCAATTCTTTCATAACTGCCTGTACGCCACCGGCACGATACAAATCTACGATATGATCCGGTCCGGCAGGTGCTAATTTACACAGATTTGGAGTTTTTTGTGATACCTCATTGATTATATCCAGATCAATATCCACATGCGCTTCTTTCGCAATGGCCAAAAGATGTAAGACCGTATTTGAGGAACAGCCTAATGCCATATCACAAGCCAATCCATTACGTAAAGCCTGCTCATTTATGATATCTCTAGGCTTGATATCTTTTTCTACCATATCCATGATTGCCATACCGGCTTTTTTAGCTAACTGCATGCGAGCCGAATAAACGGCTGGTATGGTGCCATTGCCAGGCAAGGCAATTCCCAACACTTCACATAGACAGTTCATCGAATTCGCTGTAAACATACCGGAACAAGATCCACATCCTGGACAAGCATTTTGTTCAATGTACGTCAATTCTTCTTGATCAATCAGTCCTGCTTTTTTCGCTCCTACCGCTTCAAACATGGTCGATAAACTCATATCTTTGCCTTTATCATTACCAGGCAGCATCGCTCCTCCACTCATGACTACAGCTGGCAGATTCACGCGCAAAGCGCCCATCAACATACCAGGAACAATCTTATCACAATTCGGTACAAGTACCAAACCATCAAACCCATGCGCATTAGCCATGGTTTCTACACTATCCGCAATCAATTCACGAGATGCTAAGGAGTACTTCATTCCAATATGCCCCATGGCAATACCATCACATACACCAATGCTAGGTACCATGATTGGCGTACCACCTGCCATGCGAATACCGGCTTTCACGGCCTCGCTAATCTTATCCAAATGCAAATGTCCCGGAACAATTTCACTATACGCACTGACAACACCGATCAAGGGACGATTTAATTCTTCTTCGGTTAATCCCAAAGCATAGAAGAGGGAGCGCTGCGGCGCGCAGGCATCTCCCTTTAAAACTCGATCACTTGCTCTACTCATCCTTCTTCACCTGCTCTTCTTATTTTTTTAACCAGCTCATCATCTTACGCAGCTGTGCACCAACCTTTTCTGATGGATGCTGGGCATGGACACGGCGCATTGCCAAGAAGTGAGCACGGCCTGCGGATTTATTTTCGGTAATCCAATTACCAGCAAAGGTTCCATCCTGAATCTCAGCTAATACTTTCTTCATTTCTTTTCTTGTATCTTCGGTAATCAAACGTTTACCAGTTACATAATCACCATATTCCGCAGTATCAGAAATTGAATAACGCATCATTGCAAAACCACCGCTATTAATCAAATCAACAATCAGTTTCATTTCATGGATACATTCAAAATATGCCATTTCCGGTTCATAACCGGCTTCAACCAACGTATCAAAACCAGCCTGCATCAATTCACAGACACCACCACATAAGACAGCTTGTTCACCGAATAAATCAGTTTCTGTTTCTTCTTTAAAGGTAGTTTCTATGATGCCGGCACGACCAGCACCGATTCCACTTGCATAAGCCAATGCATATTCACGTGCTTTACCGGTTGCATCCTGATGGATGGCAATCAAAGAAGGTACCCCTCTTCCTTCTAAATACTGACTGCGAACGGTATGTCCCGGACCTTTTGGGGCACACATGGTAACATCGACTCCTTCCGGTGCGACGATCTGATTAAAATGAATTGCAAAACCATGGGCAAACATCAACATATTGCCTTCTTCCAAGTTTGGTTTAATATCCTTTTCATAAATATCCGGCTGATTCTGATCCGGAGCCAAGATCATTACAACATCGCCTGCTTTTGCGGCATCTGCGGTATCCATAACTGTTAAGCCAGCTTCTTCTGCTTTGGCACGACTCTTAGAGCCTGGTCGCAAACCTACAACGACCTTGACACCACTATCCTTCAAGTTTTGCGCATGCGCATGTCCCTGACTGCCATATCCGATAATAGCAACCGTTTTTCCTTTCAATAAATCCAAATTACAATCTGCATCATAATACACCTTTACCATATCTTTTTCCTCCTGTTCTGGTAATTCCTATCTTATAGCATCAAAAGATGCTTGAAAAGACTAATCGTTTCTGGATAATTCCATCGCCACACCACCGGTGCGGCTGATTTCCACAATCTTATAATCCTGTAATTCTTCAATGAAATAATCAATGCTTGCCGGTGTATCTGTCAATTCCACGACACAACATCCCTTTTCGATCAACTGACAGCGTCCTCCAAAATCTTTTACTGCTTTTAAGAAGTTATCCTTTTGATCTTTATTTACCTCAACCTTGATCAATACAACTTCACGGATAAACAGTAGATCCTCTGGTATCTCTTCAACTTTTTTAACATCCTCTAATTTGGCCAGTTGCAATTTGATTTGATTGATGATTCCCTCATCTCCGCGTGTTGTAATCGTAATACGCGAAAACTTAGGATTTTCCGTTTCACCAACCGATAAAGTATCAATATTAAAGCCTCGTTGTCCAAATAGATTGGTCACTCTGGTCAGCACACCGAAGTGATTTTCCACAAGTAATGAGATTACTCTTCTCTCCATTCTGTCCACCTCCTAGTTTCCATATAAGATGATATCCTTACCACTTTTTCCCGGTGGAATGATCGGATATACACAATCATCTTTATCGATCCAACAATCGACGATGCATGGCACTTTACTGCTCAATGCTTCTTTCATAACCGGTTCAATATCCTGATGTGTTTTAATACGTAACCCTTTCCCGCCAAATGCTTCTGCAAGCTTGACATAATCTGTCTTACGTTCAATGCTTGTATTTGAATAGCGATGGTCATAAAATAAGGTTTGCCATTGTCGTACCATACCAAGTACGGTGTTATTAAAAATCAGAATAACAATTGGCAACTGTTCACTGACAGCTGTTGCCATCTCATTCATATTCATATGGAAACTGCCATCTCCACTTACCAATATAACCGGACGATGTGGATTTGCGACCTTTGCGCCAATAGCTGCGCCCATACCATAGCCCATGGTTCCTAAACCACAAGAGCTAATAAAACTACGCGGACGTGAAAATTGATAATATTGCGCCATGATCATTTGATGTTGACCAACATCTGTCGCTATGATGGCATCTTCTCCGACAATATTGTGTAAGGTCAAAGCTAAATCGCGTGGATCTACTTTATCATCACCTCTAGGTTTTGGTAAGTCTTTCTTATCTTTAAAAGCTTTTAAAGTATCTGTCCACTCTTTATGCTTTGTTTCCGGCATACGGGCAATCATTTTTTTCAATATATAGCGAGCATCGCCAACGATCGAAATATCGGTTGCGACATTCTTAGAAATTTCTGAAGCATCGATATCAAAATGAATAATTTTGGCATCCTTACCGAATTCTTTACGATTGCCTGCTACACGATCAGAAAAACGCGCACCGATGGCAATGATCAAATCGGTATTCAAAGTTGCATAATTAGAAACAGGGGTTCCATGCATACCAATCATGCCTAAGTATAAATCATAATCATAAGGTACGGAGGATAATCCCATCATGGAACAGCATACTGGTATATCCATGTGTTTAGAAAATTTCAATAGCTCTCTTGTTGCATTTGAGCTGATCACACCACCGCCGGCATAGATCATTGGCCGCTTAGCCTGCCGAATCGCTTCCAATGCTTCTTCAAATTTTGCATCATCAACCTTTGGCAGCTTACGAATCCGATATCTTGGCAGTTTTACATATTCAGTAAGCGCCGCTGTGACATCTTTTGGAATATCAATCAAGACCGGTCCTTTTCTTCCTGAATTGGCAATTACAAATGCTTTTCTTACGACATATGCCAGATCTTCAACATTTTGTACGATAAAATTATGCTTTGTGATTGGCATCGTGATTCCAGCAATATTCACTTCTTGAAAGGAATCTCTCCCTAATAAATCATTCGGCACATTACCTGTAATGGCAACAACAGGAATACTATCCATATAAGCTGTCGCAATTCCCGTAACTAAATTCGTAGCACCCGGGCCACTGGTTGCCAAGCACACACCGGTTTTCCCGGTACTTCTGGCATAACCATCGGCGGCATGCGCAGCACCTTGTTCATGTGATGTAACAATATGATGTATATCATCACTTCGCTCATATAAAGCATCATAAATATTTAAAACGGAACCTCCTGGATATCCAAATATGGTATCCACTCCTTGATCAATTAAGGCTTGTATCAGTATTTGCGAACCATTCATCTTCATGTGTGTAAACCTCCTCACAACTTTCCCTTACCATCTTTATCCTTAATAACACCTTAAAAACGGGTTATCATCAATTATTATTCCATTGTAATTTCATAACCTTTCTGTTTTAATGCTTTGATTAACGCATCCCCATGTTCTTTACTGGAAACCTCAACGGCCACATGGATAATTGTTTCATTCAAATTCAAATCCGCTTGAATGCGATCATATTGAACCTCAATGATATTGGCATTTGCCTCTTTGACGATATGAGCAAAATGTTCCAGACTTCCCGGTACATCTAACATTAATGTTTTAAACTTTATATTACGACCTCGTGTTACAAGGCCTTTTTCTACGACCTTATGAATAAAGGAAACATCAATATTACCTCCGGACAACACACAAACGACACGTTTTGCGGTAACATCCATCTTATGATTCAGCACCGCTGCTAAAGAACTCGCTCCGGCCGGTTCTACTACCAACTTTTCGCGTTCTAACAAAAGCAGTATCGTTGCGGCAATCTCGTCATCACTGACACTCACCATTTCATCGACATTTTCCTGTATGAGCTTTACTGTTTTTTCACCGGGGTTCATAACAGCAATTCCATCCGCAATCGTATTGACACGTTTTGTTGAGCAATGCTTCTTTTGCTGAAACGATTGAACGATTGCATCAGCGCCTTCCGCCTGTACCCCGACAATTTTGATGCGCGGATTGATTTGTTTTGCATAATAGCTAATACCGGCAAGTAATCCGCCTCCTCCCGCAGGAACAACGATCATATCGACATTAGGTAAATCATGACAGATTTCATAAGCAATTGTACCTTGTCCAGCGATCACATCCTCATCATCGAAAGGATGAATAAAGGTTGCCTTTTTTTCTTTTTGTAAACGCAAGGCCTCTTCATAACATTCATCATAATTATCACCAGCGAGCACGACATCAGCACCATACCCTTTGGTTGCCAACACCTTCGCAATCGGTGTGCTTTTGGGCATAACGATCGTTGCATGCATACCTAGCTTACTGGACGCATAACTGACCCCCTGTGCATGGTTTCCAGCTGAGCTCGCTATGACCTCGTTGGTTTTTCCCTCTTCTTTCAATTTCGCCAATTTATTAAATGCTCCGCGAACCTTAAAGGAGCCTGTCTTCTGACGATTTTCACATTTTAGAAATAAATCACAGCCGCTCATCGCCGAAAAAGTTTTCGAGCTTGTGACCTTAACGTTATGGATATTCCCCTGCAACCTCGCGGCTGCCATCTCGACTTCCTTGCTATTCATAAGACTTCCTCCTATTTAATCAAAAAAGCAGCACATTTTCTCATGGCTGCTTTTCTTTCGTTCTCTTACGCCCTTGTACATACGACAAAAGTGATCTGTTGGTGAGTGACTCATCATATGAGTCTTGAAAGAAAAACAGACTTACTTAGGACTATGAGAATAATAATAATGACGCTAATCGTTATAGTCACCATGAGTCCACTTCCTTTCTATTGCCTCACTCAAGTTACTGATTGCATATAGTTTAAATCTTTTTTGAAACGTTGTCAATGATTTTTGATAATATTTTCAATAAAACTGTAAATTATTTACAGTAATTCATGAAAATTATATTTTATTTATTCATTTTCTTTTCAAAACACTTTCTCTTCGGTATAATAAAGACAATTCAGGAAGTGAGGCGTGCCTATGTATAAAGAAAGTGCTAAGCTAGTTTTATATCGCAATTTTGGAAATGACAGTATCTTTCAACAGTTATGTGAAATTTGTCGTGATTTTGATGAAGGACAGTATAAGGAAAGTGTCTTAATTGAACGTATCTATGTACAAATCAAAGCCCTTTTGGATCTTTCAACGAGTTATGGCTTTGATGATAATTTATGGCATAATTATCTGACATACCTATTACTGATGAATGAAAATTCTTTTTCTTTAGTCAGTGAAAAACGAGGTGCTCAACAAGGGAGTGTGAATCATTTCGCGAAAAATGATTTTAAAATCTTTAAAAACTTGTTTGATTATGATTTTTCAAAAATGGAAGAAACCCTGCAAATCGATTGTTTCACCATCATCACCCAGTATCATGCCATTGAAAAAAAAGAACGCATGTATAATAAAAATGTCTCTGAAATGGTCCGCAAGATCAGTAAACAAATTGAACAAGCCAAAGATGAAGAAGATATCTTTCACATTATTACCGACTTTTACGCCCAATACGGCGTCGGTATGTTTGGTCTGAATAAAGCCTTTCGTATACAACCCAATATAGATGGCAGTGTAAAGTTCTTACCAATCAATAATATGGAAAATGTATATCTAGATGATCTCATCGGCTATGAGCTTCAGAAACAGTTGCTTGTGGATAATACAAAAGCTTTTGTGGAAGGACGTAATGCGAATAATGTATTATTATATGGTGACAGCGGTACCGGTAAATCCACATCCATTAAGGCAATCGTCAATGAATTTTACAAAGATGGATTACGCATGATTGAGATTTATAAGCATCAGTTCCAAAATCTATCGGCCATTATCTCACAGATTAAGAATCGTAATTACCGTTTTATCATTTATATGGATGATTTGTCTTTTGAAGAGTTCGAAATTGAATATAAGTTTTTAAAAGCCGTGATTGAAGGCGGTGTCGAAACTAAGCCAGATAATGTACTCATTTATGCCACTAGCAACCGACGTCATCTCATTCGGGAAACATGGGGCGATCGCAGTGATATGAGTCAAGATGAGCTGCATCACAGTGATACCATGCAGGAAAAACTATCCTTGGTTGCTCGCTTTGGTTTAAGTATCTGTTATGAGCGCCCAAATCAGAAAAATTATTTCCACATTGTAAAAGAATTGGCAAAACATTATCCCGAAATTACTTTGACAGAAGAAGAATTGCTTGCCGAAGCACGTAAATGGGAATTGAGTCATGGCGGTATGAGTGGTCGAGCGGCACAACAATTGATGAATGATCTGTGTGCAAGAAGCACGGTTGAAAAAACCTAAGCATTCTTTAAAATAAAATTGACTTTTGTTCAGCATATCGTTTCCAGTATAGCAAAATGTAAAAGGAAGTTACAAACGCATCCATGCACGTTTAAAACTTCCTTTTTTAACATCGTAGTTTCTATGTTGGCGATGAGCTTACAACTTAAAATCGTTGAATCAGCATAAAAAGGGATCCATCCATGGCAATGGCTTGACCTATTGCTGTTTTCATACGCTTTAATGTTTCTTTAATATCACTTTCATACCCTGTTGTATAGCGATATCCGGGTTTTTTAACCAATTTCTGATAAAATGCACTTTTCCTCAACTTAGACAGACGTTCATACACGGATAAAAGCAACTCCTTATCCTCCACCACCATCCAATATCGTTCATTCTCATCCTGACGCAGGATAAAACGCACACTTTTCTCAATACTCTTTGTAGTTAACATTTCCCATATACGAAAGAAATCTTCAAAACGACATATGAGTATTTGTTTACTGATTGCTTTTCGATCAATTTCAAAGTGCCATATATCATAATACGAATCGTTTTGTTCAGCCTCAATACGCTCTAGGGCATGTACGACATCTTGTTCTACCACATATAGTTCTTTCATAAGGTTCTCCATTTTCTTAGCTTGTATAGACAGGATGATATCTTGCAATAAGCACTCTTTAGATTCATTTGCCATACAGCTATTTGATTATTCATAGGTGTAATAGTAATCATAGGATGATAAATTTTGTGTTTTTGTTAAAACAATTCCTAATATCTTTGACCGGCTGCGTTCTAATTGCCGTATCGAAGATAGTGCTATGTCTTTTTTTGTATCTTTCATGGATATGACAAAAATAGTTCCATCACTGACATTACTTACATAAAAAGTATCACTGATCATACTGATAGGAGGACAGTCCAAAATGATGAAATCATATTGTTTGGATAAAGCCTGCAGCAGCTTCTTGAATTTGGATGATCCTAACAATTCTTGAGGATTTGGCACTTTACTTCCAGATGTCAAAACGGAAATAGCATTCTCACAATCCGTTACTGTAACTTCTTGAATATAAGTGCTTAAATCCGGCTGTTTATCGATAAACACCAGCAAATCAGATAAGCCTACTTGATTACTGATTTGAAAATAACGATGCATTTTCGGTCTGCGTAAATCGCAATCGATGACCAATACCTTTTTATACTTTGCCGCATACACTTGCGCAAGATGAAAAGCCACTGTTGATTTTCCTTCATTCGCACAGGAAGAAGTAATATTAACAACTTTGATCGGTTTTTCTACTGCGGAAAACTCGATGTTCGTTTTCAATTTACGAAATGCTTCCATGTTATCAAATTTATAGGTATTTTTATTTTTTGACATATGCTTTGACCCTCCTTTTGATGCTTTTTCTTGGATGATTCTCTTGGTTTAATTCATCGACAAAAGGAATACTTCCCAACACCGGATAACCAAAATATTCTTCCGCCTGATCACTGGATTTAATGCGATTATCAAGCAAAAATACCAAGATGAAATAAATATAGGATAAAGCAAAGCCAAAAATACCGCCTGCAATACTATTCAATTTAATGTTTGGCGAAATATAATGCGTTTGTAAGGTAGCTTTATCAATTACTGTGATGTTATCTATTTCACTGATTTTCATCATTTCTTGTGTAAAAACAGCAATGGTCTCTTTCACAATGTTTTGGGATAAATACGGGTCCTCACTATTTGCCCTTATGGTGATGATATTGGAATTATCTTCGACATTTGTTTGGATAGCTTTGCTACATGTACCATCCGCCAAATGCAGCTTTTTATCTACCTGTGACAAGACGGTTGTCCCCTGCAAGATTTTTTCATAATCTTTTACCAAATTACGATTCGTAATGACGGTTTGATTATCAATAATTCCTTCAGAGGTTGTCTTTGGTTTTAAATATATATTGGAATCACTCGCATACTTCTTTGGCAATATACACAAAGAAACGACCATTAAAAACACCATACACAGCAAAGTACAAAAGAGAATGACTTTGTAATGCTTTTTAAATATCCCGATTAAATCATTTAAGCGAAGCTTTATTTCTTTTTCATCCATTTATTACACCTCTATATCTTTCTGATACGCGATTTGCGTTAAAACAACAAAACCAGTCAAATCTTCAACTTCATCCTTTGATTGAAATGTATTGTGCTGGCGCTTTCGTATGTAGAAAACAAGCAAGATGAGGAAAGAGGAACTTAGGGCACATAAGAGATAACGAACTATGCTCTCTTGGGTGGTCTCTTGATGCTTTGCTACTTCTTCATTAATTTTATACAATGTTTTATTATGCTTTTTAAAATCCTGCAAGATGCGTTTTTCAATACGCTTGTCTATTTTTAAGACATCCTGTTGCTTTTCAGCTTGAATCGATATATGTAAAACACTTCCGCTACTTTTTGCATGATATTTGACCGTTTTCACATGCATCTTTTCCGCTATCTCCATATGAGCGTCATCACTATTGATCATATAGCTATAATCTGTTAATAACCCCTGATTGACAAGAATCGTATTTGCATTCACTGAAGCATTAGGACTGATTTCATTTTGCAAATAATATGCCACATCACCATAATAATCATCACTTATTTTATATTGACTTACAAAGATCATCACCGCTATAAGCATAATGGTTTGCAAATAGTATTGACGTTGCTGCAGGATATCTTTTATGTCTGCTAAAAATTTTTTAGGAAGCTTAATACGATGGTGCCCTGTTTCTATTTCTAAAGGCAATAATACGAAGATAATCAACCCATTTGCCACGCTTAATATTGGGTTCATTAATGAGAAAAAGCCAATGGCAAGCATGCATATGATACAGGCTCCCTTCTGCATGCTACGATATCGTATCTGCTTTAAAAAGCAACGGATGCTCAATATATAAAAGGTCACACCGATACCGCCATAGTATGCAAAATCGTCTAATATTTGACTATGTAAGCTAATGAGCCCTTGAACATTGCTGTGATGTCTTCCTATGCCAAAGAAGGGATGGGTAATGAAAGTATGCAAGCTGTCTTGATACAGTGTAAGACGACCAGACATCGTGATTTCTGATTGAAATTGATTATCCAACATATGTAGGATTTCTAAACCACGTTTCTTGATCATCTCATCCGGTATTGAAGAAACTAAAGCATTGCAGCCATTCATGATCGCATCGGAATTTATCACAAAATAGAGAAGCAGTATGCCAAAGATAGCCAATATACATAGAAAAAGTTGTTCATTTCGCTGTCTCAAATAATATAACAGCATGCCTATCAAACTACATGTACATATGATGATTGATATCATAGAGGAAGACAGAATAATGGTAAAATAGGTACATAGAGCAAGAAGCAAATGTAAATAACGAATGCGTGTTTTGATCGTTAAGTAACGATGTAAGAATAACAGACATAAGACGATTTCCCCTAATAGCTCCGTGGTGGTAAAAATATTTAATTGTGTGACGTTACCTGCAAATTGACCACCTGTTACATATTTTGATAGATATGGATCTTGGATGAGTTGAATGAAATTACTGAACATATTGATAATCAGAATACCATAGAGCACTCTTTTGCATGTATTTTTTTCTGCCATTTGCATATGATTGCGATAATAATCATAAAAAATTATACATAGCCAAAAGGTCAGACAAGTATACAAATTTCCGATATTATTATCTGAGATGTGTAAGATTTGTAATAACATTAAATAAAAGATCCAAAAAAGCAGAAGCAGATGCATGAGACGAAAAGTCAAAAAATAAGTTGCATCGTGCAAGAAGGCTGTCACAAACCATAACAGCAGCAGACCAATCATGAACATATACGATGTGTTATGCAATAGAATAGGCGTAAAACTGATGCATGCAATACTAAGAAAGAGCAGTTTGTTTATAAAATGCATCAATTTCTGGAAACTGTTATTCATACACGTGCAAAGCCTTTGTTATTGCTTGCTTTGTATACATTCCCATAAGCAGCTTATCACGTAAACGTAAAAGATTATCTACATATAGCTGATAGGTTGATGAATGCATCGTTAGGATTCGACCTTCTATTTCCGTTAAACTATCTACGACAAAACCAATGTTGTGCTGTATTACAAATGGTGCGATTGCCGCTTTTGACCATGTTATAATTGGCAATAATGAAACGATATATAAGGATAATTTATGTGGATTATTATAACGCATATATTCTCCATTTAACCCACGACAGCCATTTAAATCATCACCATCCCAAATGAGTCCAAAGCTTCCCTTTAAAGCAGCCGGTAATGTATTCGCCGGATATGCTCCTTCATATAAAATATGTCTGCTCTGATTTGCCTTTATATATCTTCCATATAAACGAAAAATAAGATTGTCCAAATGATGCAATTGCGATATAAAATGACTTTTTTCTAAATTGCCCGCATAGACAATTTCCTTTGTCAGCTTTCTTTGTTGCCAAGGTATGGGATTGCTTAGATAATCAAATACCATAAGTTCTATGATGTTCCCTTGAAAACCAGTTTGTCTGATTAGTTTTGCCATCACGCTATTATGAACAATCAGTGTATCCATTGACGTAAAGTTTTGCAGATCTTCTTGCAGCAAACGCCCACAACGTATGGATTGCAAATCATGGATCAAATAAATAATTCCTTGTCCTTTGCTGCGTCTTAAGATTTTCTGATTCCATCTGCTGATGGGATATTGGACAATCAAACGCTTGTCCTTTTTCTTAATAAAAGTCAGTTTAATGCTTTCTAATAATCGTTTCAACCGACTTTTTTCATAATGATGCAAAAGGGCTTCGATGCCTTGTTCATGCAGAATCTGACATACATCAATACGCGCTTTACTGCCCGCATCAACACCTTGCACATCATAATCCTCTAACTGATATATGTTCATTTTATCATCTCCTTCAGCCTACGTTCATAAGATACAGCCGCTGTCTCAATTGACAATTCACGAAACACCATTTTATCGTTGTTATGTCTGCACATACGAGGCAAGTTCATAATTTTTTCAGCCCATTCTTCCTTGCTTTGAATGGATGCTCGCAGGCAAGTATGTGTGATATCGGTTTCCTGAGGAATCGTATCTGATAAAATAACTTGTAATCCATTGATTTGTGCTTCAATTGCCGATATACAAAAACCCTCATAGAAGGAAGGCACCAATAGGATGTCAGACATATCGAGTAAGGCACAAACATCATTTCGTTGCCCAAGGAATGTAATTTGCTCTTGTAAACCTAATGACATAGTCAAAGATGTCAACGCTGCTTTTTGTTCCCCCTCACCGACAATGACCAAATGATATTGGTCATCTAACAACTTCATTAGACGAATAGTGAAGGCGATGTTTTTCTCTTTGGATAAACGTGAAATTACAAGCAATACCATTTTGTGCTGTAACTGATAATGACGGCGATATTGGATACGTGTGGCTTCATCAAATTGAAAATCAGAAAGAGACATGGCATTGTACATAAGAAACCCATGTTCTTTCCAACGTTTTTTGCCATACAACAACTCTCCACACGTTGGCCCTGTCGCATAATAATCATTTGCCATATGCACATTCAGAAATTTCATTAGGCGAATCATGAGATTTGGTCGTTGTGTTGTCAAAGCGTAGGTGGAGTGCGCATGGGTAATACGCAAAGGAACGTTATGGAAACGTGCAATCAGTAAAGGGAAACATGACAGATAGCCTTGATGAACATGAATGACATCATACGCACCGTGGGCAATAATGTTATTCATGGCAGCCAGATTTTTTCTTAACGAAGTATGTTTGGAGGGAATGCGATATATACGAATACCTAATTGTAAAAATCGTTGATAAAGCATACCTTGCTCATTCTCATCATGCGTCATAATTTCAAAAGTGATATTCCTGTCCTTCATATAGTGAAGATAGCGATAAAGCATGGTTTCAATGCCACCGCTTTGCAATACAGATACGACATGTAATACCCTCATATACGCATCACCTCAATCACTTGATCCTTTTGCGCAATTGCTTGTGCAAATGTTTGTAACTCTTCCTCAGATACACCTTCATATGCAGGTTGCGTCATTCCCAATACTTGATATTTCTTTGTCGCTAACTTATGTATTGAAAATAGTTCAATCTTTTCAAATTGGTAATTGGGTAAAAACCGTTTGATAGCTTCCAAATTGGCATTTGTGAACGTGTAAGGTTTTACTAACGGAATCCGTAGGATGATATGTTTTTGCTGAGCAGTTAAGTAATTTAGATTTGTTATATACTCATTTAAATTCCCTTTTAGCTTACTGATGCAGGCAGGTTCTAAACTCTTTAAATCCACATACCATGTATCCACATAGGGAAGCAGCAATTGCAACTGTTTTAGCGAAGCATATAATGAGGTTTCCACACAAATCGTTATTTGTTCTTTTTTTAAGGCTTGCATGACACCTACCAAAACATCTGCTTGTAACAATGGCTCACCACCACTAAAGGTGACACCTCCATCAGCTTGATAATACTTTCGATCTTGCATGCAGGCCGCAAGACATTCTTGCACATCGATCCTTTTTCCAATTGAACGCATAGCTAGACAAACAGCATTTGACTTACGACTGGGGCAAATTGGATAGAAACAGTTATCCATATCGATGGCCATTTGTTCTTGCAGCGATTGTGTTTCCGGATTACAGCACCAAGGACATCGCAATTGACATCCCTTTAAAAATATCGTCGTACGTATACCAGGACCATCATAAAGGCAAAAGCGTTGTATGTCAGTGATACACAGTTTCATATTCTTCACACCTCCTTATGACAATATCCTGATAGCTTTTTGGTAAATCAATGAAATACGCACTGAATCCCCATACGCGAACAATCAAATCTGCATGCTTTTTAGGATGTTGCTGTGCATCCAGTAAAACATCTTTTTGTAATACATTCATTTGCAATTGAAAGATTCCCTGATCCAAGGCACAAAACAGCAGTGTCCGACATTTATCTTCGAAATTATTCAATAATTGAGGATTCATCATGATATCTACCACATTACCATTGCACCTGCCATGATCATAATGTAGTTTTGCCGCAAAATTTAATAATGACGTATAAGCTCTGCCTGCGATTCCGGAAATATGTGTCATGAAAGGCTCTCCATATGCGCGCCCATCTGCCGTTGCAGGAAAGGTAGCAGCACTACTTACATAGCCTGGAGAACTAAGACCAAAAACAAAATGACCGCCCCATTGATTTTTTTCTTCGGCAAATACTTGTGCTGCATAGGCCGTTATTTGATTGATGCGTGAAATCATCGTTTTCTGTTCATCATCACCAAAAACACCTTTTTGTTGCAGAAAATAGCGAAATTGTTCTCCATATTCTGCATCTTCTAAATACATTTGCAATTGAGCAAGCGTGAAAAGTTTTTTCTTATACACGAATTCTTCAATATTGAAAAGAGCATTTATCGCATTGCCCATAGCCACCGTGGTAATACCGGTGTTATGGTAACAGGCACCACCTTCTGCAACATCCTTTACAGACTGCCAACAACCATCAATACATAAAGATAAAAATGCATCTTTTTCATATACCAATGCTTTTGAAGCCTGACAAATTCTTAAAATTTCTTCCTTTAAGTAACTAAAATATCGTTGATAGACTTCTTCTATCGTCAAAAGATCATCGTTCATAAGTTTTACGATAGGAACAAGGAAATTCAGAATCGATGTATTATTTTGCGAACTATCTTTTCCGATAAGCAAAGGTTCCCAACAAGCGGATGTTCCATAATGCAAAGCATCAACTTGTGCAATACCTGCTTGTTGCAAACAAGTTAGAATAACATCGTCATTACTTAGCAAAGGCGATCCATTCCCCTTTTTTAGAACCCTAAAAATTTGTTCCTTTATGACATTAGGGCAGGTTTGGGTATATCGATACAACAGCTTTGGCTCTGGTTTATCATATTTTTCAAAAACTTGTAAGATAAGCTTCGTAAAGGCCGTATTCGCTTGGAGATCTTTTCCACCAAGAATCAAAATTTGCCCCGTATCCCCTAATAACTCACTGCTTTTAAACCAATAATCTTGATGTAAAATATGACAAAACTCCAAAAGCATAGACTTTGCTTTTTCTTCTGTGATATACCCAGTCTGTAAATCCTGCTCATATAATTGAAACAACAATGCATCAAAGCGTCCCAATCCAACCAATTCATGACCGCTTTGCCAAAGCATCTGATTCAAAAACAATATTCTTTGCATCCCATCTTGTAGATGTCTAGCTTCACCCTGCACCATTTCGGCAAACAGCTGCTGTAAATCAAAACGTTGCATAGCATGAAGCTTTGTGCTGATTGTTTCAATTTGTGTCATGATAGCTAATAACACGCAGTTTTGCTGTTTTTTAAATGATGTATTGGGTAAGTTCTCGCCTTCTGCTAACAAGGCTTGAAAACTATTTTGAATGAATTTTTCATATGCAATCGTGATATTACTAAACACATGATGTCGCTGGCTTAAGGATAGATAGGGATTTATATAATAATAAAAATATTGATAACACCCTTGTTTGTGAAAGGATGCTTTTTGGCATAAATTTTGGAAGTCTTTTGCTGCATCATCACTTCTCATTACGATTCTTGTTTTTAAGAAAGCCTTGCATAAAAACAGCAAATCGTTTTCTCTTTCAAATAAACGCTGATGTTTCTGATACAACTTTTTGATATGCTTTAAATATTGGATAAATCGAAAATTACGCCAATTCATATCCATCAGACCTCCTTTTTACACCTACCCAGCTTTTGCGACAAGAAGTGTAACATATTGCCAAATAAGGTGTCCTTGCTTATATATAAAGCTATTCCATAAGAAACACTCGCCATAACCCCCACCAATACCATATAAAGGATGATGGGAATATCCAAAACGTTGATCCAAATGATGCAAAGAAACATAATGCCGGCACATAAACCATAATGAACGCATTCTCTGAAAACTTTGCGAAATGCTATCTTCTTGCGAACGATATAAAATTGCACTGCGGTAATCAAAAACTCTGCACAGACACTTGAAAGAATTGCCCCTTTGGCAGCAAATTGCGGTATCAGTAAGGCATTCATGATAAAATTTAAAACAGCTCCTAACACTACCGTGCATGTAAATGCATTTTGTCTTCTTGTAGATATCAAGTATTGCATGCCGGTAACATTATTTAAGCCAATCAGCAACAGCAAAGGTGTACTCCATTTTAATAAGCTGATTGCCGCATCATAAGATGGTCCTAAAAACCATGGGATAAAACGATTGGCAATGCACAGCAATAGAAAAATCGCAGGCATTGCTAATAACAATGCAAATTTATAGGATATATAAAGATAATGAAGAATCTTGTCGTCCTGATCTTCTGCCTGAATACTTGCAATGCGTGGCATCATGACCGTGCCAAGGGATGTGATAAAGATGAGAATCAGACGAATGATTTTCTGTGTCTGATCATAATATCCGGTTTGCGCATAGGTAGATAAATACCCTAACATGGTCCTATCGAATAAGGTGTAGATCTGCATGGCAATCTGAGGTAAAAATACCATGAAAATAGGAAAAAGATGACGTTTTAAATGAAGCTTTGTAATATTTGATAACTGCATCGTTTTATGTAAGGCTAACCATAAGGATAGATTAGCGATGAGTCCAACCATCCCCAAACATACGATATACAGCCACATATCAGCTTTCCTTCTGATAAATGTAAAGATACAAATTGCTCCGATGAGCTTTACGGCTATATTACGAAATGTGATATAGCGAAAATCTTCCATTCCTTGATAATACCAAGAAATATCAAACACATTCGCGATAATTTCAATCATCTGCAGTAAAAACAAAAACTGTAATTCCTGTACCTGTCGCAAATACAATACGTATACTATGATGCTTACCATCAGCATTAGACAGCGAATAATCAGTATTTCTAAAAAGACTTGCGAACGCGCTTCTTGTTTATTTTGATAATAAGCGATTTCTCTTTGTCCATACAACCCGGTTCCTAATGTTCCAAATAAAATAAAATATGAGCTAATCGATTGTACATAGCTTAAACTTCCTATTCCTTCAGCACCAAAAACTCTTGCCAGATAAGGGGTCGTCAACAAAGGAAGGAAAATGATCAGAATTTGATAAAGGGTGTTATAAATATAATTGCTAATTAATCTTTTATGCATCGCTTTTCTCACACAGCTGAGCAAAACATTTGCATGCCTCAGCTACGATCTGATCTATGTTATAGTATTTAAAATTTGCTAATCGTCCTAAAAAAATAACATCCTTTTCCTGTTCTGCCAATCTCTGGTATTGTGCTAATATCGCATTTATTTTAGGTTGTAAGATCGGATAACATTGGATTCCCTCTTGCACGGGAAACTCTTTCAGTATGACCGTGTGCTTATGTTCTTGGCCCGTCAGCTTTTTAAATTCGGTGATACGTGTGTAATCATAATCATTGGGATAATTGATTACCGCTGCTTGTTGATACGATGGGGTATCATGTGTTTCAAACGCAAAACGTAAACAACGATAAGGAAGGTGCCCATAACAATAATCATAATAGGCATCCAATGGTCCTGTATAGATTAGTTTTTCATAGGATATTTCATCTTTAATCTGTTGATAATCTGTATTCAGAAGAATATGCATTTTCGCATTTAACATTCGCTTCATCATGGCTGTAAAGCCGGCTTTGGGAATTCCCTGGTAACGATCAGAAAAATAACGTTGATCATTATTCAGACGAATCGGTATTCTTGAAAAGATGGAAGCATCCAATTCTTTGCATGGCATACCCCATTGCTTTTCCGTATAGTGTTTATAAAACATCTCATATAAATCAGCTCCCACACTGGCTATTGCTATATCCTCAAAAGTTTTGCAAGATTGAGGATCCTGTTGTACCTTTTGAAAATATTGTTGTGCTTTTTCTTTCGTAAACGGCTCATGAAATATTTGGCTAAGTGTACATAGATTTACAGGAAATGGAACATATTCGCCATTTACATAAGAAAGCACTTTATGTTGATATTCATGCCAAGTGGTAAATGTACTTAAGTAAGAAAATACAGATGCATCATTTGTATGAAAGATATGCGGTCCATAGGCTTGTATGAGAAGCCCATTCTCATCATAGCAATCATATAGATTGCCACCTATATGTGATCTTTTTTCAATAATCAAAACCTCTTTATGCAAAACATTTGTAATACGTTCTGCCATACACAAACCGGCAATCCCTGCACCTACGATTACATAATCAAATTTCATCTCTTTTTCCTTTCTGTGGCATATAAAATCCATTTTATTCTATTTCTTATGCATTGTTCAGCGAACATGAGTGTGACATGTCCCTGATAAAATCCTTTGCGATATTTTCGGGGAATACTGAATAGTTCCTCAAGATGAAATAAAGAAAGTTCCTCTTGTATATGATAGTCTTTAAAAACCTGCTTTAGATAGGCTCTACGTTTCCAAAAGGAGGCCTTTGCATCGACTTTACTTTGATTCACGATTTCCTCATAGTAATTCATGAGCCTGCGATAAGCAAAACTCTTTTTTAATTGCTTTGCCAAAGCAGGCTGATGCAACGTGATCTTCTCTAGCAATAGCTCATGACTATGCACCATATCTGTAAAATAATGAGGCATATAGCTTTGCGTCGTCGTCCGTCTGGTTTTTTGATAATGATAAAACGGCTGATTCATAAAAACGACAGTTCGGCATTGTAAAATGTAATCCACCAAAAATTGTAAATCTTCTGTAAACCGCACAGCGGTATCAAACGTGAGCTGTTTTTTCTGAATGAGCTCCTTACGAAATAAACACCGACACACACTTCCTATGATAATCTTCTGTCGTGTATTCGTTATTGAATATTCCGATACCATAGCAGGAACAATTTCCTGCATAACCTTTTCATGTGTGTATTCCTGCTGTTCTTGTGAAAACGGAAATAACATCGGTTGTTTAATATTACGAAAAGATAACTCATAGGAACACATGACTAAATCTACGTCCTTGTGAAATTGTTTCGACATTTCTTCATACATGTGTTTATCAATCGTATCATCTGAATCAATGAAAGAAATAAGCTTACCTTTTGCATGTTGCAGGCCGATGTTACGAGCAGCTGAAGGGCCTTGGTGTGGACAAGACAAATACTGTATGCATGGGTATAATGTCGCTAAGTGTTGACATAGTTGTGCCGTATTATCCGTAGAACCATCATCACAAAGTAAAATTTCCGCAACACCTTGTTGTTGTAAGATTGATTCTACACAAGCTTTTATCGTGCTTTCAGAATTGTACATTGGTACAATGACTGATATCTCCATTTTTTCATCCTCCTTCCCTATTAACGCAAAGTTTCACGCAAGTATTTATTTTTATATAAAACCTTACATACCACTACAAGCACAACAAATACGAAATTACTGAAAAGAAAATACCATATCGTGCTGAAAGGCCATTGCAATATGAACTGAAATAATGGAGATGTCATCGTTAATAATGGCAATTGCAGGATATAGATTCCTATAAAATAAGTTGCGATATGCAATGACCTATGCAATTGTAAAGCAGCTTGCTGCCGATACGTAAAGCAAAGGCAAAGACTGCATATGACCAGTATCGAACCATAAAACATTTCAGGCATACAAGTGTCTATTCGCTCACTTGCTATCAATAGCAGAAAAAGCGTAATAAACACACTTAGCAAGACCTTACTTTTCGTTACGATCATGCACCTTTCCATCCTTTGACAAACATCCGATAAGCAGCCACCAAGCATAAAATAAAATAGCCATATCCACATTCGCAATATTTGTGGTATTCGCATTATGCAAGCATATCCTTGTATTTCACATCCCAAATTAATACTATCAAATAAGATACACAGTAGCCCCAACCACATAACTACTTGAAGATAACGTTTTTTGTGCGTGGTATATAAGCGATATAGTAATGGGGTGATACTGTATAAAAACATCAAGAGATATAAAAACCAAAATTGATAAAAATAACTCCCCTGCCATACATCTTTTATCATCTGTAGCAATGTCATTTGTAAGATAGTAAGAATCCCTTGTTGCCAATAGACAACTATAGCATATAAGAAATTCCAAAACGCAATCAAAGCGATAAAATGCATGATTTTCTTAGATATTTCGCGATAGCTATACGCTCTTCGCAACATCAACTTTCCCGATATGATGATAAAAATCGGTATTGCATAGACAATCGCATTGAAAAGGGTATGTAAGAAAACAGAGTTCATCACAAAATCCAGATGTAGGATACAAACATGTGCAAAAAAGACCAGATAACAACCGATTCCTCTTATGAAATCAAAGTACTGATTTCGTTGCTCATATGCTTGCTGCATAAAACTCCTCTTCTAATCGATCTATCAAGGTATCACTGATTCCACTAACTGCTTTGCGAAAGAATAATGCTTCACTTGCTTTAAGATATGCGTAATCGTCATTACTATATGGCGAGACTTCACCATATGCATTGATTTTCATCACATGCAAAGCTGTCCACCGATGGATATCATCAACATAAGCCGCTTCAACACCTTTTTTAAACGTATGATCACGAAAAGGTGAATTAAAGAGGATCGTTTGAAACAACATTTCATCCGGTGCATATGAAGTTTGAAAATATGTTAATAACTTTGGCTGGGTATCAATCAAATCCATCATATAGCTTGCAAACGCATGCGTTAACGCGTGCCATTGTCCTCCACCATACACCGTATAAGTTTGTCCTTGTAGAATTAAGTCCGTTTTTTTATAAAACAGACGATTCTTTGTAATACCATAACGTAACAGGTGATGAAGAAATCTATCCGCTTTTTTGTTATGGAAAAAAGGCTTCATAAAATGTCGTTGCTGAATCTTAAAATAATCTTGGTTCTTATCCGTGATTGCAAATCCTCTGATAAACTCTACATCGGCATGCTTTGCAAAAAAAGTCTGCAAATCTTTTTGTGCATACAATGGATAATCTTGTCCGGATAATAAAACATAGCGATCATATTTTTTCTGTAATGCGGCACGATACAGTAATAAGGTAGCTTCTACTAAGCTGATATCTCCCCAATAGCACCTTGTGCGTTGTGTAAGGATATATAAGGATGAATAGTCATTTATTTCATCGATGGAGAAATCAGCCTTTTGATCCACATGCAAATACACATCCTGCATTTCACATAACTGTTTTAACAATCGATTCAATTGTTTGACATCTGTATGTGCCAATATTAAATATGCAATTCTCATATGGTATCCTTCCCATCTTCATGTAACCGTCCTTCGTATAAGGTAATATACGCAAGAAACGCTCTATTCTTATCCAAATGAGCCTTTTCTTCTGGAAGCAATTGTATACGCTGCAATGGCTTTTCCTTTAAAAGCTTCAAGAATTCGTTTACGTTATGTACAACATAGCTTCCTTTACACAAGGTTTCTTTACATCCGCCCACATCATAACTAACAATTGGGCAGCCACATGCCTGCGCTTCAAGATTAACACTTGGGTAAGTATCCTCATATGTTGGATTGAAAAAGACATAGCTTTGCTGATACCAGGAAACAAGCTCTTTCACATCGTGTGTTTCTTTATATCCTTTGATATTGGATGGCAATTGATGCAGCTGTTGTTTCGTTAACCCAATCATAACGATTTGATATGCATCTGGAATGTGCTTTGCCAAAGCGATAAAATCATCAAACCCTTTTGCAGCAGTCCATTTCCCAGCAACCCCAAGAATCGTTTTCGTTTTTTTATCCATCGCGGTCTTCCTTGGAGAAAATACTTGTAAGTCAATTCCATTATGAATGGTATAGATTGGATATGCTTGTAGAAAGGAAGCTTGCACTTGCTGCAAAAGCCAATCGGAAGGAGTAATCAAGATGAGATTTTCTATGCCGGTAAAACATGCTTTCTTTTTCTGAAAGCTGCGTGTCATATCGCTCTTTATTGTCTTAGGATAGCCATCATGATGCTGACATTGACGACATTGTGATTGCCATTGCATACAGCCATGACCATTGTAGTGTGCACAATTCCCTGTAAAGCTCCAACAATCATGTAATGTCCAAATTTTTTTTATTTCCGGATGACGTTTTAAATATGCACAAAATAGTGGTAAATTCAGATAATAGCCATGCAGATTATGCAAATGAAGAATATCCGGCTGTAGCCGTTCGAGCTTTTTAATAAAGCGTTTGGTCGCAAAATAGCTGCCAAAACCATTTTTTCCTAAAAAGCGTGCCTTTCCCACATGCCATAAAACATCAAAGATCGTTCCTATTTTTATTGTTTTATAAGTTGCCTCTGCCTTGCCTCTGCCATAAGCAATGTAACAGCTATACCCTTTTTGCTGTGCCATTGTATACAATGTCTTGCATATCCTTCCTGTACTGCCATAGCATACGGTATTCACGAAAACTATTTTTTCCATACGGTTTTATTTATGATGGAAGTATAGGATTGAAGGATTCTTACGACTTTTCCACTGATTGGCTCAATATAATCATAAACAGGCAAGCTTTTTTCATGATGCTTTTCTAATTGTATTGCTAAGGCAACCGCCTGTAATACCTCTTCCTTTTGGATACCGGCAAGAATGAAATTTCCTTTTTCCATCGCCTCAGGGCGCTCGGTACTAGTACGTATGCAAACAGCCGGAAATCCTAAATCGATGGATGAGAAAAAGGCAGCTTCTTCAGGAAGTGTTCCAGAATCACTTACAACAGCCAATGCCTGTATCTGTAATTGATTGTAATCATGAAAACCTAATGGCTTATGAATACGGACACGTTCATCAAAAGAAAAATTCCTTTCCCTAATAAACTTTTCTGCTCTTGGATGACAAGAATATATAATAGGCACATTGTACATATCTGCTAAGGCATTGATTGCCGTAAACACATCATAAAAAGCTTCTTCATGATCGATATTCTCTTCCCGATGCGCGGATAACAAAATATATTGTTGCTTTACTAAACCAAGTTCTTTAAGAATCTTTGATTCACGGATTTGCGTTAGATTCTTCGTAAGAACTTCAGCCATTGGAGATCCTGTTACAAACACTCTGTCTTTTGCTACTCCTTCCGCCAAGAGATATCTTCTGGCATGTTCGCTATAACACAAATTTACATCTGCAATATGATCTACGATACGACGATTCGTCTCCTCTGGCAATCGTTCATCAAAACAGCGGTTTCCAGCTTCTAGATGAAAAATCGGGATATGCAAGCGTTTTGCCGCGATCACACTTAAGCAACTATTGGTATCTCCCAGCACCAGCACTGCATCGGGACGAACATTTGCCATTAGATGATAGCTTTTTGCAATAATGCTGCCGATTGTCTCACCAACTTCATCTTTTGCGGCATTTAAGTAAAAATCCGGTGCCCGCAGCTGCAAATCCTTGAAAAAGATCTGATTCAGTTGATAGTCATAATTCTGCCCGGTGTGTACAAGGATTTGTTCAAAGTATAAATCACATGTTTTGATGATTTCTGATAATCGTATGATTTCCGGTCTGGTACCAACGATTGTCATCAATTTTAATTTTTTCATAAGGGTGTTCACACCTCCTTATAATAGGTATCCGGATAAGTTTCATCAAATACTTCATTTGCCCAAATAATTACTACCATATCCTGCGTTCCCGTATTTTCAATACAATGTAAATACCCCGGTGGTATATCCACTACTTCCATTTTGTTCGCCGAAAGATGATAGGTAAGAAGCTTATGATCATCGTCATAAAGATTGCGCAATTTAACATTTCCTTCGCCGGCGACAACAACATATTTTTCATTTTTGCTCATATGCCAATGATTTCCTTTTACAATACCCGGATGCAAAACATTTACACTCACTTGTCCATAAGTATCCATATGAAACATCTCGGTAAAGCTGCCTCGCGCATCCTGATGCATTGTTAAAGAATACGATAAGTTTTCTTGCGGCAGATAAGACAAATAGGTGGCATATAGCTTTTTAACAAATGCCGTTTGATTAGGCAATGTAAGATTCTGCTGCTCATTTTTAAAGGAATATAAGATATTTCTTAATTCCGATAAACGACACCTCGTTGTTGGTTCTACCTTATAGAAATCAGATTCATCTGCAACCGTTGCCTTTCCTTGCAGACAATTCAGTATTTCCGTGATGACATCATCAATATAACAAAGCGTGATTTCCTTTTGTTCATCGTGAATCTGAATATCCTGATTTCTAGCAAGGTGGTAACACCAAGTTGCTACGACACTGTTGTAATCAGGGCGGCACCATTTCCCATATACATTCGGCAGACGATATAGATAAATTTTATTACCGTTTTTTTGCCATAGCGATCTTAAGCAATTTTCAGCTGCACGTTTGCTTCTTCCATAATCATTATCTAGCACTGCCTGAATCGATGAGGTCATTAAAATGGGACATGTATTCCTATGCTGAATTAATTCATCACAAATAAACTGTGTGAATCCTTTATTCCCTTCTTCATATTCTTGTGCTTTCTGTGGTCGATTGACACCGGCTAAATGAATGATGAAATCACAATCCGTCAAGTATTCTTTTAAGTCTTCTATCGCATCACGGCGATCATAGGTATACAACTTCAGTGGTTGTAAAAACGACAGTTCTTTACTTTGTAATACATGTATTAAATTTCGGGCAATAAAACCATGAGCTCCAGTTATTAAAATGTTCATGCGTATTGATGCTCCCAAGTACGCAACTCTTGTTGTACATAAGCCACTTCCAATAGCTTGGCTTTTACTTCCTCAGTATCCATAAGAACTGTCGTATCGGAATTAAAATGGGATATGCGAACATGTTCATTACTGCCCGTATAAAACTTGTCATAATTCAAATCCCGCTTATCTACCGGAACACGATAGAAATTACCCAAATCAATCGCACTTGTACATTCCTCATCCGTTAATAGTGTTTCATACATCTTTTCCCCATGGCGGATGCCAATGATTTTGATAGCATTATCGGCATGGAATAATTCTTTTAATGCCTCTGTTAATACTTTTATGGTACACGCAGGTGCCTTTTGCACAAAAATATCGCCACTTTCACCATGATTGAAAGCAAAAAGCACCAAATCAACCGCTTCTTCTAAAGTCATTAAAAACCTTGTCATATTGGGATTGGTTAACGTCAATGGCCGACCTTCTTTGATCTGCTTGATAAATAATGGTACTACCGATCCTCGAGAAGCTAATACATTCCCATATCGTGTACACATGATACTTGTTTTACGTGGATCCACGATGCGACTTTTCGCCGTAATCACTTTTTCCATCATCGCTTTACTTGTGCCCATGGCATTCACGGGATAGGCTGCTTTATCTGTGCTTAAGCAGACCACTCGTTTCACTTGATACTCAATTGCTGCACTTAACACATTATCTGTACCTATGATATTTGTTTTCACAGCCTCTAACGGAAAGAATTCACAGGAAGGCACTTGCTTAAGCGCTGCCGCATGAAAGACGAAATCAACACCATGCATGGCATTGCGAATAGAATCAATGTCACGAACATCACCGATATAAAACCGCAATTTATGAAAAAGCACAGGATACTTTGCTTGATATTCATGACGCATATCATCTTGTTTTAATTCATCTCTGCTAAATACACGTATTTCTTTGATATCCGTTTCAATAAATCTTTTTAAGACCGCATTGCCAAAGGAGCCTGTACCTCCCGTTATTAACAACACCTTATCTTTAAATATGCTCATCTTTTAACACCCTCATTTCTTTTATTAATTGCTCAATCAAGACTTGTTTATCAAAATGCGCCTTTCCATATGCTAGTGCATTCTTGCATAAACGATCATAACGTTCCTTGGGACATGTTAAGAATTGTTTGCATACACTTGCTAAACCAGCAGCACTGATTTCATCTGTCACGATTCCTGCTTCTGCTTCTAAAAGAATACGTTTGCTTTCTCCTTTAACACAACCCACGATGGGGACACCACATGCCATATACGTCTGCAATTTCGCCGGTAACGCCATCTTAAATACATCATCATCCTTTAAAATTAATAAAGCAGCATCTGCACTCGCTAAATATTGAGGTACTTGTGTTTCTGGTATCCAACCATGGAAAATTACACACTTTTCTAATTTCCGCTGCTTCACCATCGCTACTAATTTCGTCATATATCTTCCGGTACCGATGAAATGCCATTGCACATGGAAATCTTTGAGCATATCAGCTGTTTCTATAGCGATATCCAATCCTTGCGCTTCACCGATATTTCCGGTAAAAACAATATGAAACGCCATCTCATCAAACAATACCTTGCTTTTTGCAACCTTTTCCACCGTAGCGTATTGCGGCCAAAACATGATCTTATCACTGCTTGTCCCCAAATATCTTTGAATACTTTGCTCATAGCTTTTTGAGGAAATTAAGATCTTATCACAAGAACGATAAATATAACGCATTAGTTTATCTAATATGCAGACACAAAGCGAATTTTTTAAACCGGTAATAGCTGTTACATATTCCGGCCATAAATCTTGTACATTTAAGATAATCGGGATCTTCCATTTTTTCTTCAAATAAATAGCGGGCAATGCTGAGGTAAGTGGTGATACGCCAAATACATACAACAGATCAAAGTTTTGTTCTTCAAGTATTTTACTTTTCTTTATCGCTTGGTAAGCATAGCTTAGATAATTGCGCACAAGTTGTAGGCTGCCTTGTCCTCTTGGTCGCATATTGCAACGATATATGGAAATATTCTGCCACTTTTCATCATTGTTCTTTGTTTTACTATACCCTTGATAATAATGTCCTTTGGGATAATTAGGCAGTCCGGTTAAAACACTGACCTCATTGCCTAACTGTTGTAAAGTTATTGCCAGATCGTTAATGCGAAAATGCTCCGGCCAGAAATACTGACTTACAATTAAGATTTTCATGATTTCCTACCTTTGACAATATCCTCAATACTACCAGGTAAAGGGCATAAGGTATCTGCTTTCTGATTGCTGTAAATTGTCGAAGAAAATAACTTTTCAAAATTTCTAATGGATAGAAAGACATCCTTTTTTTTCATTACTTTATAAAAAACACCAAGAAACAAGATCATTGCTTCACATAACAAATAAGGCATTCGAATATGATATTTACACCAGCCTTGCGCTTTATAAAAGGTAATTAATTCTTTCGCACTCACTGCCTTTTTATCACTAAGATTATAAATTGTATTTCCATAGGTATCTTTTTCAATTAAAAACGTCACAAACGTTATAATGTTATTTACTGAACAAAAATGAAATTGATATTCCCCATTTTTAAAATAATAAGCCAATGGTATTGGTTTTAATAATATTCGTTTATCAATGTTCAAGGTAAACGCTTCGCCATAAACAGGAGCAAATCGTAAAATGGCATAAGTTAACTGATCGCTATGCGTACGTAAATATTCCTCTGCTTTATATTTTGCGATAGCATAATAACTCTTAGGAGAACACACTGTACTTTCCTTCACCAATGTCTGCTGATGATTTCCATAGACTTCAATCGTTGAGGAAAAAATTAATTTACAGTTTCTCTGTATGCATTCATCAAAAATATTACATGCACATTCATAATTGATAAAATCATAGTTCGCTTTTGAGGTATCCGCATGATTTTTATGAACAAGTGCAGCTAAATGAATAACGATATCCGGTTGGATTCTATTAAATATCGTATGTATAGAAGTAAAATCACTAAGCTCACAAATAAAACCATGCTGTTCATCCAACTGCGCACTTTGCGTTCTATTAATACCGAAAATTTCATATTCCTTAGCAAGTGCTGCGCATAGCTGCCGACCGATAAAACCATTACTTCCGGTGATTAAAATTTTTTTCATAAGGATTTCACATCTCCTGAGTATGTATCTTTTTGCTCAATTGTTACATGATCCTGCTGGATACAACCTTCGACAACACCTGTTCTTCTAAAAACACATGTTATTGTTTTAAGCAATATTTTAATATCAAAGAGAAGGGAACAATGATCAACGTAATATTTATCAAAAGCTACTTTCTCTATAATTGGTAGCTCGTCTCTTCCATTGACCTGTGCCCATCCACTTAACCCCGGACGATACTTATGAACTCCATATTTTTCTCTTTCCGCAATAAGATCATCTTGATTGTACAAAGCAGGACGAGGACCGATAAAAGACATATGACCCAGCAGTATATTGATCAATTGAGGCAATTCATCCAAACTTGTCTTTCGTAAAAAACGTCCTGACCTTGTGATATATTTTTGCGGATCCTTTAATAAATGTGTTGGGCAATCGCTTGGTGTTGTTTCTAACATGGAACGAAATTTATAGATGTCGAATAGATTTCTAGCTCTTCCAACCCTTTTTTGTTTAAAAAATACCGGTCCAGGACTATCACATTTGATCCATATACAGATCATGAGGGCTATGGGGCTTAGTAAAACGAGTGCAAGGAAAGATAAACAAAAATCGAAAAACCGTTTCATAAACTTCTCATACATTTTATTCACTCCCTTATCAAAATATTTTTATTATCGTCTTTACAATTAAAAACACCTTAATAACTCCTATAAATGAAAAAAGCGACTTTTTTTATGACCGAAATAATCGGTTTCCAATTCTTCATGATGTACAACATGCAAAGGATTTCGATAACATAAACAATCACATACATCCTCACCACAAATCTTCAAAGCTTCTTTATAAGCTGCCTGAAACATCATCTGTCTTCTTCCTGCATCGTGATGAGCATCTGATGCGATAAAGTGACAAAGATTTCGATGTAACAACTTCTTAGCATGTTTCTGACACGTCTTACCAAAACAGCCACAAATACTTGATGCGTTGATTTGCAAATAGCACCCTAATTCCACCCATCTTTGGATCCTTTCTATATCTAGCTTTTGGGGAAAATAACGTTCAATATGTGCGATGATCGGAACATATCCTGCAAGTATCAGTTCATATAGTCGTTCTTCCACCATAAACTCATCACCAAGTTCATTCCTGCATGAAAATTCACATAAGACATAATCTGAACCTGCTAATGTAAGCATTTGCTTTTTTGGCAAACTTTTCGCAAAATCAGTATTTAATAAAAATTCACATCCACAGTATCCTTGTATGCCATATTGTTTTGCTAGATCAATACACTCTTGAAGACGATGTTTCATGAATGTCATGGACATTACCGTGTCTTCTCTTTCACAATAATGTGGTGTAAAAATAACGCGTTCTATATGCTCTTTCACACAACTCTGAAGACACTTATTGGTTTCTTCCAGTGATTGCGAACCATCATCTAACCCCCAACACATATGATTATGTATATCAATAAATCTCATAGGGTGCTCCTTTAATATCTTTAAAATATCGTGGCGATATCTATTATGTTATACTTTTTTGAATATGTCGTTTTTATTGTGTATTCTATAGATTTATGCAAATAAAGTACAAAAAAAAGGCGATTTCCTAAGAAATCACCACTATGCAACAAGGTATAACTAATTGTATACAACCATTGATATAATACTCCTAAAACCTCATCTTGTAAATATTATTTCCAATTTTTGGAAATTTTTGTTTATCTTTTACAAAAAAACCAGCATGCTTAGGATATGATGTCATATCCTATCAAACTGGTTTTGTTAATTTATTATGCGTGTTTTAAAACTACACTTTCTACTAAATGTCCAATTTTCTCACAAGAATCACAAGCTAATTCCATGCGATCATAAATAGATTTCCAACGAATCACTTCTACTGGATCAAGGACATCGCTAAACAATTCTCTGGTCGCTTTGGCGAACAAAGTATCGCCTTGCCCTTCCAGATGATTCACCCGCTTGATACAATCCATAATATTATTGTTGTACTGAATCTTTTCAAATTCCTTCATCATTTCACGAACCGCATCACAGCACATGACAATGACCTTTCCATACGCCATGGCTGCTTCTTGTACTTCTTTCACATTATAGATATAAAGGCCGATAGAAACATCTTCCACCATATCCACCATATCATCCAACGCATTACTTAACGCCACAATATCTTCGCGATCCATAGGAGGACGCGAATCTTTTGCTAATACGGTCATAATTTCATGACGACGTAAATCAGCCTCATGCTCAATGCGATGCATTTTCTGTAAATGTACATTAATGGCATTCGGTTGGTAGTCTTTCATCATCTTCATCAATTCAAAAGCCGCCTGATAAGCACATTCTGTCATCAGTTGATATGCCTGAAAATAGTTGTACTTTTTCTTTTTGATCATTCTCATATACCTCTTTATCTATCCCAATTTCCTGATGAAAGGAAATCTTAGAATATTCTATCATAAACGCATATACTATACAATCTGATTCACTCAAAATATGTACTAATTTAAAAGTTCTTTCACATATTTCAATACATCTTTACCCTGAACCCAAATATCCGGAGAAATCCCCTCATATTCACTGGCATACGCTTCAGGAAAGTCCCCATATAAATTTCCAAACATGATCTGCAAACCACTTTTATCTAAATAAAAAGTTGACATCGCACTGCCACTAATTGCTCCTGCGCTCGGCATTCCAATAAAGATCACATTTTCCATCGTATGCAATTCATCTATCAGCATTTCACTGGCGGATGCACTGGTTTCATCTTGCAAGACCAATAACATACTTTTATTCTCAATCAGCTTTTTTCCCATATAAGGCTCTTCTATGTATAATAAGTTATCATGTTTCTGATAATTGCCATCTTCTAATAAAGATGCTAAGGATTGATCAGTTTCCTCATCCATCAGCTGTTTGAACTTTTCTTCATGCAATGGCAGTCGCAGTATTCGTGTTCCATAACCACTTATGCGCTGTTTGGCATAGCTATGCGACCACGCATAACTCAACATTGCATTACCTCCGGGATTGCCCCGTAAATCTAAAATGGCAAGCGGTTTTTGGGAGAATTGCGCTGCCCTTGCTAAAAAAGTTTCGGCATATTGTGCATACGTATCACTGGCTCTGGGATATATCATTTTTGTAATATGCAGATAAGGAATACCTTGCACGATTTTTTCTGTAAGAATATCCTCACTACGCTTCATCTGTTCCACTTTTTCCATAGCTACCTTACGCTCACTTCCATCTGCATAGCGCATGGATAAGTGCGTAATGTTTTTTCTGCTTCGATAAAACAGTTGATAAGAAATGCTGCCATCCTTATGCAAGACAGGCTTTAAATATGCCGCAAGATCTGCATCCTTATGGATACGCACAATGCGTTTTTGATTAGATTGATCATAATAACCATCCTTCTTTTTCACATATGCCTTTTTTTGATAGTGTACCCCTTGTTCGCAATACATGGTATAGCTTTCATGCAAAGGCTCAAAATCAATTTGAAAATGAACATCTTCGATAAAAGAAAGTTGTTTTCTTAATACTTCACCTAACACTGTTTTCTTAATCTTTGCGTATTTCTTTATCTGTTTATCTACCATTTGCTTTGCTTCTTGGAAGCGCGCATCTCCATATATAGGATATTTCCCATACAATGCCTTCAAAGTAAAGAAAACATCTTCTACATCCTGTAGGGCTTCTTGCTGTGTCACACTTTCTTCACCATTCGTTTTTGCCCCATGTGCAATGACATAATCCATTGCTCGATAATACGCTTCACTGCTATTGGCATATGGTGAAAAAGCATCGGTTTGTATCGGATTTGGGATAATTTGTGCATGCGCTGCATTGACATATTTCTTATACTCCTGCAACACCTGGGGTACTTTTTCATCTTTTACTTTCGCTGTACAGGCACTCAAGCATAACACACAGCATAAACAGACCCATAATTTTCTCATCGTTTTCCTACTCCTTTTTATTCCATATCTATAGCCTTTTTATACCTTGATCAACAAATTGTTCTTCCCTATGTTTGAACGTATGCTTTTATTTCTTTTAACACAGACGCAATATCCTTTTCAATTACGAGTGATTGTTTTGCCAACTGCATGGGACAATATGCTTCCAATTGGTTGATGATAACATAATATGCCTGTGGATTTTCATGAACGAATTGCCAAAAAGGATATTTAATGATGCCCGGAGTATTATTCCCTACTCCTAATTCTAAATATACAATGTGATCATCTTTATGCTGCTTGAGAAATTGCTGATATCGTTTTTGTGCGGCATGCCAACCTGCATCCTCACAAAAATTAGCATCACAGCGTAGATTTACTGTCATAGGAGCATGGCAATAGGGACAATAAGGAATCAATTCTTTGGGAATGCAACGCTTTTTTTGCTGCATAACCATCTGCCGTATCACTTTCTCATTATCATACGTCTTGGCATGACAATTGCGTGAACATTGAAATAAGCCATAATCGCCCTGGGTATAAAATAACCGTTCTTTCGCAAATCCATGCAATTGAAACTGATGATCCACATTCGTCGTAATGACAAAATAATCCTTATCTTTGACAAGGGATAACAGATCTGCATAGACCGTATTTACCTGAGCAGCATAGCGATTATGATAAATATGTCGGCTCCAATATCCCCAATATTCTTCCAATGTCGCAAAAGGATAAAACCCTGCTTCATACATATTAGTAAAATGATAAGCATCTATAAAGTCTTGAAAATAACGACGAAACCGTTCACCATCATAACGCAAACCGGCTGCGGTAGATAAGCCAGCTCCGGCACCTATTAAGATTGCATCTGCCTCTTGTAACAGCGCATGCAGCTTTTCAATGTTGGAGATAGGTTTGATAAATGCGTTCGTCTTCGTCTTTAAATACATTAAAGATCACCTTCATTTCATAATTGGTTTCTTGTAAATAGGTTTTCACCGTATGAATAGCAATAGCGGCGGCTTCATCATTAGGAAAATGAAAAACCCCAGTGGATATGCAACAAAATGCGATGGAAGTCAGATGATACTGTTGTGCTAAGCTAAGACAAGAGCGATAGCAAGCTGCCAGTTGTTGCTTCTGCGTATCTGTGACATGTCCATATACGATAGGACCTACCGTATGCAATACATAGGTTGCCGGAAGATGATATCCTTTGGTTATCTTAGCTTTTCCTACAGGCTCTTCCTGCCTTTGTTTTCGCATGATGGCAGCACACTCCTGACGTAATTCTATACCGGCAAAAGTATGAATGGCATTGTCAATGCAACCATGACAAGGTTGAAAACATCCTAACAATTGTGCATTCGCAGCATTCACGATTGCATCCGCTTGTATTCTTGTGATATCACCTTTCCATAAATAAAGATTCTTATCATAAGCCTGCATTTGCGCTATGGTAACGATACCCTTTTGGTGTTTTATTGCTTCTAACACTGCCTTTTCATGGTATAAAAAAGCATCAGATACCGGCTTCGGTTCTCTTACATTCACTAAAGAGCGATATAGTCGGAAACATTCTTCTTCCTGTTGCGGCATGGAAATGTCCCTATAAGCTTCATTTTCTTCTAATAGATATTTGATAAGCCATTGTAAATGTTCTTGCATATGATCACTTGCCTTTCTTTATGTAATCATAACGCGTTTCATAGCATTTGCAAAGCAAGCAGTTTATAAGTTCGCCATTATAAACAAACCTGCGTTAGAATCAATATACAAAAGGTGTCACATCAGACACCTTTTGTATTCCTGTGTTTTTTATTCGCATATCAACATGCATCGGCTAATTCATTCATCGAAATCGTGGTAAAATTCATTGATTCTAGCACCTTCAACATCGCATTGGCAGTATCGAAGCTGGTAAAACAGCTCACACTGTTTTCTGCTGCTACACGGCGTATCAAGAAGCCATCCATAGTCACTTCTTTCTTTTGTGACATGGTATTGATGACATAATTGACATAACCTTTACGGATGACATCTAACACATTCTCCATGGCTTCCTCATGCGCATCAATTTTCTGCACGGTTTTCACATATAAACCATGTGCTTGTAAGTAATCAGCTGTTCCTTTGGTTGCCAGTATGCCATATCCGATGGCTGAGAAGCGTTTGGCTATCAAAAGTCCTTCTTCTTTGTCCTCATCGGCGATGGTCAATAAGACATTGCCATGTGTAGGAATCTTTACACCACTTGCCAACAATGCTTTATATAAGGCTTTTTCCAGTGTTACATCTCCTCCCAAAGCTTCACCGGTGGATTTCATTTCCGGACCTAATACGGTATCAACACTGCGCAGCTTAGCAAACGAGAAGACCGGTGCTTTGACAAAGACACGTTGACTTTCTGGTCGTATACCTTCTGTATAGCCCTGTTCTTTTAAAGAATGACCAAGTGCACAGCGTGTTGCCACATGACTCATAGGTACTCCGGTAATCTTGGATAAGAACGGTACGGTACGAGAAGAGCGTGGATTTACTTCAAGGACATAGACCTGTTCTGCTTTATCGATGATAAATTGAATATTATATAAACCAATGAAATGGAAACCTTTGCCGATACGAATCGCATAATCCACGATCGTATCTTTCACCTTTTGTGAAACGGTTTGCGCTGGATAGACCGAAATGGAATCTCCGGAGTGAATACCGGCACGTTCGATATGCTCCATGATACCGGGAATATACACCTGCTCACCATCACAGATAGCATCAATTTCCATTTCTTTTCCCACAATATATTTATCTACCAAGATAGGCGCATCGTGGCTGATTTCTTTTACCGCCGTTGCCATATATATCTTTAAATCAGCATCGTTATGCACGATTTCCATAGCACGGCCGCCAAGTACATAGCTTGGACGCACCAGCACCGGATAACCGATCTTATTCGCAATGACTAAGGCTTCTTCAACCGTCACGGCGGTTTCCCCGGTTGGCTGTGGAATATTCAGCTTATGCAGCATTTTTTCAAATGCATGTCGATCTTCGGCACGATCGATGTTTTCTAAGGACGTACCTAAAATCTTTACCCCGCGTTTTACGAGCTGATCGGCTAAGTTGATAGCCGTCTGCCCACCAAATTGGACAATAACCCCTAAAGGCTGTTCTAAATCAACCACATGCATAACATCCTCAATGGTTAATGGTTCAAAATACAATTTATCAGAGATAGAGAAATCGGTGGATACTGTTTCCGGATTGTTGTTGATAACGATGGCTTCATAACCACATTCACGCAAGGTCATGACACAATGAACCGTCGCATAATCAAATTCAACACCCTGTCCGATACGAATCGGTCCACTGCCTAATACGATGATTTTTTGACGATCACTGCGTATAGATTCATTTTCATCTTCATAAGTGGAATAAAAATATGGTGTAGCACTCGCAAATTCCGCAGCGCAAGTATCTACCATCTTATACACCGGACAAATACCGTGTTGTTTTCGCAAGTCATAAACAGCTTTTTCTTCCATGCCCCAACTACGAGCTATAAAACTATCCGCGAAGCCACAGCGTTTGATTTCCCATAAGATTTGAATATCCTTTGGATGTTGTTTCATACGTTCTTCTAAGGCGATGATGTGGGCAAATTTTTCTAAAAAGAAGGTATCGATCTTGGTAATATCATGAATGCGTGACAAGCTTTCTTTTCTTCGCAACAATTCGGCAATACCAAACATGCGCTGATCATCTTTTATCGCAATGCTATTCCACAGCTCTTCCTTTGCTTTTTCTTTGCTTTCTTTATTTTCGATATGATCACATTTCATTTCCAGTGAGCGTATCGCCTTTAAGAAGCTTTCTTCAAAACATCTTCCAATTGCCATAACTTCCCCGGTTGCCTTCATCTGGGTACCTAAACGACGATCGGCATGAGGGAATTTATCAAAAGGGAAACGTGGCAGCTTCGTGACAACATAATCTAACGCCGGTTCAAAACAAGCATAGCTGGTATTGGTAATTGGATTGATGATTTCATCTAAGGTAAGACCTACCGCAATTTTCGCTGCGATTTTGGCAATCGGATAACCGGTTGCTTTTGAAGCCAGCGCACTGGAACGTGATACCCGAGGATTTACTTCAATGATGTAATATTTAAAAGATGCAGGATCCAAAGCTAACTGCACATTACAGCCACCGCAGATCTTTAAAGCGCGGATAATCTTTAAACTGGCATTGCGCAGCATCTGATGCTCACGATCACTCAATGTCTGTACCGGTGCTACGACCATTGAATCTCCTGTATGTATTCCCACCGGATCGATATTTTCCATATTGCAGACGACGATGGCATTATCATGTGCATCCCGCATGACCTCATATTCGATTTCCTTAAAACCGGCAATACTACGTTCAATTAAGCATTGCTGTACCGGAGAAAGTTTTAGACCATTTTCGGTGATGATACGTAGTTCTTCTTCTGTATCCACAAAGCCACCACCGGTTCCTCCTAAGGTATAAGCAGGACGTACAACAAGCGGATAGCCAATCGTTTGGGCAAAGGCAAGTGCTTCTTCTACAGTATGAACAATGGCACTTTCCGGTACCGGTTCTTTGATTTCATACATCAATTCACGGAATAATTCACGATCTTCCGCCTGGTTGATAGCGGTTAAATCAGTACCTAAGATTTCTACACCATATGCATCCAGAATTCCTGAATTGGCTAGCTCTACCACCAGATTCAAACCAGTCTGTCCACCCAAGCTTCCTAAGATAGCATCAGGACGTTCCTTATAAATGATGCGGCTGGCAAATTCAACAGTCAAAGGTTCCATGTATACGCGATCGGCAATCGCGGTATCTGTCATGATCGTTGCCGGATTAGAATTGATCAATATGACTTCATAACCTTCTTCTTTTAAAGATTGGCATGCCTGAGAACCGGCATAATCAAATTCCGCCGCCTGGCCAATGACGATTGGACCAGAACCAATCACCATGATTTTTTTAATATCTGTACGCTTTGGCATATTACACACGCTCCTTTTCCATCAGTTCCATAAATTGGTCGAATAAATAATTGCTGTCTTCCGGTCCGGGAGCAGCTTCCGGATGATATTGTACACTGAAGATCGGATAGCGCTGATGACGCACACCTTCCACACTTTTATCATTTAAGGCTTGATGACTCATCACCAGTTCGCTATTTTCCAAACTTTCCGCTTCTACTGCATAGCCATGATTCTGTGATGTCATTTCAACTTTGCCGGTTGCTAAATTCATGACCGGATGATTACAACCACGATGTCCGAATTTCAACTTCACGGTATTGGCTCCACAGGCTAAGGCAATCAGCTGATGTCCTAAACAAATTCCAAAGATGACGACCTTTCCCATCAATTCTCGTATGGTCTGTATCGCAACTTGCATATCCTTAGGATCACCAGGACCATTGCTGAGCATTACCCCATCCGGATGCAAGGCTAAGATGGCTTCTGCACTTGTATCGTATGGCATAACGATCAAATCACAATGACGTTTTGATAATTCACGAATGATGCCATGCTTAGCACCAAAATCCAACAATACGACCTTTTTCCCTCGTGATGGAATCGGAAAAGGTTTTTGCGTGGATACACGCGCCACTTGATCATGCAGATACGGTGTTGCTTTTAACATCTTTACCGTTTCCTCAACATTCGCATCTGAATCTGCCAAAATGGCCCGCATCGTTCCACTGTTGCGCAGTTTGCGAGTGATTGCTCTGGTATCCACACCGGCAATGCCTGGAATATGTTTTTGTTTTAAAAAGGTATCTAAGCTCATATCCCCGCGAAAATTGCTAGGTGTTTCACAGTATTCTCTGACCACAAAGCCAAAGACAGCGGGATCCAAACTTTCAAAATCATCTCGATTGATGCCATAATTTCCAATGAGCGGATAGGTCATCAAAACGATTTGTCCGCAATAGGATAAGTCACTCAATACCTCCTGATAACCGCTCATTCCGGTATTAAACACAAGTTCACCGACCTGATAAGTATCATCACCAAAGGCGATCCCTTCATAGACACTGCCATCTTCTAAAATTAATTTTCGTTTTTGCATAACCGTATCCTCCTGTTTGCTTGCCTTACATGTAAGGACTTACATTTCTTTTTTCCACCAAAAAGGCATAGACGCTATCAAATAGTGCTATGCCCCTTTGCTTTACTTCTTCATCCAAGATTCATCTTTTGGATCTTTTTTCCATGCTTTTAATTTTTCAAGATCATTTTCCTTGATGTACGCATTTTCTAAAGCTACATCAATCAAGACATCATAGTTACTTAATGTCTTAAAGCTGCATGCGATAGAATCAAACAATTCACTGCTTGCTGGTAACAGATAGGTAAAGATAGCCACAACACCCAATACCTCAGCACCTGCTTCACGCAAAGATAAGATGACATCCTTTACGGAACCACCGGTAGAAATTAAATCTTCTACAACAACGACTTTCGCACCTTTTTCGATCTTTCCTTCGATCTTATTTCCTTTGCCATGTGTCTTATTGGAACTACGTACATAGCCAAATGGTTTTTCCATCTTATCCGCAACCATTGCACCCCAAGGAATACCGGCAGTAGCTGTACCAACGATGACTTCTGCTTCACTGTATTCTTTCTGAATCAATTCAACAAAGCCCTGTACAACGACACTGCGTTTTTCAGGAAAGGATAATACCAAACGGTTGTCACAGTAGATGGGACTTTTAATACCGCTTGCCCAAGTGAATGGATCATTTGGCTGTAAGGATACTGCCTTAATATCTAACAGGTTTTTCGCAACTGTTTTTTCTATGCTCATCTTATTTTCCCTCCATGATTGCTTCTATTTCGTTATATGTCTTATATGGATCTTCACTCTTGGTGATACTGCGGCCTACGACGATATAGTCACAGCCTTCTTCTTTGGCAAACTGTGGAGTAGCCACACGTTTTTGATCATCCTTAGAATCAGAGCTTAAACGAATGCCTGGGGTTACCGTTAAAAAGTCAGCCCCGCATGCTTCATGAATGGCTCGTGCTTCATGCACGGAACAAACCACACCGTCTAAGCCGCTTTCCTTTGCCAATTTAGCATAGGAAATAACGACATCCTTCACATCTCCGGGAATCAACAATTCTTCATTCATAGCTTCCTGTGAAGTGCTGGTTAACTGTGTGACTGCGATACACAAAGGACGTTTGCCATTGACAGCTCCTTCGTTTAAGCCTTCCATGGCTGCCTTCATCATCGCACTGCCACCGGCCGCATGCAAGTTTACCACATCCACATCCAGCTTTGCCAGATTCTTCATTCCGTTTTTTACCGTGTTTGGAATATCGTGCAATTTCAAATCAAGAAAGATTTTATGCCCTCTTGCCTTGATTTCACGAATCATTTCAAAACCAAACGCATAGGTCAATTCCATTCCAACCTTTACATAGATAGGTTTATCAAACTTATCAAGAAAATTCATCACATCTTCTTTTTTTGAAAAATCCAATGCTACCATCGTTCTGCTCATTACTTAAAACTCCTTCCTACAGCTTCTTGTAAACTGTTTACCCCATAGGTTTCAAGAACCTTTGGCAACTCTTCAATTATTTTAACACAACAGTAAGGATCAATAAAGTTCTGCATGCCAACTTCAACAGCACTTGCCCCGGCATATAAGAATTCTAAGACATCTTCTGCTCTGGTAATACCCCCAACTCCGATGATCGGGATGTTAACAGCCTGGGCTACCTGATACACCATACGAATGGCTACCGGTTTGATAGCAGGTCCACTTAAGCCTCCGGTAACATTCGCCAAGATTGGTTTTCCGGTATGCAAATCTAAGCGCATGCCCATCATCGTATTGATCATGACCAAGCCATCGGCTCCCGCTTCTTCTACCGCTTTCGCAATCTCGACAATGTTGGTAACATTCGGAGATAATTTCACGTAGACCGGCTTATTCGCTGCTGCTTTGGCCATTTTGGTTACTTTGGCAGCCAGTTCAGGTGTTGTGCCTAAACCGATACCGCCATGTTTAACATTCGGGCAACTGATATTTAATTCATAAGCTTTAACAACCTGTGAAGCATTCAGTTTCTCAATGACCTCAACGTATTCTTCTTCACTGGCACCTGCTACATTGGCAATGATTTCCGTATCAAACTGTGCCAGCCATGGCAGTTCTTTTTCCAAGATAACATCGACACCGGGATTTTGTAAACCAATGGCATTTAACATGCCACTTGGTGTTTCCGCAACGCGTGGTGTCGGATTACCAAAACGTTTCTGTGGGGTAGCACTCTTTATCGCAATGCCTCCCAGTAAGCTTAAATCATATAATTCCGCAAATTCACGGCCAAAGCCAAAACAGCCGCTCGCTGGAATAATCGGATTCTTCAGGTTTAATCCTGGCAGTTTTACATGTAGATCCATTAGAATTCCACCTTTCCGATTGGGAATACCGGTCCTTCCTTACAGATGCGATGATATAAGTCGGCTTCTTTTTTATCCTTTGCCACACAAGCCATACATGCCCCAATACCACATGCCATACGGCTTTCAAAAGACATATATCCTTTTTGATAAGCAGCTTCTATCGCCTTTAACATCGGACGCGGACCACAGCTATAAGTAAAATCACAAGTAATGGCATGAGCCTGAATGGCATCCATGACCGTTCCTTTTACACCATAGGAGCCATCCATCGTAGCTACAACGACATGACAGCCTAAGGCTTTAAATTCCTGTTCATAGAAGATGCTGTCCTTATCATTAAATCCTAAGACAACATGTACTTCCTTACGTAACACACGATATTGTTTCGCTAATTCATACAGCGGCGGCACACCAACGCCTCCTCCGATCAATAAGACTTCATTGCGATTTTCATGAATCGGATAGCTGCTGCCTAAAGGTCCGAAGACATCAATGGTATGATGCGCATGTTTCTTAGCTAAGGCTAAAGTGCCATCGCCAACGACCTTATAGACGATAACAAAGCCATCCGCCTCAATGCTGGAGATACTGATAGGACGACGCAGCATATAGCCATCAATCTTGATATTCACAAATTGTCCGGGTTTCATATCCTTTGCCATACCTGCCGCAATTTTCATGCGGTAGGTATCTTTGGCAATTTTTTCATTACTTTGGATAATTCCTTTTTCTTCCTGCATCTTAATCCTCCAATTCGTTCATAGAAATGGTTGTGAAGGTCTGTGCCTCCAGTACACGCAGAATGGCATTTGCCGTATCCAGTGACGTGAAACAGCTGATGTTGTTTTCAGCAGCGGCACGACGAATTTCAAAGCCATCCTGATTAGCGGTCTTGGAAATGCTCATTGTGTTGATGACATAATTGATACGTCCTTTACGAATGACATCTACCACATTCTCGCCTTCTGCTTCATTTACTTTATTTACGGTACGTACATAAATACCGTTTTCTTTTAAGAGATTTGCTGTACCCTTGGTCGCATAGATACCATAGCCGATGTTTGAGAAACGCTTCGCTATCTTTAAGCCTTCCTGCTTATCCGCATCCGCAACCGTCAATAAGACATTGCCATGCAAAGGAATCTTCACTCCACTTGCCAACAGTGCCTTATATAAAGCTTTCTCTAATGTATCATCCCCACCAAGTGCTTCTCCGGTTGATTTCATTTCTGGACCTAAGGTTGTATCAACACTGCGCAGTTTGGCGAAAGAGAAGACTGGTGCTTTTACAAAGACACGTTCACCTTCTGGATGTACGCCTTCTTCATAGCCCTGTTCTTTTAAGGAATGGCCAAGTACACAGCGGGTTGCCACATAACTCATTGGTACACCGGTAATCTTAGATAAGAATGGTACGGTACGAGAAGAACGTGGATTTACTTCCAGCACATACACTTTCTCATCTTTATCAACAATGAACTGAATATTGTATAAGCCGATGAAGTGGAAACCTTTTCCGATGCGGATGGCATACTCAATGATCGTATCCTTCACCTTTTGAGAAGCTGTTGGTGCTGGATAAACGGAGATTGAGTCACCGGAATGGACACCGGCACGCTCGATATGTTCCATGATACCTGGAATATACACATGCTCACCATCACAGATAGCATCAATTTCCATCTCTTTACCAACGATATATTTATCTACCAAGATTGGGGCATCATGACTGATTTCCTTTACCGCAGTTGCCATGTATATCTTCAAGTCATCATCGTTATGCACGATTTCCATGGCACGGCCACCTAATACATAGCTTGGACGCACTAATACCGGATATCCGATTTTATTCGCGATCACCAAGGCTTCTTCTACCGTTACCGCCGTTTCTCCCATTGGTTGTGGAATATCTAGCTTATGCAGCATTTCTTCAAATTCATGACGATCTTCGGCACGGTCGATATTTTCTAAAGAAGTACCTAAGATCTTCACACCGCGTTCTACCAGCTTATCGGCTAAGTTGATAGCGGTCTGTCCACCGAACTGCACAATGACACCTAATGGCTGTTCCAGATCGATGATGTGCATAACATCTTCAATCGTCAATGGTTCAAAATATAATTTATCGGAAATGGAGTAATCCGTCGATACTGTTTCCGGATTGTTGTTAATAACGATGGCTTCATAACCACATTCACGTAAAGTCTTTACACAATGCACCGTCGCATAGTCAAATTCGACACCCTGTCCGATACGGATAGGACCACTTCCTAACACGATGATCTTCTTATTATTGCTGGAGATACTTTCGTTTTCATGCTCATACGTAGAATATAAGTATGGGGTATGGGATACATACTCTCCGGCACAGGTATCCACATTCTTATATACCGGAATGATCTGATGCTGTTTGCGCAGTTCATATACTTCACGCTCGCTCATCTCCCATTTTCTGGCGATATAGCTATCCGCAAAGCCCATTTTCTTCGCATATCGTAAGACTTCTAAATCCCCTTTATGGGCAGCGATGACTTCTTCATAGGCAACGATATTTTTGAAACGATTTAAGAAATAGCGATCCATCTTCGTTACGTTAAAGATATCCTCTACACTAGCGCCTCTTCTTAATAGAGCGGTAATGACATAGATACGTTCATCATCACTGCGTTCTAACTTCTTCCACAGCTCTTCTTCACTTAAGGCATTGACATCCTTTTGTTCCAGATGATCGGTCTTCATTTCAAGAGAACGGATGGCTTTTAAGATAGCTTCATCAAAGGTACGTCCAATGGACATGACCTCACCGGTTGCCTTCATCTGCGTACCTAAGGTACGATCCCCTTTTGGGAATTTATCAAAGGCAAAGCGTGGGAATTTCGCAACAACATAGTCGATGCATGGTTCTACACAGGCATAGCTTGTCTGCGTAACCGGATTGATGATTTCATCCAGTGTCAGACCAACCGCAACCTTCGCAGCTAGTTTGGCAATTGGATAACCGGTTGCCTTACTTGCTAAGGCACTGGAACGTGAAACACGCGGATTGACCTCGATCACATAGTATTTAAAGGAATTTGGATCTAAGGCCAACTGGACGTTACAACCACCGCAAATCTTTAAGGCGCGAATGATCTTTAAAGCAGATGCACGCATGATGCCACATTCACGATCGGTTAAGGTCTGCGTCGGTGCTACAACGATAGAATCCCCGGTATGAATACCAACTGGATCCACATTTTCCATGTTGCAGACAACGATGGCATTATCTGCATTATCACGCATAACTTCGTATTCGATTTCTTTATAGCCCGCAATGCTTTGTTCAATCAGACACTGATGTACCGGAGAAATCTTTAAACCATTATCACAAATCGTACGTAGTTCTGCTTCACTGTGCGCAAAACCACCACCGGTACCACCTAAGGTAAAGGCTGGACGTACAACAACCGGATAACCGTTTATATTTGCGAAGTCAACGGCTTCTTCAATGGTATGCACAATGACACTTTCCGGTACCGGTTCACCGATTTCATACATCAGTTCACGGAATTTATCACGGTCTTCGGCTTTTTCAATAGCATCCAATGCCGTACCTAAAACTTCCACATGGTATTCATCTAAGATGCCGCTTTCTGCCAATTCAACGACCAGATTCAAGCCGGTCTGTCCACCTAAGCTACCCAAAATAGCATCCGGACGTTCTTTATAGATGATACGGCTGGCAAATTCCAGTGTTAATGGTTCAATGTAAACACGATCCGCAATGACTGAATCGGTCATGATCGTTGCAGGGTTAGAGTTAATCAAAACGACTTCATAGCCTTCCTCACGCAAAGAGGTACAAGCCTGTGTGCCGGCATAATCAAATTCTGCCGCCTGTCCGATGACGATTGGTCCAGAACCAATCACCATGATTTTCTTAATATCTGTTCTCTTTGGCATTCTATTCAGCACTCCTTTCCTGCATCATCTTGCAGAAATCATCAAATATATAATTGCAGTCATCTGCTCCTGGAGCAGCCTCTGGTTCAAAGGAGAAAGACAGCAATGGATAAGTTTCATGTTCACAACCTTCAATCGAATTATCATTTAATGCCTTATAAGTCACGATCAAGCCGGTTCCGATAAGGGAATCTTCCGCAATCTCATAGCCATGGTTTTGCGCCGTAAACTCAATTTTATTTTTCTTTAAGTTACGTACCGGTGAACTATTGCCATGATGGCCAACCTTCATCTTAACGACTTTTGCGCCACATGCACAAGCGATCACTTCATGACCTAAACCAATGCCCAACATTGGCAGCTTGCCTAATAAAGCTTTGCAGGTTGCAATCGTTTCCGGAATATCTTCCGGTGCCCCAGGGCCACCGCTGAAGACTACACCATCCGGATGGATTGCTAAGATATCCTCAGCACTCATATTGTAAGGCACAACAACCAAGTCACAGCCACGCATGTTAAATTCACGGATGACCGCAAACTTCGTTCCGATATCCACCATGACAACCTTTGCGCCACGTGATGGAATCGGGAATGGTTTTTGCGTAGATACCTGCTGTACTCCATCATGAGGCAATTCGCTATTTTTCAGCATGGCAACAACTTCTTCCACATTTGCATCTTCATCTGCCATGATTGCCTTTAAAGTACCATGATCTCTGATCTTACGCGTAATTTCACGAGTGTCAATATCGGCAATACCCGGGATACCTTTTAATTTCATGAAGGCATCTAACGTCATATCACTGCGAAAGTTACTAGGCTCTTCACAGTATTCTTTTACAACAAAGCCAAATACCATAGGGGAAATACTTTCAAAATCATCGCGGTTGATACCGCAGTTGCCCATTGCCGGATACGTCATCATAACGATTTGTCCATAATACGATAAATCAGAAATGATTTCCTGATAACCGCTCATACCAGTCTGAAAGATCAATTCTCCCATACGATAATTGTCAGCGCCAAAAGCAATTCCTTCATACACACTGCCATCTTCTAAAATCAAGCGTCTTTTTTTCATGCGAATTCCTCCTTCTTGTGTTCATACACACAGGTTCCATTGCAGAAGGTCTGGATGACCCAGCCTGCTGCCTCTACACCGTCAAATGGTGTGTTCTTACCTTTCGAATAAAACTTGTCTTTGTCCACCTTGTGATAGCTTTCCAGATCTACAAGGATGAAATCAGCGTCATAGCCTACGGCTAATTTACCTTTGCGCTTTAAGCGGAAACGTTTTGCTACAGCTTCACTCATCCAATACACGAGCTGTCCTAAGGTAAAGCGTTTTTCTTCTTTCACAAATTTCGTATATAGTAAGGGGAAGGCGGTTTCTAAGGCGACGATGCCAAAGGGTGCCTCTTCCATACCTTTTTGTTTTTCTGCTTCTGCATGAGGGGCATGATCGTTAGCGATAAAATCAATCGTGCCATCCAGCAAGCCTTGGATCAGTGCTTGGCGATCTTCTTCGCTGCGCAGCGGTGGATTCATCTTATGGTTAGGACCTTCAACATCCATCTCATTTAGCAACAAGTGATGTGTGGTTACTTCACCACTGCAATCCACACCAAGAGCTTTATATTCTTTTAAATAGGCAACACTTTCCTTCGCGCTCATATGACACACATGATAGCGACAACCGATAGCTTTCGCTAAGTCTAAATCACGTTTCATCTGCGCATATTCACAAGCACTGGGAATCCCTAATAGATGCAGTTCTTGATTGCGAATGCCTTCATGCATACAAGCCTTTGGTCTGCGATAGCGCATATCTTCCGTATGTGCCACGATCATACCATCTACTTCCTTGCATGCCTGCATCGCTTGTTTCATCATTTCCGCTGTTGCCACACCAACACCATCATCAGAGAAAGCATGAATGCCCATGGCACTCAGTCCTTTCATATCTACGACTTCCTTGCTGGCTTCCCCTTTTGTGATACAAGCATATGGCAGTACATGAACAAGTGCATCCTGTTTGATTTTTGCTAAGTAGGCAGTCATCGTATCAACATTATCCGGATAAGGGATGACATTGGGCATCGCCATGATCGTTGTAAAACCACCATGGGCAGCTGCCTTGGTGCCGCTTTGAATCGTTTCCTTATGCGTATAACCCGGTTCTCGCAAATGCACATGTGCATCGATCAAACCTGGCAATACCGCATGTCCTGCGGCATCAATCACTTCCGCCTCAGTATCATCAATATGTTCTGCTATCTGTTTGATCCCGGTTTCATCAAAAAGCATTTCTGCTTTCTTTAACTCGTTATCCAACAGCAAATAGCCATTTTTTATCAGTTTCATATGCTTCCTCCTAGCGATCAAATGGCGCATAGCCTAACGCGCGTTTCACAACAGCCTTACGTACCAGCACACCATTGCTCATCTGCTGAAAGATGCGGCTGTTTTTAGCTTCTACCAAGTCACTGTCAATTTCCACACCGCGATTGACCGGTGCAGGATGCATGATAATCGCATTTGGCTTCATCATGGCCGCTCTTTCCTTTGTCAAACCATAGTTTTGCAAGTATTCTTCCTTGCTCATCTTCATGGTTTCTTGATGGCGTTCATGCTGAATGCGCAGCATCATAACAACATCTGCCCATTGCACAGCTTCATTTATATCTTTATAAGAAGCATCGGTTTCTACCCATTCCTTAGGACCGCTGAAACAAACTTCTCCGCCAAGCATGTCCATTGCTTCCTTGATGCTGTTGGCAACACGGGAATGCTTTACATCACCAATCACGGCAACCTTAATACCTTCAAAGGTATGAAATTCTTGATAGATCGTTAATAAATCCAATAAGCATTGGGTTGGATGATTCCCACAGCCATCACCTGCATTTAAGATTGGAATTTGAATATTTTCCAATTCTTTAAAGTATTCATCCTGACTATGGCGAATAACAAGCGCATCAAAGCCAATGCTTTCAAATGTCTTTACGGTATCGTATAAGGATTCTCCTTTTTCAACGCTGCTTCCCTGTGCGGTGAAGTTTTCCACGCTTGCTCCTAATTGATGCTGTGCTGATGCAAATGAGAAGTGCGTTCGTGTGCTTGGTTCAAAAAAAAGATTAGCAATCAACGTACGACGAGGAAATTGCCAATCTGATTGGGAACACGAAAACGCTTCAGCATCATGGAGAATATCAAAAATCTCTTCTTTTGTTAAATCGCAGATTCTTAACAAACTGTTTTTGTTCATAACCTAACCTCCATGGCTTTAAAAAAAGCCCTTTTGCATACAAAAGGGCCTTACATCACTATCTCCAGTTATCTTTCCTTCATAACCTCTCTGGATTATTTTAAAGGACCTTTTTCTATTGATAATTTTACCATATATCATCAAGATTACAAGAATTTTTTTATGAAATTCATACGCACATTAGCTCATCTTATTTCTACACTGCATTTTAAGCTTTCTGAATCACTTCCTTTTTTGATGCGTATCTTCTTAACGATACGGATATCGCATGCCCTACCATTTCTTTCTATTATTTTTGAATGTCTTTTTATAACACAGATAGATCCTTTCCTATATGGTCTATTAAGAAACGTTCTTCCATTCCTTTACTATCTTTTATTATATAGCATTTCTGTTTCATCATTTGCCAGTATCTTGTACTTTTTTTCTTGATTGGCAATAAATTGCTCACTATAGCGGAAAAATTCATGAAAACGTGATGTAAGCTCCACATCTCGCGTCAATAAGCGATGGGCATATTCTTGTCTTATTATATCATCATGAAATTGAAATAAAAAATCATACATGAAGAAATAAGCATGCAACTCTTTTTTAGCACAAAGGCCACTCGTACTTAACAATGCCGTATAAGATAATAAAGCATCTACACATTGTTCGACACTTTGGTTTAGTGCCTGTAAATGTTTTTTGGCCTGGTTACTGCGAATATATGGATTTCTATCCCAAAAAGGCGCATGCTGCAACTGCTCTAACTGCTTTTTTAAATCATTGACATAAAGCTTCAGCTTAGCTCCTTCTATATAAATCTTTCGCTGTATGGATGAATCCATCATGCTAACACCCGCTTTAAGATTGCTTCAACCATCGTAGCATTGCGATAATGCAGTGGATATTTTTTTACAACATCTTTTTGACGATGTAGAAAACGTAAAGATACGCTTGGCATTTCATCCTGCAAATCAATTTTCATCCATAATTGCAATTCGTCATATGGATAACACATTTCGCCCTGGATAAACTTTTTCCGTTTCCAATGCATATGAGTTCTTGTTTCTCTGTCCTCCCAAAGTTGAAACTGCTCTATTACTTCCGGCAATAAAGGTATCTTCACGAATTCTTTTGGATATTTTTGAAATTGCTGAATCATCATGGTCCGCAATCGTTCATTTTGTTTCCGTCGCACTTCCTGTTGTTTAGCCTCTTTACGATTTACTATATCCAAGATACGCTGAGCATTTTGTGCATTACCATCTAAATAACGTTGATAAATATACATCAGATCTTTCGCATCATTTAATGCATTATGATCAACAGCCCCCTGAATATCATAGATCAGCTTCATATCATCCAAAGATAAGCTTGGAGAAATAATCTTATTTTGAAATTTTACGGTTGCGGATATTTCTTTTTGTAAATCTTGAATACGATCAAACAGTGCACCATCAATATGATGAATAGCACAATTTTTCATTAATGTTCTGCGATCATCCGGCCCACAGCTGTATAACTGAATATCGGCTAACTCACCAAAGCGTTGCAACCATGATAAAAAATGCTCTGTGACCACTTCCAAGGGCTCAGCAGCTAAAATTTCTTTATCTTTTAAATGCGTCATCTTTTTTACAACAGGTGTCAAATGGCGAAAATATCTTGGCCGTACTAATGTGTAAAACGTATCTAACATCTGTTTTTGTCGACAAGCCACAGCACCAAAACTGATGACCGCCTGTTCAAAGCGTTTCTGATAGCGCACTGCATCAAATTCTGCATCAATATATACTTGAATCATCTTGTTACCTCACTGTTCTTATTATAGTAAGATTTGAAACAGAAAGCAATAAAGGGCTCCCTTTTTCAGCAATTTGCCTGCGTATATGTGAAATATGCTGGCAATTCATGGTAAAATAGAAATAGTTTTAAGAAAAAGGAGCACTGGTTATGTTTACACATAAGAAAATAGACTTACATTTACACTTTGATGGTTCTTTACCCTTAGCATATGCGTATACTTTGGCAAAGCAACACCCATCCTTACAAAAACTAGATGAAAAAGCCTTTCAAAAACGGATGCAGGTAGATGCTGATTGTCATTCCCTGTACGATTATTTAGCACGTTTTGATACACCGCTGGCTTTATTACAGACACCGGAAGCGTTATACTTTGGCATGTGTGCGTGCATCGAAAACTTAGCTAATCAAGGTCTTATCTATGCTGAAATCCGCTTTGCTCCACAACAGCATACGCGAGGTGGTTTATCACAACAGCGTGTAGTTGAAATCTTATTGCAGGCACGAAAAGATTGTGCCTTGCGCTTTTCGCAACTTAAAGTAAATTTCATTTTATGTATGATGGTACTTGGTGAAGAATCGCTAACACATCAGGCGAATGTAGAAACTGTGCATTTATGTCACCGCTATCTTAAGGATGGCGTCGTTGCCCTTGATTTAGCCGGTGCAGAAGGGTTAGCCCCGATGATAGATTTCAAACAATTATTTGCTTTGGCACGCTCTTATCAAATTCCCTTGACCATTCATGCTGGTGAAAGTTATGGTCCAGAAAACATTAAAACCGCCATTGCCTTTGGAGCATCAAGGATTGGGCATGGGACAAGTGCCTTGCAAGATGAAGAAGTCATGGCTTTATTAAGAGATCAACAAATACCGCTAGAAGTCTGTATTACCAGTAATGTACAATGTGAAGTCACAGCATCGTATGAGGCACATCCTATTCATCAATATCTCTCCTATGGCATTCCTATCACAATCAATACCGATAATATGACCATTTCACATACCGACCTAGATAAAGAATATGCTTATCTGATAAAGTACCAAAATTTTCAGGAAGAAGATTTAGCTGCCTGTCTGTCAACTTCGCTGCAAGCTGCCTTTTTAAGTGAACATGAAAAGAATGAATTGCGTAACCTTTTGCAAAAGGAGTCTTTGTGATGCTAAAAGAATATACCTTTTTGGCATGGTTTACTTGCCTTTTCATTCTTATCCTTTTAAAAGCTGTTATGCTACTAGAAACAAAGCATTCGTAACGCATAACGATTAGTATACTCTTGAAAAGATAAAAGGTGAAGTTAGCGGCTATGCGAAAACGCTAAAATAAGAAGATCGTACCTATTGTATTCTGAAAAGAACCCTTTTCGTTTGGTTATCCAAACGTTAGGGTTCACTTCCTTACTTAAGATACTATCTTCTTTTTTTCTTATCTTTTGTTCACCGTTTATGAATATATGGATTTTCGGCACAGTACACAAAATGGCACATATCCATATGGTAATACTGCTTAACGATAACGCCGGTTTTTATCATGCCGTTACGTTCTGCAACCTTGATAGATGCCGCATTATTATCGCGAATGATAGAAAAGACCCAAGGGGCATGAAGTTTGGTAAACGCATATTCCTTCACTGCTTTCGCTGCTTCAATCGCATACCCTTGATGCCAATATGCTCGCTGTAGCAGATAGCCGATTTCAAGTAGCTTTCGACCATCGATTTCTTGTATTGTTAAACCACACTGTCCTATGAAATTACCATCATGTTTCCTAATCAACGCCCATAAACCGAAACCATCTTCATCATAACGAGCTAACTGGCGCTGTAGCCACGCTTCCACTTCTTCATCACTAAATGCATGCGCATAAGCATACATGGCGACTTCATCCTGCAATGTTTTCTTCAAATTATCCATATCATCGTAACACAACTTACGAAATACTAAGCGATTTGTTTCTAAGATGTTATCCATGAGACAATACGACCGTAATCAAATGCGGATGATTATGAATGCGCAAAGGGAACTTACTATTTCCCAATCCACGGCTGACAACTAACACACTGTCTTTTCCATGATACAATCCATCACAATAAGTAGGTTTCCATCCTTGATGAGGAGAAAATAATCCCTGTCGATGACCGATTCCTATTTGACCGCCATGGGCATGACCACTAAAAATCAAATGATAGCCACAAGCTTCATACCAAGGAAAATATTCCGGACGATGACTTAATAAAATCGTAAAATCATCTTTAACCGCTTTGCGCAGTTCAACCAAAGTTCGTGCAAATTGCGAAGAACTATCCTCATAAAAATATGGGTCTTTCACACCTACGATAGCCATTGTATCGTCATCCTTTGATAAATAAGCTATGCGATTATCCAAAATCTTAACGCCTTGTTTTCGCAAATATGCAACCAGTGTTAAATAAATAGGACTATTCGCCTCATGATTTCCCGGTACATAATACACAGGAGCCATACGTACAATTTCCTGAATGAGGGCTTTCATAGGTCTAAGGTTTGTTTCCTTGCTTCTTGCTCCATCAATTAAATCACCGGTAATTACAATGATATCTGCATGTGCAAACTGTATTTCTTTTAACAGTTTTTTCTGGTAATGTCCAAAGCTGGTATTATGCAAATCAGAGATATGCAATATGCGACAGCCATGAAACGCATTCGGTACCTTTTTATTCTGATACACAAAGGTTTCACAATCTAAGGTATGATTTTCATGATAGCTCCACCAAATGCCCCCTGTACACATTGCCCCTGCTAAAAAGGCCTTTGTTTTATTTTTCATATGTTTCACCTCACATAGGATTTCTATGTAAAATTATACCACCTTTTTCTGTCTTTTCCTATTCTTTTCCTTAATAGCTATGCTATAATACTTACACGAATAAGCATAGAAAAGTAAAGGGAGATTTTCATGAAAGAAACGCATATCGGAATCATTGGTTCCTGTGTCTGTGATGTCATCCTGACATTACCTAAACTTCCCACAACAGCACAAGATGTACATCTGTATACCCAAACGATGCGATTAGGTGGTTGTGCATACAACGCTGCGCAAGTGTTACAAGTACTCCAACAACCCTATGTATTGTTTTCGCCTGTGGGCAAAGGAATTTATGGAGATTATGTACGTACTCATCTGCATGATAACCATATGCATTCCATAATCGAAGATGTTGAAGACGAAAACGGCTGTTGTTATTGCTTAGTTGAGGATAGTGGTGAACGTACCTTTTTATCCTTACATGGCTGTGAATATCGCTTTCAGAAAGCTTGGTTCACAAGACTGAATGCCTATACCTTTGACAGTGTATATATTTGCGGTTTAGAAATAGAGGAAGATAGTGGTCGTTATATTTTAGAATGGCTCCAACAACACCCTGAAGTGACTATCTATTTTGCCCCTGGGCCACGAATTTGTAAAATACCGTCAGAGCGCATGCAGGCATTGTTACGCATGCATGCCTTACTTCATATCAATGAAGAAGAAGCACTATCCTATACCCATTCAACAAGCATTCAACAAGCTGCCACAATGCTTTATGCCCAAAGTCATGCACCAATCATCATTACATTAGGAGCGAATGGTGTTTATTTCTATGATGGCATGCAAGCATTCACCATTCCTTCCCCAAGTGTACAAGTAAAAGATACGATTGGAGCCGGTGATACCCATATAGGAGCTTTGCTTGCCCTAAGACACATGAAAAAGGATTGGCCAACTGCCCTTTTCTATGCCAATCAGCTAGCTGCAAAAGTTGTTTCGCATGTAGGTGCTGACTTACGCAAAGAAGATGTAACAGACTTATTCCCTCACATAAAATCTTTACGTAATTGTTGGAAACCATGATAATGTAAATACCACCAGATACTGCCACATGCAATTAAACATAAACCAAAAAATAAATAAAGCGCGTCATGTGAGGAAGAAACATTACCGCTTTTTTTCTGCAAATGGAAATAAATATTCTGAATCTGCTTATGATTTTTCGAAGTCATCGTGAAACGCAGACCTTCCTCATTCTCCTTATATAAATGCTCATCTAAAACGGCTAAACGATAATTACCTAAAAAAAGATGTTCCGCCATAAACATCCCCTCTTGATTCGTTTCCCCCTGACAGCAACGCTGGTTCTGTTCATCTAACACTTGTAAAGACATTTTTGCAATGGCTTTTCCCTTTTCATCCTGTAACCATATCCGCACACTCCCTTCCATATGCGCATTACGTATTGTATCTACAACAAGTGTCTTATCCTGCTGCAACGAAATCGCTAGTGGTTTTTCCATCATCTCATAGCCATAAGGGCTGCTTTCTTGACTCAGCACATAATCTCCTGCCGGCAATTCTGTAATTTTCCATTCTCCTTTGGCATTGGTGATAACAGCATCTTTCATAACGGCACCATATTGATATAAAGTGAAACTTGCCCCTTGTACAGGGTGTCCCTTTTCATCTAACACTTTACCTTCAACACAATATCCTTCCTCTTTTGCGGTAACCGCTGTTACCATCAAGAAGACACTCACCAATACTGACCCAATCCACTTGAATAATCTCATATGCTCACCTCATGACAGTGTATGAATCAAAGCAATGAAAAAAAACCTTTTTCATCTAAAAACATCCTTTGTTTCCTCTCTTCATGTCGATGCTTCTAGGCAATCATTGAGATGAATATGCACATGTTACATATAGTATAAGGAAAGGAGATGAAAGAATGGCTACACAATATGTAATTAAACGAGGTGACCTCGGTATCGGTGTGAACAAACTGCAGGCATATCTGAATATGATGCAACAACGGAATCTAATTTCTACCGTGAATAAACAAGATGGTGTCTTTGGCCCATTAACAGAAACAGCCGTACGGGAATGGCAACGTTATGCCGGCTTACCAATTGATGGTATTATCAATTATAATACCTGGAATTCTCTTGTCGATAAGCTTCGTGAATTAGGTGTCGTCACCAATATTCCGGTTGCCAATCGTGGTTTTTATTTATCCAGCGGTCAACAAGGACTTTCCGTATTTAAAATGCAAGAATACCTCAATGAAATTGCAGCCACCAATAAATGTCTGCGTCCGATTCCGGTAGATGGCATCTATGGACCAAGAACCGTCGCTGCTGTACAGCAATATCAGTATTTATATGATTTAAATGTCGATGGTGTCATCGGTAGCATGACCTGGGATAGCATCATCAATGAGCGTAATAAGCTCTAACCTTTACAAACGTATAAAAAAAGAAGACATCCCCTTGCAAAGATATCTTCCATAAGTTTATGAATAACGCACAGGACGATCAAACTCAAGTACATCGTCCTCTACATAATGCTCAATTGCTGCAGTTTGATTCTTCTGAAACATATCCGGTAAGCGACGCTTTTGTAGGATATAGTTCAATAAACCAATCAAAGCAGCATTTATAAGTGACATTAAAAAATTCAATTTTAAAACAAGGATAAAGATTAAAAGGATAATAACAACTAAACCAGCAGTAATTAACAACAAACGTTTACTGATGAAGTTATATGTATCTTCCAAAAAATCCGTGTAACGCTCAATAAACTCAAGCATTTCTTCCGGTATCGTATAAGGAATCATATCCAAAAAACGCGGACGTTTTTTCTTAGGATTTTCATAGCATTCCTTAATTTTCAGCATGCGCATGGCACAAAAGCGTGCAGCATTTTTATTTTCCTGCTGTTCATACTTCAGTCCTTCCATATACATAAGCTTCATATATTCTTCACTTGTTAACTCATTTTCGGTATGCGTCAACAATTCTTTTAATCGTGCATCTAATCCGGCATCTACATGCTCATCCATAATTTTAAAATCCTGATAGATTTCATTCAACACCGTTTCAAATTGAAAATCTACAGATTCCGCCGTTACTTCCTTTGTTTCTACGGCTTCTAAGGTTTCTTTTTGTTCCATGATATTCCTACTTTCTATTCTGTTAGTAATTATAGCATACCCTTTTCTGTTTGCGAAAGGATTTCATGAATTCTTTTCCTTCTGTTTTCATCTATGTTATACTAAGGATGCAACATGAAAGAAGATGATCTCATGAATACCGTAGGATTAATGATTCCGACAAAAGAACATGAACATCGCCGCGTTTTACGTCCATGCGACATCGCATCTATGAAACACAAGGAACAACTGTATCTCTGCCATGGCTATGGAGAGATATGCGGATTTTCAGATGAGGATTATCGAGCTAGTGGCGCTCATATAGATGATCCTAAAGAAGTGATGAGAAAGCAAATCATCTGCGACCCAAAAATCGGAGATGCCAGCTATCTACAGGATCTGGCAGATGGCACGATTTTGTTTGGCTGGGTACATCCTGCCGAAACCAAAGAACGCGCAGAATTGCTGATGCGTAAAAAAATGAATGCCTTTGCCTGGGAAAACATGTATGAGGAAGGTCGTGCTGTTTTCTATAAAAACAGTGAATTGGCTGGCAAGGCTGCTGTTTTACATGCTTTTCAATTATACGGAACACTTCCTCAAGGGAAGAAAGTAGCAATCTTAGGAAATGGCAACACAGCAAAAGGAGCTATGCAAATATTGTATCAGCTAGGTGCTTATGTGGATGTTTATCCACGTAAGGCTGAACAAGCATTTCTTCATCATTTTCAGGAATATGATGTTATCATAAATTGTATTTTATGGGATGTTGAACGAAGTGATCACATTTTGTATCTCAGTGATCTAAAAAAGATGAAACCACATGCGATGATCATTGATGTTAGCTGCGATGCACATTGTGCCATTGAATCTTCTCAACCAACAACCTTTACCCATCCGGTGTATGAGATTGATGGGATATTGCATTATGCTGTTGATCATACACCTAGCTTGTTTCATCGAAGCTTCTTAGAGGATTGCGGACCGATCTGTGCACATTATCTGGATATCCTGATTGCAGATGGCAATGACCCTGTTTTACAAGAAGCAAACATTCTGAAAGATGGTGTCTTTACCAATAACGACATCTTTGTTTATCTGCAGATGCTCGAAAATAACAACATCTTGTTTAAAAACAAGATGGCTGAAAACGATTGATTGCCAGCTAGTTTTGACATCATCCTTTGCTTAATAGCGGTAACATATACCAAATTGAATAAGATGATTAAGAAACCAGTGATAACTGATGATATACCAGCTTAAGAAAAAAGCTGTAATACTAGTGGAAAATGAAAAGGGTATCCAAAATCTTTAGGGGTCTGAAATTTAGGGGCAACTTTAGGGGTCTAGACTTTAGGGGGTTATTTCAAATGAGAAATAGGTGAATCTGCCTGTTTCTTTATTTATAATATTTCATGGTTATGCTCTCTGTTAAAAGGAGGTAACTCATGGATTATTCTTATATTTTTAAATTGCTGAGCCTACCTGATGATGGCTCTATCAGTATTGATAATGTTGAAGTTGCTGGCGATACGAAATATGTCTATATTTCAAGACCGCCTATACCCACTTACTGCCCTAACTGCTCATGCAGGATGCTTCTAAAGGCATCTATAAGAGAAAAATCAAACACCCTATTTTACAGGATTCTACCTGCATTATCTTTATCGTTAGCCAGAGAAAGTGGAAATGCACTAACTGTAAGACTTATGTCAATGAATCTTATCCTTTCTTCAAGCCATATAAACAATCTACTGATATTACACCTATGCTCATCCTAGAAGCTATGAAGGATCTCAGCCGTTCCTCTGCATCTATTGCCAGGCAGTTTCATCTTTCAGATACGAAGATTCATGATATTTTCACTGCTTTCGTTGACTTGCCACGATTGAAACTTCCTGAATTTCTTTCTGTTGACGAAGTTCATATTGATATCTCTGAAAATAAGAAATATGCCAAAGCCTCAGGAAGAAATACACAGTTACAGAGGAAAAAAACGTGGCAACTATAAAGTAAAAAACAATTAATAAATTGATAAAAACAAATAGAGCATAACCTAAAAAGGGATCATATCATCAGCACTGTTTTTGCTGATTCCTTTTCTTTTTAACTTTAGGGGTCTTAAATTCTTTGTTTGTTTCCTTCATCCCACTGAAGTTGCCCCCTAAATTTCTGGCGAAAAACCCTAAAAAATTTGATTACCCAATGAAAACACACCTAAGGAAGAAAAGCTCAGGTGTGTTTTTTATGTCAATCTTTACTATTCATTTTCTTTCTAACGTTTATAATTAAACGAAGAAAAATCCAATTTCATCAACCTCCCTTATTTATTATTCCATAAGGTAACTTTCTAAAACTCCTGCTTCCTGTGCAAAAGCTGATGCTGCTGATTAATAAGCATATACACCTTTTTATTAATGAGGATACCATATGCTGTAAATGAATCATTAAATGCTTCATAGGCTAATTTTTTTCATATTGTCAGCCTCCCAGAAAATGCTTAATTGTTATTTCAAGTCTTTATGTAATCTTATTTCATTTTTAATTTTCTTTTCTTAACAAAAATTAAGGACATGGCAATTATGGATGTAGAAACAAATACCAAATATAGTGAAACATTTGTAAAATCTCCTGTTTGTGGTGCCTTATTATTAGATGGAGTATACTCATCTTTTGGTTTTGTTGGCTCATCTGGTTTTTCAGGAGTGATTGGAGATTCTGGCACATGAGTATTTGTAATTATGAAATCACCATTCTTATCAATCTCGGTTTTACTTGTATAACCATCAGAAATTGTTACTTCTTTAATAGAATAATTTATTTCTTTTCCTGATTCAAACTTTGGAAGATCTTTCCAAGAAGCACTCCAATTATTTTTTTCATTCAGTGTGAGCACTTCCCCGAAGGCCTTTCCATTAGCTAAAAGTTGTACCTTTACTTCATTTGGTCGTATTCCATCTTGGTTATTACTATCATTCCAAATCTTCGCTACAGTTTTATGAATAAGTTTGACAGTATGTGTATTTGTTAAAATAAAGTTTCCATCCTTATCACTTTCTATCTTACTTTCATATCCAGAAATTGTATCTAGTTCTTTTATAGTATATTCAATTTCTTTTCCTGATTCATACTTTGGAAGATCTTTCCAAGAAGAACTCCAATTATTTTTTTCAATCAGTGTGAGCACTTCCCCGAAGGCCTTTCCATTAGCTAAAAGTTGTACCTTTACTTCATTTGGTCGTATTCCATCTTGATTGTTACTATCATTCCAAATCTTCGCTACAGTTTTATTGATAAGTTCGACAGCATGTGTATTTGTTAAAATAAAGTTTCCATCCTTATCACTTTCTATCTTACTTTCATATCCAGAAATTGTATCTAGTTCTTTTATAGTATATTCAATTTCTTTTCCTGATTCAAACTTTGGAAAATCTTTCCAAGAAGCACTCCAATTACTTTTTTCATTCAGTGTGAGCACTTCCCCGAAGGCCTTTCCGTTAGCTAAAAGTTGTACCTTTACTTCATTTGGTCGTATTCCATCTTGGTTATTACTATCATTCCAAATCTTCGCTACAGTTTTATTGATAAGTTCGACAGCATGTGTATTTGTTAAAATAAAGTTTCCATCCTTATCACTTTCTATCTTACTTTCATATCCAGAAATTGTATTTAGTTCTTTTATAGTATATTCAATTTCTTTTCCTGATTCATACTTTGGAAGATCTTTCCAAGAAGAACTCCAATTATTTTTTTCATTCAGTGTGAGCACTTCCCCGAAGGCCTTTCCATTAGCTAAAAGTTGTACCTTTACTTCATTTGGTCGTATTCCATCTTGATTGTTA
>NZ_SMBP01000012.1 GCF_004341945.1 Longicatena caecimuris
TAAAAATAAGAGATGTTTTTTCAGAACAAAGCATAGAAAAAAGAGGTGTAACCTCATAGACTTGTCAATTCAGTCTATTTCGTTACAGCCTCTTTGTATGTTCAAAAAACTATAGAAAAAAAAGTTATTTCGTATGAAAATACAGAAAAAAACAAAAAAAAACACCAAAATACGCAATCTTGGTGTATATTTATAAAAGCATACTTTTTTGTACGAATGAAGTTACTTTTAATTTCCAGAAATATAATCTTTATTCTTTTTATTTATAACGTATTTTTGGGCATTCGTCAATCTAAATTGGAAAATTTTGGTAATCGCATAAAATTGTTATCATGGACAAATCTTGCTTTGCTTATGCTAAACAAGCTTACAATAAATGAATTTCAAACACACTATCACAAACACATTACAAATATAAAAAGGGTGCTTTTTTTAACACCCCGAAGTATTCTTATAATTGTTTTTCTTTGATAAAATCAATCACACGATTTACATAAGATGCACAAAGTTCATCTGTTTCAGCTTCTACCATAACACGAATCAATGGCTCTGTTCCACTTGGTCTTACCAAAATTCTGCCATTATCGCCTAATTCCTGGGCAACAGCATCTACTTGTGCCTGCAATTCTTTATCTTCTAAAGCAGCCTGTTTATTCTTTACCACCGTATTAATCAATAATTGCGGATATATAAACAACCCTTCGCTCAGCTGTTTTAATGACTTTCCTGTTGCCTTCATTACTTCCAGCAGCTTTAATGCGGTAAACAAACCATCTCCGGTGTTTTCATGTTCATAGAAAATGATATGTCCACTTTGTTCACCACCGATTGAATAGTCATGTTCCCGCATGCATTCAAACACATATTTATCACCGACTGCCGTTTGTTCATAACGAATGCCCTTTTTATCAAACGCATGATATAAACCAAGATTGCTCATAACCGTAGTAACTACGACATCCTCATGTAACTGCCCTTTTTCATGCATATAACAGCCACAGATATACATCGTATAATCACCGTTGATAAGTTCGCCATCCTCATTTACCGCAATCAAACGATCGGCATCTCCATCAAAGGCAAATCCCACATGGTAATCGCCATCCTTCATCATCTGCTGTAATTCTTCCGGATGTGTAGAACCACATTTGGTATTGATATTCACACCATTAGGAGCTGAATGAATAACCTCTACCGTAGCGCCTAATGCGGTTAATGTTTCTGCTGCACAGCTAGTTGCTGAACCATTTGCCAGATCCAAGGCAATGCGCATGCCGTTCAAATCTAAAGGTACGATATCTTTTAAATGAGATTCATATAATTCTAATCCTTCATCCCATTCCAAAACTTTTCCTATTTTATCTTCATGCGCCAAGTCAATCATGATTTCACCATCGATATAACGTTCGACTTCTACTTCGATTTCTGGATTCATTTTGCACCCTTCGTGGTTAAAGAGCTTGATCCCATTATCATGATAAGGGTTATGGGAAGCACTGACCATGATACCACAATCAAAATGCTCCTTTTGTACCAAATACGAAACGGAAGGGGTAGGACATACCCCTAATAGATATACGTTTGCTCCTGTGGAAGTTGCACCAGCTGCTAATCCCATTTCAAACATATCACTGCTAAGGCGTGTATCTTTCCCAATCAAGATTTTTGCATGGCGCTTTTTTCCATAATACCATCCCAGATACTGTCCGATACGCACTGCCATATCCAAAGTGAGTGTATCATTGGCGCGTCCACGTGCACCATCGGTTCCAAAATATTTTCCCATAATGTCATTCCTTCCTTTTACTTTTCTTTCACCGCAATTGTTACTGTCGCATTTTTCACTGCATACGTCGCCAGTTTGTTTTTGCCTTCTACAATAAGTGGTTGCTCATACGTACCTGCCTTATCAATCTTACTGACATCTACATAAACATGCAGATCTTCGATCTTAACTTTATCAATGACCTTTTTTGCCCCGGAAATAGTCACACTTGCATTTTGCTGTGTACCATTTGCCAACGCAAAGGTAAAACCATCCATGCCATTTTCGATTTTGATTGGTACTTTATTCATGACACGTTCTTTTTTATCTGCCAATTTCACAGATATATTTACAACGCTTTCACTGATTTTTGTCACTCCATTAGGAGGAACAATCGGCATCGGGAAGTCACGATTGCTGGTCAGTGTAGATGCCGGTATTGTGATCGGTAATACTTCAATCTGATCCAATACACTTTGTTTTGCGTAGACTGTAACCTTATCATGATTTAATTTATACGATTCAATCGCTTTATTTGCCGGTATTACACCATTTGGCACAATGCTTAAGCTTACGCGCTTATTGGGCTTGCTGACTTTGACATGCGCATTCATCTTATCCGGAATAATATCCACATCCATCTTATTTCCTTTATCATCATATGCAGCTATCGTCGCTTCGGTCGTAAAATCACTTGTGTAATTTTTCTTAACATCAATCAAAGCTTTGACATAAGCAATCGAATCTAAAGTTTCCGCAGATGCCCGGACATGAACTTCGCCCTGCTCTAATTCTGGTTCGCCTAAATCGTAGATACTGTCCATATTCGAACGATTCACAAAATCATATCCTAACGTAAAACTGCGAATTGATTTTTTCTTGATGGTCACGATGCCATTGCTCGGTTCCAATACTACTTCAACACGACTTGGTGCACCCTCTGTCGTATATTTTACTTCATGTGTTCCTTCCGTAAGATCCGTCAAATTCGCAACGACACGGAAATTTTTCTGTTGTTTCACACTTTTGATATCACTGATATCCCCAATGATACGCACCTTTACCATCTCATCCAAACCAGTGACTTCATAAGCTTGATTGGATACGACCGCACTTACCTTATACTCTCCTAAGGTTTCCGCACTCTTCATATTTTCAAACAATCCACTATTATCAGAACTCATCCCGAAATAAAACAAAACAGCAACCATCAAAGCAACAATCTTGCCATGCTTCTGATTAAATAATAATTTATCTACCCAACCGCTAATCCAGCGAAAGACACGGCTTAAACGAATTTCCACATTGGCATATGTTTTCGCAAAAGTTTGGGACTTTTCAGCAATCGCCTTGGCTAACTCTGTCTTTCCTTCTGAGCTTAGCTGTGTTCTTTTTTTCTTCTTTGCCATTAAGAATCACTCCTTTCATCATCATTCTGTAAGGAGGAATCATCTTCTTCATCTGCTTTTTCATAATGCAATACGATTGCCTCAGGTTCAATGACATCATTAAAAAGATCATCGGCCATACCCATACTACTTAATGGATTTACTTTACTATGGTTTTCTGTATCATCATGTGACAGCTTCAAATCTTCTTTCTTTTTCTTTGTTTCTTTCTTCTGCTTCTTATTATCTTGACTTTCCTCTTTCTTACGATCTTCTTTTGCTTTATCCGCTTCTATTTGCGCTTTGGTACGACGTTTACGCTTTTTCTTTACCGGTTCCATCAAAGTCTCTTCCATCATAGATGTCTTATCAATAACCTCTTTGGTTTCCTCTTCCATGTCTTTTTTATCCGTCACGGTATCCGTATCAACAATTGTTTCAAATAGTTGATCTAATGGTGCATCCTGTTTTACAGCAAGATCTTCTATTTCAATCTTTTCCTTACTGTTTTCTACGATCACCACATCCTGTTCATGGACCGGTGCTTGTTTATCCTTCTTTTTCTTCGTATATTTATTAGCTGTTTCAACATTGTTTTTTACCCGTCGATTCTTTCCTTTGAAATAATGTGCAAAAACCCCTTGTTTCTTACCGGCAGGCAGCTTGTTGTCCGGTTTGCTTTCTTTCTTTTTCACACTGCTTTCTTCTTTTTCCTTCACATTGCTTTGTGTGCCTAAGATATTCATCAAGAATTCCCGCAAACTTGCTTCCGAATACACCGTAAGTTTTCCTTCTTGGGCAATCGAAATATTCCCGGTCTCTTCACTGACGATGATCGTGATGGAATCGGTAATTTCACTAATACCAACAGCAGCGCGATGACGTGCTCCATAACTGGTAGGCAGTTCTCTGGAAGTCGGTGGGAAATAGGCAGCAGCACAGGCAATCTTTACCCCTTGGATAATGACGGCACCATCATGCAGCGGCGTGCCATATTGAAAGATGGAGCATAATAACTCACTGGACACGACGGAATTCATCGGTGTTCCGGTTTTAATGAAATCACTTAACGAATGTCCTTGTTCTATCGAAATTAAAGCGCCGGTCTTTGTCTTAGACATCTCCGCACATGCTTTAACTAGCTCATCCACTAAATTTTCACGTTCATTCACTGTCAACGTGGAGATACGTGAAAAGACGCTGGTCTTACCAATTTTCTCCAGAATACTACGAATCTCCGGTTGGAAGATGATGATAATTGCAGGCACTCCCCAATTCATGATGGATGTTGTCATAGCAGCTATCGTATTTAATTCCAGATAAGTGGCAATGGCCTTAACAATGATAACCAATAGAATACCTTTAAAGATCTGAATGGTTCTAGAATTATTCTTAACGATTTTCAAACAATAGTATACCAATGCCCAGACGCAGGCAATATCAGCCAATTGTCTGATCAATACCCATAGATTATTCAGTGTGAAATAGCTCATGAGAAAAACACTCCTCTCGTATGTATTATTATAGCATAGAATCAAACACTCCCATACAAAAAGCGTCAAGATTTTGCCCCACACTTCTATCTTTTTTCGTTTTGTAAACAGATTTTACCAGAAACAAACCCTGCTCCTTTCCTGAAATAAAAAAAGATCCCACCTTTCATAAACAACGTTTATTTATTTCCGTTGTCTACTTTAGAGGGATCCTATCAAACTACATCTCTTTCATTATTTCATTAATACAATCCGCAACACTATCATACACTACACCAATTTGTTCTTTGATTACACTGCGGGCATGTGACAATGTACTGCCATGAAATTCTTCCAGCATCGGCAAATCGTTAAAGGAGTCTCCGATTGCATATATGGCATCATGATCCAACCCGAAATGATCTTCGATATAATACAACCCCTCAGCTTTGGATACCCCATGAGGAACAATGTCTACACAATTCACATTAATAAAAGCTGTCGCATAGCCTTTAAAATTCGCATTAATGTAATGCGCGATTTCCTCTGCCAGAATCGTATCGTTCAAAGATACGACCAGCTGCGCAATCTTACCGCGGTCTAAAATAGTTTCTTCCGCATCAGAAGCATCCGGCATATTTCCATATTTATGATCAATCTGATTTTTATCTACACTGAATTTATATCGATGATATCCATCATTAATAACATAAGAGACACAATCTAAAGTCTTAATATAACTGATGATGTCCAATGCATGATTATATTCCATAAACATACATTCCAACAAATTACCATCCCCATCATATATGACACCGCCATTGTTGGTTATGATAAAATCATACGTAAATCCATTACGCTCGATCTCCTTTTGTAAAGACTCCATGCTGCGTCCGGTAACGATACCAAACAGATTACCGGCCTTGCGAAAACGTGCAATTGCCTCAATATCCTTTTCTGCGACCAGCTCTTCTGTACGCAATGTTCCATCATAATCACTAGCGAGTATCTTCATAATCATCCTCCATCTTGCAGTTTTATTGTATCAAGTTTTACGAAAAAAACAATGTTTTCGTATAACTTTTTAGGAACATCCCATACTACAAGCAGGAGGTGTTAGAAATGGCACGAAAGAAATACCGTCCTGGAATGAACTGCGAAAAAACTGGTAAATATGCTTGCTATGATGCAAATGGCAACGAAATGTACCGTGATATCGACGTTGAAAAGGACAGACGTTTTCCTCCTTCTCAGGAAGAAGGATGCTACTACGAAGAGCAGTAGTATTCTAAATGACTGTTCGCACGTATGTGCATAAGAAAAATCCTTCCCATCCTTATCGGATATATGGAAGGATTTTTTTATGTTTAAACCGTATGATCTCGTTTTATCTGAAAGTTCCTTTTGGTTTTTCTACTATTGAGTTTTTTGATAATCCAACAGACGATATACAGCTCTGCCATTGCGAATACCTAATTGCAAGATTTTGATACTTTCTGTTTCTTCTTGCATCACCTTTACCAGACAATACTTATCTTTTAATAACTTTTCTGCCATCGCCTTGTTCATGGTTTTTCCAATCCCCTGTAAGAATCGATCCTCTTTCCAAAGTGCGAATTTACAGCCATTGCGATAATTGACACAGCCAAAGCCTTTCGTATTTTCCACGATTTTATTTCCGCATACTGGACAAATGCCAACGGCTTCACGTTTGTCATCAATAGGCACACTCTCCACCTTTACATGAGAAAGATCCTCTTTTAGATGGGGGATAAAAGCTTCCAGCACACTGTCTACCAGCGTTTTCACATCTGCTTTCCCTTCCTTGATATCTTCTTGAATGACCCACCATTTGGCAGTTAAATCAGCGGTTTTAATTTCGTCAGGCAATAGGTGATAAAAATCCTTTCCTAGCTGTGTGGATAAGATTTGTTTTCCCTTCATGACGACATATCCTCGTTTCAACAAGGTTTCCACAATTTGTGAACGCGTAGCACTCGTACCGATTGAACCGTTTTCGCCTTTTTTCCCTTTATCCTTTTTCTTTAGAATATCCTTAATTTCTTTATCCTTCACATACTTTGCGATGCTTGTCATGTCTTTGATCAACGTTGCTTGAGTATAACGTTTTGGTGGATTTGTTTCTTTTTCCACAAAGACATCCTCTTGTAAGACTGCCTCATAATTCCCTTTTGGTAAAGTAAACTTGCCACTGTCTGTTTCTTCATGATCGCCATCATCTTCTTTTTCCGGTTGAAAGAACTGTTTATAGCCTTCATCTAAGATAAAGGTACTGACTGCTCTTAATTCCCCTTGTTCGCTTTTGATACTGGCAATCACTTGCCGTTTTTTAATTGGTGGTAAAAATTGCATGATGTAATAACGGCATATTTCTTCATACACTTTCCGTTCATCAGGCAATAGTGCTTGGATAGGGAAATCACTCATGGTAGGAATGATAGCATGATGTGCCGTAACATATTTATCATTAAAGCATTCAGAATGAATTTGATAATCTACCGGATAGCTTTCCTGCAATTTTGCCATAACATGTGGCAATACTTTATCAGCCTCTGTAAAATGTTCTTCCTTTAAATACTGCGAATCACTGCGGTTATACGTGATTGCCTGATATTTATCTCGCAGCGTTTGTGTAATCTGATCTGTCTTTGCCAATGTAAAACCACATTTGGTATTCATATGTGCTTGCAATTTGGCTAGATTAAAAGGTAATGGCGGCCGCACTTCCATTTCTTTTTCCTCAACTTTTACTTTTTGTACATCCTGTTGATGAACCTGTTGTGCAATTTCTTCCAATATCTCTTTATGCAAGATATGTTTTCCATCATCCAACAAATCAGATTTCGGTTTAAAAACAAAAGGAATAAGAACATCTTCATGTAATAGTGCACCATCAACATGCCACTCATAATACTTTTGTTTTACATGGTTATCAATTTGCTCATCCCTTGTCACAATCAATCCAAGGGTAGGACTTTGCACACGTCCCACACTCATCCCACTGCGTCTTAATGCTAAGGAATATAAACGCGAATAATTAATACCCACCACATAATCCGCTACTGCTCTGGCATAGGCACTACGCCCTATAGCTATGAGCTTTTCATCATTATCAATAAGCTCATGGAAGGCTTTTTTTATATTCGCCGGAGTATTATCATTGATATATACCCGCTTAACAGGCTTCGTATTTTGCGCATATTGTAAAATTTCATCGATTAGAAATTGTCCTTCATCATCCGGGTCACCTGCATGAATGATTTGATCACATTGCTCTATCAATGCCATGATCTGCATGACGCGCTCTTTCTTATTGCCATCAGGAACTAGCTTCCAGTTTTCAAAACAAATCGGCAGATCTTCTTTACGCCATTTTTTATATTTTGCATCATACTCATCTGGTTCACAAAGACGCAATAAATGACCATATGCCCAAGTAATCGTCACATTCTTTTTGACAATGACTCCTCGCACTTCTTTACTTGGTCCATCAATGGCCTTTGCGATTGCTCTTCCTAATTCCGGTTTCTCTGCAATGATCAAGGAATGCACACAGCCTCATCCTCTCTTTTACACTCATTAGCTTGCATGGTTTTGGATAATATCTTACCTCATCCAGCCAGCAGGTACTGCCAATTATAGCATATTTCGGCAAAAGCATGAAGAAAATCTTAGTAACCAAACTGCTCATGATCGTGGTATTGCTCGCTATGGCAAAGTGTTCAAAAGACTGACTAGCCCTATATTCTTTTTCACATTTTTGATAATTTTATCGTATGTACCTTTATTCACACACAATAACCTTGAATATGGTATCCAGCATTCCAGATACATTTTTTTATAAGGAGATTCCTATACAAAAAGATCACTCCTTTTGTAAACAACGTTTTATTTATTTACGTTGTCTACGAAAGAAGTGATCATATCACATGTTACTTTCTTTATCCTTCTTTATTTTACAATCAAACGTGCCATGACAATACCTTCACGTTCCTGTAAGCGCTGCACCAATTCTTCACTTACTTCATCATTGGTTTCTAAAATGGTATACGCATAGTCTTTCTTACCTTTACTAGCCATGTTTTCAATATTGATACCATGATTACCTAACGCTGTGGATACGCTGCTGATCATATCCGGAATATTTTTATTAATGATACAGATACGATACTTGGTTTCCTGTGTGATTTGCATATCCGGTAAATTCACAGAGTGCGTAATATTGCCATTTTCCAGATAATCCATGATTTCCTTAGCTGCCATCACGGCACAATTTTCTTCACTTTCCGGTGTTGAAGCACCTAAGTGAGGAACCCCAATAACATTATCAAACTGCATGAGCGCATTGGTAGGAAAATCGGTAACATAGCTGCCAATCTTACCTGCCTGTAAGGCTTTTACCATTGCTTCATCGTCCACAAGACCACCACGAGCGAAGTTTAAGACACGTACGCCATCCTTCATCATGGCAATGCCTTCCGCACTGACAATGTTTTTCGTAGCTTCCATGTAGGGTACATGCACGGTGATATAATCACATTCCTCAAAGATCGTTTTTAAATCCTTTGCATGATGAATGCGGGACTTTAAGGTCCATGCCGCCTGTACGGAAATATAAGGGTCATACCCATACACTTCCATGTCCATGGCTGCCGCTGCATTTGCCACTTGTACACCGATGGCACCTAAACCAATGACGCCCAACTTTTTTCCGGCAATCTCCGGACCGACAAACTGGCTCTTACCTTTTTCAACCGCCTTGGAAATATCTTCACCTTCCAGTGATTTCACCCAGTTCACACCTTGAGCAATTTTACGGCCACTTAAGATCAGCGCCGCAATCACCAATTCTTTAACCGCATTGGCATTTGCTCCCGGTGTATTGAAGACAACAATACCTTGCTCACTGCACTTATCCAATGGAATATTATTGACGCCGGCACCGGCTCTGGCAATACATTTCAAAGAAGCTGGAAATGCTACATCATGCAGCTTCGCGCTACGCACCATGATGGCATCATAGTCATCAAAGTCTTCGCTAAAGCTATATTTGGTTTCATCAAACTGTTGAATTCCTGCTTCTGCTATCTTATTAAATAATTTTACTTTCATATGGTTTTCCCTCACTTATTTTCTTCTTCAAATTTCTTCATGAAGGCAATCAGTGTTTCTACACCTTCCATAGGCATGGCATTATAAATGGATGCCCGCATACCACCTACTGCACGATGGCCTTTCAGGTTGCTCATACCGGCTGCCGCACTTTCCTTCGCAAACAGTGCATCCAATTCTGCATTCGGAGAACGGAAAGTCACATTCATCAAAGAACGATCACTTGGATTTACCTGTGTCTGATAGAAATCGCTTGTATCTAAATACGTATATAACAGCTTCGCTTTTTCTTCATTACGCTTTGCCATGACAGCTAAGCCACCCATCTCTTCGATCCATTCCAATACTAAGCCTAAAATATAGATGGCATACGTTGGTGGTGTGTTGTACATAGAATCTTTTTCGGCAAGTGGTGCATAATCCATCATAACAGGTGTAAATTCCTTCGCATGGCCAATCAGATCCTCACGTACAATGGCAACAGTCAAACCGGCGCAGCCCATGTTTTTCTGTGCTCCGGCAAAGATGATGCCATAATCCTCTACCCGAATCGGTTTTGATAAGATATTGCTGGACATATCCGCAACGATAGGCACTCCCTTTGTATCCGGTACATATTTCCACTCTGTACCATAGATCGTGTTATTGGCGCACAAATAAACATAATCCGCATCCTTGTTTAATGCCAGCTCCTGCTGTTTTGGAATATACGTAAAATCTTTATCCTTACTTGTTCCTGCCAAAGCAATATCCCCATATTTCTTCGCTTCGGCATATGCTTTATTGGCAAAATATCCGGTGACGATATAATCTGCTTTCCCTTTTTGCAGCAGATTTAAAGGCACCATTGAAAACTGTGAAGTTGCCCCTCCCTGCAGAAATAATACTTTATAGTTATTAGGAATTGCCAGAATGGTTCTAAGTCTTTCCTCTGTCTTTTTAATAATGGCATCATATGCCTTGGAACGATGACTCATCTCCATGACCGACATTCCACTGCCCTCATAATTCAGCATCTGCGATTGTGCTTTTTTCAATACCTCCAGTGGCAGCATGGATGGTCCAGCTGAGAAGTTGTAAATTCTTTTTTCGGCCATAATTCGGCACCTTCCTTTCTTTTTACTTTATGTATGTGATGATAATTATAGCACATATGAAATAAAATGAAAGTGATAATGTAAAAAGCTTATAAATTTTCTGAAATAGTTTTCTTAACATAAACAATCCGGCGATGCTTGTCCTTGTATCAAAGACACAATAAAAAAAGCACTATCCTAAAACGCTTTTACATTAACGTCTAAAAGATAATGACTTTTTACTCTATGCAGATGGCATAAGCTCCTCTTTGCTGCCTTCATCATAAACATATGTTTAGGCAAAAACAACTTGAATCAGCATCATATAAACAAACGTGCCGCCAATAATACTGATCATATTATTACGTTTCCATATATGTAACAAGACTACACATCCAATTCCCAGAAACTCTGGAATTCCATAGGGATATGACATAAAGGCTGTATGGCGGACACAATATATGATAAGACAAAGCATGATTGCCATCGGTAATACTTTGCCAAGATATAGGATTCTTTTAGGAAGTTTATCCGGGTTTTTAAAGATGAGAAATGGTATCGCTCTGGTTAGGAAAGTACAAAAAGCTACAACTAAAATAATGCTCAACGATGCCTGTGTCGTTATCATGATCGTTCTTCCTTTCTTCGTTCAACTTTTTTCTCAAAGATCAGCAAGAAGATAACCAGAAGCAATAATGCCGGTAATAAAAAGTTATCAAAGCCAAAGACAACAATACTTATAAGAATGGCGAAAGCCGCAATATAAGCAGGCAGATGATTAACAGTATGCAGCCATTGTTCTACAAAGATGACAGTAAACAAAGCTGTCATAGCAAAGTCAATTCCGGTTGTATCAAAATTTAACAGACTTCCTAAAACGGCACCAATCACTGATCCTATGACCCAGTAGCATTGATCAAAGAGAGAAATGAAAAACATCAACTTCTTCCCATGTTCCTCTTTTTGATCAGGAATGGCACATAATAAAGAATAGGTTTCATCTGTTAAAGAGAATATCATATACCACTTCTTTTTTCCCATTCTGCTAAACACATCTAGAAAAGATAATCCATAAAACAATTGTCTAGCATTTACTGTAAGTGTAACTATTGCCGCCTCTAGCAAATGAAAACCAGAATGAAAAAAAGTTAACATAACGAACTGCATACTGCCTGCATAAACAAAAAAACTCATGAAAAAGGCCCACAGCGCAGAATATCCTTGTTGTTCACATAAGATGCCAAATGCCATACCTAAAAAGACATACCCAATCATAACCGGAAAGCTTAATTTTATAGCTTCTTTCACAATTTCTTTCAATACTATCACCCCTATTTAGTTTCTTATTGTAATGGATTTATTGAAATATTACAACTATACCATAGACAATAGCTTTTCTTTATCAATAAGAAATGATCGCATAGTTAAATTATACTTTTTCGTTAAAGTCGTTTATTGTCAATTTTTTCATTCTTTATTATTGACAAGATGACCCCCTGCATGATATATTATGTAAGCACTCAAGAAATGGGGTTTTAGCTCAGCTGGGAGAGCACCTGCCTTGCACGCAGGGGGTCATCGGTTCGATCCCGATAAGCTCCACCAATAAACATAGTAGATTCCGAAATATCGGGATCTTTTTTTTGGTAAAAAACGATTACTGAGATTGGCAAACACCTTATTGTTAAAACCACAATTGCTTATACGTAATCATAATAAAAAAAAGGCATTGCTGCCTCAATATATAAAAAAAGTAACCTGGGGACAGGTTACATTTAGGAACGCCTTTATCCTGTGCGTGCAAGAATTTAGAGAACAAAGGCTGAAATGTCCAGAATACGTCTGAGATATCGGCGACGCACATTCAAATACTGCATGGGAGTGCAATACTTCAACGTCTGAACATGATCCTTTTCCACCCATTGGGCTTCCCCCGGATCCCCCATTGCAAGAACTCACCCCGTTCTTGCACTTTTATTTTATCCTAAATCTTTATGTAAAACAATATTTTTGGTAAAAGTTGCCATTTATTTCAAAAAAAGTTAATTAAATACAAAATATGGCAAAAACCGTCAAATACGGATATATGTTTTATTGCGTTTAAAAGAACTTCAGCATCTGATACCATACATAAAGAAAACTTCTTTTTTAAGAAAAGAAGTTATACTTTTATATGGATTCTTGAATGTGAAATAGCAGCTGATGGTTTCGTGTCTGCAAATACACAAGTAGCCATTAAGCATAATCCACAAACACCAGCAATAAATAATTTTTTCATAATCATTCCTTATTTTAAAAAGCAAGAAAAGTCTCGTTTTCTGAATATCAGAATGCTATTTTCTTGCTTTTTAATTTTTTTAACTATATTAAAAATCTTTTATACTTTTATATGTATGCGAGATGGTGAAATTGCAGCTGATGGTTTAGTATCAGTAAAAACAAATGTAGCCATCAAACACAATCCACAAATACCAGCAATAACCAATTTTTTCATAATCATTAACCTAATTCCCTGATTATGTTTAGACCATATGCATATCATCATCGACAGGCATATGATAATTGATTATCTTGGATTAAACAATAAAACGGCCTTTTATTAATAATAAATAACTTTATTTTAAAATTTCGCTAAATTATCAAATAATTATCAACTTATATCATTTCTTCTAGAACTTTATCATATATATATAGTTTTTTATAACAATTAGTTTCATTTATTAATTTTCTTAATTCAAATTGGAAGACTATAGCAAGATCTTTATCTTTATTAAAAGGTAAGATTTTTTCCATTATTAAATCCTGTTTTTCTATTGAACTTAGCGCTTTGTAATTTGCATAGAAAAAGTACATATGTTGTGCAAAAACAGGATATTTCTCAATATTTTCAACCGGTGGTATGTTAATGTTTAATTCCAATCTACTCTGACAATTTGCCATATATAATAAGTCAATCAAATTAAATGTTTTTTGGTGTTTTACCATTAATTTAAAATATCTTAGAGATATTTGATATTCTTTTTCATAATGATATATATTGGCAAGTGTAGAGTATGTTTCTCCTATTTTATAATCTGACACTAATGCATTTTCTAATATCCCTTCCATTTTTTCTATGTAATCTAACCTTTTACTTTTATTTATATATGTATATAAGATAATATAGTAATTATATACATCAACTAATCTTATATAATTTTTTGCATGCAGAAAAGTTTGTTCCAAATCTGATAATACTTCATTCATACAATCAAATTTGTTAGTTATAGAAAAGTATTTTACGATTAATAGTTTCATATAGGGCTTATCACTTTTTATTAAATTATATTTTTTTATCGAATTAGTATAAGCCTCACAGTTTTCCGTAGCATAAAGTGCTGCTCTTTCTATAATCAATATTTTGTATAAATCACTATAAACACTTGGGAATATTTCGAGCATTTTCTCATAATGCTTTGCTTTATGTTCTGTTATAAATTCATTTTTTAAATAATGGTTTTTAACATCAGTAATCAATTCATGTATCTCAGAATAATAAACATAATTTTTTAATCTATTCAACAACCTTAGAATTTTATATGATATTGTCATAATAGCATCAATATCATAAAACTCAATCGCTTCATATAAAGAAGTTAAAGATAATTCAACAGCATCATCTACTTTTTTGAAAAATCCAAATTTTAAATTAAACTTTTGTAGAATTTCAGGATAAATGCTATTTCTACAAATATATCCTTGTTCTAACTTTTTTAAAGTATTAACACAACAAACATTCATACAAAAATTACTTTTATTGAACTTTTCAGAATCAAAACTAAATAACTCTTCTCTATAAACACCTATCAATAAACCAATTAAACGTTTTCTCTCTTTTATATTCATAAAGACTCCTAAACCTCATATAAAAAGTATCTTCATAAATCAAAATATTTATATGATTCATTATACCAAAATAAATACATAAATAAAAATCAATTAGATTTTTTTCAAAAAAGCATTAATTATAATCTTCACCATTGTTTTCTATCATTTCTTCAAACATATTCAAATAACTATAATTGTTTTTATTTACAAATGTTTTTCTTAGCTCATATCGTGTTATATCTATTAACCCTTTATCTGATAATAAAGGTGCGATTTTTTTCATGATAATTTTTTGTTTAACAAATGCTTCAACATCATAGTTTTGATAAAAGTTATACAAATATTGTAATACTAAAGGATGTTTTGCAAGAATATCTTGTGTTAAAGTAGGTATATCAATCAATAAATTCAAATGGCTTTGACAATTTGCCATATAGATTATATCAGTTATATGCATATTATCTCTATATTTCATAACTTTATTAAAATAGATAAGGGCTTCTTCATAATTCTTTTCCATGTGCAACGTATTTGCAATACTAGAACAAATTTCACTTACTTTAAATTTAGGAATATTTTCGTTTTCTAAAATCTTATTTATTTTATTGAGATAATGTATTCTTCGCTTTTTCTCAATTTCCGAAAATAATAAAAAGGCATAATTATAAATATCAATCAATCTAACAAAATTCTTCTCTTCTAGAAACTTGTCTTCCAAATAATCAATTTCCTCTTTCAATGATAGATATTGTTCCGTTATCGCATAATATTGTAACATGTACAACCTTAATAATGGATGATTATCATCTTTTATATTTAGCTTTCTTATCTTCTTACGATATTCATCTATGTTATCAATTGCAATCGATAAAGCACTCGCCATAATTAGCTGTTTCAATAAAACATCAAACTTTTTAGGTAATAAATTTAGAATCTGTTCATAATGTTTAGATGTAGTACTGGCAACCTCTTTATCCTCTAAATAATATCTGTTTACATCAAAAAATATATTATATAGTTCTGAATAATATACATAATTTCTAACACGTTCGAGCAAATTTAGAATTTTGTCACAAATCCTGCCAATGCCCTCTAAATCAAAATATTCAATCGCCTCATACAATGGTTCCATCATCATCTCAACAGCAGTGTCAACTTCGGGGAAATAATCAAAACGCAGCTTCAATTTAGCAAGTAATTCATCATATACTTCATCAGAACGACTACATTCGCCACTTTCAATTCTTTTTAAGGTATTGATCGTACAAATACCATCACAAAATCTTAATAACGTATACTCATTCTGTGTATTATGACGTTTTTCTTCACGGTAGATCCTTATTAATTTACCAATGACACGAATTCTGTTTTTGTTTTTAATTCTCACTAAAATTCTCCTCTACATAATCACTCCCCCTCACATAAGTATAAAGTATTTTCCATTTTTTGGAAATAGAATTAACAGAAAAGCGATTGAACTGAATTATTTCAAAAAAACAAAGAAAAAGAGCTATTCGCTCTTTACTAAAAACATTGGTAAATATTCCATAACATGAATAACTTTGTTCAAAATACGGTATATATAAGCAGCTTCTTCTTCACTTTTTGGCGTCATGGATTGGCTTTGTGACAAGGTATTCATACTGCGATAGGTCAATATATTATAGAAATGACAATTGGCAGCCTGTAGATATGGTATAGCTGTTTTAGCCGCAGCATAATTTTCTGTTTTCAATGATAATAGAAAACGTACATAACAATCCATTGCTGAATGCTGATCATATTTCTGTAAGAGCTCTTTGCAACTCTCATATTCTTCAAAATACAAAGATAGCGCATAAAGATAATGATGTGCACAGAAGGCATCAGAAGGATTTAGATTTAAAATCTCCTGGAACTGTTGTTGAGCTTTGCGCATACAGCCAGCTTCATAAAGTGCGCACGCATAAGTGAACTTAATATGAAATAAAGGTTTTGCCTGCTCAATAGAGTAAAAATCATCTACCTTGCGTAAGAAAAAATCTTTACCTAAATTCATAGTAGCTAATTCCATTCCCTCTTTATAACGCTGTATTCTTACTGCATGATCTTCTTCATAGGTTCCAAGCATCATATAGGCCTCAATACAGTCTTCACATATATCTAATGCTTCATAAGCTATTTGCTGTTTCTTCTGCCAGGAACGAACACGCTTACTCTCTTCAAGCTTTAATAAAGCCTGTTGATAGGATTGTTCATTTTTAGTATAGCCGACATGACTTTCTTCTAGAAATGCATCAAGACTCATTTGAAATGTCATGCCTATATCAATAATGTCAATTTGCTCTTTCATACTTACCTCAATTCATTCATAACCTGCGTAATTAAAAAACAGATGTCTGTTTATGTAAAATTTTTAATGTGTTGTAACGCCCATCGCTGATTGATTTCATGAAATTTTTTGGTATCTTCTTCTGGCATGCGTTGCTTAACTTGCAGATAGGATTCCCATGTTAGGGCTAATACATCTTCTTGATCATTTTCTGTATAAGAAAACCAAATCGTTTCACTTTGTTTATCCCTATCTTTATAACGAAGTGTATTAGGATAACGCTGTTGTTTCTTCAGATAGATATAAACTTTTAATTTCAGAATCTCGATGACTCGATCGTCGAAACCTTCTTCCAATATATGAATCTTTTCTGCAATGTCACGAGCATCGGATATATAACGTTTCGTGGCGGACATATCTGCATACAGGTGATGATCCGCCGCTTTCTTTTCTTTTTCTGATTTCATCAATAAGACAAAATGATGTTGTTTATCCGGATATATACAAGTATGAAAAAAAGATATGCGTGTTCCACATCTTGGACAGGTAAACGCATAGAATTCTTCCTGTTCCAATTGTTGCTTTAAATCTGGTTCAAATTCCGGAATTACTACGGTATCACTAGGCTTGTGCGTATGCCAAAGACAAGTCGGACATGTTATTTCTACTAAGATCGATTTCATTAAATCACCAACTATGTACATTATACACGCTTACGCCAAAAAGTCACGTACTACCTGTCTCTACCTTATAGATACCAACACCTTAGTAAAATCGTACCTATCCATTCCTTTTCTTTATCAACTTTTGTAAGAATTTGATGAATATTAACAAAACTTCATAAAAAAGGCTTTCAATCCGTCCTTTTTCTATATTATAATAATGGTTGTTACAAATGAATAAAGTAAAATTACTATATGAGGTAAAGCAATATGAAAAAGAAAGAAAAAAATACCCGTAAACGTAGTCTGATTATTGACATCGTTTTACTGGCAATCATGCTGATTGTCAGTGTCATCAGCTTTTACATCGCTTATACGTTTGGTCTGATACCAATGAAATGGATAACGATCTTTGCCGTTGTTGTCGGATGTAGTTTCCTCATCCTTCTTCTTTTGAACTTTAAGAAACTTCCTACATGGGGATTGGTCATGAAACGTTTTGTATTGATCGTCTTAACGGTATGTATTGGGACATGCGGTTATTTTCTAGATAAGTCGCGAACGACCATTAATAAGATCAGTAAAACGACTGTGAATGAAGATGGCTCAACAACCAAAAAATCTAAAATGTTCGTCGTTGTGAAAAAAGACGCTGATATCCAAGACTTAGACGATTTAAAAGATCAGACGATCGGATTCCAAAATGGCAGTGATGAGGATAATGCAACTTATATGAAAACATTGTTGCAAAAAGAAATTTCCTTTCAAGAAAGAGAAGAAATGGATTATACGGCTTTAATAACAGATTTAGAAAATAATGCTGTAGCTGCTATTGCCATGAGTGAAACTTTCTACAACATGTCAGCGGCCAATATTGATAAATTCTCGGAAGAAACAAAGATCATTGAAACCTATGAACGCGAATTAACAGACAATCAAAAGAAACATAAGGATATTACAAAAGAAACCTTTACCGTTTATCTGAGTGGTTTGGATAATGTAGGCTCTCCGGATCAGCAGACACGTACCGATACCAATCTGATTTTAATCGTCAATCCGCGAGCAAATCATATTGATATGGTGTCCCTTCCAAGAGATGGCTTTATTCCAAATACAGCGACCAACAATGTCAATGACAAATTCACCCATACGGGAATGTATGGAATCGATACCAGCGTAGAAACCTTACAGCAGTTCTTTGGTATTCCTATTGATTATTATGCCCGTGTCAGCTTCAATTCATTGATTCAAATTGTTGATACCATAGATGGTATTGATGTTGATGTTGAGATTGATTTCTGTGAACAAGATGAGAACCGCAGTTTCAAAAAAGATGATCTCATCTGCTTGAAAAAAGGCGAACAACATTTAAATGGAAAACAAGCCTTGGCATATTCTCGCCATCGTAAAACCTTAGGTTATGATAATCCAGGACGTGAACGTGCTCAACAACGGATCATTAAGGCTATTATCAATAAACTTGTTTCCCCTAGTGCTATTACTTATGTAAATGAATTACTGGAAATTGCGCCTAATTACGTGATTACAGACATGCCAGCAAATCAGATTACTAAGTTTGTTTCCAGCGAATTAGAAAATATGAAACCTTGGACCATCTCTTCTATTTCCAGTGATAACGGTGTTTATGATACACGCTATGTCGCAAGTATCGCGGAAAGTGAAGGTAAAAAGGATGTATACCTGTTTAACAAAAATGAGGTTCATGCCTTACTGAATGCTTATGATGGCGCCAGCAAACAATTGGAAATGAAGGAGTATCACTTTGATCTAACAAACCTTTATAAAGATACACCAGCTGTTAACGATGATCCTAACATTGTTTGGGATAGCATGGCAGATGTTCCACATTAATGTTTGTATGCAAGAATGACACACGTCATTCTTTTTTTATACATAAGCGTAGAACAAGCTATACCAAAAAGAAAAGCAGAGAAATCTCTGCTTGCATAAACATTATTCTGTATCAATTTTTCAAAGTTTCATCATTATAAGTACGATGGGTAATCTTATGCAACCAATCCTTCATCATCGCAATATCTTTTTCATCATTTAAGATATATTCCATGATCAAGGTATCCTTGCCACAATTAAACTGCGCAACAATATGAAGATATTCTTCTAACTGTTCAATGATACCCTTTCCTTTGACATCTCCATCCTCAATCACAAAACTTTCTAATGCATTTTGTGGATTGCTCAGCATTTCCAAATAATCCTCAACATTCTTTTCAAATTGATAAACATTTGCTTTGATTAGCCATCGCCAAGGTTCATCACTGGTTTTATACGGAGCCATGAAATGTAATGTTTGTGTACTGTTATCAAAACTATTTTCACTGCATCCATCCACTGGTATGTTCCAATTCCCAAAAGGATACCATACCAGATGGCGGCGATATCCGATATTCGCAATCGGCTCATCTACACCATGATGAATCAACTTTTCGCGCATCAGACAATCACACAATAGTTCATATATATCTAAAGGAAGGCCAATCGTATCATCCGCCTCATATGCAGCTTCTAAGTAATCAATGATTGTATGTGCAATCTTATCTGTAGTCTCATTCATTCCACTGTATTCATAATAACAATCTTTCCATAATAAAGCGATTGCACAATTTTTATAGTACTGGGCATCGCGCGCTAAATTGTTCCATACAAAGAATCGCTGTGCCAGTTCTTCTATTTCCAATGTTTTAAACGCATGTACAGAAAGGTATCCCATAGGTGTAACGACCCTATCGGCTTTACTCATTGGCTGATAATCATCACTGCGCCAACAAATGCACAGATTTTTATATTCTGCAACATGCTCCTCTACATACGTTGCGATATCCTGCAGCCAGCGATAAAAATAGTTATATTTCAGTGTTTCAAAATTGCGTTGTTCATAATACTTGGTGGGATCGCTCACTTCAAAAGGCCATTCACTTTCCGCTATTACATCATCAAAAAAACGACATGCGAAAGCATGAAATCCGGGACCGGCGACATTTGTCTGCGCCGTCAGAGTGATAAAACAGCCTTCATAACTGCATTCAATATAGCCCTGTGGACAGACTTCAATATTCACAAAAGTATCAAAATCTTCAAACTTTAATTTCTTTTCCTCACATTGTTTTTTTAAAAACGCGCTAAATTGCTCACGTTGTGTTTCTTTTTCTAATTTACCTTCTAAGACAATTTCAATTGACATAATGACTCCTTTCATGACATTGTGTACATACCTCTTCCTTTTATGATTGGTTGAAAAAGGAACTGATTACTCAGCTCCCTATTCTACTGCTAATACTCGATAAACCGACTTCATTTCGCCCTCAAAAACCAGATTTCGTTTGGTGTAATCGTAAGAACGATTGAAATCATAATCCATGATCTTCATAACCTTGATACGCATTTCTTTCTTTAAAGCACTTTCTTTTAAATCCGTCTTTGCATAACTGACACTTACCTTAAAAGTGAAACCATCACAAGTTGTGTCATTATATACAAACTGTGCTTCTTCGCTGCTTTCCACCTTCACCGCACTTACTTGCGGAAGCGCATCCTTTCCATATTCATTTACGATGGTAGGATAGTTGCCATAATAATATGCCTCGGCAAACTCTATGTATTCACGAATACTGTCACTTGGCAGATATTGCAGACCACCAATGTCACTGCGTGACTTTTTATTTGCCAAAGTGAAGAAATCATAAACAAAATTCACGGCAACCTGTTTGGCCTCTTCTTCACTGATCGCATGATCTGGATTTTTCTCAACAGCTGCACTTAAGGAATTAAATGCTTTGATTTGTTGTTCGCTTGGGTTTAACGGTTCAACATATCGATCATTTTTAATAAGTTTAACTTCTTCCTTTTTTGTCTCACTATCACTGCCTTTTTTATCATTCTTTTGATCATTGGAACTGCATCCGCCAAGAATTAGTAGGGATACTGCAGCCATCGTCAAAACCAATTTTTTCATTAAAGGTTTCATACTTTACCTCCACAACTATAGTTAAGTATACCACAGATGATAAATGAAAGTACATCTGCCTCCGTAATTTTTAAGAAATCCTTAAGCAAATTACGTAAAAACAGCATGCATTGCTACACTTGTTCAACACATGCCGCCTTTTTCATCTAAACATTTTTGATCAGTTCTTGTATCCTTGTAAGCATATCTTCCTTATATAAACCGCCGCCTTGGGCAATGCTGGATCCAACATTTCCCTTTAAATGATACGTATCCGCAAGCATCTCATACACTGCCTTCACATCCAAACCATTGCCTGGATTTGCAGCAACGACAATATGCGCATTATCATACATCTTGCCAATCAGAATTACCGCCTTCTGATATGTATCACATAAGAAGGAAGCCATTTTTACTAACGATTTATTATCAATATCCTCAAACTGTTCAATGATCAGCTGTTCTTCTCTTTGCCCCAGTTCCTTAGCCAGCATCTTATAGTATTTTTGTTTCCAATCACTTACTTCATTATGAAGTTTCCGCGTTTCATTAATGATACGTCCCACACCGGTATCTAAATACAGATGCGAAATTGCTAATGAATGACTGACTTCATCCAACACCTTATAACGGCGTTCTACACAATCCAATAACTGATCACCGACTAGATATTTGATTTTATACCCCTTATTGGTTTTCTCAAAACCACGAATAAACAACAATTGTAAATAACGTAAAGAAGGGACGTGCATACAACCACATAACGTATAATCTAGGGCTCCGATGCGAACGATACGCAAATCGTCACGCATGACATCCTTTTGTGGCAGATGTGCCAAAGCTTCTGCTCTTGTCGGATATAAAATACTGACATTCAGATCATCGCGAATAAGTCCGTTACATAGCACTTGCAATTCAATTGCCATTTTTTCATTGAAATCCGGAAAATCAAATTCCACATCATTTTCTTCATCCCCGACATGATGAGCCAGGGTGTGTACCTTATAAACATTACTCAATACAGCACTGATAAGATGCTGTGCCGTATGTATTTGACATTTACGGAAACGTTCATGCAAATTGATGCTCATAAAAACAGCACCTTCTAACTTCACATCCAGCAAATGCCATACATAGCCATCTTTTTTCTTAAGACCAAGTACCATATGGTTATCCATCATTCCAATATCACTTGCCATACCGCCACTTTCTACATAGAAAATCGTATCTTTACAGGCATGCCAGTATAACCCGTTTTCTTCCTCAACCTTAAGAACCTTGGTGTTTAATTCGGTTTTAAAGCAATTATCATAAAGTTTATTATACATAAGCGTTCCTCCTTTTTTTATTATCTTTAATTTTATCACAAATTCATCATTATTTCACGGCTATCCTTTCTTTATAATATGTGAAATCATGGGTTTCTATGACTATGCCATATCTTGTACGATATATCGCTTTCATAGTATTGATAATTTTGTGTGAATCCTAAATCTTGCATGTATAAGATTTATGAACAAACGTAATCATTTGTTTTCTTTTGAAATTCGCCTAATCATCTTGAGTTTGTAACATATCGTGATATAATGAATAGGCAAATCACAAGGAGTGGTAGAATGAATCAGGTTGCTGAAAACTGGAAAGATTATGAGTGCATGGACACAGGAAATGGCGAAAAACTGGAACGTTGGAAAGATATTATCTTACGTCGTCCTGACCCTCAGGTTATTTGGCCGATTGCTGAAGAAGATGCGCTTTGGAAACAGCCTCATGCCCACTATCATCGCAGTAAATCCGGCGGTGGCAGTTGGGAATATAAAAAGAAGTTTAAAGACAGCTGGACCATCGAATATAAAAATCTTCGTTTTAAAGTTTCACCAACCGGATTCAAGCATACCGGATTGTTTCCTGAACAGGCAGCCAATTGGGATTTCATGATGGATAAGATCAGTCATGCGGATCAAGATATCCGTGTCTTGAATCTATTTGCCTATACCGGCGGTGCCACAATGGCATGCGCCAGTGCCGGGGCAAGTGAAGTCGTACATGTGGATGCCAGTAAAGGGATGGTAAATTGGGCGAAAGAGAATATGATGCTCTCCCATCTGCAAGATCGCAAGATTCGCTTTATTGTTGATGATGTCTTGAAATTTGTTCAGCGTGAAAAACGCCGGGGCAGAACCTATCATGCCATCATCATGGATCCCCCAAGTTATGGCAGAGGTCCTAATGGTGAAGTCTGGAAAATTGAAGAACAGCTATATCCTTTAATTTCCGCCTGTCTTGAAATCTTGGACGAGGATCCTCTATTCTTCTTGGTGAATTCCTATACAACAGGTTTTCCGCCAACAGTCCTTTACAATCTACTGCATGCTACCATTGCCCGTAAACATGGCAACGGTTATATTGAAGCCGGTGAAATCGGTTTGCCAATCACACGCAGCCAAACAATTTTACCTTGTGGTATATATGGAAGATGGGTTAAAGAATAAGGAGAGTTTAGGAAAGTATGAAACATTTTAAAACATTGGCACTTGCATTCTGTGCCGCTGCACTGTTAGTTGGATGCAGCACAAAAGATGCGAAAGAGGATGTTATGAAAAACACCAAATCCTTTATTGATGATGTGAAGGATAAAGTGAATGTAACTGGCGTAGAATATTATACCGGAGAAAGTCTGTTTTACAATGCAAGCGATAATGATCCACAGGTATTAGTAGGTGATGGAACGATCGTTCATATCAGTGCTGATACAAAGGATGGTAAGAAAGCTAACATGTACTACAGCATAAAAGAAGATGGCAAGATGGAAGAAATCGTAAAATTTGCCAAAGATGAAAAAGGCAAGGAAATCCCTGCCGGAGAATATGCTGTTTATTCTGCTGAAAACGAAGTAAAGGATTGGCAGAAATTATCAAAAGAAGAAGTCAGCGAAATCGCTAAATAAAGCAAAAGAAAACAGTATCTCATAGAAGATAACTTGTACTCTTGACAGTGTAGCCATGTGAAAGTGGCTATGCTTTTTTTATGCCTACACAATCATGGCAAATTATCATTTATTACAAGATATGGGTAGATATGCCATCTTCCTTTTCACATAGCGTCATTCACTGTATAAAAACCCCCTATAAGACTTATACGTTTTTTGTATGTGTCTTACAGGGGGTATGATGTTGTCCTTTTCTACATATCTATGAAACCTTTTACGATAGCAGTAATTGTCATACCAAAATGGTCCATATCCTTTATATGGGTATACTACCTTACGTATTATTCCATATTGGCGTGACGGCCAAACATGGTATCACTTGTCATGTTGCGCTTTTCCATCAACATCATCACAGCAATATCCATGAAAATCCCTTCACTTTGCTCAAATAAAGACCCCATCGGCTGAATAGATTTGATATCTCCTTGTTTGGCACTCTTAGGTGATGGAGCACTGATTTCTACGACGACATCCGCCATCTTTGCTATCGTAGATTCTGTATTGATGGTAATTAAGGCGACACGCGCACCCATTTCTTTTGCCTTTGCGGCATGATTGACTAAACTCTTTGTCTCACCGGAACCACTACAGATGACCAATACGCCATTCTCTGCAATATTAGGTGTGCAAGTTTCCCCTACCACATAGCTATGAATGCCCATATGCATTAAACGCATCGCAAAGCCTTTTACTTGAAAACCACTGCGGCCGGCCCCGGCACAGAAAATTTCATCACCTTGATCGATTAAAGAAACAAATTGCTTTGCCGCTTCTTGATCAATCGCGGTTAATGTATGTGTTAATTCTTTTAAGACAATATCGGCATATTCTTTATTATTCATAATATACTCCTTCTTTCTTTTCTTAATTTCTAAATTGCTAGGTTTATCGAAGATGACGTTTCATTTCTTTCGCTGCTTCAGCACGCGCTTGTGCATTACAGATAGCACCACCTACAACAATAATGCCTGCGCCTTCTTCAACGATAGCATCAATGGTAGAAAGCTTTACGCCACCGGCTACTGCAGATTGGGCATGCTGAATTACGCGATTCACAATCTTTAGTTCATCCAACGGATCTTTTCCACTGGATTGTACATCAAATGCCGTATGCACACAAATATAATCAACACCCATGGCATCAATCTCTTTTGTACGCTCTTCCAAATTTTTAACAGCAATCATATCAATCATTATCTTCCCATGATATTTCTTTGCTGCCTTTACAGCACCAAGAATCGTTTCATCATTACTGGCACCTAATACCGTAACGATATCCGCACCGGCTTTAAAAGCTGTTTCGGCTTCTAATTCACCGGCATCCATAATTTTGGCATCTGCCAATACTTCAATATCAGGAAAGTGTTTCTTAAATTCACGCACGGGGCGCATTCCTTCTTCGATGATAAAGGGAGTTCCCACCTCCGCAATATCGACACTGCCTTTGGTTTCTTCTAATAATGTAAGGCAATCTTCTAATGTTAATGTGTCTAAAGCCACTTGTAATTTCATATGCTGTTTCGCTCCTTTTTCTAACTGCTTATAGGATAGTACGTTTTCTTTTTAATCGCAATAATCACTTTTGTTTTTTTAAAAGAAAAAGCATTATTTCTTTGTTTTCATCTTTAATCACAAAATTTAACCAATTTTTACAAGCAAAAACCAAGCAATGCTTGACATGACACACAACTTGTCTTACGATGAAGAAAGCAAAACAAAGAATGGAAAAGGAGGTTTCTTATGTCAAAAAATACCGATACCAGAAGAGATGAAATTTATCGCCTTATTTTAGCAGAAGGCTCCGTTCGTGTGAATGAGTTAGCTGCACGCATGGAAGTCACAACGGAAACGATTCGTAAGGATCTGAATGCCATGGAAGAGCGCGGATTAATTGTCAAAACGCATGGCGGTGCTGAAATCTTAAACAGCTATTATCAGTTGCCTTTGGATGTGAAATTGAATGAACATGCTTATGAAAAACAACTGATTGCAAAAGCGGCATTATCCTATATTCGTGATAATTCTATCATCTTTCTTGATCCAGGCAGTACGACCTTATATCTGTCTAAATATTTACGTCTAAAGAAAGGCTTAACCGTTGTTACCAATTCATTGGCGATTGCGGAAATCATCTCCGAAACACAACATGATCTTATCATTGCCGGAGGTAAACTGCAAAAACGGGGAAAATCAACCATTGGAACCTTTGCGACTCATATCATCGATACAATTGTATTTGATACTTGTTTTCTAGGCTGTGATGGTTTTTTGAATGGACCGACAACCTTTTCTCATGAAGAATTGGAAGTAAAACAGCATGTCTTAAAACGCAGTGAAACCAGCATCCTATTGTGTGACTCCAGTAAATATCAAAAGCATTCTACCTTTACCTTTGCACAGTGTCAGGAATTTGATGTCATGATAACAGATGCAATCAGTGAAAAAGATGCTGCCGTTGTCAAAGGCATTGCGAATATCATCGTAGCAGAATGATCAATTGCTTTTTAACCTTTCAAAATTGATAGATTACTTTTTCCCTGAATAGTTTTCATCTAGTAGTACTTATGGTATAGTAAGGGTGTTAAAAAGTGAGGTTTTCTTATGAATGTAACATTATTAGCTACCATCCTTGCCATTAGTTTTTTTAGCATTGGGGTTTATGCATATCGTCGCAAAGAAGCCATGTGGTTTTGGTCAAGTCCTACCTATCAACAATTAACGTTTCATGATCCTGTTACATTTAATCATAAAACTGGTATCATGTGGATGTTGTTTGGCATTGCTTTTTTCCTTCCTGTACCATTTCGCTATTTCCATTTCTTTAAAGAAAACATCTTCATCATGTTATTATCCTGTATTCTGACCATTGGCTTATTCGTGATGATGATCTATTGGCATCATTTGTATCAGATACACCGTAAATAAGCCTTACATAAACTGTTTCTTTATATAAACGATAAAAAAGAAGTCTCTTTCATCGTGTGTGCAAACAGTAATCAAAACACGCTATCAGACTTCTTTTTTTGACTTATGCTATTTATTTATATCATTGTATCCTTTTTCTAATCCTGCTGACTTCTAACATATAAAGATATTTAGTCATCCATTTGCTGAATATGGGCGATAATTTGTTGCATGATTTCTACGCGGTGAAAAGGTGTTATTAAATAAAACCCATCCACAAAGGATGCCATTTCATCAATGGTTGCCTTCGCTATCGTAACCGCCAACACTGCCGCTTCTTCCCTGTTTTTATGCTCATAGCGAGATAAGATGGCATCATCTACTTCAATACCGGCAATCTCATTTTTCATATACAATGCATTGCGATAAGAGACGATAGGCATCACACCGCCTAAGATCCATGCATCCAATTCACGATGAGCTTGTTGTAAATTTTGCAGACCCTTGGCCGAATGAATCGGCTGTGTTAAAAAAGCTTGTACACCCTGCTGTATTTTTTGTTTCGCTTTTAATAGCTCCTGCTTAAAATTTGCAGCATTCACATTTAAAGCGCCAAAAATCAAAAAAGGATGAGGGAAGGTAGTTTCATTTAAGTCGCGTATATAACCAGCCAATAATTGTGAGTTAAAGCTGAATACACCTTTTACTTCCTGACGATCTGCCGCCGGTATAGGATCTCCTGTTACGACCAACACATTATAAATATCTTCAATATTTAACCCAAACAACAAAGCTTTTGTCGCATTAATATTACGATCACGACATGTCATATGCGGTATGACATCTATGCCTAATTCACGGTGCAATTTGCAGGCCAACAAAGAACTATCTACCCGTGCACGGGCAATCGGACAATCGGCAATCGTAATTGCGTCTATTCCCTGCTCCTTGAGATATTCCGCATCATTCATAAATCGTTCGATACGGCAATCCATGGGTGGATCAAATTCTACACATATGACTTTTTCTTTTCTTTGTAATTTTTTGCGCAAAGGATTGCAATCCTTATAAAGAACCGGATCATTCGCTGCCGGTGTGGGAAGTGATAACACAGCTTCTTCTTGTAATCTTTCTTTGATCTTTTGAATATAAGAAGGCTTGCTACCGCAGCAGCCACCCAAGATACGAACACCCATACTGCTGATTTTTTCCATTTCCTGCGCATAATAGCTACTATTATCACGAAAATACGTATGGTTGGCTAAAATTGTCGGATAACCGGCATTTGGCATGATGAGAATGGTATCTTTCTTTGTATCAAAATACTTCAATAAACGGCGCATATGCATCGGCCCGCAAATACAATTCAAGCCAAAGCCATGAATATTTTCATCTTCATGTGCTGCTTTCACCAATTTCGTCAAAGGTACCCCTTGCTGCGTATAGCCATCTGCTGTCACAGCAAAACTTACTAGTACGCATACATGGGGACAACGCTCTTTCAGATATGCCGCTATTTCATGAATACCATGATCATTAGGCAAAGTTTCAAATAGAAAACAATCTGCACCCTCTTCTAAAAAAACATCCACCAATTCTTTATATTGCGTAAAAGCACTGCGCGTTCTCGTCTCTACACAGGGACCGATATCCGCAAAGACAGATGCCTGATAAGGGGTTGCTACGCGCTTGGCAATACGATAGCCTTGCCTTAACAACTCTTCTCGTTTCGCCTTACTACAATCCAAGACTGCCTCATTCATCGCAAAGGTATTTGTTTTGATGGCATTTGCTCCCGCCTTCAGATATTCTTCATGAATAGCAGCCACTCGTGTTGGAGCTTTTACATTCGCCATTTCACAAGGCTCTTCATTGCCGTATAAGGATGCATAATATGTACCAAAAGCACCATCAAATAACAAGCGCTTTTGTTTCATGAACAATGGATGCATCACCCAAACACCTCCTTTGCGATATCTGCGCTTGCTTTTGCATCTTTTGCATAATAATCAGCCTGCACTTTATCCGCATATTCTTGACTGACAACAGCACCGCCAATCATGATCTTACAAGGATGCTTACATGCATGCAGTGCTTGAATCGTTTCTTCCATAGCAGCGAGTGTCGTCGTCATTAATGCACTTAATCCAATCAAGGGTATTTGCTTTTCGACTGCCGTTTTTACAATTATATCTACTGGAACATCTTTTCCTAAATCAAATACCTGATAGCCGTAATTTTCCAAAACGACTTTTACAATATTTTTTCCTATATCATGAACATCTCCGCGTACCGTAGCCAATAAAATTTTGCCTTTGGTGATGGTCGTCTTTCCTTGCCGTTGCAATTGCTGTCTAATTTCATCAAAAGCGGCCTGTGATGCACTAGCTGCATTGATAAGCTGAGGAAGATATAGTTGCTTGTTTTCATACAAATTTCCTACCTTATCAAGTGCCGGTATCAGATACGCATCAACGATCGTCAATGGTGTTTCCTTTTCCAATAACTTCTTACATAATGCTCTGGTTTCTTCCTTTAAACCTTTTTGAATCGCCATATCTATCGTGATGCCAGCTTTTTCATTCCCTTTGTTTTGTTCACCATCTTTTTGCTCAGCAAAGCGTTCAATATACGCTTGGGCATCAACATCCAAACCATGCAATACGCGAAAACTATACACTGCCTCCATCATCGCGGCATGATTTGGATTGATAATCGGCATATTCAATCCGGCACTCAAAGCCATGGTAAGAAAACTCTGATTTAATAAGAGGCGTCTTGGTAAGCCAAAAGAAATATTAGATACTCCTAATACTGTAGGTACCTGTAATTTTTCTTTCACCATATGTAATGTTTTTAATGTTTCAATGGCGCTTTTTTGCTGCGCAGATACCGTAAGTGTCAGACAATCAATAAAAACTCGTTCTTTTTCTATATGATATTGTTGCGCTGTAGTAAGAATGCGCTTTGCAATTTGATATCGTTTTGAGGCATCGTTGGCAATCCCTTGTTCATCCAACGTCAACCCTACCACATTTGCCCCATATCGCTCAATGAGCGGTAAAATCTGTTGCATGCTAGATATTTCTCCATTCACTGAATTTACAATGGCAATTCCATTATATATCCGTAAGGCTGCTTCAATAACCGCTGGATCTGTAGAATCAATTTGCAAAGGAACATCAACCAACGTCTGTAAATGACGAATTACTTCCACCATCATCTGTTTTTCATCAATTCCCGGCAACCCCACATTTACATCCAACACTTCCGCACCTGCTTCTATCTGTTCCATAGCAATCGCTGCAATTTCATCTAAATCATGATCAAGTAATGCCTGTTTCATCCGTTTATTTCCGGTTGGATTAATGCGTTCTCCAATGACCCGCACCTCATCCATTGTTACACATTTGGTTGGTGTACAAACACAGGATGGTATTTTTTTCGCAACCATTGTTCCTGTCATAGCGTGCTGTTTTAATTCGGCAATAAATGCAGGCGTTGTACCGCAACAGCCACCTATATAACGGATAGGCAAATGTGTAAAACGCTGTAAACTATTCGCAAACTCATGCGCTTGCATCGCATAAGTATTTGTTAATGGATCCGGTAGCCCGGCGTTTGCCTTGACAATGAGAGGCAGGTTTGTATACGCGGCCATTTCTTCCACGATTGGCAACAGATCATCTGGCCCCAATGAACAATTGACGCCAACGGCATCGACCCTTAAACGTTCAGCTAACAAGGCAAAGCTGGCAGCACAACATCCGGTAAATGTACGATGATCTTTTTCAAAACTCATGGTCACAAAAATTGGCAAATTGCTATTCTCTTTCGCCGCTAAAATAGCTGCCTTAACTTCCATCAGATCACTCATTGTCTCAAACACGATTAAATCAGCACCCGCTTGTTCCCCGGCCATTACCATTTCCTTAAAAATATCGTATGCTTCATCAAACGTTAAATAGCCATTTGGTTCCAGTAATTCGCCAATCGGTCCTATATCAAGCGCTACTCTTGTTGTTACATTGGCTGCTTTTTTAGCTTGTTGGATAGCCGAAGTTATAATTTTCTGTACACTAAAACCACTCTTTTTTAATTTTTTACGATTTGCCTGAAACGTATTTGCATAAATGATATCTGCACCACTTTCCACATACGCTTTATGAATACTTGTCACAATATCACCATGATGATATCCGAATACTTCGGGCAATTCTCCCGGTGTTAATCCTTTTTCCTGCAGCATGGTTCCCATCGCACCATCTAATAATGTTATCACCGCCTTATCTTTCACAAACAGTTCCTCCTTTACGATATTCACAGTGTTCTTTCAATGCACATACGCGACATCCGCGAACGATAGCTGGCTGTACTGTTTTCGCAATGCCGATAATCGCCGTAACACTTTTTTCCGGCACTAGCATGCAGGATTCACTAACGTGTAAACCAATTTTTCGCTCAGCATCTACTACCTGTAAAAAAGTTTTTTGTGTACTCACTGGCAAATCTCCATAACCACAAGAAAAACGATCGGTCAAGAACGCTTGTCGTTTTGCATATTGTCTGCGAAGCTGTTCATTTACATCATCACAAACTGCTTCAATCATTGCATTCGCGCAGGCATTATACACATATGCTTTTCCCATATCACTGATTTCCAACGCACGTAGGCGCCTGTCTGTTTTAATCCCTAAGGTAGCGGCCATGATGATAACAGCATGGCTTTCTTTCAATAAGGCCTGTATGCTCTTCCCTTGCAGTTTTATATAACGGCATTGATGATTTTCTAATGGAAGTGTTCGATAAATGACCTGACATCGCACATCTTGATTAAGAAGTGTCATCATCTCTTCCATTTGCTTATGAAGAAGTTCATCCATCATCTGACTACCCAGATAATGTAAGATATCTTCTTCCTTCACCTTTGGCGTTTTCCATAGCATAAAAAAGCCTCCTTTCAAAAAAACTTTCATCCTTAGGACGAAAGTTTATCGTGTTACCACCTAATTTCATCACTGTTCTTCAGTGACCTCATGAAGCATACCTATGCTCCTGCCTGTAACGCAGCATTTACGCTTTTTTCTACCATATCGAAAAAAGTAGCTCCAAGACCATCTTCTCAGGACATTCCCTAATCTTTTTTCACCATGGCAAGATTCGCTGTATAGTTCTTATCCTGTTACTCTTCTCTTCAACGCATTTTATTGCCTAATTTTACCATTGCGAATCACATTCGTCAATAAAGAGCGATGAAATACCATAACATCCTATTATTCCTATAAAGAATTCATTCTATAAAAGAAGTTGAACATTTCAATTGTCCATGTATTGACACTTCCTTCTTTTTTTGAAGAAAACCATTTCTACAAAGCAGTAATCGAGTAGGGTGAAATAAATCACCCTCTCACACCACCGTACGTACGGTTCCGTATACGGCGGTTCGTTTTAATTTCAAAGTGTGTCTCTCTATATAGTAGTCTAAACAACTGACTAGTCCTTTTGGGGCTAGTTTTTCTTTTGATATTGCTTCCTCTCTTCCATACCTCACGATACGAAACTTGCAAGTCGCTCTTGGGTTCGTCGATAACTACGCCCCGAGGGATTTTCACCCTAGATATGTGGCATGCCCAACACACAACAAAAGATGACCTATCTTAAGATAAGCCATCTATCGTATCTCGATCTACATCTTCATGATCGAGAGAAAGGTTCGCCTTTTTTTACATTTGAAAGATACGTTCTTAACTTCTACTGATTTTAGCGTTTTGTACCATGATCACATCGCCGTTTGTTAGCGTAACTGTCTCGCTCATCAAATTATACTTCCCTTTATATGGGTTTGCATCAAAATATGTATTCCGATATACATAATAGGATGCCGTATCTGCATATGCACTGCTATTTGGTTTCAGCTTCTTGATCGTATAGGTCCCTGCCGCTATGTCTTTCCCTACGCGATAGGTTCCTGAACTTTTTATCGCTATCTTTGAAGGGGCCTTCGTGATCTTGCAATTCATCAATTGTACATATTGCCCCTTCCTTAATGTAACGAAGCCATTCCCCGGATATTGTGTCGTCTTTGTTGGACGATAATAGCTGCCATCATTATAAATTTGATAAGCTGGCAGATTCCTATTGATCGATGTCAAAAGATACTCTCCCGCCGGGATATTCACTCCGACCTTATACCAGCCGGGGTTATATGTACTGCTTGTTGGATTCTTCACCGTTACCTTGACCGTACGCTTCACACCATTCACCGTCGCCGTATAGCTAGCTGTACCGATATACATCGCCTTGATCGTACCATCTGATTTTATGCTGGCTGCATGTTGATTCGATGTCGTCTTCCATGATATATAGGAAGGCTTTGGAGAAGCGCTGATACCGATCTTAGCACTGCTTCCATAATTCAGCGTGATGCTTGTCTTATTGATGTTGAAATATGGATTTGTGACCGTAATGCTTACCGTTCTCGTGATGCCGTTCGCTCTTGCCGTGATCTTCGCTGTTCCTTTGGCTTTCGCTGTGATCGTAACATACGTTCCGCTGCCAGATACCGTAGCTACTTTGGCATTCGATGTTTTCCAGCTCACCTTGGCATATGGTGATACCTTTCCTGACACTTTCAGCTTCCCGCCGACTCCAAGGGTCGCTTTGGATGCATCCAGCGTAAAGCTTCCATTGTTCACGTTTACCTTGAGCGTTCTCGTGATGCCGTTTGCTTTCGCACTTATCGTTGCACTTCCACTTTTTTTAGCAAGGATGACTCCTTTTGTATTCACGGAGGCCACCGCACTGTTGCTTGATCTCCATGTGATCTTTGCTGTTGGCGCTGCTTTCGGCTTCACTATATAAGACTGCCCTTTGCTCAGCGTGATCTTGGAAGCATTCAAGGTGAAGGACGGATTCTTAACCGTGATCGTGCTCGTATATTTCTTAGCACCTATCGCTGCCTTGATCGTCGTCTTGCCGGCCTTTACTCCTGTGACCGTTCCTGTTGCGGATACTTTCGCAATCTTCGTATTGCTGCTGCTCCATTTCACTTTTTGCGTGTTTCCCTTCATGCTCAGCTTATAGCTCTTGCCTTTATACATCGTCACGCTTTTCTTGCTCATATAAGGTGTTTCCACCTTTACGCTGCAGCTATATGTCTTACCGGATACTTTCGCATATATTTTCGCACTGCCATTCTTAACTGCCTTTACTGTTCCTTTTGAACTTACGCTGGCGATCTTTGCATTGCTGGAAGACCAGCGGATCTTCTTCTTGTTGTTATTCAGTCTGAGCTGATAGCTCGTTCCCTTTATCATCTTGAGCGATGATCTGTTCAACGCGACCTTCTTGGTTGCTGCTTGGATCACTGCTTGTTCTGATGGCAGGCACTGCAATCCGGCCGTTCCGCCTAGACAAAGACCGAGCGCAACAAGCAGGTATTTCATTGCTTTCCTCATTATTTATCCTTCTTTCTTTGCTTTCTTCTTGAGTACCAATAGCACCCCTGCACAACCGATCATCGCAAATCCGATAAGCTGTGCGATTCCTTTGCCTCCCGTTATCGGTATCCAGAAATTCTTAACATTATACACCGTCATGTGGATCTCATCCTTTTCCCCTGCTCCTGTCGTCGTGATATGGATCTGATCTTCCTCTTTTGTCTGAGTGATATCCTTTCCATTCACCTTCACCAGCAGCTTGCCTGTTCCTTCTTCCCTCGTTATCTCGAGCTTGATGATTCCTTCTAACAGCTTATAGCCTTTCGGTGACCTTGTTTCCTTTAGATAATAAGTACCTGCTCTTAGATCTTCTATGAACAGTCCTTCTTTTTCTTCGCTTACATAGCTTCCCACGATATTCGTCATCTCTTCATTGCTATATAATGTGAATTCCGCTCCTTCGAGGGCTTCCTTATCGTGATTCATCTTACTGAGGTATAGATCGAGCTTCTTCGGTGTATATACGTTCGTAAAGGTAAAGCTGATGTTTTTATCCAACTTATCTTCTTGCTGTTCTGTCTTGATCACATATTCCACGTTCGTCTGCTTCTCTTCTACCTTATATGTTTCCCCTTGTCTCAGCCCTTTGAAGAATACCGTCTGATTTCCCTTTAACGGAAATTCTCCTTGTTCATTTGTTTTATATGTACTTTCTGAATTTCCGATAGGTATGACATAAATTGCATCTTTTACTGGTTCGTAGACTTCCCCATTCTTTCTGCTCAATACAAAGGTGAACTTGATATCATCCATCGGTATCTCATCCGTCGTATTCTCTATAAGCTTCGTGACAGATAGAACCCCTTCTTCTTTTATCGGTTCATTGACGAATGGCAATATCTCGACGTTATCTCCTACGACCTTATCCTCATACCCTGTCGTGCTCACCGGGGTCTTTTGGATATAGCCAGGCTTCGCCTCTTCCTGTACATCATACAGCGTTCCCGGTTCTATTCCGATAAAGATCGCTGTTTGATTCGCCTTCAATGTGAAATAACCATGTTCATCCGTCTCATATGTTTGATCATCCACACGTTTGCCGCTTACGCTATTATATAAATAATATCTTGCGCCGCTCCATGCTTTCTTTGTATGATCCATCAATAAGAAACGGAACGTATCCTCTGATGTGCTGTTATCGCTCAATGTCTTGTTGACCCCGAAAGAGGCGATCGCATTGGTATATTGCACTGCTGTTACCGGTGCCTGGGTCGCTCCGCTCTGCTTCACATCGCCAATTACTCGCCAGCCATCTGCTTTTTCTTCAGCTACTTCATAATCGATATTCGTCTTGATTTCCTTAAAGACAGCGCTCTGTCCGCCTTTTAAGGTAAACTTACCGTTTTCATCCGTCCTTGCTTCTTTCAGCTCTTCGCCGCTGACATTGTCCTTGATCGTATAGATCTCATTTGCATAAGGTTTTCCTTCCAGCTTCAAAATAAAGTGGAATGATGTTTCTTCTTCGAATACATATCCTTGTGGATATGAGATACGCTTTGTCACAACTAGATCCGTTGTCTTCTTCTCTACATTCGGTACATAGAGATTGACAAATTCTACTCTGCTGCCATCTGGTTTGATCGTACCTGTGGCAGAAGTCCCCGCTGCCGGAGAGATCTGTTGAAAGTTCTCTTGCGGCAGCTCGAAGATCTCATAGGATACACCATTACCGACATATTCAAATTTTGCGGTATGTTCCCCATATAAGGTAAAGTTACCATTACGATCCGTCATGAACGGGATCTTATTCGTCGTATCTGAAGATATCGTACCATCACTATGATTAAATACCTCATCTCCATTTTCATCAAACACACGGTATTGTTCACGGTTAGCAGGCTTTCCACCAAGCTTCAAAACAAAGTGGAAAGCTACATCCTTAGGTATCTCATAACGATCATCCGCACTTTCTACATGCTTAGAAATAAAGAGATCGGGTGTTTTGTTTTCTTCATTCGTGAAGGTCACATTGGTATTATCCTGTGCCTGTACCGCTTGCATCCCTGCGACCATGCAGAAAGCAGCAAGCAGAATGACTCCTATTCGTTTTAGATATTTCATTTAATATTGCTCCTTTCTGTTATGGTTGCCATTCGATGATCACTGTGTCAGGTGCCCCCCAAGGAGAACCTGAAAGCTCACCTTCTGATTTACCTTGAATGATGATTTTATCAAGATTCCTACAGCCGTAGAAAACGTAATTACCTACTATACTTGTAACTGAATCTGGGATTATCAAGTCCCCGGTAAAACCACTACAACCATAGAAGGCAGTACCTTCTATACTTGTTACACTATTTCCAATTGTTAACGTTCCATTGAATCCTTTACAACCATTGAAGGCAGAGCTTCCTATACTTGTTACTGAATTTGGAATTACCAAGTCTCCTGTGAATCCACTACAATCCTGGAAGGTACTATTTCCTATACTTGTTACACCATTTCCAATTGTTAATGTTCCATTAAATCCACTACAACGATCGAAGGCATAATTCTCTAGACTCGTTACTGAATCTGGAATTATCAAGTCTCCTGTGAAACCTTTACAAACACTGAAGGCAGAATTTCCTATCTTTTTTACACTGTTTCCAATTATTAAATTTCCTGTGAATCCAATACATCCAGCGAAGGTATTATTTTCTATACTGGTTACTGAATCTGGAATTACCAAGTCTCCTGTGAATCCACTACAATCCTCGAAGGTATTATTTCCTATCCTTGTTACACCATTTCCAATTGTTAATGTTCCATTAAATCCACTACAATTTTCAAAAGCAAAACTTCCTATACTGGTTACTGAATCTGGGATTATCAAGTCTCCTGTGAAGCCTCTACAACCTTGAAAAGCACTCTCTTCTATTTTGGTCAATGAATCCGGGAGCGTTAACGTTCCATCAAATCCTTTACAACCATGGAAGGCATCAAGCTTTATCGTCGTTACTCCTTCTGGTATTTTTAAATCCCCGGTTAATCCGCTGCATCCCGAGAATGCAAATCTTCCGATCTCTGCTACTGATTCCGGTATCGTTAAGGTTCCTGTTAGTTTTTCACAGTTGAAGAATGCATGATCACCTATGAGCGTGATCGTATCCGGCATCTTTATGCTGGTGATCTCTTGGTTTCCGCTAAATGCGTCAGTGCCGATCGCATTTATTATCCGTAGATTTCCATCCACTAATATTGTTTCAGGTATCACCACATCTCCTGTATTCAAGATAACTGCTTCCTGCGTTTCTGCATCGATCACTCCATTTTCGACCATATCTCTGGTCAGGGTGATCGTTCGGGCTATCTTTAAGGTCTTTGCTCTTTCTATGGATCGTCCTGTCTTCTTATCTGTATAAGTGAACATCAGATCAAATTGATCTGTTTTCGTTGGTACCGTCGTCTGATCTATCTCATAATCGCTTTCCTGCAACAGTTCCATCGTTCCATCTGAATAGATTACCTTGACCCTAAAGTCTGCTTTATCTATTTGACTGTTTTCTGAATAATATTTGCGATCGCTCTCTATCGATAGATCCGCTATGATCACCGGTGCCTTTGCTTGTATCAGCATCACATTATTCGATAATCGTGTCGTATCCTTGCTTCCCGTCATATCGGTCAAGACGAATGGCGTATCCTGTTTCTCACTTACGGTCCAAGCTGTATCATCGCTCAGTTCTAATCTTGCATACTGATTTCCTTGCAGCTTGATCTCTCCTGTCGCTCCCGTATTTCCTGTTCCTATTTGTTCCTTCGTCCTTGCATCATAGATCACATAATTGATATTCGTTCCTTTTCTGCTCTCTAGGATATCCTCTAAGCTCGTGATCACTTCTTGCTTGGAGCGTGTGACCTGTCTCAGCTCGAACGTGAATTCTTGTTCGCTGTCCACATTGAGTACTTTTGCTATCTCTATCGGTGTCGTGCGATTGCTATTGACAAATGTCGTTGCATCTTCGATATCCAAACTGCCATTATAGCTATCCGCTAATTTCAGATATCCCGACAACGTTCCCCATCCATCATCGCTTTCTTCTATGCGTTCTACGATCCGATATGTCCCTTTCGTCGCATTGCTCGGATTGATCCTTACATCCTGCTCCGTGAAATAGAGAATTGGATATCCCTTTTCAGTTTTCTCTACCGTTATCTTTCCATCTGCTTCCGTTTTTTGTATGCGATCATTGATCCATTCCGTATCGTCTCCTACGATGTATGCTACATCTCCTGCCGGATCCCATACGCTTCCATCATAGACCTCTACCCGCAAGACCAAGCGCTCTCCTGTTGGTACTTCTTCAGATCCTAGCTTCATCTTCTTTTGGATGATGGAGCTTTGTTTCTTGCCTTCGATCTGATTCGTGATGATGGCCAGCGGCTTGTTTTCTATCGTATCGCTAATCGCTCCATCATCTGCCGGCTCTTTTTGCGTGATCTCTATGAATGCCGATCCTTCCTTATATAATTTATGCTGGTCCTTGCTGTCTTCGCTCAGGCGATATCGATCATTCTTATCCAGCGAAGTGATGATGACCTGCTTCCATGCTGCGATCGTCAACGTATCGTTGGCTTCCCATGTCACTTTTTCGACCTTATTGCTCAGCGTATCTGTTACCTCTACGACCGTCCTTGTCGTTGGCCAGGTCTTCCACTTTCCGTCCTTATCCTGTACCTCCAGCTTCAGCGTCACCTTTTCTTTTTCTCGTATCGCCGGGTCGTTCTTGATCTTTTCAAGATAGGCTTCCCCTATCTTGTCGACATCGCCTTCTCCTGCGACATATTCTTTCCCGATCATCAATGTGCTTTCCGTTCCGTTCACGAAGGTTACCTTTGAGCCTTCCTTATCGATCGTTCCTTCCCCTGCTTCCTTATTGGTTGGGAAGATCTGCGGATACTCCGGATCCGGTGTCTCTTCTACCTTATAGGAGGTCCCTTCCGGTCCGACATCTTCGAAGGTCACCGTCTGTCCGTTCTTGATGGTGAAGGTCCCGGCTTCGGTAGTGGTCCCTTTCTCATCTGGTTCTCCGCTTCGCCTGATCGTATATTCTTTGTTTCCATAGACCTTTCCTTCCACCGTCAAGGTCATCGTAAATCCTCGCTCATTGATCTCCGCCAGCTTCTCTTCGCTCATTCCATTCGTATCATAGCTGACCAGCTTGGTTATGCTGATCGGACGCAGGATATGATCGTTGATGATCGTCGCATCGCTCTTCAGGGCATACAGCGGCATCGTTCCTTCTACGATCCCCTGGATCGGCTTATAGTTATCCATCGGATCATCGATCTCTTCGATCTTGAAGCTCTTTCCTGCTTCGAATCCTTTGATCTTCACTGTTTTCCCTGCCAGCTTCACCGTGAATCGCCCTGCTTCATCCGTCGTTCCGCTTTCTGTTCCTTCGCTGCCATCTTCGTTCAGCATGACCCATTGTGCATTTGCGAACGCTCTTCCATCGGCATATACCTGGAACGTAAATGCCTGCGTGCATTCTTCTGCTTCTTGATGCCTCAGTTCTTTGGTCAGATACAGGTCCTTCCATTTATAATAGTTCGTGATGCTTTCCGCATTTCCGTTTTCGGCCATCGTTCCGCTGACGCTGTCCTTCCCTGCTTCCGTGAACCAATCCTTGCCCTTTTCGATCTCTTCTATCTGATAGGCGGTCCCTTCTGCTCCCGGGAACAACGCTACGATATCCCCTGCCTTGATCCGGAATTCGCCGTTGGCATCTGTCTTCAGCTCTTCCTTATTCAGTTTCTTTGGCGTTCCGCCATCGACCCTGACGCTGTCTACCAGCCAGTATTCTGCATTTGCCAATGGTTCCCCATTCGCGCTTGCCCTGAAGGTGAAGATCTCTTTCTCGATATCTGCATCCTTGGGATGGTTTTGTAATTTCTTTTGTACGTATAGCACCGGACGATATGTATTCTTGAAGGTCCTTATCTGCTCCTCGCCCTTTTCGCTCGTTTCTGTCTCGACCTCCCAGAATGGGCTCTCTTCTTCCTCTACCGTGAACAGTACCTTGTCCTTTATCTCGAAGACGGCCTTTTCATCCGCATGCAGATAGAAGCTGCCATCTGCTTCCGTCGCATAGACACGATCCGTGCCCTGACGTTCCCAGTTCCCATCGACCTTCTTGTAAAGCTGATATTCCTGTGAGGCATATACGGAACCATTATAGGTCGCGATAAAGCGGAACTCATTATTCTGCTTATCTTTCGGTACGCTGCCGCCAAAGGATTTTACGATTTCTACCCTTTCCTTATCATGCTGCGATACCTGTACCGAGTTGCCGATCACCGTCTGCTTCGTATCGGTCCCTGCTTTTTCTAAATAATAAGCAGCATTATTATACGCATGATATGCCGGATCTTTTCCTGTGGACGTGTTGCTATGATCTGCGCTTTCCTTGGATTCATCTTCCTTCGGGGATACCATATGGATCTGGAAGGTCACTGAGCCCATATCTACGATCTCAAAGGCACTTCCATCCTTCTTCTTGCTCATATCTACGGCTACTGCCTTTACTTCTGCTAATGTATGTCCTTTTGCTTTCCATTCTGCTTCTGTATACCAGCCATTGTCCTCTGTCAATATGGTGCTTGGCAGCTCTTCTCCCGTTGAGATCCTTGCATCTCGATCCGCATTATAATAGATGATCGGTGCGACCCCTGCTTTTTCCAGCCCTGTGGTGATGACACCATCAAAGGTCCCATACCACCAGTTATCATCAAAATGCTTATCTTTTTCTTGCTCCGAACGATAGCGTGCCGCATCTTCCAAGCGATCATATACCACGATATTGCGCAGCGTATCCTTCGCGTTCCTTACCGTGATCTCATAGGTATAGCCTTCACCGGGCGCCACGACGGCTTCTTCTGAAAATACCCCAAAGCGGTCTTCATCTGCCTTGACCAATTTATCGATATTGTCACTGTTCGCGATCACCAGATCATCGACGACGCTGGTATTTGCGTACAATACCGTTCTTTCATCGGTATTGCCATCGCCATCGAGGTCTTTTCCGAATATCTTATATTCATCCTTGGAAAGGGTATCCGGATAATCCTCGCCATTATCCCGCATCACCTGATCGTCTCTGCCCAACAATGGTTCATTATCATCTTTCTCAGGCATGAAGGCGGAGATATTGGTCGCCTCATTGCAGATATCGATATCCTTCCATTCATAATAGGCACCGAAGCTGACGCCCCAGCCTTCCATCCAAAGATGATCGCTGCCACGGCTATATACGCCTGCCGGATCTGCACCATCATAATGGATATGGAAGCGCACCATCGTCCTGCCTGTTCCATTATAGTTCGTTATGACATCTTCCTTGGAATCGATGCTGACCTTGACCTGGCCTTGATCCCAGCTCTTCTCATTTCTCCAATATAACGAGTCGGTCGTCTTCACCCGGCCTGCAATGACCGGTACCGAAGGGTCATATTTCACGCCATATGGCAACAGATCATAGAAGACCACATCCGTTCTTCCCGGTGATCTTACCCCATTATCCTTTAGATAGCTTACGGCTTCTGTTCCATAGAGCTCATAGCCATCGTATGCCATGAGGTTATATTTCAGATGCACCCTTCCGGCTGCTGCATCGTTCCAGCTCGTTCCGTATTTATAGGATCCCGCGTTCTTCTGCACCGAGGTCAGATATGCAAATGCATTATCCCTCATGAGCAACACGCCATATAGATCTTTGGTTCGTTCTATCAGTTCCGGTTCTGAATAATTTCCACCTTCAGCTGATGTATCATGGAAATAGGCACCAAGGACCCCATCTTGTTTCTTCTGTCCCATGATGCCGGCTATGTTCTCCAAGGTCACCGTCTGCTCGCTATCCTCATCCTTTACCATTTCTTTGAATACCGGGGAATCATGCTGGATCCGTACGTTCAGATCGATCGAACATGTTGAGCGATAGTTCACGGATTCATGTTCCACCTTGACCCTCCATGGTCTGCGTGCTATCTGCTCCTGGGTAAAGGTATAGCTCATGCTGCCCTTATCGTTCCATGGGATCACGGCTACCTCTTCCCAGCCTGTTCCATCCTTGAACCATGCGGATACGATCGTATCCTTGGAACGTTCCGGCGCTGTCGCACTGTCTTCCCATGGGTCATAGCCGATATCCTCCTGGTTGATCCTCACCTTGCTGTAATAATAATCATCGCCATCCAATATCTTATATTCCTCTTGGGAACCTTTCGTCGGATATGCATAGATGAAGTCATCGACGGTCGTCATCACATAGCTGGCTCCTTCGATCCGTTCTCCCAGCTTTTCATCATTGGATATGCTGTGCGTGAGCGCATAGCCTCGTGTCACGCCATTTATGGTGAATGGGATGTCCCCGATATCTTTCTTTTGCTTTCTGGCTGCCTTATAGACCTCCAGCCAGCTCTTATAGGTCTCGTCGCTTCTTTTATCGACACCGATGACATCTCCATCATATACCCATTCATAATCCTTATACTTCCAAACGGTCTCGCTCTCCAGCATCTGATCCTTATCTACGTCATCATAAGGATGGGCCACGACCTGGACCTTGTTCTTTATCTGTGTATCCGGTTGGATCTCATCTTCTGGATAGGCCACCGCCACGATGATATGATTCGATGTATCTTCGTATTGGATCAGCTTATCCTTGTTCATGCCTGAGATCTTATAATAGGCATCGTCCCCTTCATAGGTCATCTTGCTGTAATCCCTGTTGAATCCTACGACCTCGCCGCCCAGATCGGGAATATCCTTCAGATACAGTTCCCATGGCTGTGTCGCGCTTCCGCGGATCTGGATCCTCCATGCCACATATTTATACTTGCCGAAGTTGTCTCCCTTATATTTGTCCGGGATGCTCGTTATGACATTGTCAAGCTGCTGCTGCGTATAGATGCCGGGACAATAGCTCTTCCCGCCCAGCGTATATGGTGTTTTTGTCACCTTTGACAGGTCGACCTTGGAATCGATGTGCCCTGTCAGAGGTGTCGAGGTCTTTTCCTCTGTCTTATCATCGAAGCTGACCGTTGCCTTTGGTGCCAGGCTCCAGGTACTGTCATCGATCAGCTCCATGATCTCCAGATCTTTATACAATACCTGGAATGCGATGTTAGCACCGGATGTGATCTTCTCATAGTTGAAGAATACCAGCTCATTTGTTTCTTCATCCAGATAATAATTGAATGGTGTGATCTTATTTCCTACCGGATCCTCCAGGGTTCCCTGTGGGATAGCGATGCTCGAAGGCAGGACGCCCTTTTTATCTCTGTCGTTGTTCAGATATGCCGGTATGCGGATCTCTACCGAGCCCTTTTCCAGGTCACGGCTATTATGAAATTCCACCTGATATTTCAATGAGAAATCATTCGTCTTTTCTACATGATATTTATCATTCTGTCCTACATAATAGGCATTGAATGTCCAATCTTCGGCATCCAGCGTTTCATACAGTGCCCTTGCAAACTCACTGTCTCGTGCATAGGCTGCACCTGCCTTTGTGCTGCTCAGCTTGTTGAGCTGCAATGGGCTCATCAGCGCTTCGCTCTTATTGGCCGCCTTCTTCACCGGCTGCTTGCCTTCTGTTTTTTGTGTCGTATTCGTTTCTGTTTTCTTTTCTGAATTTGTCTCTGTTTTCTTTACTGTATTCGTTTCTGTTTTCTTTGTTGCGTTCGTTTCTTGTTTTGTCGTTTCCTGCTTTGCTGGTCCTGCTTCCTTGCTTGCTTCTGGTGCTTCCTTTTTCTCAGCTTCTTTTTTGTATAGCGCCAGTTCCAGCTCGCTTCCTTCTTTGATCTCTATTTCTTCCTGAGCGATGATATATTTATTGTTTTTTTCGATCAGTTTCTGTTCTTCTTTCTCTCCTCGCTCTTTATCTTCCTTGTTTTCTTGCAGGATCGTATAATCTCTCAGATCCTTTTCGCTGTCGACGCTTTCATATTCGACCTTATAAGTTCCTGCTTCTGCTCCCTTGATCTCATATTCTCCTTTGATGTTGGTCAAGGTATGATAGGCAGCTTCTTTAGCAGCTTCTCCTTCTTCTATCTTATACAGGCGCACCTCCATATCAGGAAGGCCCTTTTCTCCTTCATCGAAGGTATGATCTTTATTCGCATCGAGGTAGATCCTCCCCTTTACATCCGTAAGGAGCGGTGCTGTCTTTTGCGCTCCTGCTTCCGCAGGTGTCTTTTCTTTCTCTTCTTTTAAAGCATCTTCCTTCGTTGACGTTATTTCTGGATCGGTATCCTTGGATCCTTCTATCACTTCAACGCTCCCTGTTCCTGCCTTTGTTTCTTCTTTAGCGAACATTGATGAGTTAACATTCATGAACAGCATCGATAATGCTAATAGAAACACGATAAGTTTCCTCTTATTTTTCATCACTTAGCTCACTTCCTCTCCTATGCTTGCTATATACGATGTACATGCCAAAAGCAGACAGCATTATCAATAAGGCATATAGCCCTTTTCGTGATGCATCTCCGGTCTGTGTGGTCGTGACATCTTTTTTTGGCCCCTCATGTCCATCTGTCGTCGTGGATGTATCTGGTGTTTCTGGTGTTTGTGGCTTGTGAGGTCCGTTGGGATGATCTGAATCCGTTGGGATATCCGGCTCTTCTGGTTTGAGCGGTGGATTCGGCTCATCCGGAGTGTTCGGGGTGTCTGGTGTATCTGGTGTGTCCGGTGTCACCGGCTCATCAGGTTCATCTGGATCGAGCGGTGGTGTCGGCTCGATCGGTTCCTTGTTTGGTGATGCCTTTGGTTCTATCTGCAGATCATAGCTTGGTCCTTGGATCCCGCTGCCCAATTCCTCATACATCGGTAAGGTCACCAGAAACGGATCGATCGTTCCATATGTCTCCATATCGGATGGCACCAACAAATAGATACCATTTCCTATGTCATCAAAAGACAGATGACCATTTGCATCGGTTACTTGTTTTCCCACTTTTTCCTTGCCTGATCGCTCCATCAGTTCTTTTGCGGCCTTTTGCAGTCCTTCTGCCGTATTCGGCAGGCTCATGCCATATCTCTCATACAGCTTCGCTCTTCCATCATCGCTCATCGTCCCGACCTTATACAATGTGAACGTTACCCCTGCCTTTTCTACCTCTGCTTGGGGCAGGTCCTTCAGATCGATCGCGATGCTACCTCCAGCTGCTTTGATCGATGTCAATGTCAAGACCATCAAGACCAATATGCTGCATATTTTCTGTAAGGTTTTCTTTCTCTTTTTCATCTGCTTTTCCTCATTCTTCTTTCTACTTTGCATTCCCATTATATTGATTGATACAATGCCTTATCTAAAACGATGAACGATGCTGCTTTGACCGGTATCCACCATACGGTCCTTCATGCATTGTTGGTTTCCATTGTTTCTGGACCTGTCGTCTCGAAAAAGAAGTCTCTTCTAAATGCAATGCCCTGCTCTTTCTTGCGCACTTTTTCCGATGTCCCATGATAGAATGGTAAGAACATCCTTATTTTGGAAAGAAAGAACAGAAAGAGCAAAACGAAACAGTTGGATATGCCTCGTTTTGTCCAGTTCATGGATCAAGCTTGTTTCTTGTTCTTCTTCATCATGACGACGCTGATCCCCAAGATCCCTATGCCGCCGATGATCAAGAACACGCTGATGCCTGCCCCTCCTGTAGACGGTAAGGTAAAGCCTTTATGATTCTCTACCGCGATGATCGCCGTTCCGCTTTCTTCATCCAATTGGGTCGTGAATTCTCCTGTTGTCGTCGTAACATCCTTATCGTTCACCTTTAATGTAAAGCTTCCTGTCGCTTTCCCTTCGGCATTTACATCTGCGATGATCTCTACCTTGATCGGCTCTGCCAATAAGGTATACCCTGCTGGTGATCGGGTCTCTTTTAGATAATAGGTACCGGCATCCAGATTATGAAATTGCAAATTTCCCATTTCATCCGTTACCGCGCTGCCTAATATATCACTGCCATCGGAAGCTAATAAGGTGAATTCGGCATCGGACAATGCTCTTGGGTCCTCTTCCTTTGTGAACTTCTCTACCTTGATACCAAAGCTATATACTTTTTCCGTGTCTTTCTCACTGGTGGTGATCTCTTGCGGTTTATGATCGTAGCGCAGGCTTGCGGCATTCTCGTTTCCTGCTTGTCCTTGTACCGCTTTCTCCGTTACCTGTGCATAATAGGTGACGGTCACATCCTTACCGCCATTTTCCTTGATGAAGGCCTCCTTGAAGGAGATGATCATATCCGGATCTTCTCCTGTCTTATTTTCCGCACTCAACGTATAGGTGGTCTCTCCTTCTGCAATCACCTGATCCCCAACCGTGACCGTGATAGGATGCTCCACATCCTTCTGGATGGCCAGACCATCCTCCATCGTATCGATGATATCGAATACTGCCGGGTGTTCTTTATTTCCAAAGTAGCTGTCATCATAATCAGGCATCTTTGTCTTTACTTGATACTGTACATGATCTCCTACCTTCACCGAGCCGTCGCTCGTTCCTATGATGTCCTTATCGATGGATACCTGTTCATTCTTAGGTGTGGCCTCGACATCATAGATCCAATGTGTGCCTTGTTGTCCATCGTCCTGATAGTTGTCGGAAGAAGGAATAGCGATCAAGAAAGGTCTGCCGCTCACATAACCGCTCGGTGCCTGGGTCTCCACTACAAGATAATATCCCAATGACAGATCGTTAAATGTGATCGTTCCGCTGGCATCGCTGGTGCCTTCCTGCAATGCATCGATCTTTGCCGCCTTAACGCTCAGCTCCTTGCCCAGCTCTTCCAATTCCTTTGTTGAATAATTGCCTAAGGCATCCGGTGTGATATCTTTCAGGACATCCTTAAAATCATCTTCGATGGTATAGCTAACGTAATTATCCAAGGTACCCCCGGGAGTCAGGCTCATGACCTTATAGATGCTGAAAGATGCACCGGCCAGAGGTTTCTTGTCCAGATCATACTCATGGAGCGTAAGCGAGCCAGATTTCTGTGTGATCGTTGTTTCAGGGGCAGCAGAAATTTCCAATGCCTGCGTTGGCCGGGCATGCGAAAACATACCACCTGTCATAGCCGTAGAGGCGATAATCGCCATCAAAACTCTAGAACATGTCTTTTTCATAAACTTCTCTCCTCAAATGGTTTGTTATGCTAACTCAAAAAAAGAGGTGCCAGGCATGAAGCAAGTAGTTATCAGCGAAGCACATCTTAGGATAGCAATATATCTATAAAAGTCATAGGTCAACTTTTATATCCTAAGCATACAAAAACCTATACTTAATTAGATATCTACATTTTTGGTGTAAATATCCTTTTTTTTACCCTTTTTTTCTATATATAATTACTTTAACGATAAAATTATGAGTATTTAAAAAAGTATACGTTTATTGATACTGTAAATGATTACATAGAAATTATATAACTAATTTCTAGAAACCGCAAGACTGCTGCCTCCTATAAACAACGGCATTTTCCATATTATGTAAAATAGAAAATGGCAAGTGCATGATATTTAGGGATATCTAATATCCACGAATAACACTACCATCACATGTAATAATTGTAAAAATATTTTAAATTACCTTAAAAATAGTAAAAAATATAACCATGAACTATGATTTTTGACATAAAACTAGGATAGATTGGGTGCCAAAAAGAGATGGATCTGAATGTAAGAATGACGATGGACGAAGCTTTTTCAGCATCAAAGTTTCACTTTTTATAACCATCTAACAAAAAGCGCAGAAAATGATAACCCCAAAGGAAAAGGTCATTCCCTCCTTATCTTTAAGAAGAAATGACCTTTTTTGATAATTTTTTAAATATTCTGCCTTTTATCTGGCGCGAATACCAACATACTTCGTATATTCACCATATTTTACTTTATGTGTTGATGACCAGTAATATGGTCTTACACGATAGCGATATACTTCACCTGCTTTTACATTCGTATCATTGTATGTTGTTCCTTTTAAGACACTTTTCATAGTTTCCCATTTCTTTGTCTTGTTGTTATAACGATAAACATTATAGCCTTGTGCTCCTGGTACTTTATCCCATGAGAACTGTATTTTACCCACATAAGATTTAACATCTTTGATTTTTGTCTCTTTCAGCATCATACCTTCAACAGAACTGCTGTATGATCCAAAGAATGCGACACCATTGACTCTACCATATGGTAAAACACGATATAAGTAACGTTTTCCAGCAACTGGTGCTTTATCTGTATACGTTGTTTTTGTGGTGGCACCCAGATACTGCCAAGCTTTCTTAACATTATCATAGCGATAGATGCTATAACCACCTACACCATTTACCTTGCTCCAAGAGAACTTCAATTGTTCATCTTTTTGTGTAACACTGCTCAGTTTTGTACTGTCAAATAATTTTGCCGACTGTGCATTTGAATACTTACTGATTACTGTTTTTCCATTTTTCTTGTAGTAAGCTTTTACACGATACGTATCGATTTCACCCTTAGGCTGATCTTTTAACTGTACAGTGGTATTCTTAGTCCAACCAATATTTTCATATTTCAGCGTTTTACGATTATAATGATAAATATTATAACCAGTAGCATCGCTTACTTTATTCCATGTTAATGTCAAGATACCCTTGCTGGCCTTGATTGGATTCAATTTAGGAGCATTTATTGCTGAAGGTACTGGTTCAGCTTTTGTTTTCAACGTCTTTGGTTTTGTATAGTCACTATAATGGTTTGTTCCATCAATGGTAACAAATGCTCTAACCTTATAAACATACGTTGTTTCCGGAGCTAGATTCTGAAGTTTATAAGAGGTTTGCGTCAATGTTGCAATTGCTACATATTTTTTCGCTTTTGTATCAAGCTTATAAACTTTATATCCTGAAACATTGCTTACTTTATTCCAAGCGATTGTCGCTGAAGTATGTTTAATATCTGTTAATGTAACATTCTCAGGAGTTGTGACAGTCAATGCTTTTGTTCTTACTTTATACGTCGTTGTATAAGAACTATAATAAGTTTTACCATCAGCTTTTGCATAAGCTCTAACTTTAAATGCATATTGCTTATTAGGATTCAAGTTTTGTATTGTACAAGAAGTTGTTTTGACTGTTTTTGCCAAATCATATTTATTTGTTTTCTCGTTATACTGATATACTTGGTATCCTTCCACATCTGCTGCCTTATCCCATGATAAGGTTAAAGCATCTTGTGTGACATTGCTGCTTGTAACATTTTTAGGAGCAGCAACAGCTAATACTTTCGTTGTCACGTTAAGTTCTTTACTATCAGAACTATAATAAGTTTTGCCATCAACATTTAGATAGGATCTAACTTTGAATTTATACTTCGTAGATGATGTTAACTGTTTCACAGTATAAGTATTTACATTAGGATTATCAAATTTTTGAATCATCTCATATGCTTTTGTTTCATCACTATATTGATATAATTCATAACCCGTTATGTTAGAAGCTTTATCCCAAGTTAAGGTTGCTTCATGCATGGTAACATCGCTCGCTGTCATACGTTTTGGATTTTGTACAAGGATATCAAAGCTAAAATACTTTCTACCTGTAATACTTCCACGATGTCTATCTACAGCATCACCGATATTTATTTCAACTGGAATAATTTCAAAATATCCCTTGCCTGGCAATACATTATTAACAGCTGGTTCTGAATCAGTAGCATCTTTTCCATAATGTACTAAATATTCAAAATCCGCGCCTTGTCTAAATACTGTCTTCTTGCCCTTTTCATCCGTATAACTAACGACAATCTTTGGAGTTCTCTTGCCACCGGTATAGTAATATCCATCATATTCCGTAGTAACATCAATCTCATCAACACTTACCTGTCTCCAGCCACATACCTTACAAATTCTAGTGCCATCTGGCTGCGTTTCATATTCATGAAGAGGTGCTCTTGTTCCGACAATTTCTTTATATTCATTCGCTGCAGGACAGTAATATTTCGTACGTTCACGTATCATACAGCTTGGGTCATCATGATACACAATTTCTACATCTTCGGAATAACCATCTGCATTAAAGTAGTACATGGTATCCGCAAATTGTTTCCAGCCGATCTGTTTCTGACCGCCCAGGAATCCCATATATTTACCGGTTGCTTTATCTTTAGCGATACCTGTAAATGATTTCAGGCTAATTGTTTCTTTACAGTGAATACAAACAGCATAGCCATCAACAATTTCATATTCATGTCCATCTTTATCACATTTGTATTCTTTGGTTCTTGTATAAGTATCCAAGATGTTTCCATTTGCTTCGCGTGCTTCAATTGTGAATTCTTTTGTCGTAGCTGAAACACTCATATATACGCCATCAAATGTTGTGATATATTTGTCAAATTCGAAACCTGTATCTGTAGTTGGATATGTCTTATCACCAGTTGTTCCACTAATCAAATAGACAGTTCCATTGTCTTTATCAACTTTTCCACCTTTTAAAGGTTTCGTACGATTGTACGTATGATCATGACCTGAGAAAACAAAGTCAATACCAGCTGCATCACATGCAGGCGGAATAATTTTATTGATAATGTCATTACCACCGGTTGGATTGGTGTAATATGCAGGCTGATGAATTGCTAAAACTTTCCAAGTTGCATCACTCTTTTTAGCGTCTTCTACAAGCCAACTAGCTGCACGATTTAGCCTATTCGTATCTTTCGTAAAGTTGATTACCGCAAAATACATATTGCCATATTCGAAGGAATAGTAATCACCATTGTTTTCACTTGGTATATTATAAATAGCCTTACTGTTATCGCCAGTTAAATCTCCTTCATATTCATGGTTACCAAAGACATGGATCATATCGAGACTATTAAACAATTCTCCATAAAGATTTGCAATACCGTCCCAATATTCAAATTTTGCGCCATTATCTACTGCATCACCTGTTTGCAATCCAAAATCATATTTGATACCATTGTTCATTAACGCATCAGCAATACGATGGGTTCTATCCATATCCAATGTCTGGATATCACCTAATACAAAGAAGTTTACGTTCTTATTTTTGTATGGTGTTGTAAATGATTTCAGATCTGACCATTTATCACCGTCACCAACACGATAAACATACGCTGTTCCAGAACTTAAACCCGTTGCAATTACGCTATTTAAACGGAACGCATGGTTATCTTCCACGTTTGCGGAACCATCAAGTTTAATTAATTCTGTCGTTCCGGTTACATTCTTAAATGCCTTTTCTTTGTTTGCATCAAAATCAGCCTTAGTAGCTATCTGCATAATGGCTTTGTTTTGTGATTTAAATGGATCTGTAAACCATGTAACACTCTTTTGTGTATTAACATCTTTACTTGCATGGCTCATAACGTATTGTGGTGAACCATCCTCATTTCCTGCTATAGCAAAACTATAATCAGTTAAGATGAAGGATACATCTTCGCCTTTTTTAGCATAGATGGAGAACATAGCAACAGCCTGGTTTAATGCATCTGTTTCTATATAGCCATCCGCATTTGTGGTACCTAACGATTGGTTAGTATCCACATTGAAAATTTCTGCACCTTCAACTGCTTTTCCACTAGCATCTACAACATAAATTTTTCCGCTCATTCCAACAAACATCGTATCTGTTTTCAGTGTTAAAGGCGCAATGATTTCGATACTTGTTTTTTTCGTTGAGAATGATTTTGCATAGTGTTCCGGTTTTTCACTGTTATAAGTCGCTTGACCACTTTGTACTAAATAAGTTAATTGAGTACCTTTTTTAACATCACTTGGCATTTTCAAACGAATGGTTGCTACGACTCCTTCACCGGTAACGGCAGCTTCTGTGTTTCGTTTCCCTTTTAAGGTAAGTACTCCCTTAGCACTATTATAGGAATCCTCTACTTTTCCAAAATCTTCATTCCAAATGATTTCATAATTTTGAGCAAATTCTTTCTTTATCGCGATTTTGGTAGTAATTTCATCCAGATCTTCTAAGCGATTTGTTTTGATTTCCAGATCATAAGGTTTATTTAATACTGGATTTTCCGTTGTCGCAGGCTCTAGGGATAACGTTGTATGCTTTGCGTTCTCACCTTTTACCATAAAGTAATGTGTTTGCTCTGTTTCATTACCACCCTTATCACGAATAACGGTTCTGATGGAATGTACACCATTTGCCAGTTCCATATCATACAGATAAGAAACGTTTTTACTGCTATCTACAATAAAGTTATCCGCAAATATAGTACCGCCTGATTCATCTTGTCCTTTAACACCGACATTAACACCATCAACATACATACGGATCAGATCATATTCCATTCCTTTTGTATATTTATTTTCAACATCATGGAAAGTACTCATGAAGGAAATTTTATTACTTGTGATAACATCGTTGTCACCAAATGTTTGGAATTTTTGATTGTCTGTACTATATTGTACCTTGTCAATGATAGGTGAATCCGTATCATCTACATTCGTACCGTAGACAAATTGCATGTTATCCAAATAGATTTCACCGGCTGTTTTGCTTCCCATCTCGATGCCTGGAACATACATGATTCTAAAAGTAGCACCTTTAGCCAGTTTAAATTTTGTTGCCCCTTTGCCAGTCAAATCCGCTTCTAGGTATTTCCATCCTGTCCAGTTGATTCCGGCATCTTCTTTTGAGACATGCGAATGATCCGGTAATTCCTGATTCGTCTGATAGGTAAAGTCAACATACATGCTAGAGCCAGCCTCTACCCATTCACCATTTGCCTGCTGATAAGCTACCTGTCCACGCAACCAGAAATTATCAATACCTTCAGGCGCATATACCCAAACACCGATTGCTGTAGGTGAACCTGGTATTTCATAATTATCCTTTGTACCAAAATAAGCACCACGGGTCGTATTCGCTGAATTCGTGAAGTCATAAGATAATTTTAAAGCATTTTTACCCATTCTGACTTCGCCTGTATCGATATCAACAATTTCTGCTGATACTCCGGTATCTTCAGCACTTGCCATAGTGATAAATGGCGTATCTTCACCATCATGTCCGATTTTCCAATATTCTTTTGCAGGAATGATCGTTTCTTCTCCTGTTTCTTCATTTATTTGTTTCTGATCTTCAAAATCCCATGCAACAGTAGGGAGCTTACCAACGATGACATGAATACTGCCCTTTACATCACGATTATATTTTGAATAACCGGTAACGGTTCCTTCCAGTGTCTCACCATCCGATGTAATAAACGTATTTCCATCGAAATGACCCATTTTTGGATTAGAAACTTCCCATTCAATATCTCCGCCTTTGATATGCACATTACGTTTTTGCCAGCGAACCTCTAGTCCTAAAGAAGATTCCGCTTCAAAGCCAAGACTTATTTCTTCTGTCTTAAACGAAATTTCATCAGGATGACGCACTTCGATAGATGCCGTTCCCACTACTCTTCCTTGATACATCTGGTTTACAACAAGCGTTCCTTCTTTATCTTTTAAAGTAACAACTCCGGTATTCGCATCGATAGTACCAATACTTTGATCTTCAACAGCCCATGTAACCCCTGCTGGCATTGGTGCTTCTCCACCGCCGCCATCAACACCGGTCGCATTGAATTTCACCGTTTGATTTGGAGTATATACTTCATCATTTGGCGAAATAGAACTATGGTCAAATTTTCCATCTTTCACACTTGTCGATAGGAATAATAAACCGCTGGAAACAGCACGTAATTTACCATCAGAAGGATTATTGCGTGCTTCTAAAGCATTCGTTCCCTCGTATCTAGCCATATAGGTAGCACTTCCGCCACCATCTAAGTTAATGGCCGTTACACAGCCAGCAGCAGCTAACAAACTAGCCATCTCTGGAACAGTGTGTCCAGATGATTGATCAGAAATACCATGTGTGGTAAAAGTAACAATAGAGCCATCTGCCTTTAAGCCGATTGCTGCTCTTGTCATTCTTACCATATCAGGAATCATTTGCGGCTCGCCATTCTTTACTAAGAATGGTCCACCACCAACAGCCTGTTCACAGTCATCCATTGGCTGACTGGCATCACGTATCTCTGCTTTTCCTTCTTTTGTAATACAAAAATATGTATCAATTGGTTGTTTGATAATCTTGCCATTCATTACCAGGGCACCCTGTGGTTCCCCTGTCCCCATATGGAAGAAGTCAGCATTAACTGCCGCAACTACCGTTTCATTTTTGATACCATTTTTCTTCATGTAGTCTTCATAGCCCTTGGCCTGTTCTGCCATCGTAGCTAATTCCCATGAAGATGCATCATAATTAGAACCATAACTTGCTACTACTTTTGTTGGAGAATCTTTTGACATCTGGACTTCCATCATGTAGTCAATCTGCTGTTTATCTCCTTTTGTAGTATTCGTAACGATTTCCGTTTCACTGATACCCGGTGCTATTGTTTTATCTGTTTTCTTTACTAAAACATAGCCATCAGGTAATTTGTCGTTATTAACATTGATCTTAGCATGTGCTTGTTCCATTTGAAATGAAAAAACAACATTAAAAACCATGATGAATGTCAATACAAGACTTAAGCCTTTTTTCAACCTTTTTCTCATGAACTTTCTCATCCCTTCTCCTTTACCCTGGAAGCATCAAAACATTTTTATAATTCTAACCATATAAAAAAATACTAAAAATGTTGCGAACTTCTACTATAATGATATAATAATTAGCCTCAATATTCAACTGTCTTCCGTTTTTTCTAAGCCTTTTCCCACAGTAAAAACTAGCCCAGAAATGGTGCTGTATATTCTTTTGACTTAGCTTCTCATACGATTTATTTTAATTGTTAGACGAAACAATCTTCCTTTTTTTTCATTCGGTAAACAAAAAGGGTTCACTTCATCAGTATTTCTTAAACTGTTCTACCTGCTTTTTTAATAGCTTTAATCTCTTATTCGTTTATCGGTTTCTTTCTCAAAACCACTTGTTTATTTAGATGACCCCAAAAAAGACAATGAGTGTTTAAACTCACTGTCTTCTTGATCTTTTCACTTTTTCTACTTCTTACTTATTTTGCCACTCCAGAGCGAATATCACTAAATGGAGAGAATACACGTTTTCCACTTACCCATTTGTAAGAACGAACTTTGTAATAGTAGCGTCTTCCAGAAGTAAGTGATGTACTGCGCTTATAAGTTGTATATTTGTCATACGTACCTAATAAAGCGTATTTTCCATTCAAACTGCTTGCACGATATACTTGATAATAAGAAGCTTCACTATCAAAACTCCAAGTGATTGATAATGTCTTTTTCCCTGACTGTGCAACTGTTAAATTCTTAGGTGCCTTTAACGATGGTGTTGCACTTACCACTGGACTAAATGCTCCCATGACACGTCTTTTATTAATTACACGATAGCCACGTACTTTATAATAGTATTTTGTACCTGTTTTTAAACCAGTGCTATACTTAGTATCATAATATTTATTGTAAACACCGAGCAGAGAATATTTTCCTTTTTCACTAGTCGCACGATATACCTGATAATAATCAAATGCATTATTTTGATCCCATGTTACCTTGATTTCTGTAGAACTCAATTTCTGTAATTTAACATTTTTTACTGTAGGTACTGTTCCTGCGGTCCAACTCAGCTTATATTTGCCGCCGTCATCCCATGAACCAGAGCTTACTTTTACATAATATACATTAGAACCACAGAATTCTAAAATTTGCTGATCAGGTGAAGCAGGTTTACCATATAAATAATCATAATCCAATGTTTCTGATAAATCTTGATTATAGACATTGATATCCATATCTTCATAAGCTGAGATACTTAATCTTACAAACTTAGAAGTTGTTGTAATTTTATACCAATCTTCTCTATCTTGAGTAGTTAATGCCCCAGTAATCGTAGCACCTTTATTTAATGTCATTGCGTGATCAAAGTCATTAGGTTCTATATCATTTGCCCCTAAAGAAGATATAGAAGCTTTAATTTGATATCTGCTGGCAGCAGATCTTTCATTATCAATTACAACTTTATAAGTACCTGGTGATACATAAGCTGTAATCACTTTTGTCACAGGTGAAGCAGCAGAATCAGTATAAGCATATACTGTGTCATATCGCTCAGATAAATCTGCAGAATAGTAAGACATGCTAACATCGCCATAAGACATACATGTCAACACCATTTTTGAAGCTTGACTTACTTTTAAATCATAAGTTACTTTTGCATTGTAACCTTTATCCGTACTGCCACTGATAAAAACATTTGATGTAGGCAGTGTTGCCGCATGTGTAACAATTAAATTTTCATTGCCAATGATGGTAACTGCTAATAATAGACTAACAATCCCTGCTAATAATCTTTTTACTCTTTTCATATGTTTCTCCTAATCCGTCGTCTAACTAAATTTTCACCTTTACTGGTGTGCTGAATGGTGAGAACACACGTGTTCCTTTTACCCATTTATAAGCACGCACTTTGTAATAATAGGTGTTTCCCTTCTTTAATTTTTTACTAGTACAAGTAGTTGTGTTTTTGTCATAAGTTGCCAACAATGCATATTTCCCATTCGCACTTGTGCCACGATATACTTGATAGTAGGTTGCCCCTTCAATTTTATTCCAAGTTATTTTAGCCGTTGTACTACTTGTCGCCTTAGCTGTTACTTTACTTGTTTTTGAAAGTACTGGCTTTCCTGTAATGACACTGCTAAATGGTGAGAATACACGTTCTCCTTTTACCCAGCGATATGCACGTACTTTATAATAATACGTATTGCCAGTTAATAAAGATCTGGAAATGGAGGATGTCGTTGTACTGTTATATACACCTAACAACGCATATTTCCCCGTTTTACTTGTACTGCGATAAACCTGATAATATGTTGCGCCATCTGTTAATTTCCAACTGATCTTTAACGTAGTAGAAGTATTTGGACTTGCTTTTACATTGGTAGGAGCAGCAAGTTTTGGCGTTCCCTTTACAACATTAGAGAACGGTGAATATATACCTTTTTTATTTACAACTGTATACGCTCTTACTTTGTAATAGTATGTCTGATTGGTGAGTAATGCCCTACTCTTCATACTGAAGGTATTTTCATCATAAACACCTAATAACCTAAAATCTTTTGTAGCATTGGTAGAACGATATACCTGATAGTATTTTGCGCCTTCACTCTTTGCCCATTGAACGTTTACAGAAGTTGCTCCAGCAGAACTAGTTTGAATACCAGTAGGTGTTGCTGGTTTTGTCGTAACGCTGCTTATTGTGCTAAACATACTATATTCGCCATCTTTAAACGCGCGTACTTTATAGTAATATGTCTTGCCTGCAGATACAACAGCATCACTAATCGTCGTTGTTGTATAATTTTTACGATTCACCAAACTATAAGTGCCATTGACAGAATCCGCACGATATACCTGATAGTATTCTGCACCAGCTACTGCACCCCAACTTACTTTTACTGTATTAGAAGTAGCTGTAAGAGCACTTAAAACCGGTGTTCCAATGCTCTTACTGGTAATGATTCTTCTTGGTGAATAGCTTGAATAAAGTCTGTCACCGCTAACCATAGCATAAGCTTTCACTTTATAATGATACTCTACACCTGGCTGTGCTGTTTCATCGATTAATGTCGTAGCATTTCCTTCAGCCACCTTGCTAAAAGTGCCAGTCGCTGATGTTGAACGATACAATGCATAACCATCTGCTCCCTTAACACTTGTAAAGCTAGCTTGGATTTTTCCCTCACCTAAATTTACAAGCGTTAAATTGTTTGGTGCGTCTGGTTCATCTTGATAAACCGTTGTACCATATGGATGTGCTTTACCAAAAGCAGAAGTAAGTGCATATTCAGCGTTCAAAGTATATCCTTGTGAAACAAATGTGTCATAAGGTTTTAATAATTTCTTATAAGTCATATCATTGGTTTCTTCATAATAGGTTGCTGCACCTGTGGCATCAAAGTTATACCACTTGCCATCCATAAGAACAAGATTCCATCCGTGCGCTATAGTATCTTTCTTATCTTCTAAATAGAGATCACCATTCACACGTCTAGTTACTAAACCTAATTCTTTTAATAAACGATATGCTCCTAAAGTCTGTCCATAACATTGTGCTTCTTTGCGTACCAAAGAATCATAAGCAGTAATCATCAGATTTCCATTGTCAGGTCGAGGGTTATTGTTATAATGCAAATTGGTTGCTAAATAATCATAAACAGCTTTTGCTTTATCATAATCTGATGAAGCCTGTGTAATACCATTATTGGCAAATGATGCTAGTATTTGTGAAACCTTTGCATCTACCGCTTCCTCTTCCTGTTTACTTGTATAATAATCAAGTTCAAATGTAAATGTATAAGAATTCAAGCTGCCTACTTTACCATCGATTCCAGTCGTTATACGAATCGTATTTGGTTTAATCGTATATCGTAAATAATCCCCTTGAGCAGCTGTAGCAGGATCTGCTTTTTCATCATCTGTCCTAGCCATCTCATATAATTCGTTTCCTAAGCCTGAAGGGAATGTCCCAGCGTTATAAATAAGGGAAATCTTTTTATTTCGCTTGACCATCTGTTCTTTGAGATAGTCTGCCGCCTTTGCCTTATTTGTAAATTCATTCGCTGCAGGATTACTAGCTACTGCTTTCACTGTAACTTCATTTGAATCGACTTCTTTGCCATTAACGCTTTCTCTGATCTTATATGTGTATTCTTTTCCAATCGTCAAATTTGTTGCATCAAGGAAAAACAACCCATATTTAGGATCTCTTTTTACCAAACCGTCATAATAGCCATCATCGCGTTTTCTCATAATCATGTATTCTGCATCCGTTGGATCACTCACACGATTGCTTGCTGTCCATTTCAATAAGATACCATTATCACGATCTGCTTTAGCTGTTAAAACCGGTGTAGCAGATGCTGCATGTACTGTCATGAATGTTGTTGGAATCAAGGTCGAGACTGATAAAACGAATGCACATACTAATACCATAAACTGCTTCATTTTACTCTTCATACTATTTCTCCTTTCAATGTTCTATATGCTCAATATCAATTCTTCACTCCTTTCTGTTTTATTGATGAGAAAGGTTACACCTCTCTTTGCATCTACTATTTATGTGAATCCTTCTTTTTTGAAGTTTCCGCTGCTGAAAACTTATAAACTGTTATGCCTTTGGTGTTTTCACCAAATCGCTTAATCTCTTTCACTTTCACCTTATGTTTTGTAACCCGTTCAATATTCATTTGTGCTACTTCAACATAAGTCGGATTTGCCGATGTGAAATAGATATTTTTTTTCAAAAGATCTTCCCAATACAAGGATGTCAAGCCATTCTTTTCCAATTGTTGATAATACAATTCTGAGAATGTATAGGAACCGCCGGCGACCATCGTATTAATTGGTTTTTCATTAGGATAAACAACGAATGGATTACGATTTACCGTTCCGGCAGAGAAATCATAAACATAAAAATGCTCAGGATTCTGTATTGCGTATTGTTCGAAATTCTGAAACTGTTCAGAAGTGGCTTCCGTATTTGTTTGTGTAGCTGCATAATCTTTATCTATATAGACCATATAAATACCGCCTACACTTACTACAAGAGTTATAGCAAGCATTGGTTTAAAGACCTTTTTATAGGATACATCCAGCCAACGCAGAAACATCGTCATCATAAACATGAAACAAGGAATCAGTAAAGACTGATAACTTCTTAATGGCAACCTGCCTTTAAATCCAAGATAAAGCAGTAATACGGCAAACCCGCCGCAGCAACATATGCTTACAAGTATATGAAACCATTGTTTCTCTTTTTTTGCAACCATTAAATTCAAAATCACGAAAATTAAAAATATACTGAGTAAGGAATATTGTACAAAGCTATAATCATATAAAAGCTCTCGTATATTCGTTACCGTTTTACTGAGTGCTGAATGCTTATTTGCCTGATACGCCTCTGTTATCGTTTTTAAAGAGGAAGCATTTATATTTTCATCCATATACAATAAACAAAGCGTTGCACGATACGTGCTATTATCCCATTGGACAGCATTATATAGCTTTTCATGTCCCTTATAAGGTGGATGTTGCCCGTAATCCATATACTTAACTCTATAGTCATTATACGTATTATATGCCTGTGTAATCTCGCTTTTATTTTTAATATACAAGCTTACAAAACGAACACCAAAGCAACTAATCACTAACGCGATTACAAATGTACAAATTTTTAACGTATGTAAATGTTTCTTCTTTTTCGTTAAATCCGGACAATACAGATAACATGTAGCAATCTGATAAACACAAGATAGTGCAAAGAAACACATGATGCTATACCAGGAAAGAGTACGCGTCATAAAGCTGAGCAATAATGCGATAAAGCAATATGCATATATGCATATCTTGGTACTGCGTTTATCAGAATGTTTCATTGATGCCATAACAACCACTGCTGATGTTCCCAAAATGGTCGATGTCACCGTAAATTGAATGGAAACTAGCGGAACCATAAAAATGAAAAGTAAACTAATGATCTGCGCACAGATTGGAAATGCAATCGACACCTTCTTATCCTTCGCCAGTTTATAAAAACATAAAAACATCACACTTTCCGATAGATACATCGCGAAAATATGATAAATCGTATACCACGGCAAAGATGGTAACAGCTTATATAATACCCCGATCGGTACACCTAGAAAATAATTGATAAAGGCTTGTTGTGGATACGCTTCCCCTGAAGCATATCCTGCCAAAGCATACATAATGCGTGAGTCGTCATTTGTCGCATAAGATACATCCGCTGTTAAAAGGACGATGGCATAACAAAGAAAGGTTAAGCCAAAGGCGAGTAACCATTTCCCTTTTCGCGAATTTATAATTTCTTTTATTTTCTCCATAACGGACCTACCTTATAATGAGAATACGATGATCCCTACGACCATGATGCCTAAACCGATTAGTTTCTTTCTAGAAGGAATTTCATGCAAGAAAATTCTGCTTACAAGCGCCACTAAAATAAAACTACAGGAATTCCAGACCGGTGCCATAGATACCGGAACTACTTTATGAGCAATTAAGGAACAAACAGTAGAAAGGAACATCATACCATAGCCAATAATTGTCAATACATTTAAATATTCATAAATCCAAGATTTATAATGACGCATTGCTGCTTTTTTCAAGATCAATTGGGAGAAAGTGGCAATTAAGATGCCAACCACCATGATGACATAATACCAGAACTCAGCCATTAGAAGTCACCACCGTATAAACGCCAACCATAATGATGGCAGATCCTATGATCATAGGAAGTGTGATTTGTTCATGGAAAATAAGACTTCCCATGATAATTCCCCAAATCATGGATACTGGACGATTGCTATATGCAGTAGATAAAGATACATGTTTTAATATCATCTGCCAAACAATTGCATAAATACCCAGAATAGCTAAAGATATACCAAAATATAATATAAATTCAAATGACATAAAACTTTCAAGTGCTGCCATTTTATTAAAAACACCTGAAAGTGAATAGAAAAATATCGCTATCTGTAAAATCAAGATTTGCCCGATCGTTATCTTTTTTTCTTTCATAAAACTCCTCCGTATCTGTTATTTCTTTTCCACATTTAAGGTTTCGCGTACTTCATATTGCGGCTGATTACTTAATGTCAGATACATGCGGCCGATGTATTCCCCCATCAATCCGATCATAATCATTAACAATCCACCGATAATCAATATTACTGTAATCAAAGAAGTGTATCCAACAAGAATCGAAGGATTTAATAATTTCCTTATGACTAAGATAATTCCTATAATAAAACCAATAGCCGAAAACAGTAATCCCATCATAGAAGACAGTTGCAAAGGTACAATAGAGAAATTAACCATACCGTTTAGCCAAACTTTAAAACGCTTCTTAAAGTTATACCCGGATGTCCCTTCCAATCTTTTTTTGTGTTCCAACTTTATGCTGGTGATTCTTCCGGCGATTTGATAAATATAGCCGAAAATGGAAGGAAACGGACTCTGATATTTTTTCAAACTATCTGTACACATCTTATTGATTGCAAAATAAGCTGAAGATACAGCACCTTTTGGACGTTTTCCCATTGCGGTATATACTTTGGCAGAGATTGCGCTTGTAAAACGATTCATAAACTTTGTCTGTTTCTGTGAAAAATCTGCACTTACCAGATCATAGCCTTCTTCAATCTTATCAACAAGATCAAATAAATGATCTATAGGATGCTGGCCATCATCATCCATGAAAACCGTACAATCTCCTTCAATATATGGAATGCTTGCCATACGAGCTGTTGCTTGCCCCCAATTACGGGATAAGTTTACCCCAACTATATTCTCATCTTCTTGACATAAGGAACGGATAACATCAAAAGTGTTATCCGGAGAACAGTCATTAACCAAAATAATCTGATAAGAATAGGATGGTCGCTGTGCTACTGTTTTCTTGATTTGTTCTACCACATAGGGCAATGTTTTGGCAGAGCGATAACATGGGATTGATACTGTAATTTTCATCTAATCAACCTTTCTAATCTAATAACAGCTTACTGTCAAAACCATCTAACAGCATGCTTTCGCCTTTATCATCCAAGACTTCAAATATCTCATAAACAGTGTCAATAGCTTTCGCCATAGTTACACGGTCTTCTGTTTTCAAAGTTACACGACATAATATCTGACGTTGTGTACCCATAAGTTTTTCCGTAATATCTTCACCACCGTAATACCATGGAGACACATCCACAATTTCTGGCAGCTTCCGTAATTCTTCTACACCGATGACCTTTTCCACATGCCCAGGTCTACCCAATAAGGACAATGTACAATATACATGATCAAAATCAGGCTTTGCTACTTTCGCAAGATCTGGTTCATTCATCTCTCCCGTTAACGCATGATGAATCATCATATCCATGGTACTAAAGCCGTTTTCTTCTTTTAACAAGTTGTATTGCTTCGCACCATTGAAACGATAGCCCATTTCATAAAAAGGACATTCATTTTCTGTCGCAAACCCCTGAATAAATAATGTACCGTTCTGTAATCCGATAGATTCAAACATTTCCACTACTTTCTGATTTTGCGTTTCCTGATAAAATTGCAAATGTTTTGATGGATAAATATAAGCTAATGGTAGTTTCATAAAATTACCATCGCTTTCACGCAAGTAGCGATCATGCATCGCCGTTAAGTAAACCTTTCCATTTTGAATAGCATAGCTAATGCCAATTTCATCACTGATTACATAGGTTTCAATAATAACACTGCCTGTTGGTGAATATGATTTTGCTCTTTCATAAGCAGCTAAAAAGGCTTCTTCATCATTACAAACGGAAATGCCTCCACCGCCACTTCCATCTACAGGTTTAACAATAACCGGATAAATCAGTGAACTGCAATCTATTCCTTCATCTGTTTCCTCTACATGGAATTCATGAACGACTGGTACATGATGCGTCCTACATAATTCCTTGAAATTATTCTTATTAGAACAGATATCCCATTGTTCCTTCGTACAATAGAAAGGTTTATTTAACCGTTTGCATAAAGCCATGGTCATTTCGATAGAAAACTCACTAGATCCGGTCATAATACCATCAGCTTTTACTTCTTTTGCTAATGCTTCCAATGCATCTAAATCAGCAGTACTTACGGTTTCAATCTGATCTGCAAAACGTTTTGCCGGAGTTAAAGTTACATCAAGATTTCCTGTAACAATCGTATAAACTCCCATTCTTTTCGCGAATTGTACTACATCGGCGGCAATTGGATTCACACCAGCCAAAACTAATAAACGTTTCCCTTTTAAATCATTCATCACCTTGTTACCTCCTCTTTGCGATAAGGCAAAATCATCTGTTCGCCATGTTCGTCATATACACGAAGTGTTTTTAAGATCCATTTAATTTTATCATATAAAAGATCACTATTTGCTGCCACTACATGGATACGCGCAAAATTTTGATCCAACGTCCCTGTGGAATCAATTCGATCTTGTTCAAAATGCAGCTGGTGCACATAAAGAATAGATGCATCCTGCTTAATTTCCTCAAGACCTTCGATTTTGCTGATTGTTCCTTTTTTCAATAGCGGTGATAGTTCACAAGCTGCGCCTTGAAAGATCGAAGCCTTTGTATCTGTCACGCTCTTATTGCCAAATATTCCTTCTACCGCATATTGAATCATAAATTCTAGCGGATTATAATGTTCAAAATGTTCTACAAATTTATATTCCATGGTTGCATTTAATCGATAACCCATTTCATAAAAATAGAAATTATCTTCATCATAGAATGCTTCCATAAAAAATACACCCTGTTTTAGACCAAAGTTTTCAAACATAGCACATACCTTGTCATTCACTTTGGTGATGTATTTCTGTATATACTTAGATGGATGATGGAAAGCCACAGGTACTGGAGAGCCATCCTGATCATTGCGTGTAATACGATCAGATAATGACATTAATTTTACTTTTCCATTTTGCACAATATAATAAGCTTCAACATTTTTACCACGCATATATTTTTCAATGATGAGTTGCTTACTGATTGAATTCTCAAGTGCATATTCAATACCTGCTTTTAGCTCCAATGCATTTTGACAGATTGAGATTCCATGTCCGCTATAACTATCTACAGGCTTAACGATAACCGGATAATGAATGCTCGCATAATCTATGCTTTGTGTTTGGGAATCAAAAGAATAAGCCGGCACGGTAGGCACCTCATACTGTTCGCAAAGCTTTTTAAAACGCTTTTTATTTGAACAAATATCCCATTGCTCTTTGCTTGCATATACAGGCAGTCCCGCCTTTTCACAAAGCTCTATCATATTCTTGATATTAAATTCACTGGCGCCGGTAAATACACCATCGATATCATGCTCCTGAATGTAGTTGATCAAAGCCGGATAATCTGTCGTACTGATGATAGCCGCGTGATCAGCTTCCTTTTTCGCAATGCCATCTTCTAAATAATCGGCAACAGTAACCTCAATGCCCATGTGTTTTGCTGTCTTCACCACATCGAGTGTTGACATCGTACCACCAAGCACTAATAATTTCTTTTGTTTCTTCATTGTATATCAGGCTCTTTCTACTGCATGTTCTGCTAAGTTAACTTGTTCACGTGCTTTTACGATATAATACAAGATTTCATTTACTGGTGTAGGCACTCCACACTCTTCTCCTAATTTAATAACGGTTCCACCAAAATAATCGATTTCTGTTTTTCTGCCAGCTTCTAAATCTTGTAACATAGATGTTTTCTTTTCTGGTGGATAGTTAATCAGCGTCGTAATCATATCTTCTTTATCCTTAGTTGTTAGATGAATTTCTTTTTTCTTTGCAATATCAACAATTTCTTGCATGGCACGATCTAAAGCGATTTGAATTTCTTTAAACTCGCCAAAATATTTGAATTTTGCTGAGGTTAACAAAGAAATCTGGTTGGCTCCGATATTAACCATCCATTTTCTCCACAACATCCGTTTCATATCTTCATATACATGATAATTGATATGGTTTGCTTCTAAAATATTGATAACTGTTTTTACATCTTCAGAAAAATGGATATTTTCTTCTTCTCCAAACTGAATCTCGCCCAACGTTTTAAATGTGATATTATCATCGGTACGATTTGCATCCGTACGCATGACGATACCATATAAAACCTTATTGTTTGGAAATGCCTCTTGTAAAGCATCTACTGCCGTAACGCCATTTAACAAGGATAAGATAATGGTATCCTCATCAATAACAGTTTTAATATCTTCAATTGCCGCATGCAAAGAATAGTTTTTAACTAAAACCATCAATAATTTAATTTTTCCATGATCTTCCTTGGTCGCAATATGTGGATGTAATACCTCATTATTAACGCGTATACCTTCTTTTTTCAAGCGCTCCGCACGTTTGCCGTTTGCCACAAAGGAAAACCTATGTACCCCATTTTTCATAAATACGCTGCCATAGGATGCGCCTACGGCACCAGCCCCGATAATTGCTACTTCTTCCATATCAATCTCTCCTTTAACCTAATATTTCATCTACGAATGCTTTATCTTTTGTCGTAAAGATATAAAAGCCAAATCTTGTTGAACTATCTACTACATCATGATTTCCGACTTCGGTGATTTCACTGACATACTGAAGTGTTTCCGGATGCTTTCGTTGTAGCTTTCTTAATGTATCAATATCATCATGATCAAAGATAAATTTAATACCGGCATATTCATCCTCTTTTTTCTTCTTTAATGTCGGTTTTTTACCGCAGGCAACCTCGATTACCATTTCTACAAAATCATATCCGGTTGACAAATAAACTAAATCAGAACCGATACAATCACCGCCCATACGAGAACCTATTTCAATAATTTTAATGGCCCCTTGATGATCAATCTTAAATTCACAATGAGAAGCCCCATTTTGAATATGAAGGGCATCCAATGCTTTAAATATTTCTTTTTGGTATGCCATGATTTTGTCCATTGGAATATTTGAAGGTTCCACATGACCGGTTTCAATGAAATGAGGAGCACCCGACGTATATTTCTGCGTAAATGCCAAGAAGGTATGCTCTCCTTGATAAGAAATACATTCACAGCTATATTCCGGACCTTCAATGAATTCCTCTATGATGGCCTTTTTCTCGAATGCATATGCTGTTGCAATCTGAATTGCTTTATCTAAAGCTTCATAAGTTTCGATCTTGGTAATGCCTCGACTTCCTGAGCGATCTGTTGGCTTGACGATCAACGGAAACGTAAAAGATGAAAGTTGTTCTTTTTCAACATGTCCTTTTGTTTCAAGAAACTTCGGAACATCAATTCCATTCGCTAGAAAGGCTTTTCTCATTTCATATTTATTCGTACAAATCACATCAGATATTTCTGGATTTGTTGGAAGATGAAGAGAACGTGCCACATAATTTACCGTAAGTACCGCTAAATCAGAGCCGATAGATACAATTCCTTGCGGATTGATCTGTTTACATTGCTCTAATATAATTTCTTTTTCCGTGATGCTGATGGGATAAAAATAATCTGCAAAATCTTTACCGACAGCTCCTTCCGCCCATGCAAAGACATGCGTTTCATATCCCATCTCTTTGGCTTTTTTTATTAAGGGAAGCTGAAATTCACCAGCACCTATAATGACAAGCTTATCCATATAATATCATCCTTCTAATACTTCCTTGATCGAATCAACAACATATATTGCATCTTCGCTTGTCATATCCACATACAAAGGCAAGCGTAAGATACGTTTTGCTAAATCCTCTGTTACTGGAAGCATTTCCGGAGTATATCCTAATTTTAAACCATATGGTGCAGAATGAAGTGGCACATAACAAATGTAGCTTGCAATTCCTTTTTCCTTTAATTTATTGATCAGATGAGTACGTTTTTCTTCACTAGGCAATACGATACAGAACATATGTGCGTTATGTTCAATGTCTGCTGGTAAATATGGTCTACGCAAGTATCCCTTATCTTCTAAATCCTTTAAGCCGTTATAATACGTATTCCAAACATTCATACGTTTTTCAAATATCTCTTCATAACGATCCATTTGGGCAGATAATATCGCCGCCAGTACATCACTTGGCAAGAAAGATGAGCCAATATCATGCCATGTATATTTATCGACCAATCCTCTTAAGACATTGCGTCGGTTTGTTCCTTTTTCACGAATGATTTCGGCGCGTTCCATGTATTTATCTTCATTAACAACAATTGCGCCACCTTCTCCCATGACATAGTTTTTTGTTTCATGGAAACTGTAGCAGCCGAATTCTGTTAACGTACCTGCATATCTTCCTTTGTATGTAGAACCAACTGCCTGAGCAGCATCTTCAATAACAAATAATCCATATTTATTAGCGATTTCATTAATTTTATCCATTTCACAAGGGAAACCAGCATAATCCACCGCATAAATCGCTTTTGTTTTTGGTGTAATCAGACCTTCAATTAAATTCTCGTCAATATTAAAGGTATCTTCACGAATATCACAGAAAACTGGTTTCGCTCCTCTTAACAGAAAAGCGTTGACGGTTGATGAAAAGGTAAAGGATGGTGTAATGACTTCATCACCCGGCTCGAGATTAATTAAAATAGATGCCATTTCCAAAGCGGTTGTCCCAGAGGTTGTCAACAGCATATTTTTAATACCAAAGCGTTCTTCAAACTGCTGATATACCTTCGTTGTAAACTTACCATCTCCCGATAAGATGTTTGTGCCATCCATAGCCTCCAAGACGTTGTTTTTTTCTTTTTCCGTAATTGATGGTTTATTAAATTTTATCATACTTACTTCCTCCCAGCTAATTCTCTAGCCTTATCTACCATATCGGCTTGTACTTTAATTTCCCCATAAATGCGTTCTCGTGTTGCTGCATCATGTACAGCCTCATAAAACATTCGGATAGATTTCCTAAAATGTGAATCTGCTTGTAGCTTTATATCACTTACTTCGTTGTTATGCAAAACATGCAAAGTCGGACATAAGTCATCCGGTGCCGTAAAGATGCGATCCGTACTTAAGATGCCCTGACTGCCCCAGATGGATAATTTACATTGGTATTCACAATCCATGCCGAATTCCCCAAGAAACACTTCATCTTTTTCATTTTTAAACATATAGGAGCCATACATGTCAACACCAAACTCATCATAATCTTTCATGACACAGGACAGCATCTCTATGTTTTCGCCCAATAGTTTTGTAGCCAGTTTAATCACATAACCGCCGGCATCTAACAAGGCACCTCCACCCAGTGCCTTATTGTAACGAAAATCATTCGCCGGACGCATTGGGAATCCAAAACGGGCATGATAAGAATGAACCTTTCCAATGGTGCCTTTCTTTAGCTGTTCTTTCACATCTTCGATTTGCTGATGATATTGAAACATATAGTTTTCATGTAACGCCAGTTTTTTCGCTTGCGCCAATGTGATGAGTTCCATACTGTCCTTATAACAAATCGTAGATGGTTTCTCAACAAACACATGCTTTCCATGTTCTAAAGCCAATTTTGCCCAACGATAATGCAATGCCGGTGGTAATGGCAAATAAACAGCATCAATATCATCTGCACAAATGACTTCATGATAGCTCTTATAAACTTTTCCGCCATAGCTTTCCACAAATGTTTCCGCTTTTTTAAATTCGTTGGCAATCACCTCATCAGCAACCTCGCCATCCCATTCAGAAGGATCAGCGACAGCGACACCCATGTAAGTAAAGCCATCTTCTTTCTGCAAAGAAGGCAGAAATCTACGAAATGCAATTTCCGATGGACAGATAATACCAATTCTAATATTTTTCATGTGTCTTATACCTCCAATAGTGATAGCAAATTACGTAATTGAATATTCAAGCAATTATTGACTTGGACTAATGTATTCAGCGTCTTATAATCAACCCAGAAATAGCCATCCTGCTCATTTGCGATAACATCTTCTTTATTTATTTCGATGATAACGTTTCGATTCTGCTCATGGTAGAAACGCCCGCCTTCTTCTGATAAAAGAACATCATGTAAAACGTGTTTTTGTTCCTTCATCTTTTGCATGAACACTGTGCCCACTTGATCATAAGGCCCATGCAGGTGTGATGGTTCTAATTGCAGCGTTGGTCCTAATTCAATCAGATCAAAACAGCCAATTTCTTTTTTCGCCTTGATCAAAAACTTACGCACGCCGTTTTCAATACAGGTAAACATACCGAATAAGGCAATGCCGGTAGCTTCAAATAAGGGTTGTGTCCAGCGCGTTACTTCTCTTCCTTCAATCATGATATCACAGAAGACCACCTTGAAATCATGTGCCTTTTTACAGACGATTTCATTGTTTTTTTCTTCCCAGCTGCTTAATGCGGATAATGGCACCAACGCATCTGTTGTTTCTTCAAACATCTTCACATTATTTATGTATTGATAAATTCTTGGAATCATGGCTTCCCCATGCGTATCAAATACCGAAGCAACCAGTGCGGCATCGTTAGCTGCATGTTTCATCTTGCTCAGTGTCTCGCGATCTAAGGTATGCGCATAGTATGGAATACAGGATAGAACGGTTCTTGTATCCATATTGACAATGTTATCCCGTCTCATTAAGCGTTTGATTTGCCCTAATGTCATCCATTTGAAATTCTTTTCTAACGGAATGTCTTCATCAACCTTGATGATAATGTTGCGATTGCGCTTTTTATAAAATCTTGACGACTGCTCGGATTGGATTTGATCTACAATGATTTCATAGTCTGCGGCATTAATAAAATAATCAAGATATTTTGGTTTCTTTCCGCCATGCTTCTGCGTAAAATTACTCTTGGTCGCCTGTATCGTTGGAGAAAGCTGTATCTTATTAAGATTGCCGGGCTCTATTTTGGCCTGCATCAGAAAATGCAAGACACCATCGATTTCTTTACATATAATACCTAAATAACCGATTTCATTTTGCAAAATGACCGGCTGTTCTAACACAACCGTGTTTCCGCTTTTTCTTTGAAACCCCTTAATCGCAAAAAAACTGCGATTCTTGTTTCTGATTTCCCCCGCATCTTCATCATAAAACCAAAAATCACTTTGTTTTAATGCTATTTTATGTATGTCAACTTTTGTATTGTTATTCAATTCTGCTATCCAGGCATCTATCTCATTATTATCAGAAACATTACCTTCTACCTGTAACCAAGAATGGAATAATGCATAAAATAAATTACTCATAGTTTTCAGCCCCTCGCTACGGTTGCATCTTCTTCCGCAAGACGCTGTAAGTATTTTCCATATTCTGTCTTATAAAATTCTTCAGCTAATGCTAATAGCTGCATCTTATCAATAAATCCTTTAACATATGCGATTTCTTCAATACAGGAAACATATAACCCCTGACGCTTTTGAATAGAAGCGACATATTCAGACGCTTCCATAAGCGAATCATGGCTTCCTGTATCAAGCCAAGCAAAACCACGTCCTAAGATTTTTACATTCAATCTTCCCTCACGCAAATAATGATTATTGATTGAGGTTATCTCGATTTCACCGCGTGCAGACGGTTTTACCTTTTTGGCTATTTCAACTACATCATTATCATAGAAATATAATCCTGGAACAGCATAGTTGGATTTCGGGTGTTCCGGTTTCTCTTCCAGGGTCAAAACCTTTCCTTCTTTATCAAACGTAACTACACCATATTCTCGAGGATCTCGAACATAATATCCAAAAATTGTTGCCCCTTCTTGTTCTACTGCTTTCTTTAACACATTGGAAAAATGTCTTCCATAGAAGATATTATCACCAAGCACCAAAGCCACACGATCCTTACCGATAAAAGATTCTCCTATAATAAAGGCTTCAGCTAAACCTCTTGGCTCTGCCTGAATGGCATATTCAAGGCGTAATCCCAGCTGACTTCCATCACCTAACAGTTCCTTGAAAACTTCAATATCTCTAGGTGTTGAAATAATTAATATTTCACGAATATTCGCTAACATGAGTGTCGATAAAGGATAGTAAATCATCGGTTTATCATACACCGGTAGAATTTGTTTTGATACAGCTTTCGTTAATGGATACAGTCTAGTACCTGAACCGCCTGCTAAAATTATTCCCTTCATATGTCATTACCGCCCTTCATACATTGTTTTATAATATTCCTGATATTGACCGCTTGTAATATGTTCAATCCATTCCTTATGCTCGTTATACCATGCCAATGTCAGTTTAATGCCATCCTCGAACTTCGTCTCTGGATACCAGCCAAGCTCTTCGCTAATTTTATGAGGGTCGATGCCATAGCGTTTATCATGCCCTTTTCGATCTGTCACATAGGTAATCATATGTTCGCCGACAGTAGCATCAATATGTTCTTTCACATAGTTAATAATCGTCTTAACAATAAAGATATTGGTTCGCTCATTATGACCGCCAATGTTGTAAACTTCACCTAAACGGCCACTGTTAATGACCATATCGATACCTTTGCAATGATCTTCTACATATAACCAGTCACGGATATTCATACCATCGCCATACACCGGTAAATTTTTATGTTCTAATGTATTATTGAAAACAAGTGGTATTAATTTCTCAGGGAACTGGTATGGTCCGTAATTGTTACTGCAACGTGTGATATTGATAGGAAATTTATAAGTATCGGCAAATGCTTTTACAAATAAGTCCGCACTCGCCTTAGAAGCGCTGTAGGGACTATGCGGACAAATTGGTGTTTCTTCCGTAAAATATCCTTCATCTCCCAAAGAACCATAAACCTCATCTGTGGATACCTGCAAATACTTCACCCCGTCTTTATAAGTATCATCGCCAATCTCCCAATATTTTTTGGCAATCTTTAATAAATTCACGGTTCCGTTTACATTTGTTTCCACAAAAATTTCCGGATGCAGAATACTGCGATCCACATGACTTTCCGCCGCAAAATTGACAACATAGTCAATATCATACGTTTCAAATAACTGTGTGATCTTTGCTTCATCGCAAATATCCGCTTGTACAAAGATATGACGTTCATCCTCTTCGATTTGTTTTAAATTTTCCAAATTTCCTGCATATGTTAATTTATCAACATTGATAATTTTAATATCATCATATTTATTTAATAAATAATAAACAAAATTACTCCCAATAAAACCTGCTCCGCCTGTTACTAAGTATGTTTTCATTTCATATCCTCTCCAATAATTAAATTTGCTTATTGCTATATAATTCTACTCTGTTATACAATAAAATTCAATCCCCTCTGCCCATAATACTTACTTTTTTATTTCTTATAGTACAGCTTTCGCCAATTGCTCTATCATGCATCATCGCTTGATACACACCAGTAAAAATGGTCGTTTGCATAGTCGCCAACTATTTCATGACATGTTCACTGGTGGCTTTTCTCATATGGACAAAGAATCAAAGCAACCTGGTATCGTAGCCTATATGTAACAATGTATACGATTTTATATAGCTTTAAAACTATAGAAAAACAACTTAAAAAGTAAGAAAAAACACCAAATCATGGAAATTTGGCGTTTATTTATAATCGTATACTTTATTAAACAAGAAAATATAAGTAATCTTAACCAGATGCTTCAAATTACATATACATTTATAACGCGAATTTTCTTTTCCGTCAACCTCAATTGGTAATATTTACCGTTTATAAAGTACTATAATTTCATACCATCTAAAATAAGCAATATTGAATTATACAAAAAAATGCTAAAAAAAGAATCATCCCTTCGTCAGATGATTCTAAATTGTATAGAAAATCCCTTTTTCAGGTAAGTACAGTACAACTTTTAATTTGCTTCGATTTTCCAAATTTGATAGCCATCAATTACAGCATATTGCGTCAATCGAGCAGTGGCATCGTAATGTTCCTTTATGAAGTTTAACATTTCTTCTTGATAAATATTCTCAATTAAATAGACATCTTTATCCAGTAATTCTTCCATCGTACCTTTTAATTTATGTTCTTGCAGCCACTGCATCCGGCTTGGATGAAAACTATCAACACCAGCCAGATAGATCGCATTGTTAAACATGTTCGGTTCCATCACGAAGCGTGGATCATAATTCAAATACATTGTCTGTATTGTCGTTTGAAATCCTAAATAGTATATACGGTTAGGATGCTGCTGCATTTCTTGTAGTATTCCTTCTTGACGGTTATCAATGAAGGAAGCACGATATTTTCCGACATGATTTTCCCAGGAATTAAACATCACGGCAAAATTTTGATGAGTATTAGGAAGAAAACTTGGAATATGCATCAATAGTAAAATAACGATGCCTGCCGGAAGGAAACGTTCTAATGGATAGGTGTGTTCCTGTGTTAAAAAATGATCATAGCACAAAATGCTGATAGCCAGGGATAAGAAGATGGAGTATTCCACCCGATACACCACACGCCCTTGATAGAAGATATAAATAAGCAAAACACCGGTTACTAAAACATTAGCAAAGATAAGCAGAAAAGAACGCGACTTTTTTATGAATACGGCAAGTCCGATAGCCAGACAGCCTAAGACACTGATGTACTTATCATATCTTTGTTTTAACATATTGTATCCGATACGTAAAATGCTTGGTGTATCCTGCAGGCGATGCGCTGCTACGATTTCACTCACTTGTTTCACATAGTCTGCATCATAGATCTGGGTATCGCCATAACCAAAATGAGCAAGATTATAAAAATCATTTTCAGATACCCCAATTGCGGATAAGTCATCTTTCAGATTCTGATAGCCATCCACGGGATAATCGGTGATAATTGCTCTGGCCTCATTGTATTCTTTATATGCTGCATAGTCAGGATGCATACTGGTAAATACTTTACTGCTGCCATAAACAAATGCATAACAGATGCCAAGTGTGCATGCAAAGATCAGAAGAGGCTTTATCATTACTTTATAAGAACATTGGTTTTGTTTAAGATGGCGTAAAAATAACAAACAACATGTCAAAAACAGAAAGGCTACTGTAATATAAAAGCATTTATTGCGTATCATAGTGCCTATCAATACATAACAAGCTCCTAGAAGTAAACGTTTATATGATATATTTTTTTGTACGATTGCCGTAATCAAAAAGAAACATCCACATCCAATTGTCACCGTTGCTGTCTTTGTAAACTGCATGAGTTGATAAAGATCATTACTGAAAAAGCCAATAAACAACACTGCCAGCAACAGTGTGAACGAAGTTCTTTTCTTCTTCAAGATCAAATAAGTGATCCCCGTCAGTGACAGAAAGATCATTGCAACCTGGAAATAAAAATACCAGTTTAGGGAAGCATGCAACTTATATAATGTTGATAAAAATAAACCAATCAATGGATTCATAAACATTATATAAGGAGACGGTGTACCTGTATATGCGCCAGAGACCATGACTTCCATCATAAAGTCATCACTGACTTCATACTTCATAGTACCACTGATCAGATAACAGATCAGAAAAAGCGCATTGATAAGGAAAGCCAATTGAAAAGGAGTGATGTTTGCAAAATATGATGTTATTTTCTTTTTCTTCATATGCCATCCCTCCTCTTTTTTTATAAGTTTTCTGCTAATTTCAACGCTTTTTCCACAACGGCATCCATATTATAGTATTTGTACTCTGCTAAGCGACCGACAAAGACTACATTTTTTTCTTTTTTCATCAAAGCTTCATACTGCTGATACTTCGCTAACCATTCTTTGGTTGGATAAGGATAATAAGGCTCATCTTTAAAGCATGGGTACTCTTTCATGATAGTCGTTTTCGCATGCGTTTGACCGGTTAATTTTTTAAACTCGGTAATACGGGTAAACGCATAATCGTTTGGATAATTAATGACAGCTGCTTCTTGATAAGATGCTACATCTAAGGTTTCCATTTTAAAATCGATGCTTCGATATTTTAATTTCCCATATTTATATTGATAAAACGCATCAACTGGTCCGGTATAGATCAGTGTGTCGTAGGTGATCCCATCCAAGACATCACGATAATCGGTATTCAACAGAATATGGATGTGTTTGCTTTTCAGCATGTTCTCACACATCTTTGTATACCCCAGTCGCGGCATCCCTTGATATTGATCGGCAAAGTAACGCGTATCACGGTTAAAACGTAAAGGGATTCGGCTGATTACGGAAGTATCCAGCTCACTGGGATCTGTCCCCCACTGTTTGATTGTATAATTTTTAAAGAATTTTTCATAAATATCGCGTCCAACTTTATCCAAGGCAACATCTTCACTGGTCTCAATCTTCGTGCGTTTTTCTCTCTGCTGTTCGATGAATTGTGCAAATTCAAAAACAGATAAATGTAAGTTATATAAACGATTAATCGTTTCTACACCAATCGGCATTGGCAATAAGCGGCCATCAACAAAGGATAACACATGGTGTTGATACTGAATCCACTCGGTAAAGTTACTTAAATAGTCAAATACTTCTTTATTATTCGTATGGAAAATATGTGGCCCATAGTTGTGGATCAGTATGCCATCTTCATTGTAACTGTCATAGACGTTACCTCCGATGTGATTGCGTTTTTCAATCAATAAAATATTTTTTTGATGACGTGCGGCCAAGCGCTCGGCCATCGTGATCCCTGCCAGTCCTGCACCGACAATCACATATGAATAGTTCATGGTCTTCCTCCTTTAGCTGCTTTTTACACGCAGCTTATCTTTTACTGTTTGCATGATGGTGTAAATATATTTATCTTTTAATATGAAAAGTATAACAAAATAAATAACGACACCTACGCTAATGATGAAAAGGGTATGCATGATACTTGGGGTTAAAAATACGCTTAACGCGTATACAACACCAAACATACAGGCTCCTACAAGCAGATAATGTCTATTTTCTTTCCATACTTTTTTAATATCAATATCCTCACGCACACAATATAATTGAAAAGCAGTAACCGATGCTTCGGCTATCACAGAAGCGATGGTTGCCCCCATGGAAAGTAATCCTGGAATCAGTAAGAGATTACATATTAAATTGACGATAGAGCCCATGATGGTTGATAAGGTATAGGCTTTTTGTCTTCTGGTAGGCAATAGGAATTGAATACCGATCACATTACTGATACCGATAAAGACAATGATAGGTGCCGTCATCATCACCAATGGTATACTTGCCATAAATTTCTCACTGAGAAACCAAGGGACAAGATTAGGTGCGATGCCCATGATGCCGAACATAATCGGTACCGCAATCATCATGACAAAATGCAAGGATTGATAAATATATTCTTTAATCTTATGCATATCATGATCCGCAAACAGATTGGATATCCGCGGCAGCATCACTGTTCCTAAGGAAGTGACAATCGTCAGTGCTAATTTTACAATTTTTTGTGCTTGTTCATAATATCCGATTTCTTCGGTATTGCCCGTTAACACCTCAATCATCGTGCGATCCAATACCGTATAAATGGAAACGGCAATTTGGGGGAAAAACAGAATCAGTGTTGGTTTTACATGTTTCCCTATTTCTAACTTCACATGATCAAGTTTAACTATGTAGTTTGGCAATGCAATCCACATGCTTAGATTACCGAAGAGAAGGGATAAGGATTGAATCAAGATATACAACGGCAGGTCTTGAGGCGACTTTATGAAAGCAAACACACATATGATGCTGATAAAGCGCACCGTAATATTTCTTGCGATAATTTTCTTAAAGTTTTCTAATCCCTGATAAAAATAATTAATATCAAACACATTTGCAAATATATCAATCATCTGAATATAGAATAAGGAACGATATTCATCAAAGGTTTGGAAAACGATGAAATAGATGCCTAAACTAAGCGCTATACTAATCACCTTTAACAGGATCAATTCATATAAAATCTTTGTTCTTTGCAACGCATCATTTTGATGGTAAGCAATCTCTCGTTGCCCATACAATCCTAAACCGATACATCCTAATAAAGTGAAGTAAGTAACGATGGATTGTGTGAAGCTGTAAGTACCAATCGCCTTGGCACCTAATACCCTTGATATATAGGGTGTCGTAATAAGCGGAAGGGCTATGAGTAACAGCTGATAACCTAAATTGAAGATATAATTCATTTTTACACTTTTCTTCATAAGTTATCTCCTTTTCATTCTACTCAATATATTCTATTTCCGGATGAAATTTTTTACGCTGATGCATGCTTTTGCATAGGATCCTTATCTTTTTCCCTTTTCCTTTTCCCTTACTTTTAAGTATTCTGACAATTTCTAAAAATGTCCGATAGTAAAACAGCAACATATTCAGCTTACCGCCTTCCAGCTTTTTTACATAATACATGTTTCGATACGCATAATTGTAGCGAAACAAACGATCACTGGATTCTGCTACGATATCGGTAGGGGTATTGCTGAGCATCTTATGGATGACCTTGCTGCGGGCAACAAAATAGCATGGATACTGTAAAGAGATGCGTTTGGTATACTCCGCATCATCCCCCCAAATAAAAAACTCTTTGATGGGAAGGCCTACCTTCTTAACGACACGCGATGGGATAAAGCAGGATACAAATGAGCATTGTTTTACCTTTACGATGCCGTTTTCAAGATATGCACTGTCCTGTATCCAATTCTCATCTATGTTAGGAACATTCATGGCACAAGCACTGCCATCAATCCATCTTACATCGCTGCATAAAAAACCAAAGTTCCCTTTAAGAATTTCTTTCGCCTTCAACAATTCATCCAAGGCATTCTCTTTGACCATGGTATCATCATCCATGATCCAAACATAGTCATAGCCTTTTTCAACGCCCATTTTAACCCCTAATGAAAAGCCGCCGGCGCCTCCCAAATTTGCTCCTGTATTGTGATACAGGATGTTATCCTTTTGTAAATAGTCAACGATATATTCTTTGGTGCCATCTGTACTTGCATTATCAATGATCAGGATGTCGAACTTGACGTTTTGCTGATGCAACAGATGCTCCAATGCCTCTTTTAATAATTTCTTTCGGTTATAGCTTACAATAACCGCAATAATTTTATCCATACCCTGCTCCTTTATCTTTAACATTATACCATTTTATTTTTAAGATGAAATAGGCGTCGGGCAATTCCCAGGTGATTTTGTTTGATTGCCTTACAGATGCTTTGATACAATTTACTGCGTTTCAGATAATAAGGATTCTTTTCCCAATTCGGAAAAAGATCATTCATATAATGAACAAACATCGCCATTTCTTCCTTTTTATGATGTGGTAACAGCCGTTCACCACTTTGATAAATAAGATTACTGATGCATATGTATTCAACTTCATCATGGTATCGCTGTATATCAAGCTGTTCTAGCATATAGGCAATGGCTGTTTTCATATCAAGCATCTTTGGATGATACATCTGCTGATTCATAATCGAATTGGTTCGTTGGCGATAATAATACAGCGGTTGCTGAAGATAATAGATGCGTTTCGCAAAATTGATGTACGCCCCAGTCGTTGCCCGATCTTCATACCAAATACCTTTAGGAAATGTGATGTGATGTTGTTTATACGCTTCTGTTTTGACAATTTTATTCCATGCGGTCGGCTGCGTAAGCAAATATTGTCGATCACTTATAAACCCAGAATCACTGGCAAGCATGGTCACTGCTTTTTGTTGATGCTCATCAAAGGAAATATAATCATATAGCACAACATCTGCCTGCGTCTTTTTTAAACATGTGAACAGTGCGAAGCAGGCATCCTCTCGCAAATAATCATCACTATCTAAAAACATTAAATAGGTTCCTTTCGCAAAGCGTACCCCATAATTGCGGGCATCACTTAAGCCCCCATTTGTTTTTCGATGATATTCAAATATATCCGGATACAACATTGTATAGTGTTTTGCAATTGTTTGTGAATGATCACTGCTTCCATCATCTACAATGATTGCCTGCAGCATGATCTCGTTGCTTTGTTGGATGATGGAATCCAAACAATCCTTGAGATATCGTTCTACATTATAGACCGGAATTATGATGGAAATATCCATAGGTTTCACCGCTTTTCTTTCTTTCCTTCTGATAGGTGATAAGCAAAGCCACACCAAATAGAATAGAAATGATCGGGCAAATGCTTTCCCCCTTCATTTCATAAATGATAAATAAAATAGGTAATAAGAGCAGAAGTCTATGCAAATGCACCGGTAAACAGCGCTTATATTCAAACAATAAACTACCTAGCAAAGTATAGCGAAGCATTTGAAAACCAATGCCGCCAAATAAAACAGCACGGAAAAGGCCTACATCCGTTCCCATATAATATAATCCATCCGCATCCGTATAATAGCCATCACCTAGCAAAAGCGTCTTACCATTTGGTGTAAAATACATTTCTTTTAGCGATTGAGTAGATGTTGTGGAAAAACTGCCTTGCTCAGAATAATTGATGAAGGATTGAAAAACCCAACGCAGCCATACACGCACTTGTTCGGATAAGAGAAAGGCTATGGAAAGCATACCGCAAGTTATCACCATCATAAGCAATAAGCGTTTCCACAGCATTCGTTTTTTCATCCATAAAACAACAAAAAGCAGAAACACATAGATAGCTGTTACAGCGATTCCGATACGACCATAGAAAAAGTTTCCAAGGATAACGATCATCAATAAGATCGTATGGAAAGTAAAACTTTGTTCCTGTTGCAAATAGATGATATAGCACAGAAACATAGCAGCCAAGGAACAACGCAAGGTATAGGTAAAGCCGGAAAACCCACACCATCCAAATCTTGTGATATACGATGGTAAATAAGCTAATCGAATCGTATTTTCATCCGCCTTATTCAATTGCAATAAAAGATCACGCAAACCAGGAATCGCAATGATCACACACGTGCCCAAGATATACATACAGGTTGCTAACACAAAGTATTTCATAAATAAAAGATAATCTCCTTCAGGAGAAATGTAGCGGATAAAAATAAGAAAAAGAAACAGGATTTTCAGCCCTTCCTTACCAATCTGCAAAATGCGAATCAAAAAGTAAGAAAAATCATATGTCTGATAAAGACAAGGCAATACCAAACTAAGCAGCGCCATGAACAAGATGGCACCCAAATAGTACTTTAAACAGCTTCGCATACAGATACGAATACAATCTATGACCCACTCATAATGATAGCACAGATAAAGAAAAGGAATGCCATAATACAACAGATAGCATAGCCATTCGATATCTTCCCATACGGTACTGTAATAAAAGAGAGTTGACAGTAACAGATAGCCAAGATTGATCTTTTTCAGCTCTTTCATCCTATCTGTTTTTGTCCACCATGCTCTTAACGCATTCATCATATGCTTTACCCCTCCTTATGAGGATGTATCTTGCAATACATGCGATCACTTATGGTAAATAAACAGACCTTCGCCTTGTTTTTTAATGATTTTGCTTTCCCTTTAACAAATTGCTTATTGCGTATGCCATCATATGCCGATTGATAAACACCCGCTTTGGCATACATATATAAATATTTTTCCAACAGACTTTCCATCAGATAAGAGCGCAATGGCGCTTCTTCTTTTTGATAGATAAGCGATAATTCCGTTAAGGTTTCATAAAGATCTTTTACGTTTTTATATAACTTCTTATTCGTCGTAATTGAATTTTCTCTTATCATATAACGATAATAACAATGATCAATGGCAATGATGGAAGCAGCCTTTAGAAAAGCTCTTGGAGTGAACTGTTCATCTTCATGTAAGATACCGCTTTTAAAGGTCAATGCATTTTCCAAAAGAAAGGCTCTTCGATACACATTCATTACCGCTGCCATATGCATACTGTGATGTTTTAATTCTTGTAGTAAAAAAGTCCTGCCATCCATTTCTTCATACAATCGCTGATGGCTGTGTCTGCAATAGCTTTGTGTTGTGGAAGTGATGATGTTCATATCCGTGACAATGATATCATAGGAATGCTGTTTGATGATTTCATACAATGGAAGAAAGGCATCGGTTGCTAAGGCATCATCCGAGTCTAAAAAGAGAATATAGCTGCCTTTTGCCTTTGATATGCCCTTATTGCGTGCCATGGACAATCCCTGATTGGATTGATGAAACACCCTTACCTGCTCATATTGTTGTGCAAGCTGATCACATAAAGCACCTGAAGCATCCACAGAACCATCATCAATCAAAAGGATTTCATAGGCCTCCACAGGAAACGCTTGCTGCAGCACACTGGCAACACAGTTTTCCACATACTTCTCTGTATTGTACACCGGGATAATGATCGAAAAGACAAGGTTATTGCATTCTTCGTTTTCGCTCATCTGCGACACCTCGTTTCATTGTTTTCACTAGATAGCCAATTGTTTTATCATACGTTTTATGATGACGCAAGGCATCCTGTAAAATTAAAAAAGGATAAAATCTTCTGCTCATAACATAATATAGCAATCCTTTATCTAAAAAATATTTTTCATCATAGCCGTGAAACCAAGAGGATGCTCTTACCTCTGTCAAAGTCGCAATCGTTATGGGTAATGCATAAATATGCAAGCCAGCTTTTAAACAACTGTTTAAAAATAACGTATCTTCGCCATGCGCATGGGCACAACCACCCCCAAAACAAAGATTGAATAAAATGCCTCTGGTCTGTATGCTTGTTCTTTTAACAGCCATACGGGCAGCGCCAAAACGCATGAAGTTAAAGTAATTGACTTTAAATGGCTTTTGAATTTTATATCTGCTTGATGTTTCTTCCTCTAAATTAAAGAGGATGACATCCGCATCCGGATATGTTTGAAATGCATCCTTAACTATGTTTTCATATCCATCCACATAGACCAGATCATCATCACCAAATAAACAATACTCTGCCTTAGTTCTCATCAATAAGTTATTTCGATTCAATCCGACACCGCGTTCATTAAAATTGTATACAATATATGAACCTCCCGATGCTTGAATGGTATCGATGCGATTTACTTCACACTGATTTCCGATACACGCTGCACTTTGTATATGCATTTGCTGCAACAATGCTTCTGGATTTTTACAATTCACGGTCGTGATTAACACTTCCACTTTTTTATCACTCATCGCGGCCATAAATATCTCTTGTATACACCTTTTCTTTTACATCTTGCAGCTTTTCATCTAAACGGTTGACCACAATGACATCGCTCATCGCTTTAAAGCGTTCTAAATCACGTTCTAGCGGTAATCCATGCAGCTTACTTTCTTGCATCGTTGGCTCGTATATCAAAATATCAGCATGTTCTCTTAATAATTCAATCACATCAAAGATGGCAGATTTGCGGTAATTATCAGAATCTTTCTTCATCGTCAAACGATAAATGCCAATCGTTTTCGGATGTTTTTGAAGAATTCTATTGGCGATATGATGTTTTCTTGTATCATTGGCATCGACAACAGCCGTAATGATATTGTTTGGTACACCAGCAAAGTTTGCTTTTAATTGTTTGGTATCTTTTGGCAGACAGTAACCGCCATAGCCAAAAGATGGGTTGTTATAATGATTCCCGATGCGTGGATCTAAACCGATGCCATGAATGATCTGCTGAGTATTCAACTGATTGATTTCACAATAGGTATCGATTTCATTAAAAAATGCCACACGCATTGCCAAATAAGTATTGGCAAATAATTTAATTGCTTCGGCTTCGGTAGGCTGAGTTAAGAGCACCGGCACATCCTTGACACAAGTGCTTTCTTTCAACAGCTCCGCAAAAATCCTTGCTTCTTCGCTTTGCTCTCCCACAACGATACGTGATGGATATAAGTTATCATACAAAGCTTTGCCTTCGCGTAAAAATTCAGGAGAAAACAGAATACGCTGTGTCTGATATTTTTCTCTGACTTTTTTGACATATCCTACCGGTATCGTTGATTTGATAACAATGCTGCCATGTCGGTTATATGCGAGTGCCTCTTCGATTACACTTTCAACGGCACTTGTATCAAAGTGATCTTGTTGATCATCATAATTGGTCGGTGTTGCAATGACAATGTAATCAGCATCACGATAGGCCTCTTGCGCATCATTGGTTGCTCTTAAATGCAATTCTTTTTCTTGAAAATAAGTTTCCATTTCTGCATCTTTAATCGGCAATATGCGATGATTGATCATATCCACCTTTTCCGGAAGGATATCATAAGCAACTACCTCATGTTTTTGAGATAAGAGAACCGCAATGGAAAGTCCCACATATCCCGTACCGGCAACGGCAATCTTCATAGTCTGATCTCCCTCCTTTTTTTATTATAAAAATAAACAAAAACATTACAAATTGTATAATACAGGCTCTTTATTGCATGATAGTTCATGATGTTACGATACAGACGATAATGATACTTCAGCAATTTTACTTTTGATCCTGAAGATAAGGAACGTTCAACAATGCGATAGTACGCTAAGTCCTCATCCAATAAGCGACCCCATTGGCATTTTTCTAATATTTTCAGCCATAATGCATCATCATTGCGTTTATCTAATCGCTCAATTTGAATCAAGCCTACTGCTTTGGCATGATACATGACACTTAAACAACCGATGGAGCAGCCTAATAAGGCTCTATGAAAGGAAAGTTTTTCTGGTGCGATCCTGCGAATATGTAACGCTTGTCCTGCTTCATCTATTAAGGAATAATGGTGATAACAAAAGGCTACTTGCGCTTCTTTCATAAAAGCCAGTTGCTTTTCTAGCTTCTCTGGTTTCCATAGATCATCTGCATCCAGAAATGCGATATAGGCTCCCTTCGCTTCCCTTATTGCCTTATTGCGGGCAAGGGATGCTCCGCCTTTTTCCGGTAATATGAAAAATTTGATTCGGGCATCTTGGGCTGCAAATGCCTTTACGATTTCTACCGTATTGTCCGTAGATAAATCATCGACAATGAGCATTTCCCAATGTTCATATGTTTGCGCCTGTACGCTTTTAATTGTTTCTGCTATAAAGTTTTCTCCATTGTAGGTTGGCGTTACAATGGATATCAAATCTTTCATATTACTCACCCTTTACTTCTTACATACCGCAATGATCGTTTGAAAACATAATTGTAAATCATAAAAAAAACTGAATTTTCTTAAATAATCTAAATTGTATTGCATCTTTTTAGGTAAAATAACGCTTTGATAAGCCTTATCTATTTCCTGCTCACTATACGCAGATAATATCTTTTCTTCATCTTTGAAGCGAATACTTGCTAATGAGGTAATACCTGCCGGCATTAATAAAGTCGCATACATCTCCTCGTCATAGCATTCCACATACTTAAGAACTTCGGGACGTGTACCCACAAATGTCATATCACCTTTTAAAACATTCACCAGCTGTGGCAATTCATCCAAACGATATTTTCGTATCTTTTTTCCTATTTTGGTAATACGCATATCATTTTGCGTAGTTACCAATGCTCCCATTTGCTCACCATGATCTGTCATTGTACGAAATTTATATATGGTAAATGGTCTATAGAACTGTGTTATGCGTGTTTGCCGATATAAAACAGGACCACAAGAATCCCTTTTAATTAAGATCGCCAGGATCAAAAAGAGCCAAGATAAAACAACAAGCAGCACGACTGACAGACAAATATCAAATACTCTTTTCCATAGCAGACTTGCTGTTTTCTTTTTTATTATATCATAATAAGGCAATACCTTATCATTCTTCATCTTTTCAGGCAAATCCTCCCATTGCTTTAACCGCATGTATATTCCTCCAACACCTCTTTATAATTGCGGATAATATATTCCACCTGCCCATCCTGTAAAGAACTATATAGAGGCAGGGTGATTTCATTTTCATACAATTCACATGCATTTGGATAATCTTCCCTTTTAAAACCTAAATGCTGATAGGCGCTTAACATTGGCAATGCCTTATAATGCACATTGCAGCTGATTCCCCTTTCAGCCATTGCCATAATAATCTCATTGCGCTGTTGTTCACGGATGCCTTTGATTCTTGTTATATATAAATGTCCGGAGGATTGATGATTGGCATCCTTATGATTTAATAAGAAAATGTTTTCACTTTTTAAGTGTTGATTATAATATTGAATGATTTCATGTCGGCGTGCCAACATTGCATCATAGCGACGTAATTGCGCTAACCCTAATGCCGCATGCAAATCCGTCATATTACATTTAAATGTCGGCGCAACAATATCATATTCCCAAGCACCTGATTGGTTTTTATGCAATGCGTCCTTCGTCTGCCCATGCAAAGACAATAATTGATATTGCTGATAAATCCACGCATCCGCAAAACCAGGCACCGGTTTCCAAGTGACAGCTCCTCCTTCCGCAGTCGTTAAATTTTTAACCGCATGAAAGGAGAATATTGTAAAATCTGCCCAATTCCCTGCTTTTTTACCCTTTTTCACTGCCCCAAAACCATGTGCACAATCCGCTATGATGATGGGTTGTGTAAATGCTTTTTGGATAGGCTTGCTTGGCGTATAAAAGTGGCGGACTTTCGCTATTTCTTCATAAAGTTTTTCATAGTCACATAAGACACCACCCAAATCCACAGGAATGATGGCTTTTGTCTTTTCATTCACAGCCGCTGCAACGCGGGCATAATCCATTTCAAAGCTATCTTTGGCCATATCGATCATAACTAAAGTAGCACCGACATGACAAATTGGGCTACAGGTTGCGGTATACGTATAGGCGGGAACGATAACTTCATCTCCTGGACCTATCCCTAATAAATATAAGGTCATTTCTAATGCGGATGTCGCTGAATTCAAACAGACAGCACGCTTTGTTTCACAATATGCAGCAATTCCCTTTTCCAATTCCTTTGTTTTTGGACCGGTCGTAATCCAGCCTGATTTCAACGTATCAATTACTTCCTTTATTTCACTTTCCGTAATATCGGGTGGTGAAAATGGAATATTCATTTTTTTCAAGTTCTCATTCATACATTTTCCATTCCTTCATTCGCAATGACGTTTAACATAACCTCGCGATATTGCTCCTTGCTTAAATTATCGAGTAACGCTTTGCTTAACGTTTTTAATTTTTCTTCAACTTCTTCTTTCGTGATTCCCATCACATTGTTTTTAAATATTAAATCGTTTTTTGTTTTTACGGTTACTTCTCCATCCAACCGCAATTCTTCAAACATCTTTTCCCCAGGACGCAGTCCTATCTCAATGATATCAATATCTTCATAAGGACGCAACCCGGACAGGCGAATCATTTTCTCTGCTAAATCCAATATTTTTACCGGTTCTCCCATATCTAAAACAAAAATTTCCCCTTTATCCGCATAAAAACCGGCCTGTAACACCAGTTGCGCAGCTTCTGGTATCGTCATAAAATAGCGAATGATCTTTTTATCGGTAATGGTAAGGGGACCGCCTTCCGCTATCTGCTTTTTAAAAATAGGGATGACAGATCCATTAGAGCCTAATACATTGCCAAAACGCACAGCTGCCATTTTGGTGATACCATTATCACCATAAGCCTGTGTGATCATTTCCGTCATGCGTTTTGTCGCACCCATGACATTTGTTGGATTTACCGCCTTATCTGTACTAATCATGATAAAGCGTGAAACTTTATTTTTTATACACACCTGAATGAGAGAATGGGTGCCAAACACATTGTTTTTTATAGCTTCTTGAGGACGTGTTTCCATAAGGGGCACATGTTTATGTGCGGCAGCATGAAAAACGACATTGGGCTCATATTGTTTAAATAGCTCATCCATCGCCGTATAATCACGAATCGAGGCAATCAGCGATATGATTTCAATCTTATCATTTAGTTTACCATGCATGCGATTGCGGTTAAATTCCTGTTCCAACATATATAGGGCATTTTCATTGATATCAATCATCAACAGACGAGCAGGTGAAAACTTTACGATCTGCCGACATAATTCAGAACCGATAGAGCCGCCTGCACCTGTCACGGCAATCGTACGATTGGTGATATAAGAACCAATTTCTTCTTGTTCTAAATGGATTTCTCCACGGCCTAGTAAATCCTCAATGGAAATATCTTCAATTGGATACGCTTTTTCATCATCTTCTAATAATGTTTCCGCTTCTTTCATGATCTTTGTTTTTAATTTCAAAGACTGGCAGATATCGTTCATGCGTCGAATTTCTGCTTTCGATGCACTTGGTATTGCGATATATGCTTCATTCACTTTATATTTATTGACGATTTCCGGTAAATCATACGTACTGCCTAATACGGTATATCCGCTAATCATCTTATGTACTCGCTGATCATCCACAAAGCCTACGACATTCGCATGCATTTTATCATTTTGTAAAATTTCTTTTAACAAAATATAACCACCATCGCCTGCCCCGATGATAATGACATTTTTCTTAGGCTCTTCACTTTTTGCCGTATATCTTCTTAACAGACGATATCCTAAACGCACATTAAACATCATTAGGATCGTTAATAATCCAGCCACAAAGACCACACTGATATAAAATCGGTTGATGGAAGTCAATAGGATGAAAATAATTAAGACAATACTTGCACAAATCACAGACAGACTAATACGAAACGTCTCAATCAAGCTAATGTATTTCCATAAACTCTTATGAATCTTAAATGCAAAAAAACTAATGGCATAGACGATTAAAATAACAAACAGAGCCATTAGAACTTTCATTATATCTATTTGACCGACAGAATCAAAGTCAAAATCAATTTTAGACCAATAAGCTAAAAAAAAGGAAACGACTACGATAAACAAATCTACCATGCATAATACGAATTCACGATGTTTTATATAAAAAGGATTCTCAAATATAATATCCAGCATATAAACACTCCTTCTTAATGCATTTATATATACATAACCTATAGTATTATAATACTTAATATAATAACTTGCAATCATTTTTACGATTGTAAATAGGAAGACAGGAATGGGCTAAAAAGTCCATTCCTGTTGTAAGATTAAGAATAAATGT